>DAWDQD010000042.1:0-26798 GCA_052349145.1 Segatella copri | reverse complement strand
CGTTTGTATTCCCAAAGGATATCTCTTTGAAGCCATAATCTTACTCTTAATAATTAATGTACAAAGATACAGATAATATTTCAGAAAACAAGCATTTTTCTGATTATTAACAATATATCACTGCAAAAATAGAACCGCAATTCAACAAAACATGCTGAAACGTGTCATAGTTGCGCCTATGTTCCTTGATAAAGTCCTCTTTACAACGCTGAAGCTCTCGGTCTATGGAGTTCATATTCTCAATAAACTTGTGCTCATCGTCAGCAAGGCTTGTATCAAAGAACCAAAATGGTCCATGTGCCAAAGAGAACTCCTGTATAATATTTGTGCGCAAAGCAATCTCTAATCGTTGAACAGCCTTGAACATCAAATCTCTCAACTCTATATCAAAGTTATAGAGAGCTACGGCATCTTCAAATCTACTAGTAGGCTTAAACTGATGTGTAGTCTTGTCTTCCTCCATAGGCCGAAGGTATTGAACAAAACGAAAATAGCTGACCTCACCAAGAAATTTTACAGCCTTGGATGAATCAGCAATATTTAAGCCTCTACTTTTTAGTAGTTCTATTTGTTCCGAAATAGAAAGAGCCTGCTTAGTGTATAATCTAATGTACCCATAAAAAGCAAAAGACCCGCCCTGGTTCGCTGTTCAAATGGGAAGCGTGGCGGATTCTGTTGCTGCAAAAATACGAATAATCTTTGATTATACAAACTTTTTAGAAGGAAAATAGAAAAAGCAAAGTGGATTTCTTTGCTTTTTCTATTTTAAATCAAATATCTTCTATCTCAGCAGATATTTCGCAACCAAATCTCTAAGCATCGACTCCGGAAGATTCGACAATCCCGTCTCTTGAATCGTAGCATATTCGGGCTTGTTCTTTCCGATAATAAACTTACACTCTCGCCCATCTATGCTTGCATACAAATGGAAGTTGGCTTTGTAAGCCTGCTCTATGCGAACATCAGTACAACTTTTGCCATCTATCTCAAAAGAAGCAGAACTGTTGTCTTTATCCTCCAACCCCCATGATACGAGATGAGCATTTATCGCTGACTCTATGGAACTGATCCACCTGTCATCGTTTTGTATGACGTATTCTCTGCGCTTTCTTCTCATCCTTTCTCATCAGATAAGGTGAAGGGGGTAGTTCTGGAAGCACATCATTGATGGCATCAATCTGACCCACCACCTTCAGCAAGAGGAGAAAAGTGGAAAGCGAAAGATAGCCCGCTGTACCATTCTCAAACTTGTGGATGGTGGTCAAACCAAGCCCCGTAAGCTCGGCAACCTCCTTCTGGGTGAGAGCCGCTTACAAATGACGCAGATTCGCCCATCCCTTTATCCTCGCACATAAATGTTTTTTCTTAAAAAAAGTCTCAAAGTATCATTATTTACAAATATATCACTGATACATAATGAATTACAAAATGATACTTCCAAATATATTTACAAAGAAGTATCATAGAAGTATCATGATTTCAATAGAAGTATCATTAAATCACCATGATGCATCATAAAAAAACACGAAATTATAGTCAACTAAATATAGAAAACTACAATTTGCTTGCTCAAAATAGTGCCCAAGAATTACCCCATGAAATGGGCATTCAATGCCCGCAGTACGGGCAATGAGTACCCAACACTTGGTCTATCGATGCCCGTCACTTGATCCCTTAGTGACCGTGTGACGGGCACTAAGAGACCAGCCAATGTGCTTACTTTCCTAACTACTCTATAAAACTGAAATACTAGACATTTCTTAGTTTTTGTGCCTGTATTTCTAGACATAAATCCTCAAAAAAGGCTTTTTTGCAAGCAACTTACCTGAGTTTTATGATACTTCTATTGAATTTATGATACTTCTATGATACTTTTTGTAAAATAAACAGAAAAGTATCATTTTTATAAACCACTATATATCAACTATATATAGCATTTTTAAACACGAATAATGAGACTTTGAGACTTTTTCAAGAAAAAAAAACATTTTATGTGCGCGAAAGAAAGAAGAAAGGAAGCGATGATGATACAAGAAAAAAGCAGCAATGGCTACTACTCCATTGCTGCTTATTTTATATTTTACTGAACAATCTTGAAGCGGATACGCAAAGAATGCGCATGCTCATCCCAATTGGTACCAAGCAATACAAACTTGCCAATCTGGGCGGTAGAACGGACATGCTTGCCGATACATGGACAAACATCATAATCACCGATACGAACCAGACGCAAGGTCTCGCTCGCATCATCCGGCAGACGGTCTAACTTGACGTTAGCTGGAATGTGGTCACGATCCACAAACTCGTAAGTAACAGGCATATCAAGCTCTATCAGGCGATTCATCTCCGTCTCAATCTCCTTCTCCTCCTGGCGGGTAGGCTTGTGATCGACTACGAAGGTCATCTTACTCTTCTTTCGCTCAATATGAGCATTCTTGCTGCGCTCACAGCCAAACAGGCGAACCATCAGCTGGTTGAGCAAATGCTCTGCCGTATGAGCAGGAGGGAACTCCTTCTTATGATGCTCATTCAATATGATATCACTTTCCTCCATCTTGACATTGAATTTATAGATTCTTACTCCGTTAGCATCCATTGATATCGGGAATACGCCATCCTTCTTCAACTCAACCTTCTTCTTACCACCCGAGAACAGTTCTGTTACCAGCACCTCCTCTTCAGCAATATGGAAGAAATCGAAAGCATGACCAGGGATGCAAACCTGCAACTGGCGCGCCTCCTGAGCAAAATTGAGCACTATCAGCATGGCTTCATCATCCTTCTTGCGAAGGAAGGCGAAATTGGTACGGGGATCGAAATTCTCAGAACCCGGATTCACATACATCAAATCGAAGGTCTCACCCTCGCGGATGGCTTTCTCTTCATTGGCGAAGCGAAGAAGCTGACGATAAGTGGCTGCCAGATACTTCTGCTCCTGACTCAATGCCGAGTCAGATGAATCCTGATAGGCATGCGCCAGAGTTTCAGGACTCCAATAGTCGAATATCGTGGTACGGCCATCCGTGCCGCTGAATCCTTCCTTATCCATTCCCTTTTCGCCGAATTCCTGACCGCTGTAAAGCATGAAAGGATTCTTCTGGAAGAAGAGACTCATGGCTGCAGCAGGAATCGCCTTCATGGCTGAGCCACAGAAGAAATCGCTGGCGATGCGCTGCTCATCATGATTCTCAAGGAAATAGAGCATGTGGTCGCGGATATCATCCACTACCTGCCACTCGTGAGTGATACTGGCTGCCGGACGCTCACCACGAACCACGCCACGCAGGCAATCATACATTCCTACCTTGTCATAAAGATAATCGAAACCAGCCTTTACATAGTTGCGGTACTGGTTAGGATCATAAACCTCGCCGATAACCACGATGTGAGGATACTTCGCCTTCAATATTCCGGTAGCGTATGACCAGAATGCCGTTGGCACCATTTCTGCCATATCACAGCGGAAGCCATCTACGCCCTTGCTTGCCCAGAAGAGGAGGATATCTGTCATCTTGCCCCATGTATTTGGCACTGGTTCATAATGATAGCTTCTGCCTCCTGCATCACAGTAATCTACACCGTAATTGAGTTTCACGGTCTCATACCAGTCGTTACAGCCAGGACGGTTATCAAACCGGTCGTTTCCTGTAGCTCTGGCTGGGCTCTCGGTATAAGGTTCATAAATCTTGGCATCTTTCGCAGAGAAAGCCTTAAACTCTGGTTTGGACTGACGGATTTCATTCAAATCCAAATCGCCCCATGCATAATAGAAATTATTCCTGGTAGAGAAGTGCATGTTCGGATCATCACCTTCTCCCAAATCCCGTACACCTGTTGGTTTGCAAATGGAATGATACTCTCGGGCTACATGGTTCGGAACGAAATCCATGATTACTTTCATACCAGCCTTGTGAGTACGCTCTATCAGCTGCTCCCACTCTTTCATTCTCATACTGACATTCACAGCCAAGTCTGGATCGATATCATAGTAGTCGGTAATAGCATATGGCGAACCTGCTTTTCCCTTCACTACCTCTGCATGCTGAGTAGGAATTCCATAAGAAGAGTAGTTTGTCTGAGTAGCATGACGAATCACACCCGTATACCAAATATGTGTAAATCCCATATCGTGGATGCGTGCCAGAACTTCATCTGAGAAATTATTCAGCTTTCCGCAACCATTTTCTTCGATGGTACCATTTTCCTTACAGGTTGTATTCTGGTTTCCGAAGAGTCGTGGGAGAACCTGGTATATAATAACTTTTTCCTTCATTTAGCGGCTTTACTAAAAAAAATGAAACGTTTTACCTTTCCAACAACGCCTTTGCTGAAAAGATAAAACGTTGAATAGTGTTATTGTTGATTAAGCAATACCATGAGCGGCAACATTCTTGTCGATGCGGCCAATCATACCCTGCAATGCCTTGCCAGGACCACACTCTGTGAAGTCATCAGCACCATCAGCAATCATAGCCTGTACAGATGAAGTCCAACGTACAGAGCTTGTAAGCTGTGCGATGAGGTTCTGCTGAATCTCAGCTGGATCAGTATGAGGCTTACCGTCTACATTCTGGTAAACCGGGCACTTAGGAGCAGAGAATGTAGTCTTCTCGATAGCAGCCTGAAGTTCATCCTTAGCTGGCTGCATCAATGGAGAGTGGAAAGCACCACCAACCTTCAAAGGCAATGCACGCTTAGCACCGGCAGCCTTCAGCTTCTCGCAAGCAGCATTGATAGCATCTACGTTACCTGAGATAACGAGCTGACCAGGGCAGTTGTAGTTAGCAGCAACTACCACGTTGCCTTCAGTGCTTACCTCAGCGCAGATTTCCTCAACCTTCTCATCTGGCAAACCGATGATGGCAGCCATAGTACCAGGGTTAGCCTCGCAAGCCTTCTGCATGGCATTGGCACGGGCAGCAACGAGTTTCAAACCATCCTCGAAAGCCATAGCACCAGCAGCAACCAATGCTGAGAACTCACCGAGAGAGTGACCAGCAACCATAGCTGGCTTGAACTCCTCGCCCAGGCAAAGAGCAGAGATAACAGAATGGAGGAATACAGCAGGCTGGGTAACCTTGGTTTCCTTCAACTGATCGTCGGTTCCGGCGAACATGATATCAGTAATCTTGAAGCCGAGAATCTCGTCGGCCTTATCGAAAAGTTCTTTTGCCAATGCGTTGTTATCGTAGAGATCCTTACCCATACCTACGAACTGAGAACCCTGTCCAGGGAAAACAAATGCTTTCATTTTATCCTTATATTTTTTAGTTTATAATTAATATTCCTGTAATGAATATGAATTCTCTGAATTCGACTGCAAAGGTACAATAAAATTCTGAGAATCAGCAGAGAATATCAAAAAATAAAGTTATATATTCTAAATTACTACAAGAATGGTAAAAACTTTCCATTCAGAACTGGGAAAAGATACAAAAAAATCCCTAATGCCTTGCGGCAAAAGGGATCTTTATATTAATTTGCTTTACAGTGCGAAAAATATCGTACTTCATACAAATTGATTGAGCTAGGATTATTCAGCTGCTGGAGCCTCTTCCTCAGCTGCAGCCTCAGCAGGTGCCTCAACTGGAGCCTCCTCAGCAGCAGGAGCTGCAACAGGAGCGTTCTCAGCAACAACATTAACTGGAACCTTAACCTCAACCTCCTTGTGGTAGTGTACAGTAGCCTCGTACTCACCAACCTTCTTAGCATCCTTCATAGTGATGATCTTGCGATCAACCTCGATGCCCTTCTTAGCGAGTTCCTCAGCAACAGTTGCAGCGTTAACTGAGCCATAGAGCTGACCAGTAGCGCTCACCTTAGCAGCAATAGTAAGAACAATGCCCTCGAGAGCCTCGCCCTTCTTAACAGCCTCAGCCTTGATAGCCTCAAGCTTGTGAGCCTGCTGCTTCAAATCCTCAGCCAACTGCTTCTTAGCAGATGGAGATGCGATAACAGCCTTACCTGTAGGGATAAGGAAGTTACGACCATAACCACTCTTTACATTTACAATATCGTTCTTATATCCAAGACCGATAATATCTTGCTTCAAAATAATTTCCATTCTTCTTTATCCTCCTTAAATTACTTCATCAAATCGGTTACGTAAGGAAGCAAAGCGATCTGGCGAGCACGCTTTACAGCCTGTGCTACACGGCGCTGATACTTCAAAGATGTACCTGTGATACGACGTGGAAGGATTTTACCCTGCTCGTTCAAGAACTTCTTCAAGAACTCTGGATCCTTGTAGTCGATGTACTTAATACCGCTCTTCTTGAAACGGCAATACTTCTTCTTCTTTGTGTCGATAGAAGGAGCAGTCAAATAACGGATTTCTGATTTCTGATCTGCCATGATTAAGCCTCCTCTTTTTTACCAAGCTTTGCACGACGCTTCTCTGCGTAAGCGGCAGCATACTTGTCAAGTTTAACAGTCATGTAACGAATTACTTTCTCGTCGCGGCGATAAGCTGTTTCGAGCTTAGCGATAACAGTTGGCTCAGCCTTGAACTCAACCAAGCTGTAGAAGCCTGATGTCTTCTTCTCGATGTTGTAAGCCAACTTCTTCAAACCCCAAGCCTCTTTGTTCAGAATCTCAGCACCATTATCGGTGAGTACCTTCTCGAACTTAGCGACCGTTTCCTTCATCTGTTCATCAGACAAAACGGGAGTCAAAATGAAAACGGTTTCGTATTGATTCATACTACTTTAAATGATTAAATATTAATATAAAAATTCTCATGCAAACCGGAAAATGTGTGCGAAAACACAGCCTTTTCACGAATTGCGGTGCAAAATTACGACTTTTTCTTGAATTAACCAAATATTTTTCTTACTTTTGCACAAAATAATTGTTAATAGTATAAAAACAACCTCTAAATTGTAAAGAATATGGCAAAAATGAACAAGAAACTGATTACTCTGCTCCATACCCTACCATCTATGGGCATGGCTTTCATCGTTTTAGGCGTCCTGCTGATGGTGGCCAGCTTTGCGTTTTCCATTCAGGGAAACAGCGTACTCTTCGCTGGCCTCTTTTTCATTCTGGCGGGAGTAGCCGGATTTGTATATTCATTAAAAAAAGGATAAGCCGGTCATCGACTTATCCTTTTTATATCTTTGGGAATCTTTTCCCAATTACAGAATCATTTAATCTTCGTTAGGAACTATCAGTTTGTATCCCTTACCATGGATATTGATGATTTCAATCTGAGGATCGTCCTTCAAATGCTTACGGAGTTTGGTGATATAAACATCCATTGAGCGTGCATTGAAGTAATTGTCATCAATCCAGATGGTCTTCAGAGCAAAATCGCGCTGCAGAATTTCATTAGAGTGAGCACAGAGCAAAGCAAGAAGTTCATTCTCCTTGGTGGTAAGCTTGGTCTGCTTTTCACCAATGGTAAGAAGCTGCTTCTGTGTATCGAAGGTAAAGTCACCAATGTGATACATGGTAGACTCCTTGCTCTTCTTGCCACGTACGCGGCGGAGAATAGCCTCTACACGGAATACCAATTCTTCCATAGAGAATGGCTTGGTGATATAATCATCAGCACCAATCTTGAAACCTTCAAGGATATCTTCCTTCAATGTCTTGGCAGTAAGGAAGATGATTGGGAGATCGGCATTGGTCTGACGAATTTCCTGTGCCAGGGTAAAGCCGTCCTTCTTTGGCATCATCACGTCGAGTACTGCAATATCAAACTTATTCTTATTGAATTCCTTATAACCTACCTCGCCATCAGGGCACAGAACTGTAGTAAATCCCTTTGCCTGCAAATATTCGCGAAGCAACATACCTAAATTTTCATCGTCCTCGCAAAGCAAGATTTTAATTTTCTCTTCCATATCTTTATTCTTTAAAATTATTAATATTCTTTTAATTCTTTATTCTGTTTCTTCAAGTCTTAACTGTGAATCACCGGCAACTTGATGGTAAAGGTTGTGCCCTTTCCCAATTCGCTGTCTACCTTGATTTCACCATCATGAAGATCTACTATCTTCTTGACATAAGCCAGTCCCAGTCCGAATCCCTTCACATCATGGACATTGCCTGTATGTACGCGGTAGAACTTGTCGAATATCTTCTTCAGATTCTCCTTCTTCATACCCAGACCGGTATCCGTGATTGAGAGATACAGATGCTCTTCATCATTCCAGGTCTTCATCGTAATGTTAAGCGGCTCGTCCGGCTTGCGGTATTTCACGGCATTGTCCATCAGATTGAAGATGACATTCTGGAAATGTACCTCATCAACATAGAGTCCCGAATCGATAGCCTCAATATCGGTATAGACCTTTCCGCCAGTATGCTCAACGCGGAGCGAGAAGGAATTGGCAATATTCTCAACCATCTCGTTCAGATCGAGTTCTTTCTTCTTGAACACCGCCTTCTTGCGGTCGAACATACTCATCTGCAATACCTTTTCTACCAGGAAACGAAGACGCTTCGATTCATCGTTGATCACGTTACCCAGATGTTTCTGCATCTGTTCACTCTTTGCTACCGAGGTATCATTGAGCATCTGCGCTGCCAGACTGATACTGGCTATCGGCGTCTTCAGTTCGTGGGTCATATTATTGATGAAGTCGTTCTTTATCTCTGTATATCTCTTTTGTCTGAAGATAACCACAATGGTAAAGATGAAGGTAATCAGCAGTACCAGCGTGAAGATGACACTAGGTATCATGAAGCGCACACTGGAGAAAATATAGCTGTTCATATCCGGGAAATGCACCCTTACTACCCCCATCTTCGACTGTGGGTCGTTGCGGAAGAGCACCTGTGAGTAGCTGTATTCCTCACCCTCGTCCGTATAGTCAGGACAGCGGTAAACCTCTCGTCCATCCTGGGTAGTCACGGTGAAATGATAAGGTATGTTGATACCATTATTCATCATCTCAGCCTTGAGGTCCTGATCGAGCTGCTTGAAGTTGATTCTCTCCTTCAGCGGCTTGTCTGATGCTGAATAAAGGATAGAATATACCACCTCATCCAGCAACGCTTTCTGATAGACATAGCGGTTCTTCACGATTTCCTGAAGCGACTTCTGTGTTTCTGTCAGCGAATTCTTATCGCTACGCAGTATCATCGCCTTCGGCATATTGCCAGGATGTGTGGCATTTGTCTTCAGCTCGAAAGTTGAATAAACTGCCGTTCCCTTGTTCTTATCTTTATTGGCCTTACGTTCTGTCTCGTTGACATTCTTTTCGAGATAGCGCAGAGTTTCATTAAGCTCCAAATTTCTTGAAGCTTGATACAGGGCTCTGTTGACCGACTCGTCAAACTGTTCCTTCTTCATGTTTACCATCTCCTGGATGTAACTGAGCTGCAAGTACAGCAGCGCAAGGAACGAAAAGCCCATGATAATGGCTATGGTCCAAATCGTTTTCTTCTTCATGGGGGCAAAGATAAGAAATTTCTTAATCAGTTAACTTAAAATCGTTAATTAATTATTCATCCTTTCTAGTTTTTAACATTTTTCTGTATTTTTAGTTTCGTATATAAAACTAAACTTCCGTTTTTCATAAAAAAAAGAGAGGAAGTATACATATCACATGCACACTTCCCCATATTGGTCATATCAACATAAAATTTTAATTTATATAAGAGAGATTTTTCTCTAACCTAACAATTGCTATTCAGCATCCTTCTCCAATTCAGCCTCATGATCCGCAATCAGCTTACTCTGAATGTCGGAAGGAACCAACTCGTAGCTGGCAAACTTGGTAGTGAATGAAGCACGTCCACCTGTCAATGAACTCAGAGAGATGGAATAGCTGGCAAGTTCCTTCAGAGGAATCTTGGCACTCAGCTTCTGATAACCAGCCTCGCTGTCCATACCCATAATGAGAGCACGACGTCCCTGGAGATCACTCATCACATCACCCATGAAATCAGCAGGCACATAAACCTCAAGATCATAGATAGGCTCCAGAATCTTCGGACCAGCCTGTTTGAAGGCATCGCTGAACGCATGGCGGGCAGCAAGCATGAACGAAAGTTCATTACTATCTACTGGGTGCATCTTACCATCATAAACGATGACACGTACATCACGTGCATAACTGCCCGTCAACGGACCATGTTCCATACAGTCCATAATACCCTTCAGAATAGCTGGCATGAAGCGGGCATCAATGGCACCACCAACCACAGAGTTGAGGAATACCAGTTTACCACCCCATGGCAAACTAACCTCTTCACGGCTCTTGATATTCATCTTGAATTCCTGGCCGTTGAAGGTGAATGATATAGGATCAGGCATACCTTCTGCGTATGGTTCAACAATGAGATGAACCTCACCAAACTGACCGGATCCACCACTCTGTTTCTTATGGCGGTAGTCAGCACGAGCCTTCTTGGTAATAGTCTCACGATAAGGAATACGTGGCTCTTCGAAAGTCACATTGAGTTTTTCGTTGTTTTCCAGACGCCACTTCAGTGTGCGGAGATGGAACTCACCCTGACCTCTTACGATTACCTGGCGCAATTCCTTGCTCTGATCAACAATCCAAGTAGGGTCTTCCTGGCGCATCTTCAGGAGTGCAGCCATCAGTTTCTCTGTATCCTGAACATTGGCAGCCTTGATAGCACGTGAATACTTAGGGTTAGGATATTTAATGAAGTCGAAACGCCACTCAGCCCCCTTACCATTAAGGGTATTGCCGGTCTTCACGTCCTTCATCTTCACGGTACAGCCAATATCACCGGCATTCAACTGCTCTACAGGCACACGGTTGGCACCCGCACAGGCATAAATCTGTCCGATACGCTCCTTGGAGCCACGATCTGCATTAGTCAGATCGTCACCATTCTTGATAGAGCCGCTCATCACCTTGAAGTAGCTTACCTCACCAATATGAGGTTCCATACCTGTCTTGAAGAAGTAAACACTCTCAGGACCATTGCTGTCTGGCGTAATTTCCTCACCACGTGTATTATGCAGTTTCGGCATCTCGCTTACGAAAGGAACAACATTGCCCAGGAACTCCATCAGGCGGTGAACGCCCATCGACTTACCTGCACAAACGCAGAACACAGGGAAGATGCTACGGGTAACCAATCCCTTGCGGATGCCCTCGCGAAGTTCATCTTCTGTCAGACTCTCGCTCTCGAAGAACTTCTCCATCAGTCCTTCATCGTTCTCGGCTGCAGCCTCTACAAGAGCCGTATGAAGTTCCATGGCTTTCTCCATTTCTTCTTCTGGAATATCTTCAATAATAGGAGCACCGCCCTCAGGCTTCCAGGAATATTTTTTCATCAATAAGACGTCAATGAGAGCATTGAAGCCTGAACCGGTCTCGATAGGATATTGTATCTGCACACACTTAGAACCGTAAATGTCCTTCATGGTGGCTATGATATTATCAAAGTCGCACTTGTCTGAGTCGAGCTGGTTTACCAGGAAGATGACAGGTTTACCCAACTTCTCTGTATAACGGAAGTTGTTCTGTGTACCTACTTCTGGACCATACTGACCATTAATAAGGATAACTGCCTGATCGGTAACATTGAGTGAAGTAATGGCGCCTCCCACGAAATCATCGCTACCTGGGCAATCTATAATGTTAAGCTTCTTGTTGTTCCACTCTACATGAAAAACTGTAGGGAACACAGAGTAGCCGTATTCCAACTCAACTGGGAAGTAGTCGCTCACCGTATTTTTCGCTTCTACAGAGCCTTTACGCTTGATAACGCCTGCTTCAAATAACATACTCTCGGCAAGTGTAGTCTTGCCGCTACCCGCACTGCCCAACAGCGCAATGTTTTTAATCTCATTTGTCTGATAAACTCTCATGACGCTTATAGATTTTTAAGGGTTATACTTAAATTTGCTAGTTGCAATCCACAGTCAAACCATCGGTTTTTCTGTTTCATGCTACTAAAGTACAAAAAAATCGCACATTGCCAAAAGTTTTGGGCAAAAAACTTCTGTTTTTTAAAACATATTAGTACTTTTGCACTTTGTTTAGACATGTTTTTGTCTTTACACCTTATTATATATAGAAAAAGAAGTTCAGAAATATGGCAGGACTATACATACATATCCCCTTTTGTGAAAGCCGGTGCATCTACTGCGGTTTTTACAGTACCACCTCCCTCAAGTTAAGGGATGATTACACTGATGCTCTCTGCCGGGAGATGCAGATGCGCCCGGCAAAAGCCGCTCTCGGAAGCAATGAAACTATCGAAACCATCTATCTGGGCGGTGGAACCCCGAGTCAGCTCAACGGCTCCCAACTCAACCAGATTTTCTCTGCTATCAGAAAAAACTATACGCTGGCAGAGAATATGGAGATCACGATGGAATGCAATCCGGACGATGTAACCGGCGATTTCTGTGAAACGCTGAAGAAACTCCCCATCAACCGCATCAGCATGGGGGCACAGACCTTCTGTAACGAGCGTTTACGCTTTCTGCATCGCCGTCATAATGCCGGAGAGGTAGAAGAAGCCGTCACCCTACTCCGTAACATCGGCATCAGCAATATCAGTATCGACCTGATGTTCGGATTCCCCGAAGAATCTCTTTCCCAATGGATGAGCGATATCAGGCACGCCATACAGCTGGATGTGGAACACATATCTGCCTACAGTCTGATGTACGAAGAGGGAACTCCCCTCTACCATATGCTGAAACAGGGAAAGATTAGCGAAATAGATGAAGAAAACAGTCGCAAGATGTATGAAACCCTGATAGACCAGCTTACTGGAGCAGGCTACGAACATTATGAAATCAGCAATTTTGCCCGTCCGGGTTTCCGTTCACGTCACAACAGCAGTTACTGGCACGAGGTACCATATATCGGAATAGGAGCAGCCGCCCACTCCTACAATAGGAAGCAGCGCAGCTGGAATATCGAAAATATCCAGACTTATATTCGAAGCATCGGCGATGGCATTCTGCCTTCTGAGAGTGAACAGCTAGATATTTCCACCCGATACAACGATCTGATAACAACCGCCTTGCGAACAAGCGACGGAATAAACCTCATGAAGATGGAGCAGGAATTCGGAAAAGAACTGGCAGACAGACTGCTCCAGGAAGCCCAGTCGCATATCAGCCGGGGGCTGATGAAAATAAAGAACGGCAGGCTCTCCCTCACTCGGGAAGGTCTTTACATATCGGATGATGTGATGAGTGATTTCATGATTATATAATGGTTTCAATAAACAAAAAAGCCTTGGAATCTAATTCCAAGGCTCTAATTTCTTTAAACCATTTTTCTTGTATACTTCATAATAAAAAGCTTTAATGCTCTTGACCACTTGTATGGTAGATTTCTTTTTCTGCAACATAGGCTTAACCAGCTGCATCACAGCAAAACAAACTACCACAATAAGCAATACTACTGCCCAAGAGAGAATCTCACTCTGAATATCCAAAATTGGCTGGAGGCCAATGCCCAAAGCCACAGGCAGGATAAAACAGACCCAATCTATCGGGCTGTCAAGCTTGGTTGATTCGATATATTCATCGCGTAGTGCTTTTGGAGCATTCAAGATTAATCTTTTCTGGTGCTTATTCCAGTAATCTTCAAATTCTTTTTCCATGCAATCCATTTACTGTTTTGTCTTAAAACTAGACGGTTAAAACTTCAATACTTATACTTTTCTTTATACTTTTCGGCTACAAAGATAAGAATAATTATTCATTTCTCCAAAATTACAACATACTACTTTGGATATTTAACGTATATTAATTCTAATGGTCAAAACAAAAACTTGCCCTTCACTGCATCACTTGACAATAGCCTGCTTGTATATAGACAGGAAAAGGCAACACCCAACGACGGGCATTGCCTTTCTTGTATAATAACAAAGAGGAATTTTATCTCTCATTAAGTGGCTTATACTCCAGTTCGCCAAGAATATTCTTATATGCAGGACGGATAATACGACGGCCTTCGAAATTGAGTTCTTCAATACGATGGGCTGTCCAACCCACGATACGTGCCATGGCGAAAATAGGTGTATAGATTTCCTGTGGCAAACCAATCATTTCATAGATAAAGCCACTGTAGAAATCAAGATTTGCACAGGCTGGCTTGCTGCCTCCACGGTGTTCCTGCAGACATTTGATACCTTCCTGCTCTATCAACTTCAGAAAATTATACTCGTCTTCTCTACCCTTTTCCTTGGCAAGTTCACCAGCCAGTCGCTTCAGTTCAACGGCACGTGGGTCACTCAAAGTATAGACCGCATGACCGATACCATAAATGAGACCAGTCTTGTCATAAGCCTCCTTGTTGAGCATTCGCTTAAGGTAAGTATCAAGTTCAGTTACATTACCCCAATCCTTGATAGCTTCTTTCAAGTGGTGGAACATATTGATAACCTTGATATTGGCACCACCATGCAAAGGACCCTTTAAACTACCGATACCAGCAGCAATAGAACTGTAAGTATCTGTACGGGTAGAAGATGTTACACGTACTGTAAAGGTTGAGTTGTTACCACCACCATGTTCTGCCTGGATAATCAGGAGAAGGTCGAGCATACGGGCATCCAGTTCGGAATAGTTTTCATGCTTCATCATATATAGAAAGTTCTCTGCAATAGAGAGATTCTCACGAGGATGACGAATATGTAGACTTCTACCCTGAACAGAGTGACGGTAGATATTGTATGCATAAGCAATGATGGTTGGAAACTTGGCAATCAACTCAATACTCTGGCGCATCAGATTGTCACGGCTGATGTCATCCGGATTCGGATCGAAGGTGTACATTTCGAGCACACAACGGGCCAGGATGTTCATGATGTTGCTGCCTTCCAGCTCGATGATATGGGTAATCGTACGATGATTAAGCGGCATATTATCGTTCAGAAGTTCCTTGAAAGCATCCAATTCCTCCTTATCAGGCAACTGGCCCGAGAGCAGCAGGAAGGCTACTTCCTCGAATCCGAAGCGCTTCTCCTTCAAGAGAGGAGTTACCAGGTCATCAAGTTCATAACCACGATAATAAAGTTTACCTTCTGTAGGGGTCAACTTACCTTCTGCATCGCGCTCATAACCCACTACATTACCGATATTGGTCAGTCCGACCAACACACCAGAGCCATCCTCATTACGAAGTCCACGCTTCACATTGAACTTCTTGAATGCATCCTTATCAATCTTGCATGAGTTTTTTACCTCATCGCTTAATTTATATATTAAATATTCTTTATTCATAACTGTTACTTTTTAGCTGCATGGCTACAACTATTATTTCTTTGCAGCAAAGTTCAATGCAGAACCAGCCTTAAACCATGCAATCTGTGTATCATTATAAGTATGCTCAACCTCGAAACTATCCTCAGAACCATCCTTGTGCTTCAGGGTGACAGTGAGTTTAGAACCTGGAGCAAACTCCTTCAAACCTGTCAAAGAGATGCGGTCGTCCTCCTGCACCTTATTATAATCATCCTTGTTGCAGAATGTGAGGGCAAGCATACCCTGCTTCTTCAGGTTGGTTTCGTGGATGCGGGCGAAACTCTTGGCGAGAATCACCTTCACGTTGAGGAAACGAGGCTCCATAGCTGCATGCTCACGGGAAGAACCTTCACCATAGTTATCCTCTGCCACCACGATGCTGCTGATGCCTTTTGCCTTGTAAGCCTTGGCAGCGGTAGAAACCTCGACATAAGCACCATCCAACTGGTTCTTCACCTTATTGCTCTCACCGTTAAAGGCATTAACGGCACCCATTAAAAGGTTGTCGGAGATGTTCTGCAAATGTCCACGGAACTTCAGCCAAGGACCCGCCATAGAGATGTGGTCGGTGGTACATTTGCCCTCGGTTTTGATAAGAAGCGGCATATCTGTCAGGTCTTTTCCATCCCATGGAGCAAACGGAGCAAGTTTCTGGAGTCGGTTACTGTCAGGCGCAATGACTACCTCTACATTGGCATTTTCTTCGCTTGGGGCAATGAATCCCTTATCCTCTACGGCAAAACCCTTAGGTGGGAAGGTGAAACCTGTAGGCGCATCGAGCATCACGCTGTTGCCATCCTTATCCAGCAAGGTATCGGTAGCCGGATTGAAGTCGAGACGGCCCGCAATGGTGAGAGCCACGGTGAGCTCTGGACTGCCGATGAAGGCAAACGTATTAGGGTTACCATCAGCACGGCGGCGGAAGTTTCGGTTGAAAGAAGTGACGATGGCATTCTTGCGCGAATTATCATCGGTATGACGCTTCCACTGTCCGATGCAAGGACCGCAGGCATTGGTCATGATGAGGGCTCCAATCTTCTTGAAATCATCGAGGATACCATCACGCTCGGCAGTATAGCGAATCTGCTCTGAACCCGGGTTGATGATAAGCTGTCCCTTCACCTCAATACCTTTCTCATAAGCCTGACGGGCAATGCTGGCAGCACGGGCCAAGTCCTGATAAGAAGAGTTGGTACAGCTACCTACCAATCCTACTTCTACTACCATCGGATAATCGTTGGCAGGACCTTTTGCCTTCATATGAGAGATTGGTGTGGCTGCATCTGGAGTGAACGGACCGTTAAGATGAGGTTCAACCTTAGAAAGGTCGATTTCAACAATCTGGTCGTAGAAAGCAGACGGATCTGCCAACACCTCATCATCAGCACGGAGTTCGGCTGCATTCATCTGTGCGAGAGATGCAATTTCTTCACGGCCTGTCTTGCGGAGATACTCGCTGGCATTCTGGTCGAATGGGAAGATAGAGCATGTGGCACCCAATTCGGCTCCCATGTTACAGATGGTAGCCTTGCCGGTAGTAGAGATGCTGTCCAATCCCTCGCCGAAGTATTCGAGGATGGCATTGGTTCCGCCCTTTACGGTAAGGATGCCGAGGATTTCGAGAATCACATCCTTAGGAGTGGCCCAGCCAGAGAGTTTACCTGTGAGATGCACACCAATGAGACGTGGCATCTTGAGTTCCCAAGGCTGACCGGTCAACACATCTACGGCATCAGCACCACCTACACCTACGGCCACCATGCCGAGACCGCCGGCATTAGGAGTATGAGAATCGGTACCCACCATCATACCTCCAGGGAATGCATAGTTTTCGAGCACTACCTGATGGATGATTCCGGCACCTGGTCCCCAGAAACCGATATGATATTTCTGAGAAACAGATTTCAGGAAGTCATATACCTCTTTATTAGTCTTGCAAGCCTCAGGAAGATCTTGTGTTGCGCCCACATCGGCACGAATCAAGTGATCACAATGTACGGAAGCAGGTACGGCCACCTTGTCCTTACCCGCATTCATGAACTGCAAGAGTGCCATTTGCGCAGTCGCATCCTGCATCGCCACGCGATTAGGTCGGAAGTCAACATATTCCACACCTCTTTTATATGGTCGCAACTGTGTTGGGGCGAAAAGATGTGCAAAGAGCACCTTCTCGGCATAAGTAAGAGGTCGTTTCACCGTAGCCTTAGCCTGGGCTACACTTTCCGAATACGAAGCGTAAAAGCTTCTCAGCATTTCAATGTCCAATATCATCTTGTTCACAATTTTAATTAATTATACACTCTTTCGAGCAATTCTGTTTGCAAAAATACAACTTTTTCTACAAATAGTAGCATGTTTTATCGAAAATTTATCATTTTGATATGATTTTTCTATTTTTTGATAATTTTGTTGCATATTTATACGTTAATCACTCTCTTTTTCCGGAAAAACAGAATTATGATATGAAAAGACAAGAATGGCTACGGAAAGGCAGGAAAACAGAGAAAAAAGAAAGGAAAGTGAAGAAAAGAGAAGTAAAAATGAAAGAAAAAGCAAAAATTTTTGGTGCTCTCCGCATTATTTATTATTTTTGCAGATGTTATGAGAATAGACATTATTACAGTATTACCAGAGATGCTGGAGGGATTCTTCAATGAGTCCATTCTGGCACGTGCGCAGAAGAAGGGTCTAGCGGAGATTCATCTGCACAACCTGCGTGACTACACATTAGATAAATGGAAGCGTGTGGACGACTATCCATACGGCGGAAGTGCTGGCATGGTGATGCAATGTGAACCAATAGACCGCTGCATTGCTGCGCTGAAGGCAGAGCGCGAGTATGATGACGTGATTTACGTTTCGCCAGATGGTGAAACTTTCAACCAGAAGATAGCCAACGAAATGTCGATGCAGGGTAACCTCATCATCCTCTGCGGTCACTACAAGGGTATTGACCAGCGTGTGCGCGACCATCTCATTACCCGAGAAATCAGTGTAGGTGATTATGTGCTGACGGGTGGCGAACTTGCTGCAGCCATCATCTCAGATGCCGTCATCCGGCTGGTTCCGGGTGTTATCAGCGACGAACAGAGTGCACTTTCCGACTGTTTCCAGGACGACATTCTTGCCGCCCCTATCTACACCCGTCCTGCCGACTACAAGGGATGGAAGGTTCCGGAGATTCTGCTCAGTGGCAACGAAGCCAAGATTCGCCAGTGGGAATTCGACCAGGCCATGGAAAGAACCAAGCGCCTGCGCCCTGACCTGCTGAAATAAGAAGAAATCATTGCTGATTACTATCATACCCAGAACGGTGGTTTTTAGGCACGGTGTAATCCGTTCCTAAAAATCACCGTTCTACTCATTCTCAAGCCATATACTAAAACTCTACACCTTATTTATCAACTACACCTTATTAATATTATTCTTTTTCTACGCATTTTTCGCAGAAAGCCTCACCCAGCATGAAACCTTCTTCGTAGAGGCGTTCCAGTTTATCGGTATCCTTCTCTATTCTGCCAACTTCCAACGGACGGATTGGACGGATACAGGTAATCTTACCCGCAGCCTCCAGATCATCTACAAGTTGAATCTGTTCGTTATAAGCTCGATGACGGTGACTCAGAGCCACACGCAGGCGAGGATAGTTCTTATACAAATAAGGTATCTTACGGTCTTTGCCCATATCACGCCATCCTTTGTTGCGAGTCAGGACAACCACATTGTGTTGCCACCCCATGTCAATGGCGTGCTGTACCGGAATACTGTCCGCAATACCACCATCCAACATCGGAATGCCATCCACTTCCACAATCTTGCTCACATATGGCAAACTGCTGGAAGCACGCACAACATCCAGTGCACGCTGCCTGTCATGATTCTCGGAAAGATACATAGCCTTGCCCGTAAGACAATTGGTAGTAACCATCTCGAAACCATCGGCATACTTAAAATAGGTATCAAAATCGAAAGGCAAGAGCTGGTTCGGAAACTTATCGTAGAGCAATTTGCGGTCGAAGATACACCCCTGAGTCACCAGATGGCGAATACCGATATACTGGTATCGGGCCAGATAATCGATGTTAGAGATACGGGCACGCCGAGGTTGGCGGCTCATATACGACATGCCATTACATGCCCCAGCCGATACAGCCACCGTATAAGGGAAATGAACATCATGCTTCATGAAGGCATCCAGTACCCCACTGGTGAAGACCCCTCGCATGCCTCCTCCCTCAAGAACCAAACCTGTTGTTTTCAAATTCAATTTCATAACACACTCTCTGCTTTTAAAATTCTGAAAATAATTATATTTTGCTCGCAGCATAGACAATTTTCTTACATTTTGTCTAGCAAAAAGCCGTTTTTATATTAATTATTTATAAATTTACGCGTTTTATTCTATTTTGATTGCAAAGATACGTATTTTTTGGGAAATAATTGCTAACTTTGCAAGCAAAATAATGTAAAATACTAAAAATATGTTCAGCAAAGAGACTTACATCAGCCGCAGACAGGAGCTGAAGAAGCTTGTGAAAAGCGGCGTAATTATACTTTTCGGAAACAACAATTCACCATGTAATTTCCCTAATAACGGATATTACCCTTTCCGTCAGGACTCGACATTCCTCTATTATTTCGGATTGCAGCGCGACGGTCTGGTAGGTGTGATAGATATAGACAACGATATTGAAACCCTGATTGGCGACGACATCGACCTCGTAGACATCGTATGGTACGGAAGCGTTGACTGTGTTCATGATCTTGCAGCACAGGTAGGCGTTCACAACTCAGCACCTATGAAAACGCTCAAGACTATCTGCAACGACGCCATGTCGAAGAAGCGCAAGATTCATTTCCTGCCACCTTACCGCTACGACATCAAGCTGCAGGTATTCGACCTTCTGGGCATCCATCCTAACCAGCAGAAAGAAGAGGCCAGCATGGACCTCATCAAGGCTGTTGTGAAGATGCGTTCAACTAAGACCCAGGAAGAAATCGAGGAATTGGAGCGTGCTGCTGTCATCGGATACAAGATGCATACCACAGCGATGAAGCTCGTACGTCCGGGTGTGACAGAAAAATATGTTGCAGGTCAGGTAAGCGGCATTGCCCACTCTTACGGAGCCATGGTCAGTTTCCCAACCATCTTCAGTCAGCACGGTGAAATTCAGCATGGTTATCCATCTATGAATGTACTGGAAGAAGGCAGACTGGCACTCTGTGATGCAGGTGCAGAAACTATGAACAACTACTGTTCAGACAACACCCGCACCATGCCGGTGAGCGGAAAGTTCAGCCAGCGCCAGTTGGAAATCTACTCTATTGTAGAAGAATGCCACGACCATGCACTGGATGTAGCCAAGCCAGGCGTAAAATGGGCTGACGTACACTTCTCTGTTTGCCGCCTGCTCTTCGACCGCATGAAGGAGCTCGGACTTGCAAAGGGTGATACAGAAGAGGCTGTAAAGGCTGGAGCACACGCCATGTTCCTGCCTCATGGTTTGGGCCACATGATGGGAATGGATGTTCACGACATGGAGAACCTCGACCAGATTAACGTTGGTTTCGACGAAGAGGTACGCCCTAATCTGGAGCAATTCGGTACCAACTGCCTGCGTATGGGTCGCCGTCTGCAGGAAGGTTTCGTGGTAACCGACGAGCCGGGAGTTTACTTCATCCCTGCCCTCATCGACGACTGGAAGGCATCCGGTCACTGTGCAGAATTCCTCAACTTCGACAAGATTGAGACCTATAAAGATTTCGGTGGTATCCGAATTGAGGACGATGTACTCATCACCAAAGATGGTTGCAGATTCCTGGGCAAAGACCGCATACCTTATCATCCAAAAGATGTTGAGGAGTTCATGGCAGCCAACAAGGAATAAAATTCCTGAAAGAGAAATCATTTCAGAAAAAGGAATCAGAGAGAAGATATAACAAGAACATTAATATAAAGAGAAAAGAATTCATGAAGAAAACTATGATTGTTGCAGCCTTGATGGCTTTGGTAGCCACAGGAGCAAATGCGAAGAAAGCTGCAGACTCTGCAGAAGTAGCAAAGAACAAACCTGTATTTACTGTAGTAAAGCAGAATCCTATCACTAGCATCAAGGACCAGAACCGCAGTGGTACGTGCTGGGCTTACTCTACCCTCAGCTACTTCGAGAGCGAAATCTTGAAGAAGACAGGCAAGACCTACGACCTCAGCGAAATGTTCGTAGCCAACAAGACTTATATGGACCGCGCCACAGTGGCTGTAAGAATGCACGGCGACGTGAGCTTCTCTGAGGGTGGTAGCGCCTACGATGTACTCTATGCTTTGCAGCACTATGGTATTGTACCTGAGTCTGCCATGCCTGCACCAGGTTCATTGACAGGTGACTCTTTGGCTAACTTCGGTGAGTTCTTCAATGTAATGACTCCATACGTAGAGGCAGTAGCAAAGAGCACAGCTAAGAAGCTTTCTCCAGCCTGGAAGAGCGGTCTTCAGGGCATCATCGACTCTTACATCGGTAAGGCTCCTGAGAAGTTTACATACGAGGGCAAGCAGTATACTCCACAGAGCTTCTGCCAAAGCCTCGGTTTGAATCTTGATGATTATGTAACCATTACCAGCTACACCCACCACCCAATGTGGAGCAAGTTTGCTGTTGAGGTACAGGATAACTGGCGCTGGCCTTTGAGTTACAACGTTCCTATGGAAGACATCTGCAAGATCATCGACAACGCAGTAAACAACGGTTACACAGTAGCTTGGGGCGGTGACGTAACAGAAGATGGTTTCACTCGCAAGGGTCTCGGCATCGCTTACGACGTAAAGAAGGTTCGCTCTATGGCCGGTACAGATGCTGACCATTGGTTCAAGCTCTCTAAGGACGAGAAGAAGGAGAAGTTTGATTCTCTCGGCGTAAATGCTCCTGAGATTGTTCCTACCCAGGCTATGCGTCAGGAAGCATTCGACAATTGGGAGACAACTGACGACCACGGTATGCACATCTACGGTATCGCTAAGGATCAGAACGGCAAGGAGTACTACATGGTTAAGAACTCTTGGGGCGAGTATGGTGACTACAAGGGAACCTGGTACATGACCAAGGCTTTCGTAGCTTACAAGACTATGGACTTCATGGTTAACAAGAACGCCCTTCCTAAGGACATCCGCAAGAAGCTCGGAATCTAGGAGAGTTTTAATAGTTAAAAGTTTATAGTTAACAGTCTATAGGTTTTCTATGGACATTCTCCTAAACAAAAATATTCAAGGGGCAGCAAACCGATGAGTTTGCTGCCTTTTTTGTTGCCAAGAAAATCTCTTATTTACTTATTTTGGGTTGCCAACAAGTCTTATTTTTACTTATTTCTAGGTAATTTAGTAAAATTCCTCCCTAAACATTTCCTTTTGTCATTTTATTTTCGTAACTTTGGGGGCAGAAATAAAAAATAATTAAAATGCATTTTAAATGGAATTACGAATCACCAACACCTGAACAGCAAAAAGCAGCTGAAGAATTAGGCGCCAAGCTAAATATGAGCCCAGTTCTTGCCCATTTGCTCATCAAGCGCGAGATTACGACAGAGTCTGCAGCCAAACGGTTCTTCCGTCCACAACTCTCAGATCTCATCAATCCATTCCTGATGAAAGACATGGATATTGCCGTAGACCGCCTGAACGATGCTATGGGTAGAAAGGAACGTATCCTTGTTTACGGAGACTATGACGTAGACGGATGCACCGCCGTTGCCCTGGTGTACAAATTCTTGCAGCAATTCTATTCAAACATCGACTACTACATTCCCGACCGCTACGACGAAGGTTACGGAGTGAGTAAGAAAGGAATTGATTTTGCTCACCAGACTGGTGTAAAACTGATTATTATTCTAGACTGCGGAATCAAGGCTATTCAGGAGATAGAATATGCCAAGAGTCTGGGAATAGACTTCATCATCTGCGACCATCACGTTCCTGACGATGTGATGCCACCTGCTGTGGCCATACTCAATCCGAAGCGTCCTGACGATCCATTCCCATTCAAGCATCTCTGCGGATGCGGTGTAGGATTCAAGTTTATGCAGGCTTTTGCCAAGAACAACAACATTCCATTCTCCAGGCTCATTCCTCTGCTCGACTTCTGCGCCGTGAGTATTGCTGCCGACATTGTGCCGGTGGTAGATGAGAACAGAATACTCGCCTTCCATGGTCTTAAGTTGCTGAATACCAATCCAAGTATCGGTCTGAAATCCATCATCGACATCTGCGGACTGAACGGACGCGAGCTCTCTATGAGCGATATTGTGTTCAAGATTGGTCCCCGCATCAATGCTTCAGGCAGAATGGAGAACGGCAAGCTGAGCGTAGATCTGCTGGTAGAAAGAGACTATTCCTCAGCCCTGCGCATGGCCAGACACATCAATGAGTACAATGAGCAGCGCAAAGACATAGACAAGCAGATGACTGAAGAAGCCAACGGCATCGTATCGCGTCTGGAAAGCATGAAACACAACTCCAGCATCGTGCTCTATGATGAAGGCTGGAAAAAGGGAGTCATTGGCATTGTTGCTTCCCGACTCACCGAAATCTACTTCCGCCCTACCATTGTTCTGACCCGGGATGGTGATATGGCTACAGGTTCAGCACGTAGCGTAACGGGATTTGACATCTACTCAGCCATCAAGAGTTGCCGCGACCTCCTGCTCAATTTCGGTGGTCATACCTATGCTGCCGGCCTTACCTTGAAGTGGGATAAGGTTAGAGAGTTCAGAGACAGGTTCCAGCATTATGTAGAAGAGCATATTTCGCCTCAACAGACAGAACCGATGCTCAACATAGATGCTGAAATTGACTTTAAAGACATTACCAAGCATCTGCAGGCCGACTTGAAGCGCTTCTCTCCTTTCGGTCCATGTAACCAGAAACCTATTTTCTGCACCAACCGGGTATATGATTATGGTACCAGCAAGGTGGTGGGCAGAGAACAGGAGCACATCAAGTTGGAACTGGTAGACTCAAAATCGAGCACGGTCTTAAACGGCATCGCTTTCGGTCAGAGTGCAGCTGCCCGCTACATCAAGAGTAAGCGAAGTTTCGATATAGCCTTCACCATAGAAGAGAATATTTTTAAGAAAAACCAAGTTCAACTTCAGATAGAAGACATCCGTCCAAACGAAGGATGAGGTACTTAGCCTTATGCATGGATTAGGCACTGATTACTCGGATTACACGGATTTGTAGAGCTAATCCGTCAGGACGCGCAAAAGAATCGAAATCTGTAAGGGCAAAAGTTTCAAAAAATGGCAGATAAATATCAAGAAATACTACGTACATATTGGGGGTATCCTGACTTTCGCGGCATACAACGAGACATCATCGAGAGTATAGCCCGAGGTGAGGATACCCTCGGTCTTATGCCTACAGGTGGCGGTAAATCCATCACCTTCCAGGTTCCAGCCCTTGCCCAAAAGGGCGTCTGCATTGTGGTAACTCCACTCATTGCGCTAATGAAGGATCAGGTACAGCATCTCAAGGCCCGCAACATCCTGGCTGAAGCCATCTACACAGGATTGTCGCGCCAAGAGATTCTCCGAATATTGGAAAATTGTATTTTCGGTGAAATCAAGTTTCTGTATGTTTCACCAGAACGTCTTTCTTCAGAATTGTTCCAAACTAAACTGCGCCACATTCCGGTGAGTTTCATCACGGTAGATGAAGCTCACTGCATCAGCCAGTGGGGTTACGATTTCCGCCCGTCTTATCTCGAAATTGCAAAAATAAGAGATATGAAGCCCGGTGTACCAGTCCTTGCTCTTACGGCTACGGCCACTCCCGATGTAGTAGAAGATATCCAGAACCAGCTTCACTTCAAGAAGCAAAACGTATTTAAAATGAGTTTTGCCCGCAAGAATCTTGCCTATGTGGTGCGCACCACCAACGACAAGTTGACCGAAATGGTTCATATCCTGCAGTGTACCCAAGGCTCGGCAATCATTTATGCGAGAAGCCGAAAACGAACCAAGGAGATGGCAGAACTTCTGAACAAACAAGGTATTTCTGCTACATTTTACCATGCCGGATTGGATTCCGACGTGAAGGATATCCGACAGAAAAACTGGCAAAATGACGAGATAAGGGTAATGGTAGCAACCAATGCTTTCGGCATGGGAATAGACAAGTCAGATGTGAGAATGGTAATTCATATAGATTGTCCAGACTCACTGGAAGCCTATTTTCAAGAGGCGGGTCGAGGTGGAAGAGACGGCGAAAAGGCTTATGCTGTGCTGCTCTACAACCAGAGCGATGAAAACAAACTCATGAAACGCATAGACGAAACCTTCCCAGACAAAGAATTCATCAAAGACGTTTACGAGCATCTTGCCTACTTTTTCCAGGTGGCAGTTGGAAGCGGAATGGGACAGACTTTCATGTTCGAGATAGAGAAGTTCTGCTTCACCTACAAGTACTTCCCTACTCGCGTAGACTCGGCTCTGCGCATTCTGGAGCGCTCAGGCTATATCCACTACGAGGACAATCCTGACGGAAAAGCAAGAATCAGATTTAACATCAGCCGAAATGATCTCTATCTGCTAGAGAATGTTTCGGAGAAGGAAGAGTTTGTTATTACGGGGCTTCTGCGTAATTACGGCGGTCTGTTTACCGACTATGTTTACATTGATGAGTCACTGATAGAGCGTGTAAGCGAACTAAACCGTCAGCAGGTATACATGATTCTGAAAAATCTGAGTGCTCGCCACATCATCGACTTCATTCCCCGCCACAAGACACCTTATATCAGCTACACGCGTCCTAGGGAAGATGGTTTCAGAGTTATCATCCCTGAGGAGGTATGGGAAGTACGCAAGAAACAGTTTACTGCCCACATCAAGAGCATTATCAGTTATGCAAAGAACGACAGCATCTGCCGTTCGCGCCAACTTCTGAGTTATTTTGGCGAAAAAACGAAAATGAAGGACGACTGCGGGATATGTGATGTCTGCATAGACCACAAAATACCCCAGAAGCAAACTATTATATCAGAAATTCTAGACTTGCTGAAAGACGGAAAGCCACATGACATTACAGAATTAAACCAACTGAAATATGATTCAGAAGATATGGCTGCAGTTCTTGAAGAAATGGTTGTGGAGAATATGATGAATGTTGAGGAAGATGAAATCCGGCTTGAACCGAAACCGGAAATGAAACCCTAATATCTTATAAGTCCTGAAGGAGTAAAAGCTTTTCAGAAGAGAGATGCTTTTGCCTTTTCAGGGCTTTTTGTATATGCCAGCATTGGGATTTCGCATACGCCAGCAGCGAGATTTGTATATGCCAGCAACTTATACCCCCATATAAAATCGAGTAGGAGGAAAACGAAGTAGTTTTTCTCCTACTTTCGTTTTCCGACCTCTCACACCACCGTACATGCGGTTCCGCATACGGCGGTTCCTATTTTGGGTGCCATTCGAGGTATGAACCCATCAATGTAGCATAGCCTGCCATGCTCAACTTTTCGCTGGTTATCGCACGACATAGTATGTAACTGCCAGTCCTTGGGGAGTGCCTTCCTCACTTGCCTCGAACATACCTTTGTTCATCACACCA
>DAWDQD010000041.1:0-26834 GCA_052349145.1 Segatella copri | reverse complement strand
TAGTACAACAGTAAGACGATTACTCATGCCCATAGGGGGTGCTGAGTAGTTACAACAACGATTATTTGTGTTAAAAATCACAAAAATCATATCGGTTCGCATTATTTTTATTATCTTTGCATCATAACAAGACATATAATAAATAAATATAGTATGAATGTAGGAGATAAAATACCAGAGATTCTTGGCATTGACCAGGACGGACGTGAGATAAAGGCAAGCGACTACCGTGGTCGCAAGATTGTGCTCTACAGTTATCCGAAGGCTAACACCAGCGGATGCACTGCCGAGGCCTGCTCACTGCAGGCACATAAGGAGGAGCTGGCAGCAGCCGGTTATGAGATTATCGGCGTGAGCAAGGACAAGCAGGCTCTGCAGAAGAAGTTTGCCGAAACCAAGGGTTTGCAGTTCCCTCTTATCGCAGATACCGAAACCACCCTACTGCAGGAACTCGGCTGCTGGGGCGAGAAGGTAACCTGCGGCAGAAAGACCATCGGCATCCTCCGCACCACCTATCTTGTCAACGAAGAAGGCGTCATTGAGAAGATCTTCACTCCTAAAGAGATCAAGACCAAGATTCATGCAGAGCAGATTCTGGATTACATCCATTCAAACATCCAATAAGGGCATAATCCCATGCTGATAAATAACCATTCGGCACATTTTTTCTACTAGTTATTTTTGATTATCAGATGAATCTTTTAACTTTGCAGTTAAAAAGAGTAAAGAACAAATAAACTAAATAGATTAAAGAACGAAATAACATGAAGAAATTATTGACTATTTCGCTGTTTGCAGCAATGGCTATGACATCGGCAGCACAGAGTTTGGAGAAGATGAATTGGTTTAATGAACCAGTAAGTTATGAAATAAAGGGCAAGACATTAACAATGGATGTGCTTGGTCATTGTGACTACTGGCGAATCTCCCACTATGGCTTCACCGTAGATGATGCACCATTCTACTACGCCACTTATGGCGGTGAGTTTGAGGCAAAGGTGAAGATTTCGGGAGAATACAAAGTGCGCTTCGACCAAGCAGGAATGATGATACGCATTGATAAGGAGAATTGGCTCAAGGCGGGCATTGAATACGTGGATGGCAAATACAACCTGAGCACCGTTGTGACTCATCACACCAGCGACTGGAGTGTAATAACCCTCGACAAGCCCGTTGATTATGTGTGGATTAAGGCAGTACGCCGCCTGGATGCCATCGAAATTTTCTATTCTTTCGATGACAAGACCTACACCATGATGCGCAACTGCTGGATGCAGGACAACACCCCTGTTCAAGTGGGACTTGCAACAGCATGCCCAGATGGCGAAGGCTTCAAGGCTAAGTTTTCTGATTTTCAGGTAAAGCATCTTCCCGACCAGCGCAGACTGGAATGGCTCAAGACTCACAGCGAGAAATAAACAGAGATTTTATGATAGATATTGATGATAAACTGGATGAAAAGCTGCGCCAGCAGAGAGATGGCCAGCTGGAGGAAGACGAAGAACTGCAACTGCGATTCATCGCTAAATCCTATGCCATATGCGAGAATTCCATCGCTGTATTGAGTAATCTCCGTACCAACAAAAGCCATATCTATTATGGAATGACGAGCGACTTTCTGGGATTCGAACCATCCGGCAGTTATGAGAAGATAGAATCTATCTGGGAAGAGAAGATTCTGAATCGCATCCATCCTGATGACCAGCGCAGACGCAATCTCCAGGAGTTGGTTTACTATCAATTTGTGAGCGCCTCCCATTCTGACAAGGCATTCTACTGGTACTTGGAAAATACCATGCGAATGGCTGACAAGGATGGCAAATATCTCCCCACACGTCACCGCATCTTCTATTTCAAGGGAAAGGGGCAGCGGGGCGTCTGCTATGCAATCTGTCTCTTTAATCTTACAGCAAAGACCAGCAAGATGGCCATTCTGAAGAATTCACTCACAGGAGAAGAGCACCTGATTGACATCGATGAGAAACCGCTCTTGAGTGAACGCGAGATAACCATCATGAACCTGGTAAGTCAGGGACTTTCGAGCAAGGCCATAAGCATCCGCCTGAACATCAGCAAGAACACGGTAGACAGGCATCGCCAGAACATCATCAAGAAGATGCAGGCAGCCAACATGGCAGAAGCTTGCCACAAAGCAAAGCAACTTGGAATAACTGTAGAATATCAATAAGAAAGAAATGACAGAATTTGAAAAAATGAGAAACAGCGAGCTCTATGATTTCAGCAACAAGGAAGGCATGAAAAGCATAGAGCACGCCAACCGTCTCTGCTGCCGCCTGCAGACGCTAACCCTGTTTGATGAAGACTATCGAACCATCATCGAAGAACTGATTCCAAGCATTCCTGCCTCAGCCACCATCTGCCCACCCTTTCACTGCGACCATGGTCACGGCATCAAGGTGGGTGAGAATGTATTCATCAACTATGGCGCCACGATGCTTGATGAAGCCCTGATTACCATCGGGGCACGCACCCTGATAGGTCCGAGCTGCCAGCTGGTAACCCCTAACCACCCCATCGACTATATGGAACGCCGCAAGCCAGTAGAAACAGGCTTCCCCATCACCATTGGCGAAGATTGCTGGCTGGGCGCAGGAGTCATCGTCTGCCCTGGAGTAACCATTGGCAACCGCTGCGTAATCGGTGCCGGCAGCGTAGTGGTCAAGGATATTCCTGATGACTCCATGGCTGTGGGAAATCCTGCAAGAGTTATCAGAAAGCTCAGATAAATAGGATAAAATAAAATCAAGAGAGTATGTTAGAACATATTGCAGATTTCACAGCGTGGCCAATCCTTACAGGTATTTTCATTGGCTATATTGCCAACCGCATTATGAGCGGTGAAGGAAAAGGATGTTGTATGAATCTCTTCATAGGTATTGTAGGCAGTTATGCCGGTGCCATCATCAGCAGTCTGCTGAACATTGAGTTGTTTGGCAAAGGTTATCTTACCAATTTCATCTTCTGTGTCATTGGTGCCATAGCGGTATTGTGGATTTGGAAGAAGCTTTTCGATTAACATCCCATCAAGTAGATATAAATATTGGTTTAAAGACATAAGATAATGACAAATAAGGAATTGATACTCGCCAATTTGATGAGGGCGATGATTAAGTACGATGGTGGCGATGCGCCACTCATCCAGCATTTCGTAAAGGTGCACGACTTTGCCCGTATGATTGCGATAGCAGAGGGAATGACCGGAGAAGACCTCTTCGTGCTCGAAGCAGCAGCCATTCTTCACGATGTAGGCATTCACGTTTCACAAGCCAGATACGGCAACTGCGATGGCAAGCACCAGGAAGAACTTGGTCCTGACGAGGCAAGAAAAGTACTGTCAGAAGTTGATGGATTCACAGCCGCACAGATAGAAAGAATCTGCTGGCTCATTGCCCATCATCATACTTATCAAGATGTTACCAGCCTCGACCACCGCATTCTGCTCGAAGCAGATTTCCTGGTGAATTCCTTCGAAGCCCACCTTGCTCCCGAAGGCATCATCACCTTCCGCGACCATGTATTCCGCTCGGAATCAGCTATCAGTATGCTGAATGATATGTGGGGGCTGTAACGAAAGTTACTTTCTTGGAAAGAGCATCATAGAGGGAAGGTGAAAGTACAACAAACTGCTGTTATGTGTTTTAATTAAAATAATACCTTTATTCTATTTCACTTCTGTCAGTTTGCCCGTCTGTGAGTCAATGATATAGCCATGAAGATTGACGTCTTTTGGTACGAGAGGGTGTGTACGGATCGTATTGATGGTATTCCTTACAGAATCCTCTGTGTCGTGGAATCCCTCCAGCCAATGGTCGAGGTCGATGCCGCAAAGCCCGATGGTATCGATAACATTCTGATGGATGCCACGTTTGAGCATCAATTTCTTCATCTGCTGTCCGTTCATGTGGCATGCACCGCAGTTGGAGTGAGCAATGACCATGATTTCCTCTACACCCAATTCGTAGATGGCTACAAGGAGACTACGCATGGCTGAGTCGAAAGGACTGATAACCAGTCCACCGGCGTTCTTGATGAGCTTGGCATCTCCGTTCTTCAGGCCCAAAGCTGCTGGCAGAAGCTCAGTGAGGCGGGTGTCCATACAGGAAAGAATGGCAAGTTTCTTGTCCGGATATTTACTCGTAAGATACTTTTCGTAAGCCTTACTGGCTACGAAGTTTTCATTATACTTGATGATTTCTTCTATAATCATAGTCGTGTAAATTGAAATGTGAAACTAAATTTTCCTATTTCTCTGGGGTTGGCTTGAGGTAAGCCATGAATTTCTCTGGTTGATAGTTAAGAACAAGCTCATCCGGGAACTCTACTTTTTCTACCAGTGGCATAATGTTGCTGTAGTCGGCAATCATCGCAGAGAAGTGGGCATCACTTCCGAAGATGACTGGAGTTTCATACTTCTTGGCAAGTTCCAGCAGTTCCAGATTATTGGGAGCAGCCACAGTCTTGTGGCGGATGGGAGCCATGGAATGGTTGTTGATTTCAAGCAAGGTATGCGTCTCCCTGGAAACTTTCATGAGTTCCTCGAAATCCAGTTCTGCCGTACCATCGCCGGGATGAGAGATAATCTGCACGAAAGGATTGCGCATGGCATTGATGACACCCTGCGTATTCTCCTCCTTACTTCCTCCCTGCCAGCAAAGGCTATGGATGCCTGCTATTCGGATATCCAGCATACGCCAGTAATCCTCATCAAGATCGATATCTCCCTTCGTATTGAGGATGTTGAGTTCTGCTCCAAGCATCAGTTTGATTCCATAGAGCTGGCGTGGAACACAATGAAGGTTTCTGAAATAGATAGGATCACAGGTACCCGGGATATTGGGACCGTGCTCTGTGATTCCCAAGATATCCAACCCTTTCTCCTTTGCTGTCAAGGCCATTTCCTGCAAACTGCTGAAGGCATGACCTGATGCTATTGTATGTGTATGAACGTCTAATAATGTTTTCATGGTGCAAAGGTAATGATATTTACTAAGAATGTAAGAGAAACAACTATTAATTAATCAAAATTTGTTTTTACGGATATTTAAAATAATAATAAATCACCATTTTATGTTGGTTTTATTCAGCTTCAAGCTCCAATAGCTTTCTCTTTGCGTCCAATCCTCCGGCAAAACCTGTAAGAGAATGATTGCTTCCGATAACTCGATGGCAGGGAACGAAAATGCTGATGCCATTAGCTCCGATGGCACTTGCCACGGCTCTGATGCCGTTAGGTTTGCCTATACTTATAGCTATTTCCTTATAGCTTCTTGTCTCTCCATAGGGTATTTCGAGCAATGCATGCCATACTTTTTTCTGAAAATCAGTTCCTACAGGATGCAACGGAATATCAAATATCTTGCGGTTACCGGCAAAATATTCATCCAATTGCTTTTTGGTCTGATCCAGGATTGGGGATGTTTCTATCTTGAAATCAGCCTTCATATACCGCAAAAGCCGATGCTTATTGCGCTCTGCACATGGCATTTCATTCCAATCACAAAGGCACAGTTCGTCACCCATCGATGCCAAGATGATTTCTCCGCAAGGCGAATTATAATATTGAATGTTTACTTGCTTCATTGTACTAAACTGATATTTTTTGTTCATAAATCATATAGGTAAAAGAGGTATGAGAAAACTGTTTGACGAATCTCATATTTAACCGCCATACTAAGTAGTGTATTATATTGTTCTTTTCACGCAAAGGTAACAAATATTTATAGATTACACAAGAAAAAGTACTATATAATGCTCGTTTTATAAAAAATTTTAATTTTATGTTTTTTTCTTGGCTATTTAGCATTGTATATTGATTTTTTCTTATCTTTGCAAGTACAATTCAAAAGATTGATTATTATGCAGATATTATTGGCAAATGCCAAAATCATGTTTGAGAAGGCAGACAGGAAGCCTATCTCCGTGCCACTATTCCAATCAGTTGCCAATGATTTGGCCAAAGAAATGGCAATGATGAATGTAGAGGAATTGGCTAAACAACTGGATTGCAGCAGCAAGATTGCAATGACGAACTGGAAGCGATATCATGATTTTATGGCTGCAGAGAAGATGCCTGCTATCCTGGCTTACAATGGTCAGGCATACAAACATTTGCGTGCCAGTTCTTTGAGCGAGGAGCCGTTAGAGTATGCCCAGAAACATCTCTGGATTACCTGCTTCCTTTATGGATTGCTTCGACCGTTGGATGGCATCGTACCTTATCGTATGGAGCATTGCGTATCGCTCGAAGCTACAAACGACAAGCCTATCAATCAGTTCTGGAAAGACAAACTGACAGATGTTCTCATCGATAGTGTGAAAGCTGACGATGGTATACTCATCCATCTTTCTACAGAGGAATATGAACATCTGTTCGATTGGAAGAGAGTATGTAAGGAAATAAAGGTCATTCAGCCACTCTTTTATGTCCGCCAGAAAGACGGCAGATTGAAGATGCAGGCTGTATGGGCTAAATCTTGCCGTGGAGCCATGGTGAAATATATCCTGAATAATCAGCTTCTTACTCCAGAGGAACTGGCAGGCTTCAGTTACGAAGGTTTTGAATATGAGCCAGAATTAGGAGAAGCTGCTTTTCCTCATTTCGTTCGTTGAAATAGAACAAAAGCAAACGAACGTGATAAAAGGAAGATGCTGTATGTTTGGATTGAATGAGAGCACCCAATATATCTCATAGAAGTATCATCATTTTACGATTGTACAACTAAAAAGTGTATAGTTGTACAACTAAACAGGTTATAGCTGTACGACTAAAAGGTGTTGTCACTAGGCTCAGCAGAGGTGCTGAGCCTAGTGGCAATGTCTGAGAAGGTATATGCTTGTACTCTAAAAGACGCTTGTTCTGACTCCAGGAAACGCTTCTTTTAACTCTCGGAGACGCATCCTTCAACGAGAAGAGACGCTTCATTCAAGTTAAGGATACGCTTCATTCAAGTTAAGGAACCGATTCCGTCAACCTAAAGAGCCGTTTCAACAACTACGTCTTAGTTACTCCTTCTTCCACAAACGATAGAGCGTTATAGGCCCTTCCTTGGTAGCATACATTCTGGTAGCCGGTTCCTCACAGAGATCATTCAACACCTTATTGGCATGATAGCGGGTGACACCGAATTCACGAATCATATCCTTCACCGTGATATAACCCTGCTGCTGACAAATCTCTACAATATCAGCAAACTCCTTATCCGCCTCTTTTGGAGTAGATTTCACACTCCAATACTGTCGGCTGCAACCATTAGAGTGGCGCTTCAGCCTCTCCAGAAACTCCTTCGTGGGCTGAATTTCCAAGCCGCAGATATCCACCTCATTGGCTGGAATCAGATCACCCTCATGATAGGTCCTTTTCCATTCGATTCCATTCTTGTCCTTATGCTTCACCATCCCCAGCTTAGGCTTGACGATAAACATATCGCCTACCCTCACCTCGTTGCCCTCAGCCAAGGCGTAAAGCGTTTCATCCTCCAGCGTTTCCAATGCGGAGATAAAGGACGAAACGTTCATCGCACAATAATCGCGAACACGCTTTTCCATCTTCTCCCTGTCAACGACATCCTGTTTCACGAACATCGGATGTATCTGATACTTACCGCTTTCGTCCTTCAAGGGCGTGCGATGCTCCAAATAATTGATTGAACCTGTTGCTCTAGCCATATTCTTAGTTGTTTTGATTCTTTAAAAGATTATGCGCAAAAATACTGATTATTAGCGAGATAAGCAATTATTTTATGTTAACTTTGCTAGAATATAGAGTTATAAAGACATGTTTTGTGATAAAAGATAGAGTTATCAGACTCATACAAGCCATTCTAATCAAGATTATCTATGTTAAAATTCACAAGAACACCACATTTTCATCATGTAATGAAATTTAACCAGTTTACATGTGCAAAGTTACGGCTTTATTTTTGAAACAACCAAAGTTTTCACGGCTTTTTTGTTCAAATAAAAATCCCTGCCATAGGAAGCCTTTCCTACAGCAGGGATTGTTCTATTGAGAATCATCAAGAATGACTTAACTGTCAATTCTTAAACACTAATAAATAATCACTAAACATTATTTATATTCTCCCCAAGCCTTGATATCAATATCCTCCAGCTTGGTGGTGCAGAATGCATAGATGAATGCACTCGCCAGACGGCTGTTGGTAATCAATGGCACATTCAGGTCGATGGCAGCACGGCGAATCTTGTAACCATTGCTCAACTCGCTGCTGGTCAAGTTCTTCGGAATATTCACTACCATATCAATCTCATGGTTGTGGAGCATCTCCAAAGCCTTAGGCGCACCACCTTCTGCCTCCTCTGATGGCCAGAGCACACGGGTGTTCTCAATGCCATTCTCGGTGAGGAACTTGCTACTACCACCGGTTGCATACAGCTTGTAGCCATGCTTAACCAACATCTGGGCTGCATCGAGCAAATCTACCTTCTGCTTGGCAGAACCTGTAGAAAGCAGGATATTCTTGGCTGGAATACGATGACCCACAGAAAGCATACTCTTCAGAAGTGCGGTAGATGTATCGTCACCCAAGCAACCTACCTCACCCGTACTGCTCATATCCACACCCAATACTGGGTCCGCCTTCTGCAGACGGTTGAAGCTGAACTGAGATGCCTTGATACCTACATAGTCGAGATCAAAGAGGTTCTTGTGTGGCTTCTCTACTGGCAAACCGAGCATCACGCGGGTAGCCAACTCGATGAGGTTGATCTTCAATACCTTGCTTACGAATGGGAACGAACGGCTGGCACGAAGGTTACACTCGATAACGAGAATATCATTGTCACGAGCCATGAACTGGATGTTGAACGGACCGTTGATGTGCAACTCCTTGGCAATCTGACGACCAACTCGCTTTACACGACGAACAGTCTCAACATACAACTTCTGAGGAGGGAACTGGATGGTAGCATCGCCTGAGTGAACACCGGCAAACTCGATGTGCTCGGAAATCGCATAGGCAATCACCTCGCCATTCTTTGCCACTGCATCCATCTCAATCTCCTTGGCATGTTCGATAAACTTACTTACTACCACTGGGTGATCCTCACTTACATTGGCAGCCAACTGCAGGAATCGCTTCAGCTCATCCTCGTTAGAACATACGTTCATTGCAGCACCCGAAAGCACGTAGCTAGGACGAACCAATACAGGGAAACCTACACGCTCGATGAAGTTGTCGATGTCCTCCATAGAGGTCAGGGCGCTCCACTCTGGCTGGTTGATGCCGTTGTTGGTCAACATCTGAGAGAACTTGGCACGGTCCTCAGCGTTATCGATGTCCTTGGCAGCAGTACCCAGGATTGGCACGTTCTGTGCATCCAGGTGCATAGCCAGGTTGTTTGGAATCTGACCACCGGTAGATACGATGACGCCATGAGGCTGCTCCATCTCGATGATATCCATCACACGCTCGAAGGTCAACTCGTCGAAGTAGAGACGGTCGCACATATCGTAGTCAGTAGATACGGTCTCTGGGTTGTAGTTGATCATCACAGAGCGCCAGCCTTCCTTGCGGATGGTGTTCAATGCCTGAACGCCACACCAGTCGAACTCTACAGAAGAACCGATGCGGTAAGCACCTGAACCGAGTACGATGATAGAACGGTGGTCGTTCTCAAAGGTGATGTCGCTCTTCACGCCAGCGTAAGTTACATAGAGGTAGTTGGTCTGAGCAGGATACTCTGCTGCCAGGGTATCAATCTGCTTCACTACAGGCAGGATGCCATAGCTCTTGCGCTTGTTGCGAACCAGGAGGGCAGCCTTGTGCATGTTGCCCAACTCCTGCTCCAAGCCCACGGCACGGGCTACCTGGAAGTCGGTAAAACCGTAAACCTTAGCGGTGCGGAGCAAATCCTGGTCAAGAGTATTGATGTTGCACTTCTTCATCGCCTCGTCGATGTCGATGATGTGCTTCAACTTCTCAAGGAACCACTTGTCAATCTTGGTCAAGTCGTGAATCTGATCTACGGTATAGCCCTTGTGCATTGCCTTAGAAATCACGAACACACGCTTATCTGTTGGCTCGCGCAAAGCTGCATCGATATCGTCGATTTCAAGTTCCTTGTTCTCTACGAAACCGTGCATGCCCTGACCAATCATACGAAGACCCTTCTGGATGGCCTCCTCGAAGTTGCGGCCGATGGCCATTACCTCACCTACTGACTTCATAGATGAACCCAACTCCTTATCTACGCCACGGAACTTAGACAAGTCCCAACGTGGAATCTTACATACCACGTAGTCCAATGCTGGCTCGAAGAAGGCAGATGTAGTCTTGGTTACCGAGTTCTTCAACTCGAACAGACCGTAGCCCATACCGAGCTTGGCTGCAACGAAGGCAAGAGGATAACCAGTAGCCTTAGATGCCAAGGCAGAAGAACGGCTCAAACGGGCATTCACCTCGATTACACGATAATCCTCGCTCTTAGGGTCGAAGGCATACTGCACGTTACACTCACCCACGATTCCGATGTGACGGATAATCTTGATGGCGAGGGCACGGAGCTTATGATACTCAGAATTGCTCAGGGTCTGAGATGGAGCGATGACGATACTCTCACCAGTATGGATTCCCAGTGGGTCGAAGTTCTCCATGTTACAAACTGTGATACAGTTGTCGTAACGGTCGCGAACTACCTCATACTCAATCTCTTTCCAGCCCTTCAAACTCTTCTCTACCAATACCTGTGGAGAGAAAGAGAAAGCCTTCTCTGCGAGTTTGTTCAGCTCCTCCTCGTTGTCTGCGAAACCAGAACCGAGACCACCCAAGGCGTAAGCAGCACGGATGATGACAGGATAGCCGAGCTCGGCAGCAGCCTTGCGGGCCTGCTCGATGTTCTCGCAAGCCTCACTCTTGATGGTCTTCACATTGATTTCATCCAACTTCTCTACGAAGAGCTCACGGTCCTCTGTATCCATGATAGCCTGTACTGGAGTACCCAATACCTTGACATTATATTTCTCCAGGATGCCCTGGCGATAGAGTTCTACACCACAGTTGAGGGCAGTCTGACCACCGAAGCTAAGGAGGATACCGTCTGGATTCTCCTTCTGAATAACACGCTCTACGAAGTAAGGCTGCACTGGCAGGAAGTAAATCTGGTCGGCAACACCTTCTGATGTCTGTACGGTTGCGATATTCGGGTTGATGAGCACAGTCTCGATACCTTCCTCGCGCAATGCCTTCAGGGCCTGCGAACCTGAGTAGTCGAACTCACCTGCTTCACCGATCTTCAAGGCTCCAGAACCTAAGAGGAGCACCTTCTTTATATTTTCGTCTTTCATTATTCTTTATTTTAATGTTAAATGTTGAATGTTAAATGTTAAATGTTGAATTAGGCTTACGCCCTTGTTTCTCCTATTGAAAGGCTTGTTATTCGCCCGTTAGGCAACTTAACATTTAACACTTAACATTACACACAAGTTTACTTGAGTGTTTCTACGAACTTATCAAACATGAACTCTGTATCCACAGGGCCTGAGCAAGCCTCTGGGTGGAACTGGCTTGAGAACCAAGGGTTCACTTTGTGGCGGATACCCTCGTTAGAGCCATCATTCATATTTACAAAGAGTTCCTCCCAATCGTTGCCCAATGTCTTGGCATCAACGGCATAGCCGTGGTTCTGAGAGGTGATGTAGCAATTGTTGGTTCCTACCATGCGCACAGGCTGGTTGTGTGAACGGTGACCATACTTCAACTTGTAGATAGTAGCACCGGCTGCCTTAGAAAGCAACTGGTTACCCATACAGATACCGCAGATAGGCTTGCGGCTCTGGCTAATCTGCTTGCGAATAATGTTTACTGCATCCTCGCACATATCTGGGTCACCAGGACCATTGGCCAGGAACAATCCGTCGAAGTCCATATCGGTGTAATCGTAATTCCATGGCACACGGATCACCTCTACGCCTCTGTTGATGAGGCAACGGATGATGTTTGCCTTCACACCGCAGTCAACGAGAACCACCTTCTTGCCGGCACCCTCGTTATAACGGATAATTTCCTTGCAGCTTACCTGGTCAACGAAGTTTACACCCTCGTAATTAGCCTCAGGGATGTTGTCTGGTTCATCATCAAAGAGAATCTTACCCATCATCACACCATGTTCACGAAGCACCTTAGTCAACTCACGGGTATCGATGCCTGTGATTCCTGGCACTTTCTCGCGCTTCAACCAGTCGGCAAGACTCTCCACTGCATTCCAGTGGCTGTACTGCTCGCTGTAATCATTCACGATGATGGCAGAAGCATAAATCTTGTCACTCTCCATGAAGGTTGGCAAACCATTCTCCTCGAAAGTAAATGGTGGCACACCATAGTTGCCCACGAGAGGGAATGTAAGTGTCATCAACTGACCGGCGTAAGAAGGGTCGGTCAAACTCTCTGGATATCCCATCATGGCTGTGTTGAACACAACCTCGCCCGCTACAGGAGCGTCATATCCAAAAGATTTGCCATGGAACTTGGTTCCATCGCTCAAAACTAAGGTTACTTTTTTCATATCTGACATTTGATTCTTTTATTTCATACTTATAAGAGCAAATGAATTCTTTCGTTCTTCTCTATTCGCTTATTTATGATAAACGTTTTCGATGTAGTTTACAAACGACTGGTTGCAGAGCTTCGTGCCGCCTGGGGTTGGATAATGACCGGTGAAATACCAGTCGCCCTTGTGGTTTGGAATCGCCTCGCGCAAGCCCTCGATGCTCTGGAATACAAGCTGGATAGGAGTGGTCATGCCCTCTGGGCGAAGCATCTCAACAATCTTCTCGTTGATTTCCTCGGTGCTGAATGGCTTGTAGATGGAGCGTACCGGATTGATCTGCTCCTCCTTTGGCTTTGCCAATTCTGCCTTGCAAGCCTCATAGGTCTGCTCGATAAGGTCTTCCATCTTGCGCTCTTTCAAAAGCTGGATAGCAGCACGGAACACGCAGAACTCTTCCAGTCTTGCCATATCGATGCCGTAGTAATCCGGATATCGGATCTGAGGGGCACTGGAAACCACTACAATCTTCTTAGGATGCAGACGGTCGAGGATGCGGAGAATACTCTCCTTCAGGGTAGTACCACGCACGATACTATCATCGATAATGACAAGATTATCCACATTCGGCTCGATGCTTCCGTAGGTTACATCATACACGTGGCTCGCCAGGTCGTTACGGCTGTTGCCCTCGGTGATGAAGGTACGGAGTTTGATATCCTTCCATGCTATCTTTTCTGAGCGGACGAAGTCGCCGAGGATTTCGTATAATTCTTCTTTTGATGGAACATGGTCTAGGTTGGCAATCTGCTCAATCTTGGTCTCATTAAGATACTTCTTGAAACCGCTCAACATGCCATAGTAAGCCACCTCGGCAGTGTTCGGGATATAGCTGAACACGGTGTGGTCTACATCGTAATCCACAGCCTTCAGGATAGGCTGGGTCAACTGCTCGCCCAACTGCTTACGCTCCTTATAGATATCCTTGTCGGAACCACGACTGAAGTAAATGCGCTCGAATGAGCAGGCTGAATCGCCCTTCTGCTCCATGATGCGCTCGATGCTGCACTCTCCGTTCTTCTTCACGAGAAGCGCCGTGCCCGGCATCAGTTCCTGCACTTCCTCTGCCTCCAGGTCGAAGGTAGTCTGGAGTACAGGGCGCTCGCTGGCTACTACCACGATTTCATCGTTCTTGTAATAGAACGCAGGACGGATGCCCCAAGGGTCGCGCATAGAGAACATCTCGCCCGAACCGGTGATACCGCAAACCACATAACCGCCATCAAAGTTCTTCATCGTGGTCTTGAGTACATTGCTCATCTTCACGTGGTCTTCTATATAGTTGGTGATATCGGTATTCTGCATCTCCATCGCCTTTGCAGCTACGAAGTTGCGCTCCACCTCTCTGTCCAGACGGTGGCCCATCAGTTCAAGCATGATGTAGGTGTCGCTGTAGATGCGAGGACTCTGGCCCTGCTTGGTAAGTTCCTCGAAGATTTCATCTACGTTGGTCATGTTGAAGTTACCACAAAGGCAGAGATTCTTCGCCTTCCAGTTGTTACGTCGCAGGAATGGGTGCACATACTGAATACCACTCTTTCCGGTGGTACTGTAGCGCAGGTGTCCCATATAAAGTTCGCCTGCAAAAGGCAGTTCCTCTTTAGCGAACTTTGCATCAGCAAGCTGCTCGGGAGTCAGGCTCTTGAAGTTGGCATTCGCCTTGCCGAAGATTTCGGTCACGGCATTCTTGCCCTCTGCACGCTCACGGAACATATACTCATGACCAGGCTTACCGCCCAGTTTGACACAAGCCATACCAGCACCCTCCTGGCCACGGTTGTGCTGCTTCTCCATCATCAGATAGAGTTTGTTGAGTGCGTACATCCAAGTACCATACTTCTGCTGGTAATACTCCAGTGGCTTGAGCAATCTGATCATTGCTACACCACACTCATGTTTCAATGGTTCCATCTCTCTATTATCCTTATCTTATTTAGTTAAATTTGAATATACCTATCCGAGGGATCCCCCTCCAAAAAAAGGGAAACGTCAAGAAATGACGAATCCCTTTATATATTATTCTACAGTAACTGACTTGGCCAAGTTTCTAGGTTGGTCAACGTCCTTGCCCTTACATACAGCTACATGGTAAGCCAAGAGCTGCAAAGGAATGGTAGCCAATAATGGCTCCAGGCACTCCAAGGTCTCAGGGAGTTCAATCACTTCGTCGGCAATCTTGGAAATGGTTTCATCGCCATTGCTGACAATAGCAATAACACGACCCTGACGGGCTTTAATCTCCTGGATATTAGACAAGACCTTCTCGTACATGAAGTTGTGGGTAGCAATAACTACCACTGGCATATCGCTGTCAATCAATGCGATAGGACCATGCTTCATCTCCGCTGCAGGATAACCCTCAGCGTGGATGTAGCTAATCTCCTTCAACTTCAATGCACCCTCAAGGGCCACAGGATACTGGAATCCACGGCCCAGATAGATGAAATTGCGAGCGTATGTAAACGTACGGCTCAAGTCAGCTATCTTATTGTTGAGCTTCAACACTTCCTTCATCTTGGCAGGAATGTTCCAAAGCTGTTCTGTAATCTTCTGATATTCATTTTCGCTGATGGTTCCCCTCTCCTTACCGATGGCAAGTGCCAGGAGGATAAGGACGGTAACCTGACCAGTGAACGCCTTGGTAGAGGCAACACCAATCTCCGGACCTACGTGAATATAGGTACCTGTATCTGTCTCTCGTGCGATGGAAGAACCGATGGAGTTACAGATACCATAGATAAACGCACCGCTCTCCTTGGCAAGCTTGATGGCAGCCAGGGTATCAGCGGTTTCACCACTTTGGGAAATGGCGATGACCACATCATCCTTCGTTACCACAGGATTACGGTAACGGAATTCAGATGCATATTCCACTTCCACAGGGATGCGGCAATAGTTCTCTATCATCTGCTTGCCGATAAGTCCGGCATGCCATGATGTACCACAAGCCACAATGATGATTCGCTTGGCATTGAGAAGCTGCTGGCGATGGTCGGTAATGGAGCTGAGCACGACACCCATCTCAGTCTCCTTCTTGCTGGTTGTATCGTCGCCATCAGTCATTACGCGAGTTTCCACTGTGCGGCTAACTACACGGCCACGCATACAGTTACGAAGGCACTCTGGCTGCTCAAAAATTTCCTTCAACATAAAGTGAGGGAAACCGCCCTTCTCTATCTGACCGAGATCAATGTCTACGGTCTGTACCTCAGGGTTGAGTTTAACGTTCTGGATGTTCACCACCTGCAATTCCTCACCGAGGCGCATCACAGCGATGTTACCATCCTCCAGATAAACCACCTTATCTGTATATTCGATGATAGGACTGGCATCAGAACCGAGATAAAACTCACCATCCTTTCCGATACCTACAACCAACGGACTCTGCTTACGGGCAGCAATGATCTGATTAGGGTTACGCTTATCAAGAATAGCGATAGCGTAGGCTCCGATTACCTGACGGAGAGCCACCTGAACGGCAGTCAGCAAGTCGAGATTTTTCTTTATCTGAATATATTCAATCAACTGAACGAGAACCTCAGTATCCGTCTCGCTCTTAAACTCTACTCCCTTAGCAATGAGATTTTTCTTGATATCGGCATAGTTTTCTATGATTCCATTATGAATCATGGCAAGGTTCTTGCTAGAGGAATAATGCGGGTGAGCATTTACAGCAGAAGGCTCTCCATGGGTAGCCCAACGAGTATGAGCAATACCCACATGTCCCGAAATATCCTTATCAGAGCAGAACGCTTCAAGATCTGCCACCTTACCCTTTGCCTTATATACATTCAAAGAGCCGTCATTGCCAATAAGGGCAACTCCCGCAGAATCGTATCCGCGGTACTCCAGACGCTTCAAGCCCTTGATGAGGGCTGGATAAGCGTCACCCTTACCTAAATATCCTACTATGCCACACATATATATATTATTATTTTTGTAGTATCCTGATTTTACTCCCTTCTATTACCTGCTATCGCAAGATATTGACAATCAATGATGCGATAGAAATCAATGTACCAACGGCAGAGAACCACAATGTAGTAGATGAACCGATAGATGAGTTTTGAGCTTTCACCTTATTTGGTTCTACATAGATAATATCATTCTGCTGCAGATAATAGAATGGTGAATTAATAATATTTGCATCATTCAAGTTCATACGATAAGTATGCTTCTCTCCTGCTGCATCCTGACGAATCAGCAACACATTGTCGCGCTTACCATAGATAGTAAGGTCGCCTGCCTGAGCCAAAGCCTCGAGAATACTCATTTTCTCCTGAGGCACTGAAATGATGCCCGGCTTGGTAACTTCACCTAATACAGAAACATGATAACTTGCCATACGAACTGTAACGATTGGATTTTCCTTTGCAGCCATGTAAGGCTTTACCTTTTTCTTGATAAGATCTTCTGCCTGTTTCTTGGTCAAACCACCTACATGCAATGTTCCAACAACAGGAAACTCGATGTTACCGGAATTGTCAACCAGATAACCTTGCAAAGAACCAGTACCAGAACTCAACTGCCCGCTGTTTCCCAAAGTTTGAGAAACAGAAAGGTTGAAAGGCATGGAAGCCTTTGGATCTGTCGTAATCACAGTAATGGTAAGTTCGTCCTTAGGCATAATCTTAGCTTCATAAAGCATTCTTGAAGCAGCCAAACTGATAGAATCTGCATTTTGGAAATAAGCTACATTCTTAGTACTTCCACAACTGCCAAGTACTAAGAGCATAGTCAAAGCGACTAAAACTGAACTAACGAGTTTTTTCATTTTCTAAAATTTTCGTTTTAAAATATTGGTGCAAAATTACGGTATTTTTTTGAATACTGCAAATTTTTGCACCAATAATTCTATTTAAGTCTATTTTTTTTTGAAATAATAGCCTTTTTTACTTATCTTCGATGCCATTTGATGGCAAATTAAAGCTATAACTGTTATCGAAAATCTTCTTCACTTTATTAATCTCAACGAAGGTTGTGCCTCCACCCTCTCCAAAGCTACCGCTCAGATAAGCAATCTTATCCTCCTCACCTAAGTAGCCTTTCTGGCGAAGCATACGTACCGCTGCGGTAAACATAGCCTTGGTAGAAACCTGATCCTTCTGATGAATTGGAATAATACCATAGCTCAGATTCAACCAGCGCTGGAGTTTCTCCTTATAGCAGATTGCCAATATCGGATTTGGACCACGGAAGGCTGCCAGGTCGCGTGCAGTCTGACCGGTCTCGCCATCGGTAATAATACCAGCAACACCCAACTTCTTTGTAGCCTCAATGGCAGCATGAGCCAAGAAGAGCTTCTGGTCAATCTTACCATCTTCCATTGGATCAATATCATTCAGTGGAGACTTATCCTTCTCTGCCTGCTCAGCAATACGGGCCATGGTCTGCACAGCCTCTACAGGATACTTTCCGCTTGCTGTCTCACCAGAAAGCATCAGCGCATCGGTGCGATAGAAGATAGCATTGGCAATATCAGTTACCTCAGCACGGGTAGGACGTGGATTTTTAATCATGGTATGCAACATCTGTGTTGCTACGATTACCGGTTTCTGCGCCTTCACACACTTAGAGATGATGCGGCGCTGGATGCCTGGAATTCTCTCGATTGGCACCTCGATACCCAGGTCACCACGGGCAACCATGATACCATAGCAGGCATCAATAATCTCGTCAATATTATCAACACCTTCCTGATTTTCAATCTTAGAGATAATCTTGATATCACTGTTGTGAGCGTCCAAAATATCCTGAACTGCCTTCACATCGGCTGCATTGCGCACAAAAGAGTGAGCGATGAAATCAATATCCAACTCGATAGCGAGTTCAATATTTCGGCGGTCTTTCTCTGTCAGTGCAGGCAGGTCGATATGCTCTCCCGGCACATTCACGCTCTTGTGAGCCCCGAGCACTCCCTCGTTCTGAACCTCGGCAACCAGCATAGGACCCTGGCTGTCGATAATCTTCATATCGAGTTCACCATCATCGAAGAGCAAATCATCACCTACCTTTACATCGGCTGCGATGTCAGGATAACTCACATTCACAATATCATGAGAAGACTCCATTTCCGGACGTCCAAAGATTTTCACTACATCACCAACATTGTAGTGGATAGGTTCCTTCACACCTGTAGTTCGCACCTCAGGACCTTTGGTATCAATCATAATACCAATATGTGGAGACACGGCTCTTACATTCTTTACGATGGTGCGTATACCCTCTTCTGTGGCATGAGCAGTATTCATACGAACAACGTTCATACCGGCGAAAAACAGTTTTCGGATAAAATCCTGATCACATCTACGATCACTGATGGAAGCGACAATCTTTGTTTGTTTCATATTTGTAATTTACCTTATTGAAATTTCAATGTTTGCGGTATTTCTACCATATTTCTTAAATTGCGTGCAAAGATACAAAGAATTTCTGAAATAAAAAACATCTGAAATACAAAATATATATAAAATATTGAGTTACTTTCAAATTGAAAGCGCATAAAACAGAAAATCTAGCCAATGGGACACTTCTCGTTCCCATTGACTAGATAACAAATCTATTAATCCCATTGAAAAACAGGATTCTTAATGATCAATTCTAAATTAGATATCCAAATCTGGCGCCTTCTCAGCTTCTGCTGCTGCCTCAAACTTAGGCATCACATTGAAATTGAAGAGGCCGGCGATAAGGGCACTAGGCATTTTTCTAACCGTCTGGTTATAGTTCTGAACGGCTTCATTATACTTGCGGCGTGCCTCGCTGATACGGTTTTCCGTACCCTCTTCCTGAACCTGAAGAGCCTTGAAGTTCTCGCTGGCTTTCAACTCAGGATATTTCTCGGCTACTACCATCAGTTTGGAGAATGCATTCGCCAACTCGCCCTGTGCAGCAGTATATTTCTTCAGGCTAGCCTCAGTAAGATTATTGGCATCCAGTTTTACCTGACCTACAGCAGCACGAGCCTTGGTCACCTCGGCGAAGGTTTCTTTCTCATGCTTGGCATAAGCCTTTACAATCTTAGCCAACTGTGGCATCATATCAGCACGACGCTGATACTGAGTCTGAACATTAGCCAACTCTGTGGTAGCCAACTCCTGTTTCTCTACTAATCCGTTATAACCACTGAACATCCATAGTACCAGCACAACTACGATGCCCAGAATAATCCAGCTTTTCTTTATACCTCTCTTTGCCGGTTGCATGTTTGAATTCATTGTCTGTTCCATTGTCATTATTATTAATTATTAATTCTAAACTATAAACTATTAACTATCAAAGGCATCACCATCCTCCGCCAGAGCCACCTCCGCTAAAGGTACCTCCGCCAAAAGAACCGCCCGAGAAACCGCCGCCGGAAGAACCGCCACCTCCCATAAAGAAAGGAGGTATCCAGTCATCGTCATTGTTTCTCCTACGAGACTGGTTTCTCTGATTGCTCTTCGGTCTTGGCTTCACAATGCCGAGCATCTCCAGAATATACCTGATAAACAGATAGATAGGAATACCGAAGAAGATAAGGAACAGGATAATGACCAGGAACCAGTCCTCTTCGTCATTAACCGAACCTTCATCAACATCCGCAATTCCCGTCCGTCCACTTTTCACCTTATTATATATAGCACGGCTTACAGATGCTACTGCCTCGCCCGGATTGCCTTCGCGCATATACTTCACGATGCAAGCTCGGGCAATATCATCGCAGTCTACATCGGTCAACTCACCCTCCAGTCCGCTTCCTGGAGCAATAAAGTACTTATGGTCCTCCACCGCGATGACAATAACCAGTCCTCTCCGACTCTTCTTGTAACCGATACCATATTGGTTGCCCACATCCTGCGCCATTCGGAAGGCATCCTGGTTATCAACCTTTCCCACAATGATGAGCACATTCTGTACGCCACACTCCAACTTCAGTTTCTGAAGATAGAAATTGGCAGAATCCTTCTGAGCCTTATCAACATATCCATCCGGGTCGGAAACATATTGCGTAGAATCCCTGAGGAAAGGAATCGGTACATTTTTCGCCGTCCAGACCTCCCCAGCCGTCAACGCCAATGCATGAAAGGCAACCATCATCAAAGCCAAAAAATATCTCTTAAATCTCATAATTTCTCTATTTTGGTGCAAAAATACGCAATAAAAACCTTATATGCAAATACTTAGAGCATTATTTTTGCAAAAAAAGCCTTAAGTATTTTGTTATATCATAAAAAACTTGTATCTTTGCACACCGAAATAAAGATTAACAAGTAAAATTAGTAAAAAATAAAGAAATGACCAAAGCAGATATCATTAATGAGGTAGCTATCGCTACTGGTATGCCTAAGAAAGAAGTAGGTACTGTAGTAGAGGCTTTTATGGAAGAGGTTAAGAAGTGCCTCATCGAAAAGAAGGACAATGTATACTTGCGTGGCTTCGGCAGCTTCAACATCAAGCATCGTGCTGCTAAGACTGCCCGTAACATCTCTAAGAATACAACCATCACCATTCCAGCTCACGACTTACCAAGCTTCAAGCCATCAAAGAGCTTCATCGAGGAGATGCAGAACGCTCAGTAATACTGCTGGACAGGAAGAGAGAAATATCATTTTTTATAATAACAATATTTTAAAATTTTAAAATCATGCCAAACGGAAAGAAAAAGAAGGGCCACAAGATGGCTACTCACAAGCGTAAAAAAAGATTACGTAAGAACAGACATAAGAGCAAGTAAGCTAGCAGTGTAGCTAGTTTACTATAGCTCTCGGTCAGTTCGTGACTGAGGGGGTGTGTCAGTTCTGATATGGAATGACATACCCTTTTTTTGTATTAATTTAAAGTTAAAAGATTATTGAAGATATGACAAGCGAAGTTGTAATTGATGTCCAACAGAAAGACATCTCTATCGCACTCATGGAGGACAAGCAGCTGGTGGAATACCAGAACGAACCTCGTGAGGCATCGTTCTCTGTGGGCAACATCTACATCGCAAAGGTAAAAAAACTGATGCCGGGTCTTAACGCCTGCTTCGTGGATGTAGGTTATGAACGCGACGCCTTTCTTCATTATCTTGACCTAGGAAGTCATTTTAATTCCTACCAGAAGTATCTTAAACAAGTACAGAGCGACAGAAAGAAACTTTTCCCATTCTCTAAAGCCAGCAAAATGCCTGAATTGGAAAAGGACGGCAGCATACAGAATGTACTCAAAGCAGGACAGGAAGTGCTGGTACAAATCGTAAAGGAACCAATCTCTACCAAGGGACCTCGACTCACAGGCGAAATCTCATTCGCGGGCCGATACCTGGTACTCATGCCATTCGGTGATAAAGTTTCTGTCTCGTCGAAAATTAAAAGCGGTGAAGAACGCTCCCGACTCAAACAACTCATTCACAGCATCAAACCAAAGAATTGCGGCGTTATCGTCCGCACTGTGGCTGAGGGTAAGAAGGTCGCTGAGCTCGATGCTGAGCTGAAAGTCCTGGTGAAGCGATGGGAGGATGCTATCGCCAAGGTACAGAAGACCCAGCAGCGCCCGCAACTTGCATTCGAGGAGACCGGAAGAGCCGTTGCTCTCTTGCGTGACTTGTTTAACCCATCTTATGAGAACATCTACGTGAACAACGAAGATGTGATGAACGAGGTGAAGAACTATGTTTCTCTAATAGCCCCTGAAAAGGCGGGCATAGTTAAGCTCTACACCGGTAAGGTGCCTATCTTCGACAATTTCAGCATTACCAAGCAGATTAAAGCTGGCTTTGGTCGTGTTGTTAACTACAAGCACGGTGCTTATCTCATCATCGAGCACACCGAGGCCTTGCACGTTGTCGATGTAAATAGTGGTAACAGAACTCGTGAGAAAGGTCAGGAAGCAAATGCACTGGATGTTAACCTCGGCGCTGCTGATGAGTTGGCAAGACAATTGCGCCTCCGAGATATGGGAGGTATCATTGTTGTCGACTTCATCGACATGAATCTTGCCGAAGACCGACAGTTGCTCTATGAACGCATGTGCAAGAACATGCAGAAGGACCGTGCCAAGCACAACATCCTGCCATTGAGCAAGTTCGGACTGATGCAGATTACACGCCAGCGTGTACGTCCGGCTATGGATGTGAATGTAGATGAAACCTGCCCTACCTGTTTCGGTACGGGCAAGATTAAGTCTAGCATCCTCTTTACCGACCAGTTGGAAAGAAAAATCGACCGCCTAGTCAACAAGATTGGCGTCAAGAAATTCACTTTGTATGTAAATCCTTACGTGGCTGCCTTCATCAACAAGGGTTTCATTTCCCTGAAGCGCAGATGGCAGTTTAAGTATGGTTTCGGCTTCAATGTGATTCCTTCACAGAAACTGGCGTTCCTCCAGTACGAATTCTACGACAAGGACAACCAGTATCTGGACATGCAGGAAGAACAGGAAACAAAGTAAGTTTTTAATTATCAGAAAAAGCTCCATTCGCATCTGATTGCGAATGGAGCTTTTTTATTTTGTTTTTCTACACCTTATTATATATAGGGCATTTTAGTACTCTATCTCATTATTCACCATCTTCTCTGTATCCCAAGGTGCAGGAGCACCGCCGAGATAACGATGGAACCAGTCGAGGTGCGCGTTGTAATAGAGCGGCATCGACTTCAGGTTGCTTGGCCAGTGACCATCATACTTCAAGACTATCAGTCGAGAAGGAATGTTCAGGGTCTGCAAAGCTGTGAAATACTGCAAACTCTGGGTATACGGTACACGATAGTCCAGCTCGCCCGTCATCACGAGGGTTGGTGTTGAGAAGTTCTTGATGTATGAGGATGGCGACCACTTCTCGTAGAGATCGGAATTATAAGGCTGTCCCTCTAACTCAAAGTTAGGAAACCATACTTCCTCAGTACTGCCCCACATAGAGCGCAAGTCATATACGCCCATCATGGAAGCCAGACACTTGAATCGCTTGGTATGTCCCTGCAGCCAGTTCATCATGTAACCGCCATACGACCATCCCATCGCTCCCATCCTGGTAGAATCAACATATTCCAGGGTTGCCAATTTATCGGTAACCTTCATTACATCCTCGAATACCTTTCCACCCCAGTCGCCGGAAATGGCACGGGTAAAGGCCTGACCATATCCCGTAGAACCGTGAGGATTAGGATAAGCCACCACATAACCGGCAGCAGGATAAACCTGCCAGTCGCCACGGAAGGAATTCATCCACTGCATCTGTGGTCCGCCATGCACATTGATGATAAGCGGATATTTCTTGCTGGCATCAAAGTTGTGTGGCTTCACGATGAATACCTGTACCTTGTCACCATCAGCGCCATCTACCCAGATACTCTCAGATGGACGGATATCCACCTCATCCTCCAACTTCTGGTTAAGGAAGGTTATCTGCTGTTCCTTGCCGCTGGCTACAGGAGTTCCATTCCACTTTTTCATCTGCTGGCGATAGAGAGCCGATGGCTTACCTGTCGTGCTATAGGTATAATATACCATACCCTTATTGTCGAAATCAAACTCCGAGATGGCCTTGCCCGTCAATACCGGCGAGATGGTCTTTCTGGCTATATCGAGCTTGTAGAGCGGCTGAGCGCCCTGTACCTGACCGAGGAAGAAGATACTCTTGCTGTCGGGAGCCCATTTGTAATCATCTACCCAGTTGTCAAACTTCTCTGTCAGGACGGTAGACTTCTTTGCAGCCCGGTCGTAGATAGCAAGACGGAAGCGATCAGACTCATAACCAGGCACTTGCTGCAAGCGGTAAGCGATATACTTGCCGTCAGGCGAATAAGCAGGAGTACCATCCCAAGCCTTGTTCTCCTTCGTGATGCAGACCGGTTCTCCCCCATTCACAGATACCGTCCACAGGTCGGCATTGGTGCTAGCCTCCTGATGCTCATCATGATTGGATACGAAACAGATCTCCTTGCTGTCAGGAGAGAATTGATAGGTGATTCCACCCCCAACCACGAATATCAGCGAATAATTGCCCGGAGTCAGATCCTTGTAAGTCTTCGTCTGTGTATCGAAAAGGATAAGGTGATTGCATCTGCCATCATTATAGCTCGTCCAATGACGGTAGAGCAACTTGTCGGCGATATGCGCCTGTACAGGTCCCTGCTCCTTTTTCTCCATCCGGGCCTTGTTAGCCTTGGCATCAGCTCCCAGGTCGGGATATACTTCTGCGGTAAAGGCAATGTATCGCTCATCCGGAGAGATGACAGGACTACCGATACCCAACTCATAATCAGTTACCTGTTCCGTCTCGCAGGTAGTCAGATCCATGCGAAAGATCTGAGCTGTCCCTTTCTCATTATTAGTAAAGAAGATACTCTTTCCATCCTTGCTCCACACGGCAGAACTGCTCTTTCCATCCTCGGTAAGAGCCTTGGTGTGAGAGCCATCCGCATTCATGATGTAGATGTCGGAGCCAGACTTTTGGCTCTTCAGGTCAGAAGAACTGGCGGTATAGCAAACCGTCTTACCATCAGGCGAAAGGCTCACCGAAGATACGCCCTTCACCCTGTACAAATCCTCGATGGTAAACGCCCTTTTCTGAGCGTTTGCCGAAAGCAGCGCCATCACGAGTGCTGCCGAAAACATCAATCTCTTGTTCATATAACCTATAAATATTTATATTTCAGATGCAAAAGTAACAATTATTTTTGGATTTTCTGCAACCTTTTCTCTACTTTTATCGTCTAAGCTATAAATAACATTGATAATAACATAAAAAAGAAAGGAAAAGATTATGATTTTAAGTACCACTCCAACCATAGAAGGCCACCCTATCCGTGAATACCGTGGCGTAGTGACCGGCGAAACCATCATCGGTACCAACTTTGTAAAGGATTTCTTTGCCAGTGTCCGTGATGTAATCGGCGGCAGAAGCGGTTCTTACGAAAGCACACTCCGCGAGGCTAAGGATACAGCCCTCAGAGAGATGGCCGACCGTGCCGCATCCCTGGGCTGCAACGCCATCGTGGGCATCGACCTGGATTACGAAACCGTGGGAAAGAGCGGTTCCATGCTGATGGTAACATGCAGCGGAACGGCGGTGATTATCTAAGTTCTGCGACTGTACAAAAGAACAAAATATGCATGAAATGGGGCGGTAACTACCTAAGAAATCGAGTTACCGCCCCTGTTCAAGCATATTTTTATCTATATAGTTGTAGTGACATACACCTGATGAAGGTCACCAACTTTCTTCTATTTCATTTATTCTATCACCCAATCCTCTATACTTCGCTGGTTTTCCGAGAAGTTAATACCCACTTTCACAACCTTTCGCCCATCATCGGCAAAAGCCTTGGCATAGTTCTTATCGCTGATTTGCGCCATGGCGATGTCGGCAGACTTCTTATATTTCAACTCAAAGATAAAGATACTCTTATCCGTCTTGAGCACAAGGTCTATTCTTCCATCCGAAGTGGTATGCTCCACCTTCACATCTTCGCCAAGCATGGTGAAGATGGTGAATATCACGGCTTGATAGTGACGCTCATTATTGTTGATAATCGTATATGGGAACTTATCATAGAATGCCTTCAAATGAGGCATAAAGGCACCCATGTCGTCATTGATGAGCACATTCTTGGAATAAGCATACACGATGGCATCATATCTGTTCATGTCTTGCGCAGTATAATACCTGACGAGACTTTTCGAGAAGCCTTGTCTTACTTCTTGATTTGGGAAACAGAGATGATACAATTTTCCCCTTCGCTCATATCCTTTAATGGTAAGATAACCACTCTGGAAAAGAACAGGAATCGGGTCTGTAAGCTTTTCAGTAGGGGTATCAAAACGATCATCATTAACCCATAAATCGTCCAGATTGAGCATATCCAAATTCTTCTGCTGCAACAGCTCCACCAGAAACGTAGGCGTACCAGATGTAAACCAATAGCTATTAAACTCCTTATCATCCAAAGCATTGATAATGCTGTAAGGATTGAAGATATCCTCGCTATTGATACTGAAGTGGTAGCCATCATAATGCTGCTTGAGTTGCTGCAAGGTCTCCTCATAAGTGAGTCCATTATGCTCAGCCATCTCCTCGATTCCCTCACGGAAATACTGAGTCAATTCACTCTTGGTAATACCACAACAGCTACTGTATTCATCCTTCAACGTGAGAATCTTGAGATTGTTCAATTCGCTAAAGATGCTGAGCTGACTAAACTTGGAGATGCCTGTGATGAATACAAAGCGGATGTTTCCCTCTTGCTGCTTCAAGGGGCTGAAGAAATCTCGCATGATGTTGCGGATGG
>DAWDQD010000040.1:0-27026 GCA_052349145.1 Segatella copri | reverse complement strand
TTGTCGCTTTGCAAGCAAAATCCCACTAAACCCTATAGGTTGCGGATTTGAGGTTAACTTTGCAGCCGAATCTTCAACTGCATCTTTAAAGATATCCATATATTGGTCAAGTCCTGTATTCATATAATTTTGCGTTTGTCGTGATTTGCAAAGTTACTGAAAATCAGCGACTTGACCAACTTTTTATAGTTAAGTTTTCATAAGCATTTCTTAATATAAGTTATTGATTTACAGACGATTAAATGTTAATTTAACGCAGTATTGATATAATAAGGTGTAGTATTAAATGAAATAACCTAATTAGTCGATTTCCTCATCGGCCTCGTAACCACCCATCTCACGGATAGCATTCTTCAGCATCGTATACTGCTGGTAGAGATGGTTTACAGGCTCTTCACCCTTAGTATAATCGTGCATAGGTGCCTTGAGGAAGAAACTCAAGAAACGCTGGATTCCGAAACGGCCTGCACGAGCTGCAAGATCGCTCAACAATGTAAGGTCGAGCAGCAATGGAGCAGCAAGGATAGAGTCACGGCAGAGGAAGTTAATCTTAATCTGCATTGGGTAACCCATCCAGCCGAAGATATCGATATTATCCCAACCCTCCTTGTTATCGTTACGAGGTGGATAATAGTTGATACGTACCTTGTGATAGTACTGAGTATCTTCATCGTTACCATGACCATAGAGATCTGGCTGAGCTTCCGGTTTCAGGATTGTCTCAAGAGTAGAGAGTTTACTAACCTCCTTGGTATGGAAATTAGCTGGTTCATCGAGAACGAGACCATCACGATTGCCGAGAATATTGGTAGAGAACCAGCCATTCAAGCCGAGACAACGGGTACCGATTATAGGAGCGAAGCCACTCTTGACAAGAGTCTGGCCTGTCTTGAAGTCCTTACCGGCGATAGGCATTTTGGTCTTCTCTGCGAGTTCCCACATAGCAGGAATATCAACAGTTGTATTAGGAGCACCCATGATGAAAGGAGCCCCCTCTGTCAAAGCAGCATAAGCGTAGCACATGGATGGAGCTACATGCTGGCGGTCGTCAGCCTTCATTGCAGCCTCAAGTGCTGCCAATGTACCATGAATCTCCATATCTACAGGAACGTAGATTTCGGTAGATGCTGCCCAGATAACAACGATACGGGCACAACCGTTCTTCTCCTTGAAGTCGCGGATATCCTGACGAAGAGCCTCTACCATCTCCCAGCGGGTCTTGCAATCCTTCACATTATCGCCATCAAGACGCTTTGCATAGTTCTTGTCGAAAGCAGCCTTCATTGGTACTACCTTCTCCAACTCCTCGCGTACAGGATTGATATCTTTCTCCTTCAATACCTCAGCATACATAGCTGCCTGATAAGCATTCTGCGGATAAACATCCCAAGTACCGAATACGATATCATTAAGGTCTGCAAGAGGAACGATGTCCTTGTAGTGCAAATATTTCTTGTCTGCACCCTTGCCAACACGAATCTTGTCGTACTGAGTCATTGAACCTACTGGCTTAGCAAGTCCCTTACGAGTCATGAAAACACCGGTCATGAAGGTAGTAGCTACTGCGCCACAACCAACAACCAAGATTCCCAGCTTACCTTCTGCTGGTTTAACATTCATTTTTTCCATCTTCTAAAGGTCTATTTTATATTAAGTTGATTATAATCTAAGAATTGTGTCTGCAAAGATAACAAAAACTAATTGAACCGATGTGGTTTTCGTAGACTTTTTTTCAATAATTTACAATAATTAGCTTAAAATGGATAAAAAGGCTATTCTGCATCAAAAGCCAAGTGTAAAATATTTGTATGAAAGAAGGTAATACATGCATATTTATTCCATGTTTATGCATAACGAAAGACAAAATAATGTTATTTTATGCGTTTTTCTTTCATTTTATTTGGTTATTTACAAAATATATTGTAATTTTGCAGCCGTTAAACGAATAAAAATACAGCATATGAAGGCAAAGAATAGCAGATTGGAAACTTTGAAGATGCTTATATCAAGTCAGGAGTTGAGTTCGCAAGACCAACTTTTGGAGGCTCTTCACAAAGAAGGCTTTAAGATTACGCAAGCTACATTGAGCCGTGACTTAAAACTGCTCAAAGTAGCAAAGGCAGCATCTTCGAGTGGAAAATATGCGTATGTCCTGCCCAACGATACATTATATAAGAGAGTATCAAACCATATTCCAGTGAGCAAGATGATGGTGAATACCGGATTCCAATCAATCAACTTCTCCGGGAACATGGTCGTGATCAAAACCCGTCCGGGATATGCAAGCAGCATTGCCTATAACATAGACAATAGTGATATTTCTCAAATTCTTGGAACCATCGCCGGTGACGACACGATCTTCCTGGTTAAAAAGAAAGGTACCACAGAAGAGGAAATCATCAATGCACTAGCAGAGGTAATTCCAGACGTTCACCATAAATATGTATAAGGTAGTTGCATTTTTATGCAAAACATACACCTTATTATATTTATAAAGAAAGAATATTAAAACAAAAACATTTTAAGATAGAAGAGAAAAAATGGAAGAAGCAGAAGTTAAAGTAATGGTGGCTGACGAAAGTCACATCAAGTACATCGACACCATTCTGACTACAATTGCAGAAGCTGCAAAGAAGCGTGGTTCTGGTATCGCCAAGCGTTCACCAGAGTATGTTGCCACCAAGATGCGCGAAGCCAAGGCGGTCATCGCACTCCAGGGCGAAAAGTTCGCAGGTTTCAGCTACATCGAAACATGGGGCAACAAGCACTATGTTACCACATCAGGTTTGATCGTTCACCCAGACTTCCGTGGTTTGGGATTGGCTAAGCGTATCAAGAACCTGACCTTTACGCTTGCCCGACAGCGATGGCCTCATGCCAAGATTTTCTCTTTGACATCCGGTTCGGCTGTCATGAAGATGAACACCCAGCTGGGTTATCTTCCTGTTACTTTCGCCGACCTGACCGATGATGAGTCATTCTGGCGTGGTTGCGAGGGTTGCATCAACGTGGATGTCCTCCATCGTACCAACCGCAAATACTGCATCTGCACCGCCATGCTCTTCGACCCAGAGGAGCATCTGCCTATCAAGCTTCCTCAGGAAGTGATTGAGAGAATCCGCAAGATTGACGGTCCTTCTGCAGAAATCTAAATCCTTATATATAATAAGGTGTTGGCAAGAATGCCATCTAAATATTATTCATCCATATTAAACATAAAATAAAATGGCAAATAAAAAAGTTGTAGTCGCTTTCAGTGGCGGTCTCGATACATCATACACAGTAATGAAGTTGACCCAGGATGGCTGGGATGTTTATGCAGCATGCGCTAACACAGGTGGTTTCTCTGCCGAGCAGTTGAAGACCAACGAGGAGAACGCATATAAGTTGGGCGCCAAGGCATACGTCACTCTCGATGTTACCCACGAATATTACGAGAAATCATTGAAATACATGATTTTCGGTAATGTGCTCCGCAACAACTGCTACCCTATTTCAGTATCTTCTGAGCGTATCTTCCAGGCTATCGCCATCGCTCGTTACGCCAAGGAGATTGGTGCTGACGCCATCGCTCACGGAAGTACAGGTGCCGGCAACGATCAGATTCGTTTCGACATGACCTTCCTGGTTATGGCTCCTGGTGTAGAGATCATCACATTGACTCGTGATAAGGCGCTTTCTCGTAAGGAGGAGGTTGATTATCTGAACGAGCACGGCTTCTTTGCAGACTTCACCAAGTTGAAGTATTCTTATAACGTAGGTATCTGGGGAACCAGTATCTGCGGCGGTGAGATTCTCGACCCAACCCAAGGTCTTCCTGAGGAGGCTTACCTGAAGCACGTTACTGCCAAGGAAGAAGAGGCCGAACTGAAGATTACCTTCGAGAAGGGTGAGATCGTGGCTGTCAACGGCGAGAAGTTTGATGATAAGATTGCTGCCATCCAGAAGATTGAGGAGATTGGTGCTTCTTACGCCATCGGTCGCGACTGCAACGTGGGTGACACCATCATCGGTATCAAGGGTCGTGTAGCTTTCGAGGCTGCGGCTCCTAAGCTCATCATCGAGGCTCACCGCCTGTTGGAGAAGAGCACATTGAGCAAGTGGCAGCAGTATTGGAAGGATCAGGTAGGCAACTGGTACGGAATGTTCCTCCACGAGAGTCAGTACCTGGAGCCAGTAATGCCGGATATCGAAGCGATGCTGACTTCTTCTCAGCGCAACGTAAACGGTACAGCTATCCTGAAACTCCGTCCATACAGTTTCCAGTCTGTAGGTATCGATTCACCAGACGATTTGACCAAGTCTAAGCTCGGTGAGTATGGTGAGATGCAGCATGGTTGGACAGCAGAGGATGCGAAGGGTTTCATCAAGGTAAGCTCTACCCCACTCCGTGTTTATTATGGTATGCACCCTAACGAGGAAAGATAAATTATGATTAGAGTAGGTATTTTAGGAGCAGCTGGTTATACAGGAGGTGAGTTGATTCGCCTCCTTATCAACCATCCAGAGGCAGAGATTGTATTCGCCAACAGCGAGAGTAACGCCGGCAACCTGGTGGCTGAGGTTCACGAGGGATTGTATGGCGAGACCGACTTGAAGTTTACCGCCGAGATGCCTTTCGACCAGGTGGATGTTATCTTCTTCTGCTTCGGTCATGGCAAGAGCGAGGCGTTCCTGAAGGAGCACAATGTTCCGGAGAACGTGAAGATAATCGATCTGGCACAGGACTTCCGTCTTGCCCCAGAGACTGTGGTTGCCACCCAGCAGCCAACCCCAGCCGCTCACGATTTTGTATATGGTCTTCCAGAAATAAATGAATCAAAAATAGCCGTAGCTCAGCACGTGGCAAACCCAGGTTGTTTTGCAACCTGCATTCAACTTGGTTTGTTGCCTGCTGCTAAGATGGGCCTCATCAACAGCGATGTATCTGTCAACGCCATTACAGGCAGCACCGGCGCAGGTCAGAAGCCAGGCGCCACTACCCATTTCTCATGGCGCAACAACAACATGAGCATCTACAAGGCATTCAACCATCAGCACGTACCAGAGATTCGTGAGAGTCTGAAGCAGACACAGGGTTATCTCGATGCAGCCATCGACTTCATCCCTTACCGTGGCGACTTCGCCCGTGGCATCTTCGCTACAGAAGTGGTGAAGACCGACAAGCCAATCGAGGAAATCGTAGCAGGTTACAAGGAGTTCTACAAGGATGCCAAGTTCACCCACTACGTGGATAAGGCAATCGACCTGAAGCAGGTGGTGAATACCAACAAGTGCCTGGTTCATGTGGATAAGTATGGCGATAAGCTCCTGATTACTTCCTGCATCGACAATCTTCTGAAGGGTGCCGTAGGTCAGGCTGTTCAGAACATGAACATCATGTTTGGTCTCGACCAGACAGCAGGTTTGAAACTCAAGCCATCAGCATTTTAGATAAAAGAATTCGGAAGAACGGATGAAAAATCATTCGTTCTTCTATCATAAAAAATAGTTTGTAATAAGATAACTCTATGAGTTGTCTTTCTTAAAACATAGATTTAACATGAAACTTTACGACGTATATCCTCTTTTCGATATTAATATTGTAAAAGGTAAGGGCTGCAAGGTATGGGACGACAAGGAGCAGGAATACCTCGACCTCTATGGCGGTCATGCCGTTATCAGCATTGGTCATTGCCATCCTCATTATGTGGAGATGCTCACCAACCAGTTGAACAATCTGGGTTTCTATTCCAACTCTGTCATCAACAAGTTGCAGGTGAAACTCGCAGAACGTCTGGGCAAGGCTAGCGGTTATGAAGATTATCAGTTCTTCCTCATCAACTCTGGTGCCGAGGCAAACGAGAATGCCTTGAAGCTGGCTTCATTCACCAACGGAAGAACCCGCGTGCTTTCTATAGAGAAGGCTTTCCACGGCAGAACATCTCTTGCCGTAGAGGTAACAAATAATCCTAAGATCATCGCTCCTATCAATGATAATGGTCACGTAACCTATCTTCCTATCAACGATTTGGAGGCTTGGGAGAAGGAACTTGCCAAGGGCGATGTCTGCGCTTGTATCATCGAGGCGATTCAGGGCGTAGGTGGTTGCAACATGGTAACTCCTGAGTTTGCCCAGGGTTTACAGGCAGCCTGCAAGAAATACGGCACTTTCCTGATTTGCGATGAAATCCAGTGTGGTTATGGCAGAAGCGGTAAGTTCTTCGCTCACCAGTGGTTGGGCATCAAGCCAGACCTCATCACCGTAGCCAAGGGTATCGGCAATGGTTTCCCTATGGGTGGCGTGTTGATTTCTCCAGAGTTTACTCCTGTATATGGTCAGTTGGGTACAACCTTTGGTGGCAACCACCTGGCATGTACTGCCGCTCTCGCCGTTCTCGATGTATTCGAGAAGGAGAACCTGGTACAGAATGCGCATGAGGTTGGCGAATATCTCATCGCCCAGCTGAAGGAGTTGCAGAAGCGCAACAGTCACATCACAGAGGTTCGTGGCCGTGGTTTAATGGTAGGAGCCGTACTCGATATTCCTCACAAGGAAGTTCGCAGCAAGCTCATCCACGAGCAGCACTGCTTCACCGGTTGCGCCGGCACCAACATCCTCCGCATCCTCCCTCCATTGGTATTGACCAAGGAAAATGTAGATGACTTCATCGGAAGATTGGAAACCGTATTGAAGGAAGTATAGAAAGTAAAGAACGAAGAGTGAAGAAACAAAGTTCGGCGGCCAAAGGGAAAGCCAATTCAATAGCTCTTCAATCATATATACAACCCATAAAAGAAATAGGAAACACTCCTATCTTGAGCAGCAAGCCCTTTGCGGTTTGCTGCTTTTTTGTTTTTTCCTTGCTAGATTACTAATTGTGGTTTAACGATTTTAGTTGACCACCTTAATAGATAGTCATATCTGGAGTTTGACTTCATATTCTCCACAAAACAAGTCCACTGGTTCACAAAAAACACGATACCTCCAGCCATACTTTTGAAATATTATGCTTATCTTTGCACCAAACTTATCAGTATGGAAGAATATCTCATCATATCAAATGCCAACTTCTTGCTCAGAGTGGCTTCCGAACAGATAGCATACGTCTGTTCGGAAGGAAGCTATTGCAATCTCCGACTCACCAACGGCGATGAATACACCTTCTCGTTCAACCTTGTGGTCTTTGAGAAGAAAATAGTAGAGCAACTTGCCCAAACGGCGCACTTCTTCGCTCGTGTTGGCAGAAACTACATTATTAATAGTCAGCACATTTTCAGCATCAACCTCAACACTTCAGAACTAATTTTGTACAACGAACGGTTTTGCGAGAAATTCACTCTGCACGTCAGCAAGGAACCACTCAAACAATTAAAAGCACTTTTAGACAACTCCATAAAATCGTAAAAGGTATGAAAGGAAAAAACTATCAGGAAGAAACTTATTTCCTGGGCAAAGCACAGGAAACAAGATACACAAAATCTCATATATATAAAAAGGTATTTGGAATAGCCGCTTGCGTGATAGCAATAATAGGTATAACCATCGTCCTTATGTTCAAACCGCAAAGCGTATCACAACCTCATGTGTTAAAGACGATAGCTGTTTTACCGGAAGGTGGTCAGATGCCAATTTTCAACGGCAATGGCGACATCAACGATTTCCTAAGATGGGTGATGACAAACATCCAATATCCTAAAGGATTGGAAGACAAGCCTGCGCGAGTAGTCATCAACTTCACCGTTCAAAAGGATGGAACATTGGGATTGTTTAAAGTTCTCGAAGCTCCCAAAGAAAAAGCCTATGAGCAGACTGTGATTGAACTTCTCAAGAGAAGCCCTCATTGGAAGCCTGCCCGACTCTCCGATGGCGAGGAAGTCAACATGGAGTTTACCTTGCCTGTCGTTTTCACTCCCGAAGTAAGAAAGAAATAATCAGCAAAAACGATGAAACAGTTTAGATTGATCCTTATATTATGGCTATGTATGGCAATGAATGCCAAGGCCAACGAGACCACAGCTAATCTACTCCAACAAGGAGATAGCTGTTTGAGTAGATATGATGTGTTTCATGCAACCCAATACTACCAAAACTATTTGGAAGCAAATCCATCTCACCTGGGAGCACGCAGGAAACTGGCTTCCTGCTATCGGAAAGTAGGCAACTACACCGCCTGCATTTCTTGCCTAGACAAGATTCCATCAGATAGCATCAACCACGAAGACATGCGAATGTACTATTATGCGTATCTCAATCAGAACAACAATGACAAGGTTTCTCTTTGGGGCGAGCGCATCGCATTCTTATTCCCATACGACAGTGAAATTATCGCTTCGCTTGCCGTACATTACAATGGGGTGAACAAACCAGACAGAGCAGAAAAAGTGGCGAAGAATTACATTTCTCAATGTGATTCCACGAACTTATATGTCAACAAGGAATATGCCTATTCCCTATTCATGCAATTCAAATACGATGAGGCTATACCCTTGTATGAGAAACTGATAGCGCAAGGATTTGATAATTTCGAATCCAATTTCATCCTTGGTCTCTGTTATGAGGACCTGCCGGACAATGAAAAGGCGCTGAAACATTACCAGAAAGCTGTTCAGTTCAAAAACGACAATGCCACTTGCCTTTTCCACTTGGCTTTGATAGAGAAATCCTTCTGCATGGATTCATTGTCTATGGCTCATTTCAACCAGTCGTTAGAGGTTTCCTTGCCAAAAGACAGAGCTTTGCGAACCTATAAATGGCTAGCCGACTTACATTTTCAACACAGCCGATATGCAGACGCAGCACGTGACTTTGAGTTAAGCATCCTTTACGATGAAGAAGACCCGCTCAACTATTACAATGCCGCTCAAATGTTCATCGCTTCCAAAAACAAGCTGAAAGCGAAACTGTATCTCCAGTTATTCTTAGCAAATGCAAACAGACTGGAAGATAAAAAAGAGGCAGCGCAACTCATATCCAAAGCCAAAGAGCAACTCAAGCAATAACCTTCAAACAAACATAAACACATGAAAATAAATTTTATCTTAGGTTCAGCATTATTGCTGAGCCAGCCCCTTTGCGCTCAAAACGAAGAGGCAAAAGACACACTTACCACCCAGATGATAATGCAAAACCTGCCAGAGGTTTTCGTCAAGGCGACACGTCCTATCGTCAAGGCAGAAAGAGGGCAGTTGGTTTACAACATGCCACTGCTCATAGAGAAAATGCCGGCAAACAACACTTATGATGCCCTTACCCGAATACCAGGAGTAAACGAACTAAACGGCAACATCAATTATGCAGGAAAGGAACTGACTCTCATCATCAACGGCAAACCAACCACACTCAATTACGCACAACTGGCAGAGCGATTAAAAGCCATGCCCGCATCACAATTAGCCAAAGCCGAAGTGATGTTGGCAGCGCCAGCACGCCTACATGTTCGTGGAATGGTCATCAACCTGGTTACCAAAGACTATGCTGGAAAGAATCTGCTTTCAGGACAAATACAAAGCACCTGGAGCCAAAGCAAATACGGAGAAGGGAAAGGCAAAGCCAACCTGCTGTTCCAAAAAGGAAAATTCGGTCTGGATGCCATGTATTCATTTACAGATGGAACATCATACGGTGAGACTACTACCTATGCCAATCATCCGCTTCAAGGAAAGCGAGTAGCGTATCATGACAAGACCTCACAAAAAAAACCAGGATTGACTCACAACTATCGCTTGGGACTGAGTTATGCATTTGCTGATAACCACCAGCTATCCCTGGCATATACAGGAAAATGGGACAGCAGCCATCCTCATCATGAAACGATGGGAACAGGCACATCCCAGCAACAGGGCAATGAGCATACCTACCTGCACAATGTAGATGTCAGCTACAATCTGCCCTTTGGACTACAAATAGGCATATCCTATCTCAACTACCAAAACCCCAGCCAGCAATATCTAGTAGGAACGATGCTTGACGAAGAGCGTATTCTATACACAAACAGCAAGCAGGTAATAGACAAATGGCTTTTCACCGCCGATCAATCCCACTCATTGAAGAAGGGTTGGGAACTGTCGTATGGTATGAAATTCCAAAACAGCAACAACAGAAGCTACCAAGCCACGACCAACAAGGATGGAGCAGACATTCCTGATGCAACCAGCCAGGTGAATATCGAAGAAAGAATCTTGAGTTTCTATGGCGGCATAAGCAAACAGATAAACGAGCGAATCAGCTTGGAAGCCTCTGTCGAAGCAGAGCTGTACCATTCTCCACAATGGAACAAATGGCATATTTATCCCACACTTAATGCATCGTGGAAAGCCAATCCTGGCAACATACTCAACTTATCCTTCAGTTCCAGCTCACAGTTTCCTAGCTATTGGTCAACTATGAGCAGCATTTACTATGCCTCTACCTATATGGAGATATGGGGAAATCCTCATCTCAAGCCTTACTCTACATACGAGAGCAACCTGATGTGGACAATCAAAAGTCGCCATACATTGATGGCATTTGCAGAGTTCCAACCCAACTATTCTGTGCAGTTGCCTTATCAGACTACCGACCACCTGGCAGTCATTATGAAGGAGACCAATTTCGACTATAATCATACTATAGGCATTAGAGCATCGACAACTTTCGGTATAGGCAATTGGATGAACGGAAGTGTTTCGGCAACAGGAATCTACAGACATGACAAGAGTAACGATTTCTTTGACTTGCCCTTCAATCGCAAACATATCTCTGCCGTTCTTGCCGGAAATCTATCCGCCCAGCTTAGCCGAAGCCATCACATCCATTTCATACTTAACCCATTCTATCAGTCGAAAGCCATTCAAGGAACCTATGACATCAAATCAGTCTTTCTCTTGATTGCTATGTTGAGATGGGCTTCCGATAATGATAAATGGAGCATTGTGGTTAAAGGCAGCAACATCTTCAACGAGGGATTCTCTACAAAATCAGTACAAGGCAATCAAGACTACCACATGAACATCAAGCAAGATTGGGCATCTGCCTCCATCTCCATCATCTATAAGATAGGCAAGTACAAGGAGAAGAGAACCAAGAACGTAGATACTTCCAGAATGGGAGTAAACTAGCGAATTTCTTAAAAAATCGTCAGTAAACAAGCGTACTTTCTTAAAAAATCGTCTACAAACTGCTCTTTTTTCTGATAAAAGTAGTATCTTTGCACCGTAATTGCATTTTAACTATAAGACGACAATGAAAATAACAATTATCGGAGCAGGTGCTATGGGCGGTGCCATGGCTGAAGGACTCTTGCAGAGCGAGAAGTTCACTCCATCAGATATTACGGTATCTGACCATAACCAACCAGTATTGGATCACTTCGCAAGCGAAGGAGCCAGCGTAACCCTAGACAACCAGTTGGCTTGCCACGGCGCAGACATCATTTGCATAGTAGTAAAACCTTGGTGCGTGGAGAAGACATTAAAGGGAATCAAGGATGCACTCAACTACAAGAGTCAGAAACTCGTAGTGGTAGCAGCCGGTGTGCCATCAGCCAACATCAAGGAGTGGTTAGACAAGGATGGTATCACCCCAACCTTCTTCCTCGTGATGCCAAACATCGCCATCGCCTACAAGCAGTCGATGACCTTCATCACTCCTGTAGATGCATCTGCTACAGAAATCCAGCAGATTACAGAAATCTTCGATGAATTGGGCGAAAGCCTCATCATGGAAGAACGTCTCTTCCCAGCAGCTACCGCTATGTCGTGTGCCATCGCTTACGCCATGCGCTATGTAAGAGCCAATGTAGAAGGCGGCGTAGAGATGGGCTTCAAGGCAAAGGATGCCCAGAAGATTGTCTTGCAGACCATCAAGGGTGCCGTAGAGCTGCTTCAGGAAACAGGCGAACACCCAGAGGCTGCCATTGATAAAGTAACAACTCCTGGCGGCTGCACCATCAAGGGCTTAAATACCATGGAACAAGGCGGCTTTACCAGCGCAGTAATCAATGGTTTATTGGCAGGAAAAAAATAAGAAAATGATACAATGAATGCTGCACAGATTACTTTATTTGTGCAGCATTTTCGTTTTTATAAGCACAAAGAGTTTTAAAAACGTAAGTTTTTTGAGCCGTTTTAAATATTTTTCGTATCTTTGCGCTTACATTTCGAAATTGCCCATCAGCAACTGTTCGATGTATTATCAAAGCAAACAATAAAAAGAATATTTTATGGACGAAGCAATCAAACAAATCGGTGAAAGGCTGAAAGGTCTCCGCGAGGTTCTCAATATTCCTGCCGAGGAAATTGCAGAACTGTGCGAAATCAGTCTTGATCATTACCTCAAGATAGAATCCGGTGAGGCGGATCCTTCTGTTTATCGCCTGTCAAGAATCTCTAAGCGATACGGCATCGACCTCGACGTATTGCTCTTCGGAGAGGAACCTCGCATGAAGGGATACTACGTAACCCGCAAGGGACAGGGACCGGAGATAGACCGCAACAACCAGTATAAATACCAGAGCCTTGCCGTAGGATTCAAGGATAGAAAGGTGAATCCGTTCATGGTACAGGTAGATCCGTTGCCAGGCGACAAGAAGCCGAACAAGAACGGACACAACGGACAGGAATATGATTATGTGATTGAGGGACAGCTCGAAGTAACCATCGAAGAGAAGGTGATGGTGCTGAATCCGGGCGACAGCATCTACTTCGACAGTAGAAAGTCGCATTGTTTCCGCTCACTCAACAATGAGCCAGCCAAGTTCCTTTGTATAATTATCTAGAAGAGTAACTATGATCGAGAGATTTCTAAAACAGACAAAATTCACTTCAGAGCAAGACTTCAAGGAGCATCTGGAGTTTATCATACCAGAAGATTTCAACTTTGCCTACGACGTGATGGACGAATGGGCAAAGATCAAACCAGACCACGTGGCGCTGCTTTGGGCAAGTGAACGTGGAGAAGAAATCCGTTTTACATACAAGGACCTGAAGGAGCAGAGCGACAAGGCTGCTGCTTACTTCCAGAGTCTCGGCATCGGTCACGATGATAAGGTGATGCTCATTCTGAAGCGTCACTATCAGTGGTGGCTCGCCATGCTCGGTCTCCACAAGTTGGGTGCCGTAGCCATCCCTGCTACCCACATGCTTACCAAGCACGACATCATTTACCGCAACAATGCAGCAAGCGTGAAGGCTATCATCTGCTGCGGCGATGATTACGTGGTAGAGCAGGTTAATCAGGCAATGCCAGAGAGTCCGACTGTCAAGACTTTGATCAGTATCGGTCCGGATATCCCGGAAGGTTTCCACGACTGGATGAAGGAATGGAACGAATGTGCTCCTTTTGTTCGCCCAGAACATGTAAACTCTAATGAGGATACCCTGCTGATGTACTTCACATCGGGAACCACTGGCGAGCCAAAGATGGTGGCACACGATCACCTCTATGCCCTCGGTCATCTGACCACGGGTGTATATTGGCACAATCTCCACGAGAACTCCATCCATCTTACCGTAGCTGATACCGGTTGGGGCAAGGCTGTATGGGGCAAGCTCTACGGACAATGGTTTGCCGGAGCCACCGTCTTCGTCTTCGATCACGAGAAGTTTACGGCGGATAAGATCATGCGCCAGATTGAGAAGTACCACATCACCTCTTTCTGTGCCCCTCCTACCATCTACCGCTTCATGATTCAGGAAGATTTCTCCAAGTATGACCTCAGCAGTCTAGAATACTGCACCACTGCGGGCGAGGCTATGAACCCATCCGTGGCAGAGACCTTCCAGAAACTTACTGGTGTTCAGATTTACGAGGGCTTCGGACAGACAGAGACCACGATGACACTCGGAACCTTCCCTTGGATCAAGCCAAAGCCAGGAAGCATGGGCAAGCCAAATCCACAATATGATGTTCACATCCTTCGCCCAGACATGACGGAATGCGAAGATGGTGAAAAGGGCGAGATTTGCATCCGCATCGGCGATGACAAGCCTATCGGCCTCTTCAAATATTACTATCGTGACGAAAAGCAGACCAAATCGGTTTGGCATGATGGTTACTATCATACGGGCGATATGGCCTGGCGTGATGAGGAAGGCTACTTCTGGTTTGAGGGCAGAATCGATGACGTGATCAAGAGTTCTGGTTACCGTATCGGTCCTTTCGAGGTAGAGAATGCCCTGATGACTCACCCAGCCGTAGTAGAGTGCGCCATCACCGGTGTGCCAGACCCAATCCGCGGTATGGTAGTCAAGGCTACCGTCGTACTGAAGGATGAATACAAGAGTATGGCAGGTCCAGACCTCATCAAGAAGTTGCAGGATCATGTGAAGCATGAGACTGCTCCTTATAAATATCCTCGCATCATCGAATTCGTAGATGAACTGCCAAAGACCATCTCCGGCAAGATTCGAAGAGTAGAGATTCGAGAAAAAGACAATAAAAAGAAATAATGATTGAAGGGGCAAGGAATTTGAAACAACAGATTCCTTGCTCCAACTAAATATCGGCATAAAATGGGAAAAAGAATCGTAGTAAAGGTGGGCAGCAACGTGCTGACCCGAGAAGACGGAAAACTGGATGTAACGAGAATGTCGGCAATTGTGGATCAGATTGTCTGGCTCAGAAAGCACGACTATGAGGTGATTCTGGTTTCTTCTGGTGCCGTGGCTGCCGGAAGAGCCGAACTGCATGTTGACCATCATTTGGACAGCGTGGAGCAACGCCAGCTGTTCTCTGCCATCGGACAGGTGAAACTCGTAGGTCTCTATTACAACCTTTTCCGTGAATATAAGATAAAGATTGGTCAGGTATTGACCATGAAGGAGAATTTCGGTGCCGAAGAGCAGTACAAGAACCAGGAGGCCTGCATGCAGGTGATGCTGGAAAACAACGTGCTCCCTATCGTCAACGAGAACGATACCGTGTGCATCACCGAGCTGATGTTTACGGATAACGATGAGTTGTCTGGCTTGATTGCCAAGATGATGAATGCCGACACCTTGATTCTATTAAGTAATGTGGATGGCATCTACAATGGTGACCCAAGCGATCCTACCACCCGCATCATCCCATCGGTTTATTACGACCGTGACATCAGTGAGTACATCCTTGCCAGCAAGAGCAGCCACGGCAGAGGCGGCATGACATCGAAAGTAAAGACCGCTCACGACGTAGCCAATGCTGGCATCAAGGTAATCATTGCCAATGGCAATACGCCAAACATCCTCATCAATCTGAAGGAGCATCCGATGGAGACCCTTCATACTGAGTTTGTGGCAAGACCGCTAAACAAGTAAAATCATTAGGGATAAGAAATACAGAAACCTAAAAAAGCAGCAAGCCTATTTATATAGACTTTGCTGCTTTTCGTTTTTATTATGAATAGTTGATACGTTATTCTAATACCAATACGTGGCTCGTTCCATCGGTCTGGCTGAATACATTCAAGCCGACCTTCATCAGATAGTCACCGCTGTACTGCTTGCCATTGCACTCCAAATCAGATTCCTTGCCAGGCATCAGATTACAAGGCAGCCATCAGAAAGCGAGCCAAAGGCCTCACCACTTTTGATGCAGCCATCAACCGACTATGCAATGTGATAGGCTAATAAATGGCAGAAAGTTGAGGAACAGCCCCAACTTTCTGCTATATTCTTTTGCACATACTGCTTAAACTAGCCAGAAAATATGGTTGCTTAAGTAAGAGAATGTGGTTGCTTTAGCTTACGCAATATATAAGAGAATAAGGAACGTTCTTCATAGAACTATCCTTTGACTTTTAAAGATAAGCAAGAGGGCTGTTGCAGACAAACTTAAAAAGCACAGAAGCAAGGCAAAAAGAAAATTTTTCCTTTAAATTTCTGGGTTTTATTTTGCTATTTCAAGAATTATCCTTACCTTTGCAGTTGGAATCGAATCACACTATTGTGAGGACTTCCATATTTTTGATGGTTAAATTAGCGTTTGCTATTCGGTCATGCAAATTGGAACGTAGGAAATTTCAAAAAGAGCATTAGAAACGACAGATAGTGAACGTCCGCTATATCGTGGGCGTTACTTGTTGTTCTAATCAGCTTTTCCTACGGCTGCAATTTGGACAAGTTTCGTCCACGTGTTTGTATCCGTAGGTTATGTAGAACGATGGCTTCGCAATCTATCCAGTCAACTAATTTAATAACATTAAAAGCTTAGCTATCGGCATAACGGGCAAATTTTATGAAAAAGTTACATTTTTCTCTTTTGGCGATTCTTTTCGCCTTGTTTGCAATGGTGTCCTTCACTGCTTGTTCTTCAGATGACGAAGACACGCCTTCCGCTGAAGATATCCAGACAAACATCATTGGAATGTGGCAACCTACACATGTAACAGGCTATGACTGGGATAAAAATGACAAGCCTGCTAAAGTAGATCAGGACATAGACATTGATGATGCTATCTCTTTCGAATTCAAGCAAGGTGGCACTTTCAATGAGTATTGTTGGACTGGAAACAAATGGAAAATAGAGTGTTCCGGAGAAGCCTATACTATCTCTGGCAACAAATTAACTACATACGAAGAAGATGGCATCAACGTTTTAGATGTGTATACCATACAGAGTATTAATTCGACAACTATGGTTTTAAAATACAATCTGGATGGCAACGCCTCATATCCTAGTACTATCACATTCAAGAAGATTAAATAATCAAAAGATAGCATCATAAATGGCAGAAAGTTGAGTATGTACCTCAACTTTCTGCCATTTTCTTTTGCATATTCAAGAAATAGTTGTATCTTTGCCATTACATAAAAGTTGTAACACTAAAGATGTAATGGCGTATGAAACTAAATAACAGGAAATTAGCAAATCCTTTCATCTACCAAGGTTATGAAAGTCCCGAGTATTTCTGCGACAGAGAAGTGGAAACAAAGACTCTAATGTCGCACTTGAAGAATGGAAGAAACGTTACCCTCATTTCTCCTCGAAGACTAGGAAAAACTGGGCTTATCAAGAACACTTTCTATCATCTGGAAAAAGATGAGAAGGATTCCGCATGCCTATACCTCGACATATTCGCTACCAAGAACTTGCACGACTTTGTGGAACAATTTGGAGTAATGGTTATCAATGACATCGTCCGCAAGAACACCTCATTCATAGAGAAAACCATCGCCTTCTTCAGTGCCTTGCGCCCTGTACTCAGCATGGATCCATTAACTGGTGAACCTAGCGTATCTATCACAATTGAGCCATCCCAAGAAGACATCACCATCCGCAGCATCTTCAACTATCTCAACGAGAGTGGGAAAGAGGTATATATCGCCATCGATGAGTTTCAGCAGATTGCAGAATATCCAGAGAAAGGCACAGAAGCATTGCTACGTTCTTATATCCAGTTTGCCCAACATGTGCATTTCATCTTCTCTGGCAGCAAGCATCATCTGATGGCTGAGATATTCGGCTCGCCGAAACATCCATTTTACCAAAGCACTGAGATGATGGGACTTAAACCATTGAGAAACGATGTTTATTATGAGTTTTGCCAAAACTTCTTCAAGCAGAAAGGTGGCAACTTATCAAAAGAAACCTTCGACTACATCTATCAACAATTCGAGGGCCACACATGGTATATCCAATGCATCATGAATCGCCTCTATGAAACCGAAATACAAGTTGATAGTATCAAGCAAGTAAATGCAGCAATTCTTTCAGTACTCGAAGGTAGAGAACCACAGTTTGAGAATATGGTACAGTTCTTCACAGAGAACCAGTTCTCGCTTCTGAAAGCCATAGCCAAGGATAGCATTGTTGCCCAGCCTACCTCTGGCAAGTTCATCAAGGAACACAAGCTGAGTGGAGCCAGCAGCGTAAAGGCTGCCCTCAAAATCTTGGAAGACAAGGAATTAGTATATAGGACTAATGAAGGATACGTCATCTACGACAGATTCATGGATCTGTGGTTAAAGAGAATATAAACAAAAAAATGTGCTTTAAACGTGCGGAATGTGCTTAAAAAAGACACATTCCGCACGTTTAAAGCACATTTCTCTCCTAGAAAGCCGTACATCTTACAATGATTACGACCATGGGGTTATCCGACAATCCTTATGCCTGGGATGTTCAGTCGGCAGTAACAATGAATGACTTGTTTGTTCTCTAAACGTCCTAACTATATTAAGCTGGAGGAGATGGCAACAGAATCTGTTCTGAAAGCATTCTGCAAGGCATTAAAGATAAAGCTCGTAAAAGAGCGCCTCCCTTTACGTGATTTGAACGATGCTTGGTAATATCTCCACAACTACACTATGGATATGTAGATTCCCTAACTGCTTTAACAAGCCAGAGAATATGGTTGATTAAGTAAGAGAATATGGTTGAATAAACTTACGGATATAGCATATCGGGTTAACGGAGATAGTTTATCGGGGTAGCGGATACTGTTTCTTGGGTAAGAGGATACTGCTTCTCGGAGTTTGCCACTAGGCTCAGCAGCTCTGCTGAGCCTAGTCAGCAGGTCTGCCGACTGCAGTCAGCACATCTGCTGACTATAGTGACAACACTTTATAGTTGTACAATAACACACCTTATAGTTGTACAACTTTACACCCTATAGTTGTACAACCTTACACCCTATAGTCGTACAACCTTACACCTTGTAGTTGTACAACAACAAAATCTTAGTAGAACAACTATGGCAGCAAACGCCTCAAATACAGTAGCCATAGTCGTAGAATTCCAAATTAGAAGAATTCTACTTATAAATTCTGTGAAGTCCATCAGCTGATTGTAATTCCATAATCACATCATCAACAATATACAAATCACTCATTAGATAGAGCAAAGAACGTTCATCATGGAGTAGTTCGTTGGTCTTACTCATTTGAAAAATATCAAACGCTCTTTCGGGAGAAATATCCAACCGCTTTGCCAACAAAGTACATATTCTACCTATCTTCATCCAAAGCTGTGAATCTCTTAACATGACTTTACCTCCTTTCTTGCTAAATCATTTAACGGCTCCGCAGATATGAAATGTAAGCTATCATCAAGTATATTTTGAGAGATAATACATATTTGATTATTCGGTTGATGCTCAGACAATCGTTTCAAAGCATATTCCATAGAAATATCTCCATTTAAATAATCTTCTATCGTTGTAATGACTCGGTCATCGGCAATACCACCTTCAACGTAATCATATTCTCTCCAGGGCATCTCTCCAGCTCTACTTTTTACTATAAATTTGAGCCATTCATTATCGTAAGCCGTGAATATTTTACAACGAGCATTTTGCTTAATGTAATTTTCGTCTAGTTCATAAATATTTAGCCATTGTGGCAAACCCAAGTTCACAACTCTTTTTGCCCAACTGATAGCTTGATCACGAATGTCTGTAACATAAAATCCCTTACCGAAATCGAGATTATCTCGTCCGATATGACAAAGTGGATATTCCACTATTCGAGTTGCACCATGAAAAACCGTACGCATAGTTATTAATTATTTGCTGTTTCCAGACGACGAAGTGCAGTTTGTAAAGCTGCTACAACATAATCTTTACTCTGTGTATGAAGGGCATCAAGTCTTGTGGTAAGACCATGTATCAGTCCAACCTTTTTCATCCGCAAGTACATTTCTTGCCTACTGCATCCTTCTGCCTTTGCAGTAAGATCGACGCACATCGTTGCAAAAGCCAATGCCTGTTGAGTTTCTGCTGTACCCATAATATTTATGTTTTATATTAAACGATGATGCAAAGATACTACTTTCTTTTGGAAATACAATTATTATCTGCAACTTTTTAAACGAAAAAACGAACTTTTCTTTAATATTCTGATTTAACAGAGGTTAGACTGACCTTCTTTGTTTCAAGAGATAGAAAAGCATTGCCTCCTAAGCACAGCCGTCAGTTTACTCGACCAACAATCAAGATACTTACTTGCCTCCAATATCCCCATCTTAGCTAAGAAAGGCAATGGATATGTAGGAAGTACAAAACAGAAAATGGCTTTATAAATGAAAGGACAATATACAAGGGCGTACCATAAGTCTATGATGCGCCCTCGAAACTTCCTCCAAGAATTAAAAATTAATAGTTGAAATATACTGTCCCATAAAGAGTTGTGAGAGCAGACCATTCAAAATTATCTACTATAAATTGTCCATCACCTAATGATACTTTTTGAGCTCTAACCGTGCCATTATTCATCCAGCGTCTAGCACCAGAATGATATTCTGCTACTACATAAGGACCTTCATACTGACCTATTCTAGCACAAACACGTATTTTGACTCTCACAAATCTTCCATCCTGTGCTTTCACATACCCACCAACCACACTCGTTTGAGATATTGGTGGAGTTGGAGCTCCAAAGCCATAAGATTGAATTGAAGGTACCGATGGAACAGAAGGCACACTAGGAACCAATGGACGTCCTGTAGTAGCATCCAAAGGTACATACTCAAAAGCCTGAGCACTCATGCCTAACGAAAACGCAGCGAACAAAGTCGCCAATAACACTTTTTTCATAAGTTAACCCTTTCTATTTATAAATTTAACGTTATATTATTCGGGGAACGAAGCTGTCCCTAAACTAATGGCGAAACCCACATCATCAAAAAATATATTATAGCATACTGGATGCTTTTTATACGGCAATATGCGGATTTCAGCAGAAACAGTTCTTTTAACAGCATTAATTGATGAAGACGTAAGAAAAGGCATACCATAATTTTTCAAAATTTGCTTTATCGTAGTATCTATATCAGAAACATAATACTCGGCAGTTCCGTAGTAAACGAAAGGTTGTTTATTTCTCCAATGTGCCTTTATCTCGTCTTTTGAAGGTTGAGTATAAGAATTTATTTGAAACTTAAATCTGTAATTTGAAGGATGTTCATAACTATCATACACGATAAAACCGCCATAGTTACCCCAGATATTATAATTACTAGTATTATACCAGCTCCCCCAATATCCATCATAAAAACATGCAAAACCAAGTTCATAACTTTGAGCATGACTTTCTAATGGGGTAAACATAACTAACAAACCAAACAAAAAGAACAAATATTTCCTCATAATTATACTATTTTATTATTCATCTTCAAATACTCTATTGCACTAATAATTGCATCTACCCTAGAACAAAAGATTGCATGATCATGCTTTGATTGATTTTTATATAGGTCATAAAGCCAAGCTTTTGCTTCCTCCCTGCTTACATTCTCATCAACCACACATATATATATATACTCAATTATCTTACGAAAGCTTGTTGCATTTGAGAATGGATCATCATTCGTATAAGGTGCATTTTTCACCTCATCTTCCAAGATTTTCTTTGCTGTTTCTACACTTGAAACCATACATTATGCCTCCAAAGCCACGGCTCCTAATGGCACTCTAATAATTGAAGATTAGCATAAACACAAAAACGTGGAGCCAGTCTGCCGCCCGTTCCACGTGTTGAGGCCTTCGCATTGCCCTATAAGTCGAAACGAGCAACGCTGAAAGCCCCACGCAAAAGTGAATATATAGTACACCATCTTGCGCCATGCACTTTAGCACACAGCGTCAATTAGGATATATATAATACACCCCTGGGACGTCCTCGTTGCTTTGTTTTTGACTTATAGTTTGAAGTTGCGAAGTTCCAACACGTCAAACACAAAGCGTTCAGTACGCCTTTATGTATATGTATCAATCCCTTAGCCTCCACCCTTAGGGCTTCCAGCATGGATAAGACGCTGCAAATATAATAAAACCTATCGAAACCTCCAAACTTTTATCGAAAAAAGTGAAGAGAAAAATTACTTTTTCGATATAAAATCGTATCTTTTCACTTTGAACAGCTAAAATCAGTAGCATTATGAATGAACCCGGCAAGAAATATAACGATGAAGACAACATGCTCGTCAACGACTTGCACTCCATCGTCAGCAAAGCTCGCAGCAAAGCATTTGCTACCGTCAATTATTCTCTGGTGGAAAGAAACTGGAGAATAGGACAACGTATTGTGGAAGAAGAACAGAACGGAGCATCACGTGCTGAATACGGAAAGCATGTGATAGAGGTCGCTTCGGCTGCTCTTACGGAGGAATTCGGGAAGGGATTCTCCAAGACTAACATAAAGAGTTACAGACGTTTCTATAACTTTTTTCCGGATTTAGGAATTGGGCAGGCAGTGCCTGCCCAATTGGAAAAACAAAAACAGCAGGCAGTGCCTGCTATATTTACCGCACTTGTAAAAGAGGAGTATTAAACTCACTTTACAAATTTGAATATCCTTCCTTGGACCCACTACGAGCGTCTCATCCGTGTAGAAGATAAACAAGCTCGTGAATGGTATGCAAAGGAAGCGTTCAACGAAGGTTGGAGTTACCGAACCCTCAACCGCAATATCAACACCTTATATTATGAACGTCTTCTTATGTCAAAGAAGAAGCGACCTGTCGTTGACGAGATGCAAGACAATACAAAGGCTTATCAACAAGACAAACTCGAATACATCAAATCACCAGTTGTCTTGGAATTTCTTGGATTGCCAGAAGACATATCCCTCGCTGAATCAAAATTAGAGACTGCCATCATCAACAACCTAGAGAAATTCTTGATGGAAATGGGAAAGGGATATGCGCTTGTGGCTCGCCAGCAACATATCCGAACCGAGGAAAACGACTACTACATCGATTTGGTATTCTATAATTATCTTATCAAGAGTTTTATCCTTGTAGATTTAAAGGTCAACCGCATCACCTATCAGGATGTCGGTCAAATGGACATGTACTTGCAGATGTATGACAAGATGAAAAAAGGACCAGACGACAACCCTACAATCGGCATCATCCTTTGTACCGAAACAGATTCGGATGTGGCACGATACTCTACCCTCGCCAAAAACGACCAAATGTTCGCAGCAAAATACAAGCTTTACCTACCAGACAAGGAAGACTTGAGAAGAGAAATCGAACGACAGAAGGAACTGTATCTAATGGCTCATCCTGAAGAAAACGATAAAGAGTAATTCTTCTGGCAGTATCAGAATAATTAGAAGGAACCATTACAAAAAGGTCAGACGCTGTTTGACTTTTTTTAATATCATTTTCGTATAACTATCCATTTATCTATTAAACTATCACTTTTTCTTGCATAAAGTTTGCAATTTCCGATATTTATGCTTACCTTTGCCGTTGTTAAGAGGGAACTCGTAACACATTACAAAATATCTTATCATAAAAATAAGAAAGGAAATAACGAATGGAACTGAAAGAGACTTTCCAAAAAGTGAAGGCAGCTAGCAAAACACTTGGTTTGCTAACAGATGAACAACGTAATGAAATCCTGCAGGCGGTGGCTGATGCCATCATCGCAGAGTCTCCTGCGCTTCTCAAAGCGAATGCAGAAGACTTGGTGAAGATGGACAAGGCGAACCCGCTCTACGACCGATTACAACTCACAGAGCAGCGACTCCAGGATATTGCTTCGGATATGAGACACGTCAGTACACTGCCCTCACCGCTCGGAAGAGTTCTCAAAGACAAAACACTCGAAAATGGTTTGCATCTGCAGCGAGTTGCCGTTCCATTCGGAGTTATCGGTATGATTTATGAAGCCCGTCCTAACGTAACCTACGATGTTTTCTCACTCTGTTTCAAGAGTGGAAATGCGTGTGTACTGAAAGGTGGAAAGGATGCAAACGCCTCAAACTCAGCGGGTGTCGAACTTATCCACAGGGTGTTGATAACTTTTGGTATTGATCCGAATGTTGTTACACTGCTCCCTGCTACCCATGAAGCTACCGGCGAAATGCTGAATGCCGTGGGCTATATTGACCTCTGCATTCCTCGTGGAGGAAAGAAGCTCATCAACTTCGTCCGTGATACAGCCAAAGTTCCGGTTATCGAAACCGGAGCCGGCGTGGTACATTGTTACTTCGACAAGGATGGCGACCTGGAGATGGGCAAGCGCATCATCACCAATGCCAAGTGCCGAAGAGTGAGCGTATGCAATGCGCTCGACTGTCTGCTGATTCACGAAAGCAAATTAAGCGACCTCCCTGCCCTCTGTGAAGGACTCGCCGCGAAGCAAACCAAGATTCATGCTGATGCCAAGGCTTACGAAGTTTTAAAGGGACACTATCCTGACACCTTATTATATAAGGCGGAGGAAAGCGAAGCGAAGATGAAAGAGGCTGATGCCAACGTGAAGAGCATCTGGAACACCGAATGGCTCAGCATGCAGATGGGTATCAAGACCGTAGCTTCGGAAGATGAGGCACTCGAACACATTGCTACCTACGGAAGCGGACATAGCGAGAGCATTGTTTCCAACAATGAAACTGCCCAGAAGAAGTTCCAGGCAATGGTAGATGCAGCCTGCGTTTATGTAAACGCTCCTACCAGTTTCACCGATGGCGCACAGTTCGGATTGGGCGCAGAGATTGGCATCAGTACCCAAAAGCTTGGAGCACGCGGACCTATGGCACTTGAAGAGATTACCACCTACAAGTGGTTGATTACAGGTCAGGGACAGACAAGAGCCTAACAAGACCCGCTCCGTACCTGCTCCGTACCCTCTCCGTACCAAGTCTTAGTTTCTGCCATGTTTGCAAGGTTTGCATGCAAACTCTGCAAACATCAAGATTCAAGAAGAAAGATTCAAGAGCAATATATATTAGAAATAACAAATAAAAAACGAAATAACAATGAAGACATTCTTTAATGTTGAAGACCTTGGCGACCTGAAAGCAGCGCTCGCCGAGGCACAGGAAGTGAAAGCAAACCGTTTCGGTTATCAAGAGTTGGGCAAGAACAAAACCTTGCTGATGATATTCTTCAATAACAGTCTCCGTACCCGACTGAGTACACAGAAGGCTGCGATGAACCTGGGCATGAATGTTATCGTGCTCGATGTGAATGCCGGTGCCTGGAAACTGGAGACAGAGCGTGGCGTTATCATGGATGGCGACAAGAGCGAGCACCTGCTGGAGGCTATCCCTGTGATGGGTAGCTTCTGCGACCTTATCGGTGTGCGCAGCTTTGCCGGTTTGAAAGACCGTGACTACGATTATGCCGAAACCATCGTAAACCAGTTTGTAAAGTACAGCGGCCGCCCAGTCTTCGCTATGGAGACAGCTACCGTTCACCCTCTCCAGGCATTCGCCGACCTCATCACCATCGAGGAGCATAAGAAGGTGGCTCGTCCTAAGGTAGTCCTGACCTGGGCTCCTCATTGCCGTGCCTTGCCTCAGGCTGTGCCAAACTCATTCGCCCAGTGGATGAATGCAGCCGATGTAGATTTCGTGGTTACTCACCCAGAAGGCTACGAACTCGATCCTAAGTTCGTAGGCAATGCCAAGGTAGAGTACGACCAGAAGAAGGCTCTGGAAGGTGCAGACTTCGTTTATGCCAAGAACTGGAGCTGTCCGGGCGTGAAAGACCCAGCACAGTATGGCGAAATTCTGAGCAAGGATATGAGCTGGACCATCGACGAGGAGCACATGAGCTGGACCAACGATGGTTGCTTCATGCACTGTCTGCCAGTTCGCCGTGGCTTGATTGTAACCGATGATGTCATTGAAAGCAAGAACAGTCTGGTGATTCCAGAGGCAGCCAACCGTGAGATTTCAGCCGAGGTTGTCATCAAGCGCATGCTCGAATCACTCTAAAGCAGGAAATAAGAAAAAGATAGGGGGAAGTAAAGGAAAACAAGCCTTTATTTCCCTCTTTTCCGTTCTATCCAGCCTGTTCCTATCCCCATATCTCGGTATTTTTATCATTTCATCCTGTCTATTTTCTTATATCTCAGATATTATCCGTACCTTTGCTGCCGAAAAAAAAGAAAAACGAGATGGACAAATACATAATACTTTCACCAGAAGCTAAGGGTTCATTCAATGATCGCCTTAACTTTCTGTATCTAAAACTAGGTAACTTTCTCGATACAGAGAAACTGGAAAACCGTACCTTGCAATATTGTAAGATATTCCTCAGCGACGCCCAGAACCAGACTCAGGATTTAGAAGAGTCACTCCTTTATCAGGAGTATCTGAAAGGCACAAACTTCACTATCGTGGAACAGACTCCACTGAATGGCAGCAAGGTGAGTCTGCTGATCAAGACTACTGATGATGCTACCCCTATCTTATTCCATAGTCTTCGCCTCACTGAGGAAGAAGCGAAGGGAAAGGATTCATACGAACAGACCCGAATGCTATTCGACAAATACCTGCAACTTATCGCTGGTACAGATATGACGATGGAGCGCAACCTGGTACGAACATGGATATACGTAACTCATATCGATGTAAACTATCAGGGAGTAGTAGAAGCGCGCAATGAAGTTTTCGACCAGCAAGGTCTGACGGCAGAAACCCATTATATAGCCAGTACGGGCATCGGCGGAGCAACATCCATACGTCATGCATCTGTAGCTATCGACTTTCTGACCGTTCCCGGCATCAGGGAAGAAGACAAGCAATATCTCCAGGCACTCAATCATCTGAATCCTACTCACGAATACGGAGTAGCCTTTGAACGGGGAACCAGCCTTTCTCTGCCCCAGAAGAAACAATATTTCATATCAGGAACAGCCAGCATAGATAAAGATGGAGCAGTTGTATACGAAGGCGATATTGTAAGACAAACCGGCAGATTGCTCGAAAACATCGGTGCATTATTGAAGGATGGCGATGCGATGATGAACGATATCCAATACTTTATCATCTACCTGCGCGACATCTCTGATTACCATACCATAGAACAACTGATGAATCAGTTTTACCCTCAGATACCACATATCATCGTAGAGGCAAGAGTATGCAGACCGGGCTGGCTGATCGAGATGGAATGTATTGCAGAAAAGCAATCATAGAAATAAATACTACCAAATGCAGAAATTTACTTTCAAAGAGTAAGTTTCTGCATTTTTTATGATTCATTCTAATATATTTTTATTATCTTTGCCCCTGATAAGTTGCACCTTGGCAAAGAGTAAATGCTAAGACTTCACTACTTATACAAAACAAGAGTAACTACTCAGCACCCCCTATGGGCATGAGTAATCGTCTTACTGTTGTACTAC
>DAWDQD010000039.1:0-27145 GCA_052349145.1 Segatella copri | reverse complement strand
GGTGAAGGGTGGTGAAGGGTGTTTTTCGCTTTTTATAAACATATTTTAAGAATTCGGCCCGTTTTTACATATTTTAAGCGTTTATTTTTGGTTCCGAAATAGGTGCCATTTTTTTAGGGTCCCATTTTTTCTCTTTTCTTACCGCAGAAATTCTTTGAAAAGCGAGTGGGGTAGGATATCCCGTCTTATGTTGTGTTAAACAATTATCAGATAAAAGAAGTTAACGATACCGAAAAAAGACTGATTTTTAAACAAATATTAACGCAGAAAACTTGAAGTTTCGCATATTAGATGATTCAAGTTTAAGGTAAGTTCAGAAGTTAAAAGAGTTAAAGAAGTTTAAGCAGTTAAAGAAGTTAAAGGGAAGTTAAAGAAGTTATCACTCTCAACGGTCGTTCAGTAAACCAGGAAAACAAATGTTGGGAATACGATGATGGATATGTGTTGTGGTGACGAGGTGAAGGTAGTTCTTTTTCTTAAATCATAATTCTAATCTTAAAACCTGCTGCAAATAAACTGCTTGTTTTAAGTTTCTCAAGTTTCGCAAGTTTTGCTCCACACGCCCTGAAAGGGCAGAAGCTCCTAGCCCAGGGCATCGCCCTGGGCTATTATGGACGCAACCCTGTCGCCCTGTAAGGGCAAAAGCTTTAAAGAACCGGGTATTTACAAGGCTTTTGCCCTTACAGGGCGCCTTGCTGATTGCTATTATACCCAGGGCGATGCCCTGGGCTAGGAGCTTTTGGGCCTTCAGCCCGTACTTAAGCCACATGCGAAAGTTCAGTAAAGCAAAGGTAATGCGATGCTTTTGTCGGCGAGAAACCTTTCAAGGCTATCCTTCTTTGTTGGCAATGCCTATAGCCCATTCCGGAATCTCCTTCACGTATTCCTTAAATATTTTACCTTCTGTCATTCTGAAAAGAAGTTGAGCTTCTACACCGTCTTTTGAGTTGTCATATACGTATGTGCGGTCGGCTAAAGAAGCGGCTAGCTTGCAGTTACCTATTGATTTGAAATATCGACTTATAATTTTTTTGATGGGTACATCGTGTCCACCTTTTAATACTCTTGCAGCAATACGAGATGCATTAATTGTTGGTGAAGAGGTGCTTACGAAAAAAAGCCGGATGAAGAATCCTTGCTCCTTAGCCCGGTGAATGAAATCGATTTTTTCTTCTGTTGACATAACGGTCTCGAAAATCATGCTGTGCTTGTTTTGAAGGCATTCTTCTCTTTGTGCTTGGCAATATTGAGCTGCTTTTAAAACTGCATCTTGATTGTTCCAATCTCCAAAAATATTTTGGGCTACATTGTCGGGGTTAATGTAGAGCGAGTCTTCTAGCCATTCGTGTTGAAGAATGCGGGAGGTGATTGTTGTCTTCCCTGAACCATTAGGACCGGCAATAATTATTAAAACGGGTTTATGTGTATTATTTGCCATATAGGGTTTGATATTTATGAGCAGCTTGGTTGGAAGCTTCTCTTATCATGTTTATTACTTTTTTCTTTGTATCTTCGTGCTCTTCTCTGTATATTTCGGCAGCCTCATGCATAATCTGAGCCAGCATTTCATCTGTTGGCTCTTCCATGCTTGTCAGCCGATAGCTATTTAATTCTTTTTCTGAAATCATAATTCTAATCTTTTAAAATATGGCGCAAATATACGATTATTTTCTGAAACGTGCAAGAAAATCCTGTTTTTTTATAAAACTTGCATAATAAGCAAGGCAATTGAGGCTCTTTTGCAATCTTTTTGGGCTTTCCTTGCAACCTTTATGTATCTTCTTACGTCTAACCATCAGATTTCCGAAACAGAATGGTATTCGGTTTATCATGTATTTAGAAACATAAAATTAGATGAATATGAAGAAATTTGGTATTTGGGCGGTGACTGCCGCTTTATTCTTTGCCCCAATGGGCTTGAGTTCTTGCAGTATGGGATCTTCTTCCAGTGAAATGAAGGGAAGTCTCAACTTTACGCAGGATGATTTGACCGAGAAGCCTTTTAAGGCGATCGACGTGGATGTGATTGCCAGCGTTTATTATACCCAGAACAATGGCGATGAATGCAGCGTTCGATTGGATTACTCTGCCATCAAGGATGCTGAGTTCGTACAGAAGCTTAAGGAGAAACTCAAGGTGGTTTATCGTGACGGCGAGGTGAAGATCGGACTCAACGGAAAACTCAAAGTGCCTGCCGCGTGTAACTCTGAAAAGAATAGACTCAAGATTTATATCACCAGTCCTGACCTGGTGAAGATTGCACAGGAAGGCGTGGGTTCATTCTATGCCAAGACGATTAATAGCGACCGCCTGAAAATCGATAACGAGGGTGTAGGCTCTGTCAAGATTGGGAAGATTCTTGCCAACAAACTGGAGGTAACCAATGAGGGTGTTGGCTCGGTAAATATCGATGATGTGGCTGGAGATGATATGAACATTGATAACGAAGGCGTAGGCTCAGTGAAAATCTCTAAGGTTGAGATGGGAAGTGTGAAACTGGATAATGAGGGCGTAGGCTCTGTTAGTCTGGGAATGTTTAAGGGCGGCAGTCTGATTGTCAAGAATGAAGGCGTGGGCAGTGTGAAAGCCAAGGTTGACTGCCAGAGTGTAAACGCTACTTCTGAAGGTGTTGGCGGAGTTAACTTGAGCGGTGTAACCCGTCAGTACAATAAGAAAAAAGGTGGCATCGGAGGAATTTCTGATGGCGGTTTGATAGTAAAAAAGTAACGTAAGTTATTGAAAAACAGAAAATAAAGTGGTTAAGAATTAGTGCGGAAAATTTTTAAAATGAATTTTTGAAAATTTTCCGCAGCTAAGAAATTCGTAATTAGAAGTCCCACTTTACACCGAGGCAAGGACGAACCATCCAGCCGGCATTGCTGCCGAAGTTGTGGCTGATTTCTACCTCGCTACCTACGCTCAGGTTCTCGCAGCCGAAGTGCTGGCCTACGTTGTACCAGAGCTGTGGCTCAGTAGTGAAGACGGTGTGCTCAGCTTTGTAATCGATGTTGCCATCCTTGTCGAGCTTCAGGTTGCCATCCTTATCTTTGAAGGAGGTATGGTCTTCCCACCAGAAATCTGCGAAACCGCTAAAGTTCAATCCCTTTAATCCAAAGATGTCTTTGCATCCCCAAACAGCAGTCAACTGCATTGGCACGTTCTGGTCGGTCTTGCGGATAGTCTTGTAGAGTGCCTGGAGTGTCAAGGTGTTCTTGAAACTCTTGTCGTGCATGAAATACTCTACACCGAAGAGCCAGGCATTGTTGATAGGGTAGTTCCTGGTAATACCACCATTATACTCTACGTGGAGGCTCCAGTTCTTCATTGGACTGTTCTGCCAGAAGTTCAATGCACGTGAAATCTCAGTATAGGTTCCACCCTGTGCCACGTTTGGACTGTTGGTGTCCATCTTGTCGTAATTGAAGTCGTGGTCTACAAAGAAATAGGTGTTACCCCATTTGTCCTGCTTGAACATTTCGAGTGTGAGGGTAACAAACTTGCGGTCACTGCCGAAGTCGTAGAAAACTTGGGCGTTGGTCTGTGCTAAAGTTTTGCTCGCAGGGAGCAACGCAAGTGCCATGAGCAGTAGGCTTTTCATCTTTTTCATAAATTTTTTCTTTTCTTTATTGTTTATTAAATGAAACAAAAAACTGCGGACGGAAGGCCCGCAGTTTGTAATTATATTTATCCGTAACGATTAGTATGCAAAGAGAGGGTAATTCTTCATCGTAGCATTCACCTTTTCGCGAACGCGAGCAATGACCTTCTCGTCCTCAGGAGCATTCAGAACCTCCTCGATGAGTTCGGCAATGAGGTGCATCATATCTTCCTTGGCACCACGTGTGGTCATGGCTGCTGTACCCAGACGGATACCTGATGTCTGGAAGGCAGAACGGCTGTCGAATGGAACCATGTTCTTGTTGACTGTGATGTCGGCTGCAACCAGCGCATTCTCAGCGACTTTACCTGTAAGATCTGGATATTTACTTCGGAGGTCTACGAGCATAGAATGGTTGTCTGTACCACCGCTCACGATACCGAATCCGCGACCGATGAGGTCATCTGCGAGTACGGCAGCATTCTTCTTTACCTGAGCTGCATACTCCTTCCATGAAGGCTGCAGATTCTCATTGAAGGCTACCGCCTTGGCAGCGATGACGTGCTCCAGCGGACCACCCTGCTGACCTGGGAATACGGCAGAATTCAAGAGCATGCTCATCTTCTTAACCTCGCCCTTCTTGGTAGTTAAACCCCATGGGTTGTCAAAATCTTTGCCCATCAGGATGATACCGCCACGAGGACCACGGAGGGTCTTGTGAGTAGTAGAAGTAACGATGTGCGCATACTTCAATGGGTTGTCGAGCAGACCGGCTGCAATCAGACCTGCAGGGTGAGCCATATCGATCATGAGGAGAGCGCCTACCTCATCGGCAATCTTGCGCATGCGGGCATAATCCCACTCGCGGCTATAAGCGCTACCACCACCGATAATCAGTTTTGGTTTGTGCTCAAGAGCCAGTTTCTCCATCTCGTCGTAGTCTACACGACCTGTCTCCTTGTTCAGGTTGTAGCCGATAGGGTTGTAGAGAATACCGGATGTATTGACGTGGCTACCATGAGAGAGGTGGCCGCCGTGGTCGAGGTTCAAGCCCATGAAGGTATCGCCTGGCTTCAATACGGCAAGCAGAACAGCAGCGTTAGCCTGCGCACCAGAGTGAGGCTGTACGTTGGCATACTCAGCACCGAACACCTTCTTTACACGCTCGATGGCGAGGTTCTCTACGATGTCAACTACCTGGCATCCGCCATAATAACGCTTGCCTGGCAGACCCTCGGCATACTTGTTAGTAAGGTAAGAACCCATAGCGTTCATCACCTCGTCACTCACGAAATTCTCAGAAGCGATAAGCTCCATACCCTTCAGCTGGCGCTGATGTTCTCTTTCGATTAAGTCGAAAATCTCTTGATCTTTTACCATTTCCCTTTACTTTTTATGGTTGATGTTTAATGAAATCGGATGCAAAAATAAGCAATATCTCTCAAACTACCAAATAAATCGTAACATTTTGAGTGATATTGCTTACTTTTTGTTATAAACTACCTGTTTTTATTATTTGCAGAGCTCTACTTTGCCCAATTGCTGCTCTTTGTCGCAGTAGTGGCAACGTACGATACCGAGCACTTTGTCTACGGTATGGAAGAGGGTCTGCATAGGCTCGTTGTTGGTGATGCACTTAGGGTTGTTGCACTTTACGATGCCTTTCAGCGTATCAGGAGTCTTGACAGTCTTCTTCTCTACGATTTCGTAGTTTTTGATGATACTTAGTCCGATGTTAGGCGCAACGACAGAGAGTCGGTTGATTTCCTCATCGGTAAAATACTTGTTGGCAACCTTGATGATGCCCTTCTTGCCAATCTTCTTGCTTGGCAGGTTGTAGCCGATAGTAACAGGATTCTCCATCTTCTCCAACTGGAGCAGATTTACTACCTGATAGGTCTTTTCGGCTGGTATATGGTCGATTACGGTACCGTTCTCGATAGCCGCAACCACTAATTGACTTTTATTGTTTCCCATCTGTCTATTAACTATAAACTATTAACTATAAACTACTCAATAATTGTCTTATCGTTCTTCACATCATCGAGCGAGATGCCGAGGCAGTGGCAGAAGATAGCCTCACGTGCATAGAGGCCGTTCTGAGCCTGCTGGATATAGTATGCATGTGGATCATCATCTACATCGTAAGCAATCTCGTTCACGCGTGGCAGCGGGTGCATGATCTTCATGTTTTCCTTCGCCTTGCAGAGCATGTCGCGCTTCAGGATATACACGTTCTTTACGCGTTCATACTCCATCAGGTCGCTGAAACGCTCCTTCTGTACACGGGTCATGTAGAGGATGTCGGCATCTGCAATCACATCTTCGTTAAAGTCCTCGTGCTCAACATATTTGATGTTGTGCTCCTTGCAGTAGAGTTTATACTCTTCTGGCATGGCGAGTTCCTTAGGTGCGATGAAATGGAAGGTAGGATTGAAGTGGCGCATAGCTGTGATAAGTGAGTGAACGGTGCGGCCATATTTGAGGTCACCCACAAGATAGATGTTCAAGTTCTCCAGGGTACCCTGGGTCTTGTAGATAGAGTAGAGGTCGAGCAGGCACTGTGAAGGATGCATGTGAGCGCCGTCGCCTGCATTTACGATAGGCACTGGTGCTACCTCACTGGCATACTGGGCTGCTCCCTCGATGAAATGGCGCATGGCGATTACATCGGCATAGTTGCTTACCATCAGGATGGTATCCTTGAGGGTCTCACCCTTGGTGGTACTGGATGTCTTGGCATCAGAGAAACCAATGACACGGGCACCAAGACGGTTGGCAGCGGTTTGGAAACTGAGTTGGGTACGAGTAGATGGCTCGAAGAAAAGGGTCGCTACGACCTTTCCCTTCAACAACTCCCTGTTCGGGTGCTTTTCGAACTCTTGCGCCATTTCCAGGAGGTACATGATTTTCTCCTTGGAAAGGTCTGCAATGGTCACAAAATTATGTTTTTCCATTTGAAATATGATTGAATGTTCTAAAATCGCCCCCAAAGTTACATAAAAAATCTGATTTATGTGCGATAAGTCAAAACTTTTATGTAATTTTGCACAAATATTTAAAGAAATAGTGATGAGAAAGCGATTTATACATATTTTATGGGCTGTTTTCGGCACCGGAATACTCACGGTAATTCTTGCCTTTGTTGCCATCTGGTTTGGAATGATTGGCTATATGCCCGACATCGAGGATCTGCAGAATCCTATCAACAGATTTGCCACCCAGGTTTACTCTGCCGATGGCAAGGTGCTTGGTACGTGGAACCTGAACAAGGAGAACCGTATCGTGATTCCTTACAAGAAAATGTCACCTTATTTAATAAAGGCACTGGTGGCTACTGAGGATGAGCGATTCTATGAGCATTCAGGTATCGACTTCCGTGCACTGGGACGTGCCATCGTCAAGCGTGGTATCCTGGGACAGACTAATGCGGGTGGTGGAAGTACCATCACGCAGCAGCTCGCCAAGCAGCTTTATTCTGAGAAGGCAGGCAGTACGATGGAACGATTGTTGCAGAAGCCGATAGAGTGGGTGATTGCGGTGAAGCTGGAGCGCTATTATACCAAAGAGGAGATTCTGGCTCTCTATCTCAATTACTTCGATTTCCTGCACAATGCTGTAGGAATCAAGACGGCGGCCAATACCTATTTTAATAAGGAACCGAAGAATCTGACCCTCTGTGAGTCGGCAACGCTCATCGGACTGTGCAAGAATCCGTCGCTCTTCAATCCGGTTCGCTATCCGGAGAGAGCGAGGGAGCGCAGAAATGTGGTTCTTTCGCAGATGGTGAAGGCGGGATATCTGAGCCGGAGCGAGTATAGCCAGTATGCTGCTGAGCCGCTGACACTCAATTTCCACCGTACCGACCATAAGGATGGTTCGGCTACTTATCTGCGTGAGTTCCTTCGCCAGTATATGATGGCTAAGCGTCCGGAGCGCAGTGATTATCCATCCTGGAACCGTGCCCAGTTTGTGATGGATTCTACCCAGTGGGAGAATGATCCGCTCTATGGATGGTGCAACAAGAACTATAAGAAGGATGGTTCGCCATATAATGTATACAGTGATGGACTGAAGGTGTTCACAACTATCGATAGCCGTATACAGCAGTATGCGGAAGAGGCTATGTATCAGCATGTAGCCCGCTATCTGCAGCCTCGCTTCAGTGCGGAGATCGCCCGCAAACCAAGCTCGCCATACAGCGATAAGCTGACACCGAAACAGATTAAGAGTATACTGAACCGCAGTATCACCCAGAGTGAGCGTTACCGTACGATGAAGGCTGCGGGATATTCTGAGGATGAAATCAAGGCGGCATTCCGCAAGAAGCAGGAAATGACCGTATTTACCTATCATGGTGATATTGATACGCTGATGAGTCCGCTCGATTCTATCCGTTATTACAAGAGTTTTCTGCGTAGCGGTTTTATGAGCATGGATCCTAAAACGGGTGCTGTGAAGGCGTATGTGGGTGGATTGGATTATACTCATTTCATGTATGATATGGTGAGTCTGGGACGCCGGCAGGTGGGTTCTACCATCAAGCCATTCCTTTACAGTCTGGCGATGTCTAACGGCTTCCAGCCTTGCGATCTGGCGCCTAACCGTCAGCAGACCTATATGGTGGCAGGTCGTCCGTGGACACCTCGCAATGCCAACCATTCACGTGCCGGACAGATGGTACCGCTGAGTTGGGGATTGGCACAGAGTAGCAACTGGGTGAGTGCTTATCTGATGAGTAAGCTCAATCCGCAGCAGTTCGTACAGATGTTGCGCGACTTCGGCATCAACAGTCCTGATATCCATGCATCCATGAGTCTCTGTCTGGGACCATGTGAGGTAAGTGTCAGCGAGATGGTGAGCGCTTATACCGTATTTGCCAACCACGGCATCCGTACTGCTCCAATGTTTGTGAGCCGTATCGAGGATAATGAAGGTAATACGATTGCTACCTTCCAGCCACGTATGAACGAGGTGATCAGTGCCGATAATGCCATGAAGATGCTTACCATGCTGATGGGCGTTGTGGATAATGGTACGGCAGGAAGACTGCGCTACCGTTATAACCTGGAAGGACAGATTGGCGCCAAGACCGGTACTACCAATAATAACAGCGATGGTTGGTTTATCGGCTTTACTCCACAACTCGTAAGTGGCTGCTGGGTAGGTGGTGAGGAGCGTGATATCCACTTCGATTCCATGAGTATGGGTCAGGGTGCTACCATGGCTTTGCCTATCTGGGCGATATTCATGAAGAAGGTTTATGCCGACCCGTCGCTGGGTATCAGTCCTGCTATCAAGTTCGATTTGCCGGAAGACTACAATCCTTGTTCCCGCAAGGCTGCCGAACAGGATGACTTTGAGGAAGTTGGAGGTGGCAGTATCGACGAAGTTTTCGAATAAAAACCAAGGCATTCGCCATTTTTGCATGTATTTATTTTAAATAGTGCAAAAATGGCGAATGTTATTTGTTTATATGCATTTTTTTTTGTATTTTTGCAGAGTTTTAGAACATGCATAGCCCGAATGATGTTTCTTCGGGTTTTTCAAAATAGAAATAAAATAAAAAATCATTATAATGAACGTTTCATACAAATGGCTTAAAGAATACGTTGATTTCGATTTGACACCACAGGAGACTGCGGACGCGTTGACCTCTTGCGGACTCGAAGTTGACGCTTTGGAAGAAGTTCAGTCTGTCAAGGGCGGACTGAAAGGTCTCTATGTGGGTAAAGTATTGACATGCGAGGAGCATCCTAACAGTGATCATCTCCATGTTACAACCGTTGACTTGGGTAAGGGCGAACCTCAGCAGATTGTCTGTGGTGCTCCTAACGTTGCTGCAGGTCAGAAGGTTATCGTGGCTGATTTGGGCTGCGTGCTTTACGATGGCGACCAGAGTTTTACCATCAAGAAGAGCAAACTCCGCGGTGTAGAGAGTTTGGGTATGATCTGTGCTGAAGATGAGATTGGTGTAGGTACTTCTCACGACGGCATCATCGTACTCCCAGAAGATGCTCCGGTAGGTCAGCCTGCTGCTGAGTATTATCACCTGGAGAGCGACTGGCTCATCGAGATTGATATTACAGCCAACCGTGCTGATGCGCTCGGTCACTGGGGGGTAGCCCGCGACCTGTATGCCTGGTTGAAGCAGAATGGCTACAAGACAAGCTTGCATCGCCCATCTTGCGATGAGTTTGTGGTAGACAACGAGGATCTTCCTATCGATGTTGAAATCCAGAATACTGAGGCTTGCAAACGTTATGCCTGTGTAAGCATCACCGGTTGTGATGTGAAGGAAAGTCCTAAGTGGTTGCAGGATAAGCTGAACATCATCGGCTTGCGCCCTATCAACAATATCGTGGATATCACCAACTATATCATGATGGCATACGGCCAGCCATTGCACTGCTTCGATGCAGACATGGTTACCGGTCATAAGATTGTAGTTCGTACCCAGCCAGAGGGCACCAAGTTTGTTACTCTCGATGGCGAGGAGCATACCTTGGGTGAGCACGACCTGAGCATCTGCAATGCTGAGGAGCCTATGTGTATCGCCGGTATCTTCGGCGGTAAGGGTTCTGGTACTTACGAGACAACCAAGGATGTAGTCTTGGAGAGTGCTTACTTCCATCCTACATGGATTCGCAAGAGCGCTCGCCGTCATGGTTTGAGCACAGATGCCAGCTACCGTTTTGAGCGTGGTGTAGATCCAAACGGACAGATTTATGCATTGAAGCAGGCAGCCATCCTCTGTAAGCAGTTGGCTGGCGGTAAGATTTCCATGCAGATCAAGGATGTATATCCAGAGCCAATGCAGGATTTCCCTGTTCGCCTGAACTATGAGTATGCGCATCGCCTTATCGGTAAGGAGATTGGTGCTGAAACCATCAAGAACATTGCTACATCTCTCGAGATGAAGATTGTGATGGAGGATGCTGAGGGTATCGACCTCCTGGTTCCTGCTTATCGCGTAGATGTTCAGCGTCCTTGCGACGTGGTAGAGGATATTCTCCGTATCTACGGATATAATAATGTGGAGATTCCAACCCAGTTGAAGAGCTCCCTGACTGTTCAGGGCGATGAGGACAAGGCTTATCACAGCCAGAATCTCGTGGCAGAGCAGTTGGTAGGCGAGGGCTTCATGGAGATTCTCAACAACTCTCTGAGCAAGGCTAGCTACTATACCGACTTCGACCTCAACAAGTATCCTAACGAGACAACCGTGAAGGTGATGAACCCATTGAGTGCTGATCTCGGTGTGATGCGCCAGACGATGCTGTTCGGTGGTTTGGAGAGTGTGGTTCGCAACATCAACCATAAGAGCCAGAACCTGAAGTTCTTCGAGGTGGGTAACACCTATATATATAATAAGGAGAAGTGGAGCGAGGAGAGTCCTATCAAGGCTTACTCTCAGGAGGCTCACATGTCACTCTTCATCACCGGTAAGCGCGTAGAGGGCAGTTGGGCTCATGCTGATGAGCAGAGCAACATCTACGAGCTGAAGGCTGTGGTAGAGAATGTTCTCCGCCGTGTGGGTATGCCACAGAACAACGTGGTTATCAAGCACAGCGACAATAACATCTTCTCTAAGGGCGTAAATTACGAGACCCGTGCCGGAAAGGTATTGGTAGAACTGGGTATCCTGAGCCTGAAGTTGAAGAAGGCATTCGATATTGAACAGGATGTATTCTATGCTGATATCCACTGGGATAACCTGATGAAGGCAGTGAAGAAGGTGAACCTTACTTACACTGACATCTGCAAGTATCCTTCAGTGAGCCGCGATCTTGCATTGCTCGTAGACAAGAATGTAGAGTTCGCTCAGATTGAGCAGATTGCCCACCAGACAGAGAAGAAACTTCTGAAGAGCGTTGTTCTCTTCGATGTTTACGAGGGTGAGCATTTGCCAGAGGGCAAGAAGAGTTATGCCGTTAACTTCATCCTGCAGGATGAGGAGAAGACTCTGAATGACAAGCAGATAGATGCTATCATGAAGAAGCTCATAGCCAACCTTACAGGCAAGCTCAATGCAGAATTGAGATAATGCAGAAGGTGCTCAGTGCAGAATTAAGATAATATTATAAACAAACGATAAACATTTAAAATTTTATTCCAATGGGAAGAGCATTTGAATATCGTAAAGCTACAAAGCTGAAAAGATGGGGCCACATGGCCAAGACATTTACTAAGTTGGGTAAGCAGATTGCTATTGCTGTGAAGGCAGGCGGTCCAGAACCAGAGAACAACCCATCATTGCGTGCTATCATCGCTAACTGTAAGCGTGAGAACATGCCTAAGGATAACATCGCTCGTGCCATCAAGAACGCTTGTGGCAAGGATACCAGCGATTACAAGGAAGTAACATACGAGGGATATGGCCCTCACGGAGTGGCTGTCTTCGTTGATACTTTGACAGACAACACTACACGTACTGTTGCTGACGTTCGTTCTATCTTCAACAAATTCAGCGGAAACTTGGGTACAACAGGTTCTCTGTCTTTCCTCTTCGACCACAAGGCTGTGTTCACATTCAAGAAGAAGGAAGGACTGGATATGGATGAGATGATTCTCGACCTGATCGACTACGGCGTAGAAGATGAGTTTGATGAGGATGAGGAGAACAACGAAATCACTATTTATGGTGCTCCTACAAGCTTCGGTGAGATTCAGAAGCACCTGGAGGCTGAGGGTTTCGAAGTAACTGGTGCTGAGTTCACTTACATCCCTAATAATTTGAAGGATGTAACTCCTGAGGAGCGCGAAACTATCGACAAGATGGTTGAGAAGTTGGAAGAGTTTGACGATGTACAGACTGTATATACCAACATGAAGCCAGAAATTCCTGCAGACGCAGAATAAGCATTATGTTGCAGCAAGACAAACAGGATAAGTTGAAGAAGGTAACTTATCAGACTCATGGCACCTGCTCAAAATACATCTGCATCAGTATAGATGAAGATGGAAATGTGCAGGATGCCCAGTTCATCGGAGGCTGCGATGGCAATACCAAGGGCGTTTGTGCTTTGATTAAAGGCATGAAGGCAAAGGAGGTCATCGCCAGACTGAAGGGTATCACTTGTGGCAATAAGCCTACAAGTTGTCCAGACCAGTTGGCGACAGCTTTGCAGGAAATGGGATATTAATAGTGTTTTAGGCATTGAGTATATTTTAGGCACGGATTACACGGATTACACGGATTTTCTATACGCTTTTTCTATAGCGTCATAAATCCGTGTAATCCGTGTAATCCGTGCCTTTTTACTACTTGTAATCCGTGCCTTTTCTAATACTTGAAGGTATCATCCAGCAACACCTCTTTCGGGTTCTTAGCCGAATGATATACGAAACGGAAGGTGAAATGCTCTTCCTTATATTTCTTCAGACCAGGGTTGTTGTCCAGGGCTTCCTTCTGAATCTTATGGAGTTTATCCTTGTTGGCATCAATCGCCTTCTTGTTATCTGCCTTGTTTCTCAAAGAGATATAGTACGTATATATCTTCTTGGTTTTATCAAATGCAGCACTGTCAGTCCTGGCGTCGTTGACGTATGGAGTAGGACAGTATTTTTCAGTATACTCCTTGGCTTCACGAGCCGCTTTGTCCTCCAGACTTTCTGTACAAGAAACGAGCAAAGAAGCAAAAATACCGATGTAAATCAACTTTTTCTTCATGATTTTTCTATATTTTACCTAAAAATCTCTATTATTTTCAATATTTTGTGCAAAGATACGAAAAAAAATACTATCTTTGCACTCTAAAGAGAGAAAATTATATGGAGAATATAAATAAAATAAGAAATTTCTGCATTATTGCACATATAGACCATGGTAAAAGTACCTTGGCAGACCGACTTCTTGAGAAGACTCAGACCATCAAGATTACTGAAGGACAGATGCTTGACGATATGGATTTGGAAAGAGAACGTGGTATCACGATCAAGAGTCACGCTATCCAAATGGAATATAAGGCAAAGGATGGACAGACCTATATCCTGAATCTTATCGATACTCCGGGACATGTTGACTTCTCATACGAAGTTTCCCGTTCCATCGCTGCTTGCGAGGGAGCACTGCTGGTTGTTGACGCAACTCAAGGCGTTCAGGCACAGACCATTTCAAACCTCTATATGGCTATCGAACACGACCTGGAGATTATTCCGGTAATCAATAAGATAGATATGCCTTCAGCTATGCCTGAAGAGGTAGAAGATGAAATTGTAGACCTGATCGGTTGTAAGCATGAAGATATTCTCCGTGCTTCAGGTAAGACCGGTGAGGGTGTAGAAGATATACTGGAAGCTGTTGTTAATCGTGTTCCTGCTCCGGGTGGAGACGAGAAGGCACCGCTTCAGGCTTTGATTTTCGACTCTGTATTCAACTCTTTCCGCGGTATCATCGCCTATTTCAAGATAGAGAATGGCGTGATCCGTAAGGGAGATAAGGTGAAGTTCTTCAATACCGGCATGGAATATGATGCTGATGAAATCGGTGTATTGAAGATGGATATGATTCCACGCCAGGAATTGGGTACCGGTGAGGTAGGTTATATCATCTCGGGTATCAAGAATGCTACCGAGGTAAAGGTGGGTGATACCATTACTCATATCGCCCGTCCTTGCGACAAGGCGATTGCGGGTTTCCAGGAAGTGAAACCTATGGTCTTTGCCGGTGTTTATCCTATCGATCCTAGCGATTACGAGAATCTGCGAGCATCGCTCGAAAAACTGCAGCTCAATGATGCTTCATTGACTTTCTCGCCAGAGAGTTCTGTGGCTTTGGGCTTCGGTTTCCGTTGCGGATTCCTCGGATTGCTCCACATGGAAATCGTACAGGAGAGACTGGACCGTGAGTTTAATATGGATGTCATCACTACCGTACCTAACGTATCTTATATGGTATACGACAAGCAGGGTGGTGTGAAAGAGGTTCACAATCCTTCCGGATTGCCAGACCCAACGCTGATAGACCATATTGAGGAACCATATATCCGGGCAACCATCATTACGGCTACCAATTATATTGGACCAATCATGAAACTCTGTCTGGATAAACGAGGCGAACTCATCAATCAGGAATATGTGAGTGGAAACCGTGTAGAGCTCCACTTCATGTTGCCATTGGGAGAAATCGTCATCGACTTCTATGACAAGCTGAAGAGTATCTCCAAGGGATATGCTTCGTTCGACTATCATATCGATTCATTCCGTCATTCCGACCTGGTGAAGCTCGATATCCTGTTGAATGGAGAGCCTGTAGATGCATTGAGTACTTTGACTCACCGCGATAACTCTGTGAGCTTCGGCCGCAGAATGTGCGAGAAGTTGAAGGACCTCATACCTCGTCAGCAGTTCGATATTGCTATCCAGGCAGCTATCGGTGCCAAGATTGTGGCACGTGAGACTGTTAAGCAGGTGCGCAAGGATGTTACTGCCAAATGTTATGGTGGTGACGTGAGCCGTAAGCGCAAGTTGCTTGAGAAGCAGAAGAAGGGTAAGAAGCGCATGAAGCAGATTGGTAATGTGGAAGTTCCACAGAAAGCTTTCCTGGCTGTGCTCAAACTCGACTAATTAATATAAGTATAAAGGAAAAGGAGGTTAAGTATTATGGCAGACTTTAAAGTAATTACCCCTAAGCGTGATATTGCGCGCGAACTGGCGCGTAAATATAGTACGATGACTCATGATGAACTCGATGTGGTGGAAGATATCCTTGAGCCTATCAAGTATGGCAAGGGCGAGATGATCTTGCCTGAAGGTGAACAGTGCATGGGTATCTCGTACATCGAGAAGGGATTGGTGCGCCAATTTTACTTTAAGAATGGCAAGGAGGTGACCGAACATCTGGGTGTGGATCATTCCATCTTTATGTGCATTGAGAGCCTCTTTAAGGAAGAGCCTACACGCTTGCAGGTAGAAGCTTTGGAGCCTACTCTGGTGTATATGCTACCGAAGAAGAAGCTGGAGGCGGCTGCTATGCGTAATGTTAATATCCAGATGCTTTATCGTAAAATATTGGAAGAGAGTTTGATTCAGTCTCAGATTCATGCCGATCTGATGCGATTTGAGTCGGCACCTAATAAATATAAGCGCCTGTGCGAAATGAACCCGCAGGTGGTTCTGCGTGCTCCGCTCACCTATATCGCAAGTTATCTGCAGATGACTCCGGAAACGCTGTCCAGAATCCGCTCGAATACTATATTATAATTTATAAAAAATGGTGTGACTTCAAAACCGAAGTCACACCATTTTTTTATTTCATAATACAGGTTCGCGAGTCCGTAAGGCGGAACAGGAGAAACGTCTAGCGGATTTGCGAGCCTGTCACCCTCTTACTTTACTCTGCCGTATAGAGGAATCGCTTGATGCTCTTCTTAGGAGTCTTTTCAAACTCATCTTCATGTATACGTATTTCTGATACTTTGCTGTAAGCAGGAATCATGGTGTTGAGCTCCTGGAGGTTCTGCTCCATGACATCTGCCAGTTCGCTGGTACCGAGATTCAGGGTCTGAGCTTCATCATAGTCTGGGTGAACCAGAGCAATGAGCTTGTCGCCCTTCTGTACAACCACGCTTTCCGCTACCAGGGCCAAAGAGTTGAGCTTATCCTCAATCTCCTCAGGGTAGATATTCTGACCGTTTGCGCCGAGCAGCATGTTCTTGCTACGACCCTTGATGAAGACGTTGCCGTCACCATCCATGGTTCCGAGATCGCCTGTATGATACCATCCGTTCTCGTCAATGGTCTGCTTGGTAGCTTCCTCATTCTTATAGTAACCCAACATTACGTTAGGACCCTTGGCAAGGATTTCGCCCGGTACATTCTCAGGATCAGGACTATCGATGCGGACCATCATGTGGAGGGCAGCCTTACCGCAAGAGCCTGGTACGAAGTTTTTGTAATCCTCGTAGCAGATGATAGGGGCACATTCTGTTGCGCCATATCCCACGGTATATTTGAAACCTACGCTATGGAGGAAACTTTCCACTTCCTGGTTAAAGGCTGCACCACCGATAATCACCTCGTAGAAGTTGCCACCGAAGGCATTGGATACCTGGTCGCATATCTTCTCCTTCACCTTCTTGCTGATCACAGGCATGTGGAGCAGCATACGCATGCGGTTGTTCTGGATCTTAGGGAATACCTTCTTGCGGATAATCTTCTCGATAACCAGAGGTACAGATATAATGACGGCTGGCTTAATGCGGCCGAATGCCTCGGCAATGATGGCTGGACTAGGGATGCGGGTGAGATAGAAGATGTGGCAGCCCTTGATGAATTCGAAGATAAATTCAAACGCCATGCCGTACATGTGGGCCATCGGCAGGATACTGATGATAGAATCTCCCGGCTTGATCTTCTTACCCAGTACGTCCTCAGCAAAATCAGCATTGCCCCAGAGTGCACGGTATGGAACCATTACTCCCTTGGAGAAACCGGTAGTTCCGCTGGTATAGTTGATCATAGCCAACTCATCCGGATTCTGTTCCATATAGTAGTTGACATGGTTTTTGCGGAAGTACTTGGGATACTTGATACCGAACATCTCGTTGAGGTGTTCGCGCGCATAAGTCAACTTGTCGGTACGTGAAACGACAAGTGAATAATCCGGTATATAGATGATGCCTTCAAGACCTGGCATCTTCGTTGCATCAATCTGTGTAGCTACAACATCACCCACAAAGAGCAGTTTGGCATCGCTGTGGTTTACGATGTTGTGAATCTGGTCTGGCATGAATTCATGCAGGATAGGTACGGCAATGGCACCATAGGTAAGGGTAGCAAGGAATGCTACAGCCCAGTTTGCGCTATTTCGACCGCAAAGTGCTATCTTGTCGCCCTTTACTACACCAGAGTTCTCAAACATGATGTGTAGCTTCTCAATTTTGCGTGCTACATCATGGTACTGCAAGGTTGCTCCCTTGTAGTCTGTCAGAGCATCCATATCCCAATGGTCTACGATGCTCTTTTGGATTAGTGCGTTAAAACTTGGAATCTCCATATTCTTGTTATTTAACGATTTGCTTTTTTATATTTTTCTCGTACTGAAGTCCGTTTGCTGATGATAGGCCTTATCTGCTGATGGTCTGTCAGCAGATAGGGCCTGTCTCTAGATTGCGTTCTGATAGAGGTAACGCTTGATAGACTTCTTGGCTGTCTTTTCAAATTCCTGATTATGAAGTTTGATGCGTGACACCTTTGCGAAGCTAGGTATCTGCATGTTCAGTTCCTTGCGGTTCTGCTCCATGATGTTCTCCAGGTCTTCGTCTGTAAAGCCGAGGTTGTTAACTTCTTCCATATCCGGATGAACCAGAGCTACCAGCTTGTCATCGCTCTGTATTACGATGCTCTCGTTGACCATAGCCATGGAGTTGAGCTTGTCCTCAATCTCTTCCGGATAGATGTTCTGTCCGTTAGGTCCCAGCAGCATGTTCTTTCTTCTGCCTCTTATGAAGATATGTCCGTCGGCGTCCATCGTTGCCAGGTCGCCTGTATGGAACCATCCGTCTTTATCTATTACGGCATCTGTTGCCTCCTGGTTCTTGTAATAGCCCTTCATCACATTGATGCCGCGGCAAACCAGTTCACCGGCTACGTTCTCCGGGTCATCGCTCAAAACCTTTACCTCCATGTGCTTCACGGCAACACCACAGCTTCCTGCCACATAGTTGTCCTGATGGGCAAAGGTGATAAGTGGAGCCGTCTCAGTGGTACCATATCCCATAGCGATAGGGAAACCTACGCTGATGAAGAAGTTCTCTATCTCCTTGTTGAGCGGAGCACCACCCACAACAACCTCGTAAGGACGTTCGCCAAACTTTCTCAATACAAACTCGCGAACCTTCTCCTTGATGCGCTTATTGATGACAGGCATGTTCATCAGCAGTCGTGCACGGTTGGTTTGGATATATGGGAATACTTCCTTTCTTACAATCTTGTCTACTACAAGCGGCACCGCATAGAGGATGTCTGGCTTGATTTCTGACAACGCCTCTGAGATGAGCGTTGGGCTCGGCAGACGGGTAAGGAAGAAGATATGGTTACCCAATACTATATTGAAGAGAAATTCTGTCATGAGTCCATACATGTGAGCCATCGGAAGGGTAGAAAGGATGTTGCAGTTCTTACCTATATTTGGTTTCACTGAATCAATGAGGTAGTCAAGATTACCCCAAAGTGCTCTGTATGGGAGCATCACACCTTTTGAGAAACCGGTAGTTCCACTGGTATAGTTGATCATCGCCAGTTCTTCAGGATCGTCTACGTGATACTTCACGTGTTCTGGTCTGAAATACTTAGGATATCTGTGTCCGAACATTGCATTGAGGTTCTCGCGCGCATAAGTCAGTTTCTCAGAGCGCGAGATGACAAGCGAATTGTCCGGAAGATAGATGATTCCTTCCAGCGAAGGCATCTCCTCTGGTGTTATCTCTGTAGCTACCACGTCACCAACGAACAGAAGTTTGCTTTCGCTGTGGTTCACGATGTTGTGAATCTGCTCAGGCTTAAATTCGTTCTGTATAGGTACGACAATGGCTCCGTAAGTAATAATGGCCAGGAAGGCTACTGCCCACTGGCTACTATTTCTTCCGCAGACGGCAATCTTGTCGCCCTTCTTTACATCGCTGTTTTCGAACAGGATGTGTAGCTTCTCAATCTTTCTGGCAATATCGTGATATTGGAGGGTTGCGCCCTTGTAATCGGTGAGCGCATCCAGATTCCAATTCTTGATAATGCTGTTCTCAATATACGAGTTAAAACTTGGTATTGAATTCATTGCACAATTTACAAAATTTTGTGCAAAGATAATGAAAATAGTGCACACTGCAAAATAAAATGTGCACTATTTTCAAAAACTATATAAAATAATTAGTTTTTTTCCTTTTTAGTCTACATATTGTGGTGTTATAGACTGTATTTTACTCATATCTCATTGATTTGGCTGGATGGATGTGAGAAATCAGGTAGCTTGGTGCTACGAGCATGAAGATACTTATCAGCAGCGTAGCAATGTTCAGGGCTATGATGGCAAGCCAGTTGAATTCTACCGGAACGGTACTTACATAATAGGTCTGTGCATCGAGTTTGATGATGCCTGTAAAGTACTGGAGGGTAAGAATGCCGAGGGCGATGGCGTTGCCCAGAAGCATACCCTTGCCGATGATGAAGACGGCAAACCACAGGAAGGTGTGGCGGATGGTCTTGTTGCGGGCACCCAATGCCTTCATAACGCCTATCATGGAGGTGCGTTCCAGAATGATGATGAGCAGACCGCTGATCATGGTGACGCCGGCTACTATCAGCATCAGACCGAGAATAATCCAAACATTCAAATCCATCAGGCTCAGCCATTGGAAGATGTTTGGATTCAGGTCCTTGATGGTAGAACTGCTATAGGTTTCTCCATAGTGATCTACCGTGCGGTTCACCTTATTAATAATATAATCTTCAGTCTCGTTGAGCTTGTTGAAGTCGTTTACTGTCAGTTCTGCACCGCTCGCCTGGTCTTCTTCCCATCCGTTCAGCTTCACGGCAGTATAGAGATCGGTGTATACCATTACCTCATCATACTTCTTCAGGTTGGTCTGATAGATACCCTTGATGGTGAAGCGGCGCATACGCACTCCGTTGTCATCAAAGAAGTAGGCAAAGATGCGTTCTCCCGTCTTCAGCTTCAGCTTACCAGCCATCAGCTGTGAGATGAGAATCTGGTTATGACTCGCTTTGTCATCAAACTTAGGGATGCTGCCTTCGATCATGTTCTGATGGATAAAGGTAGAATCAAAATCAGGCCCTACACCTTTGAACATGACGCCCAGGAAATCGCTGTCCGTCTTCAGGATTCCCTCTTTCATGGCAAATTTCTGCACATGTTTTACGCCAGGTATCTTTTTCAGTACGTTGACCATCGAGTCGTTCATAACCACCGGATACTGGTTTTGCTGCTGCAGCGTCATGAAGTCGGCCACCTGTATATGGCTTCCGAATCCTATTACCTTGTCACGTATGGTATGCTTGAATCCGAGCACTACGCATACCGACATAATCATAATGGCGAGTCCGATAGCAACACCTGCAGTGGCTATATGAATAGCAGGGCGAGAAACTTTACGTTTATCGCCCTGATCGCTATATAATCTCTTTGCTATAAATAGAGGAAAATTCATCTTTACTTTGAATTTTGATCTTTGAACTTTATGATTAGTGAAGCTGTTGTATTCTTCACTCTTCGTTCTTCACATTCTTACAGTCCTTCGTCTTCCACTCTTCCCGGATAAGCCTCAAGTGCCTTACCCAGAACCACCAGAGCACGCTCCAGATCGTGTTTCTTCAAGACGTAAGCTACACGAACCTGATTGTGGCCGGCTCCAGGAGTCGTATAGAAACCGGAGGCTGGAGCCATCATGATGGTTTCGCCCTCGTAGTTGAATTCCTCCAGACACCAGCGGCAGAACTTTTCTGAATCATCGATAGGCAGTTTGGCTACGGTATAGAAGGCTCCCATAGGAATAGGAGAGTATACGCCCGGAATGCGGTTCAAGCCGTCTATCAGGCACTTACGGCGTTCTACATACTCATCGTATACATCGCGGTAGTACTCTTCAGGAGCGTCCAGAGAAGCTTCGGCTACAATCTGACCAATCAGTGGAGGAGAGAGACGGGCCTGGCAGAACTTCATCACCGCCTTGCGGATTTCTGCATTCTTGGTGATGAGGGCACCCACACGGATACCGCACTCACTGTAACGCTTCGAAACAGAATCGATGAGAACCGTGTTCTGCTCGATGCCTTCCAGGTGCATCGCACTGATATAAGGACTGCCGGTATAGATATACTCACGGTAAACCTCATCAGAGAAGAGATAGAGGTCGTACTTCTTCACCAGGTCACGAATCTGATTCATCTCTCTGCGGGTATAGAGATAGCCCGTAGGGTTGTTAGGGTTGCAGATCAGAATGGCACGGGTGCGCTCATTAATCAGCTCCTCGAACTTCTCCACCTTAGGCAGGGAGAAACCTTCTTCTATCGTTGTGGCGATGGTACGGATCTTGGCACCCGCCGAGATGGCAAACGCCATATAGTTAGCGTAAGCAGGTTCTGGTACGATAATCTCGTCGCCAGGGTTGAGGCAGCTCATGAAAGAGAAGAGTACAGCCTCAGAACCTCCCGATGTAATGATGATATCATCGGCAGTTACGTTTATGTTGAATTTCTTATAGTAATCTACAAGCTTCTCGCGATAGCTGAGATAGCCCTGACTTGGAGAATACTCCAAGACCGTGCGGTCTATATGCTTCAAGGCATCTAGGCCACATTGAGGAGTTGGAAGGTCAGGCTGACCGATGTTGAGGTGATATACCTTTACTCCACGTTTTTTTGCTGCGGCAGCCAGAGGAGCCAACTTTCTGATAGGTGACTCTGGCATTTCAAGACCGCGTACAGATATTTCTGGCATCTTAAAATATTGTTTCTTTCTATTAATTATCCGTGTCGAAAATTGAATTCTATGACCTTCTGGTCTTTTCAATTTACGCTATTCGGCTGCAAAGATAAGAAAATTAGATGAGAATTGAGAATAACTTTCGGTTAAATTTTATTTTTTGATTAAAAACTCTTTAAATATGTCGCTCTTTGCTTTCTTTTTTATAACTTTGCACTTAATTTCAAGAAATGTTATAAGATTATACTAATTAATTAAAAATAAGTAAGAAGAAAAATATGAGAAGTAGAACAAGTACATGGTTTGAGACCAAAGTGAAATATCAGAAGACAATGGAGGATGGTTCAGAAAAGGTTGTTTCTGAAGCATACGTAGTAGATGCTTTGAGCTTTACCGAGGCTGAGAGCGCCATCATCGATGAGATGTCGGTTTATGTAAGCGGCGAGTTGAAGGTGAGCGGTATCGGTAAGGCTTGCTACGGCGAAATCTTCTTCAGCGATGTGGATGATGATGATAAGTGGTATAAGGCTAAACTCCAGTTCATTACAATTGATGAGAAGAGTGAGAAGGAGAAGCGCAGCAATGTTACCTATCTTGTTCAGGCTAAGTCTCTCGCCCGTGCCCTCCGTTATATTGATGAGGTGATGGGCAAGACCATGATAGATTATGATGTGGTTGGTTTGAACGAAACCAAACTGATGGATGTATTCGAGCACTATGCTCCTAACGAGAAGAAAGAGGAGAAGAATGATGTGCCTGAATACGAGGAGAAATAATTCAACACTCAACACTCAACATTCAACATTCAAGATATGGACTATGATGTAAAAGGAAATCTCCATGAGGTGCTGGGCAGCTTGCCTGCCGGTGTCCGTCTCGTTGCCATCAGCAAGTTTCATCCCAACGAGTATATCGAGGAGGCTTATGCTGAAGGACAGCGTATCTTCGGCGAGAGTCATGAGCAGGAACTCGCCAAGAAGGTGGCTTCGCTGCCTGAGGACATCGAGTGGCATTTCATCGGTCACCTGCAGACTAATAAGGTGAAGTATATCGCACCTTATATCTCGATGATTGAATCGGTAGACAGTCTGAAACTTCTCAAGGAGATTGAGAAGCAGGCTGCCAAGCACAATCGTGTGGTGAAGGTTCTTCTGGAACTTCATCTGGCTGAGGAAGATACTAAATCGGGTCTTTCTCTTGATGCTTGCCGCGAACTCCTTGAGGCAGGCGAATGGCGGGAGATGAAGCATGTGCAGATTTGTGGCATCATGATGATGGCATCTAATACAGACGATGAGCAGCAGATTGCTCAGGAGTTTGATGAGGCTGCCCGGTTCTTTGATGAGATAAAGGCCAGATATTTTGCTGATGATGATGCTTTCTGCGAGCGTAGCTGGGGTATGAGTCACGATTATCATATTGCCGTCAAGCACGGCAGCACGATGGTTCGTGTAGGTACCACCATCTTCGGTCCTAGAATATATTAAAAAGCAAGGGAATTTATAAATTAGGCACGGATTACACGGATTACACGGATTTATGGCGCTAATGCCAATAAACCATATTTATGGTTTTGTAAAAATCTGTGTAATCCGTGCCTTATCTTTCGTTTAGAATATTATCTTCTGTCCCTTGCTGGTGATGTAAATCTTGCCCTTTTGTGGAACGGAAACCTTTCTGCCTTCCAGATCAAAATAGGCTGTCGGTCTGTCTTTACCGATGATGACCGAAGAGATTCCGGTAGGAGAGAAGTTCTTGAGATAATCGAAGGTTACCAGACCGGTTGCTTCATCCTTTGTGATGTTGTAGAGCGGATGACTCGTATCAACACTGTTGTTCAGGGTGATACTGGTCAGACTGTTCACCTCATACTCTGTAGTAGAGCCCGCCTTGTAGGTTGGAAACGGGTCGTTCAGAAGACTTGTTATAATATCAGCATCGCTGACGCCCGTGTTATAGCTGTTGTATACCATTCCGTCTGCAGGAACAATCATGACCCTTGGCTTACCTGTCGTGTTGTTGGGATTATCAAACAGATTAACCGATGGCAAATCATCGTAGTCGATGCGCCATACCAGCAATCCGTAACCCAGAGTCTCCTTGTACCATCCCTCGTTTCTGATATTCTGCAGCAGCAGGTATTCGCCCTGGCTGTTGGCTATAATCTTGTATGCATCCGATGCCTTGTCGTATGGTTCCAGCTTTATCTGCTTCGCCTCGGTATCAGAAAGGAGGGTAGGCTGTTTCCATCCTACGATGCTCTTCTCCCATGGTGAATAAGGGATAGGCTGATAGCCGTCAGCCTGATAATTGCCCATATCCATGACGTCCCAATATTCAGGACTCTGGTTGTGGTCTGTGATGCCGTTGGTCGGATAGATGTCTGGCAAACCGAGGGTATGCGAAAATTCATGGCAGAAGAGACCGATACCATTGATGTAGTATTTGCCGTCTTGGGTATCTTCAGGCTTATTGTTCAGCTCGTTGTTGATGCCGAACCGGCATACTGTTTTTCCGTCATAGGTTCCCAGTCCTCCTACGGTACCCGATTTCGGCCAGAGACAATCGCCTGAATTACCTGAGATGCTTTCAGAATAGCCGGCATAGATTACGTATACCAGGTCAACATATCCGTCGCCATCGCTGTCGTAATCGGCAAAGTTAACCTTGCCGTCTACCTGCTGGCAGGCTTCCTTAATCATCTGAGGAAAGTTGGTGTCGCCGTCGGCGCTACCTTCATTATTGCCATAATAAGCAGAATTCTTGCTTACCGTAACAGGACCCACTACGTCAAACTGTGGTATAAACTGGTTATCGCTCATGTCAGCGAAATACTGCTGTACGCTGCCATAGTTCTGGCAGTATTTCTCGTTGGTGATAAACACTTCTTTATCAGCCTCAGGCATAGCTTCTCCCTTCTTTCCGTTGAGGTAACGGTTGAATGTAGCAACCGGATCCTTACTCTTGAACTTCACATCCTGAAACTGCACCAGGAGTACCAATGCCTTCGGACTTCCCTTATGAGGGAAATAGCTTGGTCTCACGGTTCCTATTTCTGATGCTCTTGTAAGATTCTCTGAAGAGCAAGCACGGGTCTTTCGGGTGTTCAGCTCTTCGGCAGTTATCTTTTCGTATTTTCCGTCTTGGGCTTCCCGCAGGGGCGTACCGTCCAGCAGCATGTAGTAGTGGAAGGTTTCGTCGCCATGCAGGGTAGCACATGCCACGGTTCCATCAGCCAGCATAATCTTGGCGATGCCCGGTTTAGCCTTTACGGCATAGAGATTGGCGATGTCCAGGAAGGCGAGCGCCAGAGAGATGATTGTCTTCTTCATAAACAGTTAGGATAGATGGGGGATTATTTATAAAAGTTTCGCAAGTTGGCTCCACACGCCCTGAAAGGGCAGAAGCTCCTAGCCCAGGGCAGCGCCCTGGGTAATTATGGACGCAAACTTGTCGCCCTGTAAGGGCAAAAGCTTTAAATACCGGGCAATTTATAAGGCTTTTGCCCTTACAGGGCGCCTTGCTGATTGCTATTATACCCAGGGCGCTGCCCTGGGCTAGGAGCTTCTGCCCTTTCAGGGCGTGCAGCTTCTAGGAGCTTTTGGGCCTTCAGCCCGTACTTAAACCACATGCGAAAGTTCTGTTGTTTATTTATAAAAGTATTGTCCTTTCTTCTGAGTCTGGCGTCCAAACTCGATGGCGTGATGCGGACAATGGTGATAGCAGGTAAAGCAGGTGAGGCAATCCTTGTGATGCAGCCATTCTGGATATTCTCCATGACCGCCCTTGATATCGCCTACAGGACAGACGTTGGCACAGATGCCACACTTCACGCACTTGTCTTTCTCCACATGGAACCGCTTGTCGGTGATGAGCACCTTCTCAAAGAATCCGCCCACAACCTTGGTGAAGAACCAGGGGATAGGACCTTTTACCAGACGGTTCACGCCCTCTTTCCTGTCGAATATCTCTTCGCAGATAACCGCCAGTTCCTGTGCCGATTTCGATTTCTTATGAACTTCGCGCTCCTTCGGATCAACATCCATGAAAGGAAGTCCCACATAAGATTCCGGCATGATGAGTGAGTAGGAAGCAGAAACCTCCGTGATGCCCAATGCCTGAAGCGATGCATTCAGCGCAATCGTATCGTTGAGGTTTTCGATGGTGAGTCCGATGCTGTCGCCTGCAGTACAGACGCAATAGGCGAAAGGATGCTTCCTGAACGTCTCCTTGTCTTCAGCAGTAGCATCAGGAGTTTCTCTCCGTATCTTCATCTTCCTGATAAACTCCCTTACAAGGCGTGGAACCCTCCAGCCATGTACGGGGAAAACGAATCCGAGCCGTTCATTCTCTTTCAGAATAAACGGCTCGGCTATATTGTGGCTTGAATCATCCGCCCGCATATAAGGGGCGATAGGAATCAAGTCTTCGTGTGTAGCCGCTGCCAGTCTGGCTGCTGCCCACTTGGTATTTCCTGTTCCTGAGAAATAGAAAATCATGCTTACTTTTAAATATGTATTGAGCTAGATTATTTCTTTTCTGTCATAACACCTTCTATATAAAGACGTGACATTTCTACATTGCCGTTAGAACGGACGGTGATGCTCTTCTTGAAATGACCAGGGAACATGCCCTTGCCGTTATAGGTAACACTAATCTGTCCCTTCTCACCTGGAGCGATAGGCTTCTTGGTGTAAGAAGGTATGGTACAGCCGCAGCTGGCAATAGCCTGGTTGATAATCAAAGGCTTGTTGCCCACATTGGTGAAGGTAAAGGTAGCCTTCTGTACCGGGTTTGACTCTTCGAACGAACCGAAGTTGTGTATCAGTTTGTCGAACTTAATCTCTGCCTGAGCAGATGCAGTAGCTACAAGAGCCACCAGCATAGTGAGTGTCAATATGATTCTTTTCATCTTCATATCCTTTCTTCTTTTTTATATTTTCTCTTTAATTTGTTTCTTATTTTTATTTAATTCGATGCAAAAGTACATATAAAGTTTAGTATTACGTTACTTTTTTACATTATTTAACCGAACTTTCGCAAGTTTTGTCCCCCGCGAATTCAACAAGCAAGTGCAAAATTACGAAATGTTTTTGTAAAAGCACTCC
>DAWDQD010000038.1:0-27519 GCA_052349145.1 Segatella copri | reverse complement strand
TTCTCAAATTATTGCCACATTTGCCACGCTTATTATAAGTAGCTGATAATAAGAGAATAACAGGTGGCAATAAGGGGCTTTTTTATTATCACCTTATTGCCACCTATTGCCACGTTTTGCAAAAAACAGCGTTTTTCGGGCGTTCTAGAGGCGTTTTGGGAGCTAATAGGTTGAAAATATTGAGCAAAAACGCTTATTTTCTATTCAATTTTTAGTGTTTTTCTATGCTTTTTATCGAAAAACCTCCCACGATGCAGCAAAAATTACGTCCCGACGTAGCATTTCCTACGTCCCGATGTAGCGACAGACGCGTCGGGACGTAGCAACAGATACGTCCGGACGTAATTTTTCGAAAAGATCTTTGGTATATTCCATTTTAATTATTATCTTTGCAGCGCAGTCCCGGTAAGGCCCTCTCCCAGATTATTCGATGCTGGTGATGTCCCCGGGTTTTTATTTTTTCTTGTTATCTCAATCATCCTCAAACATTTTTCAATAATTTCTTGCATCTTTCAGAAGAAAAGCGTATCTTTGCAGAAGATTAGTGGCGCTCGGCAATTTGTAAGCAAGCTTACATTGCGCTCGTTTGCATAATCTTTGCAGAAGAAATGTTCAACTTTTAAAACAAGGAGGTAGAATATGGATTTATTTGATAGCAAAAGACAAGAAAGATTAGAGGCTGCAAGAAAGGCTTCTACTGCCAGTAAAGAAGCAGCACGTGCCTTTTTAATTAGGGCAGGAATTCTTTTACCTAATGGAGAAGTTGCACCACATTTGAGATAAAGGTATGCAAAAGCAAAACGTTTAAGGTCGCAAATTGAGACCTTAAACGAAAAACATGGTCAACAAGGCGGCTGAGCAAGCATAATAATGCGGCTGAATAAGCATAACGAGACGGCTCATCTGGCGCAAGGATACGACTGCGCTGGGGCAAAGATATAGATTAGGAGGTTCAAGCAGTCAGTATCTGAGGTTCTAGGAGTCAGTATCTGAGGTTCAAGCAGACTGCTTCCTGATGATTTCCACTAGGCTCGGCAGCTCTGCTGAGCCTAGTCAGCAGCTCTGCCGACTGCAGTCAGCAGAGCTGCCGAGCCTAGTGACAACACCTCATTAACATACAAATATATACTTTTAAAATACAACAAGGTGAAAAGATTTATAATGATACTATGCTTCATCTGCACATACACACTACAGATGGCGGCACAAACATGGATTGGAACTTGGGCTACGGCACCGCAGACTGTGGTGAAAGCGTTTATGCCCTATAATAACAACATGACAAACCGTTCGGTTCGCCAGATAGTAAAGGTAAGCGTGGGAGGCGACGTGATAAGACTGAAACTGAGCAATATCTACTCGATGCAACCCGTAGTGATACGCTCCATCTATATCGCCCACGCCAAAGACTCCTTCAAGATTGATGCCAAATCGGCTCAATACTTCAAGTTCGGCAACAGCTACAAGGCTACTATCCCTGCCGGCAGACAGATAGTGAGCGATGCCCTGAAGTTCAATCTCAAGAATCTGGAGCGCGTAGCCATCACCATCAACTACACCTCGGCTCCCAATGTGCCTACCGTTCACATGGGCTCACGTACCACCTCTTATATCATGAAGGGAGTAACCAATGCCCACTCCAACTTCGAAAAGGCTTTCCGCGAGAACCACTGGTACAACATCAGCGGTATCGATGTGTATACGATGAGCACCAACATGAGCGCCATCGCCATCATGGGCAACTCCATCACCGACGGCAAATGTTCTACGGATAATGCCCAGAACCGGTGGCCGGATGTTATGTCGGAGATGCTGCAGCTGAAACATAAGATAACCAACCAGGGTGTACTGAACCTGGGCATCGGCAACAACCGCGTAACCGTGCCGGGCGGTTTCGGGGCACTCGCCAAGGAACGCTTCGACCGAGACATTCTGATGCAGAGCGGCGTAAAGAAGGTAATTATCTTTGAAGGCATCAACGACATAGGTGCTGCCAAGAGCGGAAACAGCGAGACGGTAGCCCGCCAGATTATAGAGAGCATACAGGGAATGATGAGGAAGGCGAAGGCCCGGAAGATGAAAGTTTATCTGGGCACCATCACGCCTTTCAAGGGTGCCGGCTACTACAGCCATTTCCACGAAGCAGCCCGACTCTATGTAAACGACTGGATTCGAAGTCAGGCAAAGAAAGCAGATGGCATTCTAGACTTCGCCAAGCTGCTTCAAGACCCGAATGATGACAGAAGGATGAAGCGGGAATATGCCAGCAGCGATTGGCTCCATCCGAACCCTGCCGGATACAAGGCGATGGGAATCTATGCCGCAGATATCGTCAAGTAAGAAAAAAGCCGCCCTATTACAGGCGGCTTTTAATATATATAATAAGATGTTTTACTTCAAGACAATCTTGCAATCGTCCAGGCTCTCTACGGTAGCGAGCGCCTCATAACGGATTCCCTCCTTGCGCAGGAAGTCACCACCATGCTGGAAAGCCTTCTCGATGATGAAACCCATCGCCTCAATCTTGGCACCAGCCTTCTCGCAAAGGTCCATCACGCCCTTAGACGCATTACCATTGGCAAGGAAGTCATCGATAAAGATAACATGGTCCTCAGGAGTAAGATAACTGTTGCTCACACAAACCGTATAATCGCGGTCCTTTGTAAAAGAGTGAACCACAGAGGTAATCATACCCTCCATAGTCTTAGGCTGCTTTTTCTTTACAAATACAACAGGAAGATTGGTCAGATAACCTACCATGATGGCAGGCGCGATGCCCGAAGCCTCAATAGTAACAATCTTGTTGTACTTGATATCCTTGAAAAGGCGCACGAATTCCTTAGCTAAGTCCATCATCAGAATAGGGTCCATCTGATGGTTTACAAAGCTGTCTACTTTTAAGATTCCACCAGGAAAGCATCTGCCCTCCTGCATAATTCTTTCTTTCAGTAAATCCATTATGACTTGAACTTTAATATGATTATTGGGTGCAAAATTACTACTTTTTTCGCAAACAAGGAAGTTTATCGCCCAATAATTTTGTTTTGTCTGCAATTTAGCGTAATTTTGCAGCAGAAATGAATAAGATGTTCAGGGAGCATGATATGATACCCCCTATAAAACTATAAGAATATGAATCCATATATCAAACAATTCCCCGACCTCATGGCGGGCAAGAAAATCATGTATGTTCACGGTTTCCTCTCTTCTGCACAGAGCGGCACCGTAAAGATGTTGCAGGAACTGATGCCGAATGCCACCCTCCTAGCTGAAGACATCCCGGTACATCCGGAAGAGGGCATAGAAATGCTGCAGAAGATGGCGGAGACTGAGAAGCCCGACCTCATCATCGGTACCTCGATGGGAGGCATGTATACCGAACTGCTGAAAGGATTCGACCGCATCCTCGTAAACCCTGCCTTCGAGATGGGCTATACGATGAGCAGCATGACCGGCAAGCAGGAATTCCAGAACCCGAGAAAGGACGGAGTGAACGAACTGATGGTTACCAAAGGCCTCATCAAGGAATACCGTGACTTTACCGAGCGTTGCTTCCAGGACATTACTCCCGAGGAACAGCAACGTGTTTACGGTCTCTTCGGCGATGCTGATCCGCTGGTCCATACCTTCGACCTCTTCCATGAGCACTATCCACTCGCCATCCCATTCCATGGCGAGCACCGACTTATCGACAAGGTAGCATTCCACTATCTCTGTCCGGTTATCCGCTGGATTGACGACAAGCAGAACGGCAAGGAGCGCCCTATCGTATACATCGACTTCGATGCCCTGCACGACAGTTACATGAAGGCAACCAGCTCGATGCACAAGGCTTACGAAATGCTGATAGAGCATTACAACGTATATATCGTAGCCCCAGCGCCAACCAACGACCATGAATACATGGCGAAGGTACAGACTTGGGTGGAGGAATATCTCTCTACCCCAGCCTACAACCACATCATCTTCTGCAACCAAAAGAACCTGCTCTACGGCGATTACTTCATCGACCCTAGCCCATGCGATGGTTTCATGGGTACGACGATAGAATACGGCAGCGATGAATTCAAGACCTTCGAAGAAATCATCACCTTCTTCGAAAGACTGGGAGGACAATAAAGTGAAGAGTGAAGAATTCTCTTCTTCGCCACACGCCCTGAAAGGGCAGAAGCTCCTAGCCCAGGGTAACACCCTGGGTTAACATACAAACAAAAATGTCGCCCTGTAAGGGCAAAAGCTTCACATAATCAAAGCTTTTGCCCTTACAGGGCGAGGTTGTTAAAATCATCATACCCCCAGGGTGTTACCCTGGGCTAGGAGCTTCTGCCCTTTCAGGGCGAGCTGCGATTATGCCTTATCCAGATTCTTCGGTAACACGAGGTTCAGGATAACGGCGAGCAGGAAGACTACTGCCACACAGTTATCAGCAAAAACGGTGCGCACAATCTCTGGGAAGATGTTGAACATACCTGTTGCAGATGTGAATCCGAGACCTACGCTGAGCGAGAGGCTCACAATGACCATGTTGCGCTGAGAGAAGCCTGTACGCGCCATCATGCCGAAACCTGCAAAGAGGATGCTACCGAACATCATGATGGTACAGCCGCCCAATACAGCCTGAGGAATCGTAGTAAGTACATAACCGATAGCTGGGAAGATACCACCGATAATCATGATAATGGCACCCATGGCAATAGTAAAGCGGTTCACCACTCCCGACATCGCTGCCAAACCCACATTCTGGCTGAAAGAAGTGATAGGAGTACAACCGAAAAGACCAGAAACCGAACTGACGAAACCATCGCAGCAGACTGCCGCGCCCATCTCCTTGGTCTTAGGATCACGCTTCAACGCACTGTTGCAGAGCGCAGAAGTATCACCAATCGTTTCTGTGGCAGAAACCAGATATACTGCAACCACCGAGAGAATAGCACCGATATTAAACTCAGGTGTAAATGGAAGAAGCTTTGGCAAAGCTACGATAGAGAGACCAGAAAGTCCACTGAAATCTATCATTCCCATAAACAGAGCCAGAACATAACCTACCAGCAGTCCTACCAATACAGAGAGTGAACGCAAGAAACCCTTGGCGAAAATCTGACAAAGCAGACAAGCCAGCAAAGTGACAGAACCCACAACCCAATTGTTCATGCTACCGAAATCAGCAGCACCCAGACCACCCGCAAAAGAGTTGGCACCAACAGGAAGGAGCGAGAAACCGATGGCTGTTACCACAGTAGCGGCTACTACAGGCGGAATAAGCTTGATCCAATACTTGGCGAAAAGTCCGAGTGTTCCTTCTACCAGACCACCAATGATGACAGCGCCTATCAAAGTACCCATACCATGAGCACCGGCAATGGCGATGGCGAGCGAAAGGAAGGTGAAGGAGATACCCATCACGATAGGAAGGCGAGAACCGATACGCCATACCGGATAAAGCTGCACCAAGGTACCGATACCGGCGATGACCATACAGTTCTGGATAAGCACGGCGCTCACCGAACTGTCCAGACCTATCGCACCAGCGAGAATCATGATTGGCGCAATATTGCTGACGAACATCGCCAGCACATGCTGAAGACCAAATGGGAGTGCTTTACCTACGGGCACTCTGCCGTCTAATTTGTAGAGATTTTCTATTGACTGTTCCATTGTCGTCATAATAATTAGAGAAATTCCATTATCCATCAATTCAGGGTCTTTTCTGAATTTGGCGACAAAATTACAAAGAAAATCTGAGAAATCGTTCCTTTTCTCCATTTTTCTCTATCCCGCATGATAGAATACAAGAAGAATCTACGAAAAAAGGAAGGCTGCTGTTCATATTCCGTGCAACCTTCCCTTTTTATCTTATTAATTAATACTCCGTCTTTTCCGCATTTTCCTCCCACATGCGGAAAGCACCGAGCGCCTCATCGCGCATCAGGGCAATCATCGGCTTGTGGCGGTCTTCTATCTTGCGGTCTATCTCCTCGTAGATAAACTCATCATCGAAACCTATCTTTGCCGCATCCTTCCGGTCGTTGGCATAATAGATACGGTCGAGATGTGCCCAATAGATGGCACCCAGGCACATCGGGCAAGGCTCGCAGGAGGTATAGATCTCGCAACCTTCCAGATTGAAGGTCTTCAGCTTGCGGGTAGCCTGTCGGATACAGTTCACTTCGGCATGAGCCGTAGGGTCGAGGTCGATGGTTACACTGTTGGAAGCCTCAGCGATGATAATACCGTCCTTGGCAATCACAGCACCAAAAGGTCCGCCCCCCGTCTTCACGCTATTCTTTGAGAGCTCAATGGCTCTATGCATCAATTCTTCCTTTGTCATTATTTAATATTTTTAGATTAATAATACCCCTTCTTTCAATTGGGGGCTACAAATATACAAAAAAGAAATGATACGGCAAGCATTTCATGCATTATTTTTTAGTACTTTTGCTGCAAAGATACACTTTTTCGCACGAATATCCGACACTTTACTACATTTTTTGCACGAACGCCCTAAATTTCCTTAAATACGCATTCCTGTTCAACAGTTAATTATCAATAATTATAAATACCTTTATTATAAGAGTAGTTATAATTTTCGTAACTTTGTAGCCTATGAATCAAAACAATATCAGCGCCGCAGAACTCTTCCTTAGGGTAAGAGAACTTTTGATACTCCCCGAACTGGAGCCGAAGACACGCAACAAGATGATGCACGATACGCTCATCCTCTGCTGCCACGAAGGAGTAAAGGAAACGAAACAGGCTTTCGGTAACCTTTTCTCCCAGGTAGATTATCTCTGTAAGGCTCACGGCATCAAGGTGGCAGACAAGATTGCCATCCAGACCATGCGCCGGCACAGTAATTCGCAGGAACCGCTCTCAAGCGAAGATTTGAAATATGATGCACGTGCCCTAGCCATCTTCATCTCTGCCGTATTCGGAGTGGATGTTCCCCACGAGCTGAACGTGCTCATTCCCCATACCAACCGCCCTTATCAGAAAGGACTGGAAATCAACAACCGCCGCATCCGCTGCATCGTGAAGAACTGGGACAGCGATTTCATCCGCGTGGATATTGACCAGGATGCTGACGAAGAGGAATATCTCGTTCAACTGAAAGATGAAGAGAACCATATCGACCATACCTATCTCTGGGATATCCTGAAGGAAGGTATGCAGCTCAACCTGCTCGACTGTCAGGTGAAACAGCCCGTCATCACTCCCCGACTCATCGTGGTAGAACCCGATTATCTGGTAGATATCAGTAGCATTGCCACCTGCTTTACGGCTTTCGGTCATCATCCCCTGCTCTATCTGCTGAACCAGATGAAGCCCCGCGCCAACACCCAGGCTACCCTGCTCGGTAACTTTGCCGGTGCAGCGCTGGATGACATCATCAATACAAACGGCAAATACCAAATGAACGAAACCATAAAGACGAATTTCAGGGAGAAAGCACTGGAGTTCTGTACCTGTCCCTGGTTTGATGCCAAGAAATTCTATACCGATGCCAACCAGCAGGCATTCAATCTGCAGCAGGTAGTGGATATTCTCTTTCCCCGCACCGCATCACAGGCACAGATGTCAGCCTTCCGTGGCGAAAGTCTTTACGACAGGAAGAAAGCCATCCTCGAACCTTCGTTCGTCTGCGAAGCACTCGGCATACAGGGACGTGTAGACCTGATGACCACCGACTGCAAACTGCTGGTGGAGCAGAAATCGGGACGCAACATGAATATCGAAACCCATCAGGTAGATCCGGGTTATCACAGTTATCAGCTGGAGCCCCACTATGTACAGCTGCTGCTCTACTATGGCGTATTGCAGCACAACTTCAAGCTGAGCAACGACCGCGTGAATATCCGTCTGCTCTACTCCAAGTATCAGCCGCAAGACGGACTGATGGTAGTAGCGTATTACCACAAGCTCTTCCAGGAAGCCATCACTTACCGCAACCAGCTGGTAGCCGCTTCTTTCGAAATAGCCAAGGAAGGTTTTGAACACGCACTCAACGAGTTTACACCCGATGTGCTCAATGTAGCAGGCACCCAGGACTTCTTCTACAACAAGTATCTGAAGCCGCAGATAGAAGCCATCACCAGTCCGCTCCACAACCTCTCCCCAATAGAAGAGGCTTACTTCTGCCGCATGATGACCTTCGTGTTGCGGGAACAGATGATCAGCAAGGTGGGCGCACAGGAAGGCACCAACACATCAAGTTCCGACCTCTGGACCATGCCACTCGCCGAAAAGAAAGATGCCGGCAATATCTATACCGACCTGCACATCATCCGAAAGGAACAGAGCAGCGCAGGAAGCGGATATGATACCATCACCCTGAGCGTGCCCGACCAGGGAAAGGACTTCCTGCCCAACTTCCGTATCGGCGACATGGTATATCTCTATACCTACAAGCTGAAGGAAGAACCCGACGTAAGAAAGGCTATATTATATAAAGGTGTACTGCAGGAGATTCACAGCGATGAGATTGTGGTGCATCTCACCGACGGACAGCAGAATGCCGATATCTTCGAGATGAATCTGCCTTACGCCATAGAACATGGAACGAGCGATGCATCGACAGGCGGAAGCATACGTAACCTGCACCAGTTTATCTGTGCACCCAAGGAGAAACGCGACCTGCTGCTGGGACAGCGTGCTCCGCAAAGAGATGCCTCGCTGTCATTGACCAGACATTACGATGATGTACTGGACGACATCATTCTCCGTGCCAAGCAGGCACAGGATTACTTCCTGCTCGTGGGACCTCCGGGAACAGGAAAGACCAGCCGTGCCCTGAAGTTTATGGTAGAAGAAGCATTGAACGATGGAACGGGAATGCCGACAGCAGAAAGCATCGCCTCGGGAGGCAAGACGGCTCAGCAGCCTGCATCCTCCATCCTCCTGATGAGTTATACCAACCGTGCCGTGGATGAAATCTGCGAGATGCTGGTAGATTCGGGCATTCCATTCCTTCGCCTCGGCAGCGAGTACTCCTGCGACGAGCGGTTCCGCCCTTATCTGATAGAGAAAGCCATCAGCGACTGTCCGAAACTCGAAGCCATCAAACAATATATAATAGGTACGCGTGTAATCGTGGGCACCACTTCGATGATGACCTCCAAGCCGTTCATCTTCTCGCTGAAGCACTTCAAGCTTGCCATCATCGACGAGTCGAGCCAGATACTGGAGCCTAATCTCATCGGTCTCTTATCAGCAGTAGATAAGTTCATCCTCATTGGCGACTACAAGCAGTTGCCAGCCGTGGTGCAGCAGAGCGAGCAGGATTCAGGCATTCCTACCATCAACGACAGTCGGAAAGGTGGCATCATCGACATGAGCATCCTGCAGGACATCTGTCTTACCAACTGCCGCAATTCCCTCTTCGAACGTCTGATTCATTGGGAAGATCACGAAGAGCGCAGCGAATTCATCGGCATTCTGCGCCGCCAGGGAAGAATGCATCCCGAGATTGCAGAGTTTCCTAACCGGATGTTCTACCGTCGGGAGAAACTGGAACCCGTGCCATGTCCACACCAGTTGGAGACAGAACTGTCATACACCCTTCCATCAGAAGATGCGCTCGACGACCTGCTGAAGGAGCACCGCATGATATTCCTCCCATCCAAATTCTGCAAGGAACCGAATGTATCCGATAAGATCAATGCCAACGAGGCAGCAATCGTGGTAGATCTGCTTCGCCGCATCCACCGCTTCTATAGAGAACGTTTCGATGCCAAGAAGACGGTAGGCGTCATCGTTCCTTACCGCAACCAGATAGCCATGGTGCGCAAAGGCATCGAAAAGCTCGGCATTCCGGAACTGGAGAAAATCAGTATCGATACCGTAGAGCGGTACCAGGGCAGCCAGCGAGATGTCATCATCTACAGTTTCACCATCCAGAACATCTGGCAGCTCGACTTCCTTGCCGGCAACAGTTTCGTAGAAGACGGCGCCATCATCGACCGCAAGCTGAACGTAGCCATCACCCGTGCCCGAAAGCAGATGATTATGACAGGCAACCCGGAGATATTGCGCAATAATCAGATTTTTAGCGAATTAATGAACTATGTGAAGGAAAAAGGAGGATATTTTTAAAATTTCCCCCAAAAAGTTTGGTGATACGAAAATAAAGTCCTATCTTTGCATTCGAATTATACACAAAAGGATAAACAAGAGACATAAATACAGATATAGGATTCCGGTGCTTCACTGGCACTGGAATTCTTTATTTTTTATGCTACTTGCCAACCGATTATTAATAACATTAAAACAACAAGAAAATTATGGCTTACATGTCACAAGAAGGCTACGACAAACTCGTAGCTGAGCTGAAACAGCTCGTATCTGTAGAGCGCCCTAAGGCATCAGCCGCAATTGCTGAAGCCCGCGACAAGGGTGATTTAAGTGAGAATTCTGAGTATGATGCCGCTAAAGAGGCACAGGCTCATCTGGAAGATAAGATCAATCGCCTGAAGCTCACCATTGCCGAGGCCAAGATTATCGATACCAAGCAGCTCAGCACCGACAGCGTGCAGATTATGTCGAAGGTAGAGATGACCAACATGGCTAACAAGGCAAAGATGACTTATACCATCGTGAGCGAGAGCGAGGCAAACTTGAAGGAAGGAAAGATTTCCATCAAGACTCCTATCGCACAGGGATTGCTCAACAAGAAGGTAGGTGAGGTTGCAGAAATCAAGATTCCTCGCGGCACCATCAACCTTCGCATCGACAAGATTTCATTTGAATAAAACGGAATAAAAGGAACTATCATATCGGCAGCAATGCCCGTATGACGGTTCCTTTTATGTTATATGTAAGCCTACCCGATATACTCTATAGAAAATGAAAGTAGCCGATGCAACGACATCAAAAAGAGAATAAGATAATATGTATTGTAAATTATAAATTATTAATTATAAATTGATTAGCGATTATGGCAAGCATTTTTTCAAAGATTGCAGCAGGAGAGATTCCTAGCTACAAGTGTGCAGAAAGCGACAAGTTCTATGCTTTCCTCGACATTAGCCCTATCGGCAAAGGTCATACTCTGGTAATTCCCCGCAAGGAGGTGGATTACATCTTCGATATGGAAGACGAAGACCTGGCTGAGTTTGAGGTTTTCGCCAAGAAGGTAGCCAAGGCTATCAAGGCAGCCTTCCCATGCAAGAAAGTGGCACAGGTTGTTTTGGGTCTGGAGGTTCCTCATGCCCATATCCACCTCATCCCAATGAACAGCGAAGCTGATGTAAACTTCCGCAAGGAGCACCTCAAACTCACAGAGGAAGAGTTCAAGGAAATTGCTGATAAGATTTATACAGAATTCAAGAAACTTTAAATACAAGAAGTTTCAAACAGAAAAAGAGCTGCGAATATGCTTCGCAACTCTTTTTATATCTTTATTTCATAAGCTCTTGCTTAGACGAACTCATCGCCTTTCTTCATCTGCACCTCGTTTACATATTTACGCACCAGGGCAGAAGAATCTTCTTTCTTGCATATCAACAATACATTGTCATTCTCGGCTACTATGAAACCATCCAGTCCGTTCAATACAGCCAACTTTCCTTTAGGCAACTTGATTACATTGTTGTGACAATTCTCCATCATCACATCGCTATCAATAACCACGTTGTCATCGCTGCTCTTCTGCATCGCCTCGTAGATACTGTGCCAGGTACCCAAATCAGCCCAGCCGAAGTCACACTTCATCATATAGACATTGCTAGGTTTGTCAAGCACTCCGAAATCTACTGATATATTAGGATAAGAAGAGAAGCTCTCTTTCATGTATGCATTCTCTGTCTCCACACTGAATTCGGGATACTGTTTATCGTAATCACGGAGTACAGGGGGCAGAATCTTGCAAAAACACTCACGCAGATACTTCACATTAGAAAGGAATAAACCCGTATTCCAATAGAACTCTCCACTCTCTACAAAAATCTTGGCAAACTCTCTTTCCGGTTTCTCTGTAAACGACTGCACCTTGTACAATCCGTTGCCGATAGCTTCACCCATCTGAATATATCCATATCCAGGTTCAGGACGGGTTGGTTTCACACCCATCGTCAGGAAACGGTCATGTTCAGCCACAAAAGCCAGACCTTCCAATACGTTCTCCCGGAAAGCATCTTCATTGAAGATAGCCTGATCCGAAGGAGTTGCGATGATGCAGGCATCAGGATTGAGCATCGAGATACGATGATTGGCCCATGCCATGCTAGGTGCCGTATTGCGATAAATAGGTTCCGCCAATATCCGTTCTGCAGGAACCTCAGGCAACTGTTCCTTTACCAGTTGAACATATTCTTCATTTGTATTGATAAATATATGGTCAGCAGGCACGATCTTTGCCATACGGTCAAAGGTTTGCTGAAGCTGGGTGCGCCCCACTCCAAAGAAGTCGACAAACTGCTTCGGATAGTTGCTGCGGCTGCAAGGCCAGAGTCTGCGGCCCTTACCTCCCGCCAATATCACACAATAATTATTTCCGTTACTCTTCATATCTTGAGTCTAATATTTTGTTGGTTTTCAAAATTCATCTGTAAAGTTAGTGATTATCCGTGAAAGTGCCAAAGATTTTCTTGAAATTTAATAAAGTGGACTATAAAAACAACAAAAATTTAATGTTTCTGCATTAAAAATGCATTTTTAGAAAAAAAAGTCACCAAAAAGTTTGTCAGTTCAAAAATTATTAGTACCTTTGCAACCGCAAATAAGCAAGGTGGTATTTGCCCAGATGGCGGAATCGGTAGACGCGCTGGTCTCAAACACCAGTGGAGCAATCCATCCCGGTTCGATCCCGGGTCTGGGTACCAAGATGGAGAGAAGTTTTACTTCTCTCCATTTTTCGTTTATATACCTTAGTATATATGCACTTATAACATCATTATATATCCGCTTATATCTTATCATATCCCCCACTTCACGAAAACGTTTACAACGATTTATTTAGAATAAGCCTTACTATTTTTGGCTCTTCAAAAGATAATATTTATCTTTGCAGAAGAAATAGCTTATATATAATAACCCAACAAACCGAAAAAATAGATGAAGAAATTTTTTAGCATGGTATGTGCTTGCTTGTTGGCGCTAAGTGCCCAGGCAACCGACATCAAGAAGTATGATGCTCTTTACGAGAATCTACCATTCCAGATGGAGAAGGTGACCCGTCCGCAATTCCCAGCCAATGAGGTAAACCTCAAGGACTTTGGCGCTATTGGAGATGGCTCTTCTCTCTGTACCACAGCCTTTGCCAAGGCTATCGATGCGCTGACACAGAAAGGCGGTGGCAAACTCATCGTTCCACAGGGCGTATGGTTCACAGGTCCTATCGTATTGAAGAGCAATATCAACCTGCATCTCGAAAAAGGTGCAGTCATCCTTTTCTCACCAGATGATGCCCTCTACCCTTTTATAGAAACATCGTTTGAGGGTTTGGATACACGCCGCTGCCAGTCACCTATCTCTGGTCATCATCTTACCAACGTGGCAATTACCGGTCAGGGTTGCATTGACGGAAACGGAGAATACTGGCGCCCATTGAAGAAGCAGAAGGTTACCGATGCCCAGTGGAAGCAGATTACTTCACGTGGCGGTGCATTCAAGAGAGCCGACTACTGGTTCCCATCAGAAGGTGCATTGAAGGCAGACAACAGTGCCAACATGAATGTGCCTAAAACTCCAGCTTCAGAAGAAGAATGGAACGAGATCAAGCGTTTCCTCCGCCCTGTAATGATCAGTCTCGTAAGCTGCAAGAACGTTTGGCTCAATGGTGTTATCTTCCAGAATTCACCTGCATGGAACATCCATCCGCTGATGTGCGAGAACGTTCTTATAGAAGATGTATTGGTCCGCAACCCTTCTTACGCTCAGAATGGTGATGGTCTTGACCTGGAGAGCTGCAAGAATGCACTTATCGTCAACTCTACTTTCGATGTAGGCGATGACGGTATCTGTATCAAGAGCGGTAAGGATGCTGACGGAAGAAAGCGCGGCATTCCTTGCGAGAATGTCATCGTAAACGGCTGTACCGTATTCAAGGGGCACGGCGGTTTCGTTGTTGGCAGTGAGATGAGCGGTGGCGTAAAGAATATCAAGGTGAGCGACTGCCAGTTCCTCGGCACCGATGTAGGTCTCCGTTTCAAGAGTACCCGCGGTCGTGGTGGCGTAGTAGAGAATATCTACATCGACAACATGTCAATGTTTGATATTCAGACAGATGTCATCACCTTCGACCTTTACTACGGTGGCAAGTCTGCCGTTGAGGTTCTCAACGATGGCGATGAGCCTAAGAGCCAGAAGGTACAGAAGTTCAAGGTAGACGAGACAACACCTTGCTTCCGCAATATCGACATCAACCATGTCATCTGCCGCACAGCCCGTCGTGCAGCTTACTTCAACGGTCTCCCTGAGATGCCGGTAAGCAACATCCACATCAAGGATATGGAGGTAAACAATGCTGAGTATGGTATCGTCATCAACCGTACTGACGGCGTGAAGCTCGAAAACATCAAGGTAAGTGCAAAGACCCACACCTTCGATGCTAAGAACTCGAAGAATGTGACTGTCAACGACAAGACATACAAGAAGATTGATGAAAAGGGTATCACTCTCGACTTCTAATCAAAATTAAAAGCCGCTCAACAGGCAAATCTGTTGAGCGGCTTTTTTATATGGAAATCATAGCACTACAGCTATGATGCCTAGTCTTTAAAATCAAGTGAGAGTTCACCTGTGCCTAGAAGATTGTAACTCATGCGATGATATGGGGTAACACCAAATTCCCTGATGGCAGCACGATGCTTCTTGGTAGGATAACCCTTGTTGCTTTTCCAGTCGTACTGCGGATATTCTTCTGCCAGCGCATCCATGTAATCATCACGATAGGTCTTGGCAAGGATGCTGGCAGCTGCAATAGACAGATACTTGCCGTCACCCTTTACGATGGTTGTATAAGGCAAATCCTTGTAGGGTTTGAAGCGGTTACCATCCACGATAACTGCCTCCGGACGAACCTTGAGCTGGTCCAGGGCACGGTGCATAGCCAGAAAACTGGCGTTGAGGATATTGATTTTATCGATTTCTTCGGGAGTAACAATGCCCACAGCCCAAGCTACAGCATCTCGCTCTATCTGCTCGCGGAGCGCCTTGCGCTTCTTATCTGTGAGCTTCTTACTGTCGTTCAATTCGGCATTCTGATAACCGGGCGGAAGGATAACGGCTGCTGCATATACGCTGCCTGCCAGACATCCTCTGCCAGCCTCATCGCAACCAGCCTCTACCATATCCTTATAATAATGACTTTCTAACATAATTATGATGAATTTTACGTTTATCTCTTCACTCTTCACCTCTATTTTGTAACCGCCTAATTATAGGGTAGTTACAAAGATAAGAGCATTTCAACTCTTCACCAACTCTTCACCCACTCTTCACCTACTCTTCACCCTCATAGCACCAGGCGGTGAAGAGAGGGTGAAGAGAGGGTGAAGAGTCAGAGCGTCTCTTCAGCGCGTAAGTATCAGTATAACAATACGTTACGACAAATGGGTGAAGAGTGAAGAGTATTTGGGCATTCCAACCTCAACTTTCTGATAACTGCCAAACGCAAACAGCCAACTGTCCGCAGTAGCGCCAGTTGGCTGTTCTTTGCTTGCCAGTAGGTTGTCTTTCGCTCGCCAGTTGGCTAAATAAGGCTTTTACGTGCGCAGTATGCGGCTTAAATGATTTTTCCTTAGAACATCATAGCCACTCGTTTTACGCCCGCTACAAGCGCATCTATTTCTTCCTTTGTATTATATAGGGCAAAGCTGGCACGAACGGTACCGAGAATACCATAGCGGTCCATCAAAGGCTGAGCGCAGTGATGACCGGTACGTACAGCGATGCCCAGACGGTCGAGCAAGGTGCCCATATCCATGTGATGAATATCACCAACCAAGAAGCTGACAACGGCATCTTTGCCCTCCTGTTCACCAAAAAGTCTGATTCCATCGATAGTTCGCATCTGCTCCATACAGTAGCGGGTGAGTTCCTGCTCGTGCTTGGCAATGTTATCCATGCCGAGCGCAGAAACATAATCGATGGCTTTTGCCAGACCGTGGGTAGCTACATAATCAGGAGTACCAGCCTCGAACTTGAAAGGCAACTTCTCGAAAGTAGTCTTTTCGAAACTTACACTCTCAATCATTTCGCCACCGCCCTGATAAGGAGGCAACTTGTCGAGCCATTTCTCCTTGCCGTAAAGCACACCGATACCGGTAGGACCATAAATCTTATGTCCGCTGAAAGCGAAGAAATCGCAATCCATATCCTGTACATCCACTGCGAAGTGAGGAGTACTCTGAGCGCCATCCACCATGACAGGTACATCATGCTCATGAGCTATCTTAATCATCTCTTTTACCGGATTCACCGTACCGAGCACGTTGCTCACCTGGGCAATGCTCACGATTTTGGTGCGTTCGGTAAATAAATTGGCGAATTCATCGAGGTTTATCTCACCTTTATCGTTGATAGGGATTACTCGGATGGCGATTCCCTTCTTGGCAGCCTGCAACTGCCAAGGCACAATATTGGAGTGATGCTCCATGGTAGAGATAATCACCTCGTCGCCCTCGCTCATAAAGGCATCGCAGAACGATGAAACCACGAGATTCAGACTCTCTGTAGTACCACGGGTAAAGATGACTTCCTCAACCTTAGGCGCATTGATAAACTTGCGCACGGTTTCGCGGGCTGCCTCATGAAGGTCGGTAGCCTGCTGAGAGAGATAGTGAACGCCACGATGCACATTGGCATTTACATTGAGATACTCGTTGCGCATGGCATCGAGCACGCACAAAGGCTTCTGCGTGGTTGCCGCATTATCCAGATACACCAATGGCTTATCATAGACCTTTCTCGATAAAATCGGGAAATCTGCTCTTACTTGATTGATATCATACATATTTTTAAGAACTTAACTCCTTTAAAAGGATATTATCTACTTGCAAAGCTTGCAGCCCTCACACTTATTGAGTTCACCACGGAACCGCTTCTCTACGAGATGATGCAGGCGATCACGCAATGGCTCCAGCTCCATCTTGTCGATGACTTCGTTGACAAATGCAAACTGAAGGAGCAACTTAGCCTCCTCGCGGCTCACACCACGCTGCTGCATATAGAACAGGGCGGCATCGTTGAGCTGACCTACAGTACTTCCGTGCGCACACTTCACATCATCGGCATAAATCTCCAGCATCGGCTGGGTGAACATACGGGCTGTCTTCGTTGCACAGAGGTTCTGGTTGGTTTCCTGAGAAATAGTCTTCTGGGCACCATGACGAACCAACACTCTACCGGCAAAAGCACCACGTGCCTCACCATCGAGTACATACTTATAAAGCTCGTTGCTGGTACAATGACCCACCTGATGATCGATAAGCGTATTGTTATCAACCACCTGGTTCTTGTCGGCAATCACACAACCATTGCAGAAACACTCAGCTCCCTCGCCCTTGAATATGAGGTCAAGACGGTTGCGGGTAATACCGTTATGAAGCGTGATGACGTTATGGTTCACGCGGCTGTTTGCCTGCTGCTCGATATAAACGTTGCTGACACGGCGGTTCTTGTAATGAGTCTCCTCCAGGCAATAGAGGTCGAGACTGGCATTCTCGCCAACATAAGCCTCGATTACCTGAGTAGCGAGGAAGTTCTTGTCATCGGCTGCATGGTCGCAGAAGAGGAACTTAGCCTCAGCACCCTGTTCCATGACGATGAGAACACGTCGGTTTACCATCAAATCAACATCCGAACGGAGAATATTGATGACCTGAATAGTTCGCTCTACCTTTACATTCTTTGGAACATAAATCAGCAAGCCATCCTGTGCCAGGAATGTATTCAATGCCGTGATGCCATCTTCGTCGGTTTTGGCAATCTTAGCGTAGTATCTCCCGATGAATTCAGGGTTTTCTGCAGCAATCTTGTTCAAAGAGTCCACGATAACACCCTCTGGCAACTCTACCTTTGGCAATGCCTTGCAATAGAAAGCATCGTTCACCACGAAGTAGAGCGAAGTGCTCAGGTTAGGCACATCGCAGCGGAAAGCCTGATATGGATCTACCGGAATTTCCAGACGGTTCAAGTTCAAGCCATAGTCTGGCTCGAAGATGGCGCTCATATCTGTGTACTTGTATCTTTCTACCTTTCGGGAAGGAAAGCCCAGGCGACGGAAGTCCTCAAACGCAGCATCGCGCACCGCATTGAGTACCTCAGCACTGTTCTTCTTGATTATTCTCGAAGAAGACTGATACAAGTCTAAATATTGTTTTTCTGAAAGCATAGCCATCCTCCTAATTATTTCTCATCTACTTCAGCCTTGATCCAGTCGTAGCCACGAGCCTCAATCTCCTTGGCAAGTTCAGGACCGGCAGTCTTCACGATTCTACCCTTATAGAGTACGTGAACCACACTTGGCTTAATCATATCGAGCAGACGCTCGTAGTGAGTGATGACGATGGCAGATGTCTTGTCGGTATGCATCTTGTTCACACCATCTGCTACAATACGCATCGCATCCACATCGAGACCAGAGTCGGTTTCATCGAGGATAGAGAGCTTTGGCTCCAGCATAGCCATCTGGAAAATCTCGTTGCGCTTCTTCTCACCACCCGAGAAACCTTCGTTTACTGAACGGCGAGCCAACTTGCTGTCCAATTCCACCAACTCGCGCTTCTCACGCATCAGCTTCATGAATTCGCTTGTATTCAATGGTTCCAACCCCTGATACTCACGCTTGGCATTGATAGCCGCACGCATGAAGTTGGTCATGGATACACCAGGAATCTCCACCGGATACTGGAAAGAGAGGAACAAGCCTTCACGAGCACGGTCCTCTGGCTTCATATCCAGAAGGTTCTTGCCGTTGAAGATAGCCTCGCCCTCGGTTACGGTATAGAGAGGGTTACCCGTGAGCACAGCGCTCAAGGTTGACTTACCGGAACCGTTAGGTCCCATGATAGCATGTATCTCACCATCGTTGATGGTCAGGTTGATACCTTTCAATATTTCTTTGCCTGCAATAGTAGCATGCAGATTCTTTACCTCTAACATAATTTTAGTCAATTTTTATCGATTTCATCGAGAATTATGATAACTATCCTACGGTTCCTTCGAGTGAAACACTCAGGAGTTTCTGTGCCTCAACGGCAAACTCCATAGGCAACTTGTTGAGCACATCCTTGGCATAACCGTTTACGATCAAGCCGACAGCCTCCTCGGTAGGAATACCTCGCTGATTGCAATAGAAGAGCTGGTCTTCTGAAATCTTCGAGGTAGTTGCCTCATGCTCGAACACGGCTGTGTCGTTATGGGCATCCATATATGGGAAGGTATGCGCTCCACAATCGCTGCCCAGCAACAAGGAGTCGCAGGAACTGTAGTTGCGCGCATTATCGGCATTGGATGTGGCACGAACCAGACCACGATAGGAGTTCTGGCTATGACCTGCCGAGATACCCTTCGAGATGATGGTACTCTTGGTGTTCTTACCCATGTGAATCATCTTGGTACCGGTATCAGCCTCCTGATAGTTGTTGGTAACAGCTACGCTGTAGAACTCAGCTACAGAGTTGTCGCCACGCAAGATACAGGAAGGATACTTCCAGGTAATCGCAGAACCCGTCTCTACCTGAGTCCAGCTCAACTTAGAGTTCACACCGCGCAAGTCGCCTCGCTTGGTTACCAGGTTCAGCACACCACCCTTACCATGCTCATCACCAGGATACCAGTTCTGAACGGTAGAGTATTTCACCTCAGCATTATCCTTGACGATAATCTCTACGATAGCCGCATGGAGCTGGTTCTCATCACGCATTGGCGCTGTACATCCCTCCAGGTAAGAAACGTAGGCACCATCATCGGCGATGATCAATGTACGCTCAAACTGACCGGTGTTACGGGCATTGATGCGGAAGTAACTGCTCAACTCCATCGGGCAGCGGACGCCCTTAGGAATATAAACGAATGAGCCATCACTGAATACGCAACTGTTCAAGGCTGCATAAAAGTTATCACGATAAGGAACCACGGTTCCCAGATACTCTCTTACCAGATCCGGATGCTCCTTCACAGCCTCACCAATACTGCAGAAGATGACGCCCTTCTCACGGAGTTTCTCCTTGAAGGTAGTCTTCACCGACACAGAGTCCATGATGGCATCTACAGCGGTACCGCTCAAAGCCAGACGCTCCTCCAGAGGAATACCGAGTTTGTCGAATGTTTTCTCCAACTCAGGATCAATCTCCTGGTTTTTTGGCTTCTTTGCCAAAGGGTCGGCATAGTATGAAATCTCCTGGTAGTCAATAGGTGGCACGTGAACGTGTCCCCACTTTGGCTCCTTGAGCGTCTTCCAGTAATTGTAGGCTTTCAGACGAAATTCGAGCATCCAGTCTGGCTCTCCCTTCTTCTGCGAGATCAGGCGCACAACATCCTCGTTGAGACCCTTTTCTATGATTTCAGTATGTACATCGGTGGTAAAACCATACTCGTATTTCTGGTCTATCACATCCTTGACAACCTGATTCTGTTCTTTCTCTATTTCTGCCATTGTTATTTAGAATAACCGTTCGTTATTTTAACCCTAAATAGGGATAAGCCGCTGAGGACTCATCCCTACCTTATTATATATATGATAGAGCGAAAAACAAATGAATTCTTCGCTTTTCGTTCTTCACTCTTCACTTTATTAAAGCTTCTGCTCTACCTCGATCTCAGTGAAGGTCTCGATAACGTCGCCCTCCTGGATATCGTTGTAGTTGACGAGGCTCAAACCGCATTCCATACCGGTAACCACCTCCTTAACATCGTCCTTGTAACGCTTCAAGGCATCGATTTCTGCAGTACGTATCACGATACCGTCACGGATGACGCGAGCCTTATCCTTAGCGTGTACCTTACCCTCGGTAACGAGACAACCGGCAATAGTACCCACCTTAGAAATCTTGAAGGTCTGCTTAACCTCAACCTGACCGGTAACGATTTCCTTCTTCACCTTGTCGAGCATACCAACCATCGCACTCTTGATATCGTCGATAGCATCGTAGATGATAGAGTATGTGTTGATTTCAACACCCTCACGGTCGGCAGCCTTACGAGCATCGGCAGATGGACGAACCTGGAAACCAACGATGACTGCATCTGAAGCAGATGCCAGCATCACGTCGTTCTCTGAAATCTGACCCACAGCCTTGTTCACCACGTTCACCTGAACCTTCTCGGTAGAAAGCTTGATGAATGAGTCGCTCAAAGCCTCAACAGAACCATCGGTATCACCCTTCACGATGACGTTCAACTCATGGAACTCACCACGTGCGATACGGTGAGAGATATCACCCAGGGTCAAGCGCTTCTGAGTACGCAAGCCCTGCTCACGCTGCAACTGCTCACGCTTGTTGGCGATTTCGCGAGCCTCCTGCTCTGTCTCGATTACGTGGAACTGGTCACCTGCAGTAGGCGCACCATTCAAACCGAGGATGATAGCTGGCTCAGCAGGAGCTGCTGACTTGATGTTGGCATTACGCTCATTGAACATCGCCTTCACACGACCCCAAGAAGTACCGGCGAGTACGATGTCGCCTACCTTCAAGGTACCGTTGGCAACCAATACGGTAGAAACATATCCACGACCCTTGTCGAGAGAAGACTCGATGATGGTACCTGTTGCACGACGGTTAGGGTTAGCCTTCAAGTCGAGCATGTCAGCCTCGAGGAGCACTTTGTCGAGCAAATCGTGAACACCGATACCCTTCTTGGCACTGATTTCCTGGCACTGATACTTACCACCCCACTCCTCAACGAGCAGGTTCATATTAGCCAAGTCCTCACGGATACGGTCTGGGTTAGCACCTGGCTTATCAATCTTGTTGATTGCGAATACCATAGGCACACCGGCAGCCTGGGCATGAGCGATAGCCTCCTTGGTAGTAGGCATCACAGAGTCATCGGCTGCGATAATGATGATGGCGATATCGGTAGCCTGGGCACCACGGGCACGCATGGCGGTAAACGCCTCGTGACCTGGAGTATCCAGGAAGGTAACCTTGCGGCCACTGTTCAGCGTAACACTGTATGCACCGATATGCTGGGTAATACCACCTGCCTCACCGGCAATCACATTGGTATTGCGAATATAGTCGAGCAAAGAGGTCTTACCGTGGTCTACGTGACCCATGACGGTTACGATTGGAGCACGTGGAACCAAGTCGTTCTCATCATCCTCTTCCTCGCTCACGGCCTCCTGAACCTCGGCACTCACGTATTCGGTCTTGAAACCGAACTCCTCAGCTACCATGTTGATGGTCTCTGCATCCAGGCGCTGGTTGATAGAAACCATGATACCTACGCCCATCAGCGTAGAGATAACCTGAGTAACGCTGATATCCATCATCGTAGCCAACTCGCTAACGGTAACGAACTCAGTAAGTTTCAGGGTCTTGCTTTCCTTCTGCTCCTGACGAGCCTGATCCTGCAACTTCTCCTGAACAGCCTCACGCTTCTCCTTACGGTACTTAGCACCCTTCTTGTTCTGACTCTTGCTGGTCAAACGTGCAAGAGTCTCCTTAACCTGGCGTGCTACAGCCTCGTCATCAACCTCGATTTGGCGCTGGTTACCGCGGTTGTTGTTGTTGCCGCGATTATTATTGTTATTATTTCTGTTGCGGTTTTTGTTCTTCTTGTTATTACCGCCGTTGTTGCCATTACCTCCGCCATTATTCTTAGCTTCGGCATTGATGTCAACACGTTCTTTGTTGATACGAACACGCTTTTTGCGCTCATTGTGCTGTTGAGCCATTTTCTCCTCACGTTCCTTGCGGCGCTCCTCCTTGGTTTTCTTCTTAGGACGAGTGCTCTGGTTGAGGGAAGACAAATCTATCTTGCCCAACACCTTAGGCTCATTAGCAGTAAACTTCTTCTCACTCTTGAGAGTAAACACGCTGTTGTCTGCTGCGCCAGCAGAATGCTGTGCAGTTTCATTCTTAGCATAATGATGCTCTTTCTTTCCCTGAGGAGCATTCTGCTTATTCATCTGAGCGTTTGACTGCTGTGATTTCTGATGATTTTCCTGTTTCATTTGCTGTTTATGCTGAGAAGCCTGTTGTGGCTTCTGTTCCTTCTTTTGCTCAGCCTTAGGAGCGTCTTTCTTCTGCTCAGGACTGACGGCAGCAGTCTCAGGCTTTTCCGCAACAGACTCTGCAGCAGGCTTCTTACCGATATTGTCCAAGTCAATCATTCCCAGCGGCTTATACTGCTGCTGTCCATTAGACTCCAACAAGCTTTCAGCGCGATTGTCCTTCTGCTCTGGCGCACGCTTCTTATCTTTTGCTTTTTTGGTAAAGAGTTTCTCAGCCTGATCACGAACCTCTCTGTCCTGACTGAAGGCATCATTCAATGCCTTGTATTGCTGGTCGGTGAGTTTGAAGCTCGGTTCTGCCTTGACATCTCCCAGGTCTTTTCTTTTCTCTAGGAATTCAACTGCCGTCTGAAGTCCTATATTTAATTCACGTAGTGCTTTATTTAATCTGATGCTCATAAATTATTTATTCTCCTATTTTTAAAGTTAGATTCCCTGCAAGCACTCGCTGGCAAGGGAATTATTGTTCGAATTCGGCGCGCAACACGCTGAGTACATGATCAACGGTCTCCTCTTCGAGGTCGGCCTTCTCAATCAGCAAGTTGCGAGGTGCATTGAGTACCTGCTTGGCAGTATCAAGACCGATGCCCTTGATTGCATCGATAACCCACTGGTCAATCTCATCAGAGAACTCATCCAAGTAGATATCCTCATCGGCCTCATTCTCGTCTACCTCACGGAATACGTCGATGGTATATTCTGTAAGCATAGAAGCCAGTTTGATGTTCATACCGCCACGGCCGATAGCCAAACTAACTTCCTCAGGCTGCAAGTAAACCTCTGCTTTTTTGTTCTCATCATCAACATTGATTGAAGAAACCTTGGCTGGAGCCAACGCACGCTGAATGAAGAGTTTGGTATTGCTTGAGTAGTTGATGACATCGAGATTCTCGTTGCAAAGTTCGCGAACGATACCGTGAACGCGGCTACCCTTAACACCTACACATGCGCCAACCGGGTCGATACGCTCATCGAATGTTTCAACAGCAATCTTAGCACGCTCTCCCGGAAGACGGGCGATACGGCGGATTGCAATCAGACCGTCTGCAATCTCAGGAACCTCAGCCTCCAACAGGCGCTGCAGGAAGATTGGAGCAGTACGGCTCAAGATAATCTTTGGATTATTGTTCTCGTTGTCTACACGAAGGATGACCGCACGAACAGTCTCACCCTTGCGGTACGTATCACCAGGAATCTGCTCAGTCTTAGGCAACATGAGCTCGTTGTTCTCATCATCTACAATCAGAACCTCGCGCTTCCAAACCTGATAAACCTCACCAGAGATAACCTGACCTACGCGATCCTTGTATTTGTTGTAGAGTGAATCATGCTCCAACTCAAGAATCTTGGAAGCCAAAGTCTGACGAAGAGTCAAGATGGCACGACGACCAAACTTATTGAAGTCAACCGTCTCACTTACATCCTCACCAACCTCGTAATCCGGCTCAATCTTACGAGCCTCAGAAAGTGTAATTTCCTTATTTTCATCTTCAACTTCGCCATCAGCAACAACTATACGGTTGCGATAAATTTCGAAGTCACCCTTGTCAGGGTTCACGATGACATCAAAGTTTTCGTCACTACCAAAAATCTTGGCAAGTACATTACGGAAGCTCTCCTCCAATACACTTACCAATGTAGTACGGTCGATATTCTTTGTTTCTTTAAACTCGCGGAATGTATCAACCATACTCGCTGTCAATTCTTGCTCTTTTTTAGCCATAACTTAATTGAAACTAATTATGTATTTTGTATATTTTACTTTATCCATCTGGTAAACGTGATCAACCTCCTGCTTAACCGGACGTTTTTTACCTTCAACCTTTACCTTTTCTTCAACGCCAACTGTGAAGTCATTTCCTTCAACAGCTTTCAAGATACCCTTCACCTTCTTGCCGTCGGCATCAAGCACCTCTACCTCCTTGCCAATGAAATTGATATACTGCTGCGGAACTTTGAACGGTTGACCCAAGCCTGCAGAGCCAACTTCGAGCTCATAGTCTTCCTCGTCACGGTTCAAATGATCCTCAATATACTTACTCAAGGCAACACAATCCTCAATCCATACTCCATCGGCATGGTCAATCTCAACAACGATTCTATCGTCGGGACTGATTTCAATGCTTACCAAGAAATATTCCTTATCTTGGAGCCATTCTTCAACTAATTTTTTTACGACGTTTTTATCAATCATATATACCTTATTAAAATAAAATGAGGAACTCTTGTGAGCCCCTCATTCCACTGAACGTTGCAAAATTACAAATATTTTTGTGATTAGCCAAAAAAAATGCAACTTTTTATTCGCAACGTGCACATTTTTAATCGATTGTGCACGTTTTTGTACTTATTTCTTCACAGGATGCAGTATTTTTTCGTATTCTGATGGAGAATTCAGCAATTTTACTGCTTCCTTAATCTGCTTGTCGTAACGCATGGAATTCTGGATGGCACCGCGCTGGAAATAATAGGCAGAAACGATGTCATTTTCCAACAGATGCTTGATGTAATCCTTGTTATAATCCAGATCCTTTGCCACATTATGGCTCAGCTTTTTCTTCAAAGCCTCAAACTCTGCCTTGGCATCATCGTAGTAGCCTTCAAACTTAGCGAGTTTTTCCAAATCCTTGAGATACTTTTCTGTTTCACGGTCGTACTGGAAGTTAGCCTTCAATACGCGTGTCTTGAATTCATCATAGTCGGCATCGGTCAGCGAGAATTCCTTCGCAGGAGCAATAGCAGGATGCTTGGCGATATAATCAACCTCATAATTAAGCATCACCTCATTACTGTCGCGGGCACCAGCCAGATAGAAGGCAATGTTTGGCAAAGAATCAGGCTTTACTTCTACATCCGGCTTCACACCACCTCCATCTCTCACTTCTCTGCCACCTGCGGTATAGAACACCTTGGTAAGAGAGTCGGGAACATCCTCCACATAACCGCCCTTATCGTGCTTATAGTTGAGTGCCTGAACGCATCGACCGCTAGGAATGAAATATTTAGCAGTAGTGAGTTTCACCTGTCCGTTATAAGGCAAATCCATGGTAGTCTGCACCAATCCCTTTCCATACGTGCGCGTACCTAATATTACAGCACGGTCATAATCCTGCAGACTGCCGCTCATGATTTCACTGGCACTGGCAGAATTCTCGTTCACCAATACCACCATCGGCATAACGGAATCTATCGGTTCAACCGTGGTCTTATAAACATGATTAGAACGCTGCAACTTTCCCTTCATCTCCAAGACTGTCTTACCTTTAGGCAAGAACATATTGATGATACTGACCGCTTCGGTAACAGAACCACCACCATTATTACGCAGATCGAAGACAAGGCTATTGGCTCCTTGCTTTCTCAAATCGATGAAAGCACGACGCACTTCCTTGGCAGACTGCTCGGTAAAGGAATTGAAGTTGATGTAACCGATGTTACCCTCCAACATGCCATAATAAGGCAAGAACGGCAACTGGATGGTACGGCGTGTTACCTTCACCTTCATCGTCTTGCCTGTACTTGGACGCTTAACTTTCAGCATGAAAGAAGAACCCGGGTCACCACGAAGATGATCGCTGACGTAGCTCACCTCCTTATTGGTCATATCCTCATCATCAATACTCAGGATGATGTCACCCTTCTTCAGTCCCACTTCTGCAGCAGGCATATTCTCGTAAGGCTCGCTGATACAGACGCGCTGCAACTGGAAATTGTAGCGTATCACCGCACCTACACCCGCATACTTGCCGGTGAGCAGGTTCTTGAGTTCCTTCATCTTCTGCTCAGGATAATAGGTAGTATAAGGGTCGAGACTACGCAACATGGCATTGATACCATTTCCGACCACAACTTCAGCATCGAGCGTATCAACATACATCAAATCGAGATTCTTGTAGATGGCATTGAATATTTCCATATTCTTTGCGGCTTTGAAGTCATGATCTTTGTCAACCTGGGCAAAAGTAGGAACTGCCAGGAGTACCATAAGCAAGGAGAACAGTATTCTTTTCATTGTTACCTTATTTAATTGTATATGATTCAACTTATTGGTTATTTCCTCCCCCTCTTCACGGCATTCGCCCTCGGGAGAAGATTTCGACCACAAAAGTACTCATTTCTTTGCGAAAAACACCATAAAATAGGCAAAAAGTGGCACAAAGATAAGAAAAAATACACTTTTTTAGGGAAAAAGCGAAAAAAGTCAGCAAAAAATTTGGCAGAATGAAGAAAAGTTAGTACTTTTGCACACGCAAATAAGGAACGTCATGTTCTTTACAGAAAAAAAAACGCTTCAATAGCTCAGTTGGTTAGAGCACCTGACTGTTAATCAGGGGGTCGTTGGT
>DAWDQD010000037.1:0-27703 GCA_052349145.1 Segatella copri | reverse complement strand
ACCAAAACTCTCAAACAAGTGAGTTAATATTGGAACATAGAACTGGACACCCTAACTGGTAACCAATCTCAGGCATCAAGGTGTAAGCTGTCTTGCTGTCACCATCACCGATCTTGTTGCTGGAAATACCAGCTGTACCACCGATGTAAACCTGTGCGCTAGCGCAAACTGAAACGAGAGCCATAGCAAGGCTCAACATAATCTTCTTCATAATCAATCTTTTCTTTTAATTATTACTTTCTTTTATCACTCTAATCAGGTAGCTTTTCAGCCCCTTTATTTATGATAGCAAAGCACATCCCAGACATGCCCTGCACTCTCTAATTCGGTGGCAAAGATATAGGAAATAACTTGAAACTCAAAACTATTTCTCAGTTTTTCTTGCAAAACAAGCCGTATTGTTGATGTAAATCAAGAAAAGTAGGCATGCAGAATGTATCTAAAGCTATTTCTGCTGCAAAGCTACGATTTTTTAGTGAAACCGCCAAATAATATGAGGGAATATTTGGGCAAACCAACTTTTTTCTCTATCTTTGCATGAACAAACAGTTTGAATTTTATTTTATAAATATCATAAATGAATCAATTTACAAAGCTGATAGCAGCCCAGCTCAATCTGAAGGAGCAGGCTGTAGAAAATACTCTGGCGCTGCTCGAAGAGGGCTGCACCATTCCGTTTATCTCGCGATACCGCAAGGAGAAAACCGGTAATATGGACGAGGTAAACATTGAAGCCATCGCACAGGCTAACGAGAAACTCTCTGAGATGGCGAAGAGAAAAGAGACTATCCTCAAAACCATCGAGGAACAGGGAAAACTCTCGGATGAACTGAAAAAACGCATCGAACAGTGCTGGGATGCCACCGAACTGGAAGATATCTATCTTCCTTATAAGCCAAAGCGCCGCACCCGTGCACAGATAGCACGTGAGGCAGGCTTGGAGCCTCTGGCACAGCTGCTCCTCTTCCAGCGTGAGCGCAATCCGGAACAGGCTGCCAGGAAGTTTGTGGGCGATAAGGTGAAGGATGTGGAGGCTGCTCTTCAGGGAGCCAAGGACATCATCGCCGAAACCGTAAGCGAGAATGAGCAGAGCCGCAATCAGATTCGCGGTGAGTTCAGACGCGGTGCCATCATCACTTCTAAGGTGATAGCCAAGAAGAAGGATGAGGAAGAGGCGCAGCGCTTCTCCGACTATTTCGATTTCTCAGAACCATTGAAGAAATGTTCTTCGCACCGACTGCTGGCTATGCGTAGAGGCGAGGCGGCAGGATTCTTGCGTGTCAGCATCTCGGCTGATGATGAGCAGTGTCAGGATAAACTGAAGCGCCACTATGTACATGGTTTCGGTGAGTGCCAGACGCTGGTGGGTGAAGCGGTGGATGATGCCTTTAAGCGACTGCTGAAGCCTAGCATTGAAACCGAATTTGCTGCGCTCAGCAAGCAGAAGGCGGATGAGGAGGCTATTGTGGTCTTCGCCGAAAACCTGCGCCAGCTTCTGTTGGCGGCTCCTCTCGGACAGAAACGCGTGATGGCGGTTGACCCAGGTTTTGCCAATGGTTGCAAGACTTGCTGTCTTGATGCGCAGGGCAATCTGATTCATCATGAAATCGTTTATCCTCATCCTCCCCGCAACAGGAAGAGCGAGGCTACGGCTGCCATCCAGCGCATGGTAAAGATGTATCAGGTGGAGGCAATGGCTGTAGGTAACGGTACGGCAAGCCGCGAAACCAGCGACTGGCTGCATAGTATCGATTTCGTTCATCCGGTAGATATCTATGTGGTGAGCGAGGATGGCGCTTCTATCTATTCGGCTTCGAAGATTGCAAGAGATGAGTTCCCGGATGAGGATGTTACCGTGCGTGGTGCTGTGAGCATCGGACGAAGACTGATGGATCCGCTTGCAGAGTTGGTGAAGATTGATCCGAAGAGCATCGGTGTGGGACAGTATCAGCATGATGTGGACCAGACTCAGTTGAAGAAGAGTCTGGATACGGTGGTAATGAGTTGCGTGAACTCGGTGGGCGTCAACCTGAATACCGCATCGCAGCATCTCCTGACCTATGTGAGCGGTTTGGGACCTACGCTTGCCAAGAATATCGTGGAATATCGCCGCGAGAATGGAGCCTTTGCTTCCCGTGCCCAGTTGAAGAAGGTGCCACGTCTGGGTCCTTCGGCCTTTGAGCAGTGTGCCGGCTTCCTCCGCATTCCAGGCGCTAAGAATCCTTTGGATAACAGTGCCGTTCATCCGGAGCGCTATGCGCTGGTAGAGCAGATGGCGAAAGATCAGGGCGTAACGGTGAAGCAGCTGGTAGAAGACAAGGCGCTGCAGAAGAAGATTGATATCCGGAAATATGTGAGTGCTGAGGTGGGTATGCCTACTTTGACCGATATCATGGCTGAGCTTGACAAGCCGGGCTTGGATCCTCGTGGTGAGGTAGAGAAGTTTGAGTTTGATGCCAGCATCAAGGAGATAGAGGATTTGCAGGTGGGCATGGTTGTGCCGGGCATTGTTACCAACATTACCAAGTTTGGTGCCTTTGTAGATATAGGTGTCCACAACGATGGTCTGGTTCATGTATCCCAGATGTCAAACCGTTACATTCAGGATCCTTCTGAGGTGGTAAAGCTTCATGAGCATGTGATGGTGAGAGTGGCAGAAGTAGATTTGAAGCGCAAGCGCATCGCCTTGTCGATGAAGGGCGTGAAATAGAAAGGATATTCAGAATGAATCATCATAATAATGGTGATGCTCTCTTGGCAGGGGGCATCACCAAAGATTGTATAGAGTCGGCATATTGCTTTATTCATCAGAAGCTCAGGGTTTTTGAATTTTCCACCAATCCTACGCAGCGTGATGATATAGAGTATGCCATCGCCCAGTATGTAGAGGGCATGAATCCGCAGCTCTATCTTCTTCTTTCTCAAGGCAGAACGGAATTCCTTCTAGACCATGTGAATTTTGAAAAAGATATGCGCGAGGCGCAGGAAAAACTGGAAGGGATGATGTAGGTATCTCTCTGCGTTGAGGAGAAGGATAAACTGAGTCTCGTTAATTAAAGTTGATGAGGGTGCGTCATGGACTTATGACACACTCTCTTTTTTTATCCAGTTACATGCCAGTTACATGCGTCAGGCACCGTTTTAAAGGGCTTTTGCATTGATTAAGGGCTATTTCGAGTTGCCCAGTTACATGCTGGTTACATGAGTTATGCCCAAGTAACGACCGAAAATAGCCGAAAACGACTTAAAATAGCCAAATAACGACTTAAAACGACTTAAAACGACTTATAACGACCGAATATGCCCATATTATGACTTGACAATCGCAATTATGTAACAAATTAATAATTCAATTCTTGTTCACCTTTTTCTGTAATAATCCATTGTTTTCCACTAATAGTTTTTGTAATAAATCCTTCTTTCGCTATTTTTCGAAGAAGATTTCCTATTTTTCTCAGTTTCTCGTCCTGAGTTAAACTTGATGGAAAAACATGTTGTAGTCCCTCATAAACGTCTTGACGTTTGAATCCCATACTTCCTGCATTATGAGCCAATTGCAACAATAACTTTTGGATACTATTTTCTGCAAGACCATTTTCTTTTGTATAGTGTCCTATCTGCTTAGTCATTTTGGCAACTTTTAGCGATATAGTATAGTGTGGTGCACGACCTTCTATCAAACCCTTTTCATGAAGATGTTTAGCAGCTTCCTTGGTGATAGGATGATGCTTCTGTACTGCGTCTAACCAAAGGCACTCTTTCAGTGACAAAGAGTTATTTGCTTTTAAGAGATTGGTATATTTCTCATCGATCATTTTGCCATAGATGGTTACCCCAACAGTACGATGTTCGTTGTCGATGTCGTAATCTGGCATAGGGAAGAAACGATTACGTTGCTCAGTGTAGATCTTCTTGATACCACGTCCTACTGTATCAATCATATTGAAATTGACCATGCCCCGACAAAGACAATCGTTACGATAATGAAATTGAGGTCCTTTATGATCCAGGGCATTTTCTATTGTTCCTGGAATGAAACTGCCACCATTGCCATAATATAAGGTACTAGGACCTTCTACAAAAACAATTCGCTGCTGTAAGGTGTAATCCTGATGTGCGATGGCGTTATGTAAGGCCTCTCGTATGGTGTATTCATCATACTGTTTCATGGTGTCAGGGAACAGGGTTCCACCTGGCAACTCACGCATAGTCTTGTTACGTATTTTACTCAACACCTTATCTACGGTCAAGATGAAAGGTATTGTAAAATGCTCATAATCTTGTACGATGCCTTCTTCATCTTCCCATGTCCAAGTGATTTGTGCTACGGCAGGATGAATCTTTTGAATAGAAAGGGGGTTGCCCAATAGTAGAATGGCTGCACGAGTGAGCTTCCCTTCTCGCATCATCATACTATTAGCCAAGAACTCTTCTGTACTCCACGCATCTATTTCTTCGCCAGGAATACTTGACGAACGAACTTTTTTGAACATGACTTTAGCTGTAGCTACGGCTAGTTAATCCAAGTCATAGAACGTGGCATTTGGTACGAGCTGAGCAGTCCAATCTGGTATGGGTGGCTGTTGGCGGATAGTATCTTGTTTTGCCTGGTTCAGTGGTTTCAGGCTTTCGCCATCACGACCATAAGCCACACCTTTCCAGTGCATCACTATATTGCGTGGTGATGCTGGTATCTGGAATAATAAAACTCGTTTGCCTTCGATATCTAAAGGTACAATATCTCTAAAGATAAGGTTGTCGGTGGTATGTTGAGACATATCTTGCTTCAAACGGTTGAGTGCAACTTCACCATCTTTGAATGTTGTACCGATAATCTGATGTTTTTTGTCCCAAACGCCAAATACAATCCAAGCAAACTCATGGTCACGTAAGTTTGCTTCATTGCTAAGAGCGGAGAAGTATTTGCCCAACTCATCGATATCAAAGTTGGTCTCTGCTTTCTTAAACTCGACAACCTCATTCTCTGAGTGTTCCCAAAGCTTGTTGAATATCTCTATATATTTTTCCATTGTTTCCTTCTTTATTGTTCCTAAATGAGCCTACTTAAAAAGTAAGGCATTGTCTTAGGACACATTTATATTAAAACAGCTACAAAGATAGCATTTTTCTTTGGAAATAGGGTATATATTCAGGAGGAAAATGTATTTTCTTTGTGATTTTTTCAGTTTTGGGTGAAAATCTCTATGAATGGGGATAAACTAAAGTGGTGTGTGTAATCGCAAGAAATAGTGTGAAAGTATGTAAAATGATACCTTGCTTTTGCCAACCGATTCAATTTAGTTTGAAATTATGTTGGCAAAATGTTGGCAATTTCTAGAATGAAAAAATCCTAACCGCTTATTATCAAGCAGTTAGGATTTTTATCGGTGCGCCTGATAGGCACACAATACGGGGATGTGAATAAAATCTAAGAAAATCAATGCAAAACGTAACTGCTTGTATTTCAGTACTAAAACATTAATATCTTTTGCGTTTGTTTTTGTGAAATTATATTGAGTTTGAATAAACACGGGGAATTTGACGGGGAAATTCAAAAAAATCCCCGTGTTTTATTTGGTGGTTTGAAAAAATAGTCTTATCTTTGCAGCGTTCAATTAAAAAATAAAGATTATGGCAACGATTTATCAAAGATTATCTAAAAGAGTTTGCACAGAAACGGGAATGGCGGAAATCCTGATTCGTTTGCGCAATGGCAAAGATTACGACCTGATGGCAAAGTCGGGTATCTTTGTTACTGCTGATAATTTCCGTAATGGTGAGATTGTGGTGAATAGGCGCAAGGTGGGCAATGATGTAAAGTATCACGAAGAACAAGCGCAAAAGATGGATGCACTTTGTACTTATATTCTGAATTTGGTACAAACAACTGATAAAAGCGCAATCAATACTAAGTGGTTTAAGTTGGTTGTAGATAAGTATAATCACCCTGAAAAGTATACTGCAAAGGTTGAGGCTAAAAAGACTTTTTATGAGTTGGCAGAGGAGTATTTGACAAAGAAAGGCTTTTCTTACGACCACACCAAGGCGATTCGTGTACTGGTTCGTGATGTGGCACGATATGAGGGATTCAGAAAGGCTACAGAGGATAAGAAGTTTTCCTTTGATGTGGATAAAATAACACGTTCTGATATAGAGGATTTTTTGGACTACCTGAGAAATGAAAAAGAATTATCAGAGGAATATCCCGTAATATTTAAGAAGTTGTTAAGGCAATATCCGATTGGCGTAAAGAAAGGGCAAACAAAGTTAGTGACACGTGGCGATAACACAATTGTAAAGCTAACAAAAAAACTGAAAGCGTTCTTTGTATGGCTTTATGAATCAGATAAAACTAAGAATCGCCCTTTTGATGGAATTAAGATAGGTTCAGAAAAGTTTGGTACGCCTTACTACATTTCTATCTCAGAACGTAACGAGATTGCAGAGTACGATTTATCAGGCAGCAAGCGTTTGGAGGCTCAGAGAGATATTTTTGTATTTCAATGTTTTGTTGGTTGCCGTGTTGGCGATTTGGTAAAGCTAACAAGTGAAAATATTATAGACGGAATGCTAGTTTATGCTCCACACAAAACAAAGGATGAGGGCGAACAAACTTTGCAAGCACGTGTACCTTTGCACCCTAAAGCGTTGGCACTGGTTGAGAAATACAAGGGCGTGGATGCCAAAGGGAGATTGTTCCCGTTTATATCTCCACAAAAGTACAATGATGCCATAAAGGAGATTTTTACAGAAGTTGGGATAAATCGTAATGTAGTTATCAGAAACCCCAAGACTGGAGAAAACGAGATAAGACCGATAAACGAAATAGCCAGTAGCCATTTGGCAAGACGTACCTTTGTAGGCAATGCTTACTTTAAGGTGAGCGACCCGAATATAATTGGCAAAATGAGTGGACACGTGGAGGGTTCAAAGGCGTTTTCTCGCTATCGTAAAATAGAGGATTCTACTTTGCTAGATGTTATAAACCAAATTGGATAAGGAGGCTAAGTTATGATAACAAAGGAAAATTGTAAGAAACTGGAGAATGGCAAAGTAATGATGGACTTTGCCGTTTTTCAGGAGTTGGCAAACGCTAAAATAGAAAGTCTTAAAGCCGGTATCTCTAATAATGAATTGCAGATTGAGATTAACAACTTAAAGATGGAGATAAACGAATATAAGTGGCAAATAAAGCAGCTTATAACAGAGATAGTAAAGGCTAACGATATGGAGAATAACGAGTTTTACAAAGATAATGCTATGCCGATTCCGTTATATCCTGAAATTCCTGAGAAAAGAACGATGGAGGGAAAATGTATTGTTAAACCAATAGGAGGGCGAGAAAATGGTGAGTGAATGGGTAGAATTAAATAACGGAATGAGAATGCCAAAGTGTAGAATCACTGATAGCAGACCGCCCGAAGTGCGAAAGATGTTAGGTTATGCAAATACCCTGAGAGGGCTTTTAAAGTCTGATTTCCTTAGATATCTAAAAGGTTGGGCTTTGTCTGCTGATGATATAGAGAATCTTTTGTGTGAAATGCAGAAATGCCCAAAGTATGCCATAAATGAGCAACAAATGAAATGGCTAGAGGAATATAAGGAATCTTTGAGCGTTGTACCTGATGCAAAGGGAGAGCGTTCCTATTCGGGTGGTTTGTTGGATTTGTTTCACAACAATACGTATTTGATAGAAGAATTAGTGGGCTTGTCGGATGATGAGATTGCAAGAAAGATTAAAGGATGGGCGAAAGAAAAGGATAAACAGGGGAAACCTTTAATTAAAAATCCTGAGAATGGCTTAAAGTCACGTTTTGCGGAAGAACTTAAAGCAAATGGAATAATAAATCTATCAGTAAAAACATTTAGAACTAAACTTTAAAGGGTGGAGAAATCCACCTTTTTTTTGTGTGTATACGCAATCGATAAGAAGATAATCAGGACAATTTGGACAACAATCAGGACAATTTGGACAACTGCTTGGCAAGACGTTATTTACACACTACCTTTGCAGCGTTCAAACACGGATTCAAAGTATCTGTTTCTTGATGATGTGGGCGAAAATGGCAGAAGTGGGGGAGAATCCCCAAACAGACACGGAGAGCCAAAAACAAAAAAAATTAGCAATGAATATAGATTATTTATTGAATGCGGATGCCAATATTTCGGTAGTGGTATCTGTAGCAGACCTTAAAGAGTTTGCGCTATGTGTCGTAACTGAGGCAATGGCAGCCAAGGAGGCAGAGAAGAAAGAGGAAAGGTATTTAACGCCTGATGATGTAGCCGACATGGTGGGCGTATCGAAAAATACTTTGTGGCGATGGGAAAAAGAGAAATATCTGATTCCTATCAAGGTAGGGCGCAAATCTCGTTACAAGCTATCTGATGTAAAATCAATATTGGAGGGTGGAGAATGAAAGAAAAAGTAAAGGGCAGCCATAACGACCGCCCGAACAACAACACTGCAAAGGTAGGCAATTCTAAGGACATAACCAAAGTTTTAGCCTATTTTCGATATAAGGTTGCAACCACACTGGATGCAGCTTTAGATTTGGGAATGCTGAGAAATAGCATAACTTGGTATGTGCGTGATTTGGAGGCAATGGGATTGCTGCAAGCTATCTGCAAGCGACCTGATGCAACAACTGGATATAAGGCTAATTATTATTCTGCAAATCCGAGTTTGTGGGTGCGCAAGCCTCAGCAATTAAGTTTGTTCACACTAAAGGAAATGGAGGGCAGCGTATGAAATTTGTGAATTTTCAAACAGACCGATTAAAAAAGGTTGGCTTATTGTCCGATGCTGAGGCTGGAAAAGTCTTAAAGATGATGGCGCAATATGCCAGTAATGGTAATGTTCCTGATGATGTGCCGCCAGTATCTGCAATATTGTTTCAGGCAATTCAGGAAGATATGATTTATTTTGATGAGCGATATTCAGCACGTTGTGAGATAAACCGAAAGGTTGGCAAGATGGGAGGCAGACCACGCAAGGGTATTTCAAAGGAAACCGATGGGTTATTAAAGGAAACCGATGGGTTATTAAAGGAAACCGATGGGTTATTTGAAAAACCTAAAGATAAATATAAAGATAAATATAAAGATAAATATAAAGATAAATATAAAAATTTAATAGAGAAAACTATTTCTTTTTCTGATGATGCCCGAATGAATGAGGCAATAACTAGATGGCTAGCGTATAAAAAAGAACGTGGGCAGACATACAAACCAACTGGTTTAAAGGCGTTCATTACAAGACTGGGCAATTTGTCGGGTGGTAATGGCGAAGTTGCTTTAAAAATAATAGAGCAATCTATGGCTAATAATTATTCGGGGGTATTTCCGCTTAATAGCAATAGGGCGGTAACAAATACGCCTGATATGGGGGTAGTGCTCCAAGATTCTAATAATAAAGATTATTCAAAAGGAGGTTGGTAATATGGAGAGTGTAGCTAAAATTATTAAGAATTTGCAAGATGGTAATTATCCGTCTATGCCTAATATGGTGAGAATAAAGATTCCTGATGCAGAAAAGCGTTTGCGTGGAGGGCTTGATTTTATGGTAGCCCGTTTCTCAGGTGGGCGTATCACAAAAGCGATATGGAGTGAAAGCAATTATCGCCCGATTGTGGACTGGATGGCAGATAACGAGGGTAAGGGTTTGCTTATGACCGGTTCGTGTGGTTTGGGTAAGTCGCTAATAGGAATTAGAATTTTGCCGTGTCTTATCAATCAGGTACACCACAAAATACTAAACTGCTGCGATGCTAAGGATATGAATTACAAAGCAGACGAATTGTTAAACTATCATTTGCTAAGTTTGGATGATGTGGGAAACGAGGGGATGGCAAACAACTATGGCAACAAAAGAATGGTTTTCCCTGAGTTGGTAGATGAGGCAGAAAAGAAAGGGCGTTTGCTTGTAATCTCCACAAATCTAAATATCCCAGAGTTGCAACAAAAGTATGGAGATAGAACTATAGACCGCCTGAGAGCAATCACAAAGTTTGTCCCGTTTACGGGTAAATCTTTGAGAGGGTAACAGTGGTTTGTTGTAAATAACAATTAAAATACAGAAAATATGGCGTTTAAGAGTGGAAAATCGGGAAACCCGAATGGTAGACCAAAGGGCGCAAGAAATCACGCTACAAGCGATTTGGTAAAGCGTATCGGGCAAATATTAGATAAGAACACTAAGCAACTGCAAAAAGATTTAGAATCTTTGCAGCCAGTAGAACGTGTTAAAGCGATAACTGGATTGATAGGTTATGTTATCCCAAAGAAACAAGCCTTAAATGTGCAGCAATCTTTAGATTACGAATACCACAAATTGGAGGAATTATTAAAGTCTGCACCTGATGAGGCTATAGAGCAGATAATGGAACGGATTCAATCTTTAAGAGAAAAGGAGGTGGGCGATGGTGAATAACAAAGTATCTGCAATATTGCAATATGCCAAAGGTGGGCAGCCTCAGCCAATAAAGCATTATATCCGATATGTTGAGGTTGCACCCGATGGAACGAAGAAGATAATAAAGGAAACTTTGTTGCCGCCTGATAGTGGTATAAATGAGGATTTAGAGATATGCGGGATTCCGTCAGGTTTTCCGTGTGCGTCCTCAGAAGAAGAAGTTTTGAAAAGAGAGGGCTTGTTATAGTAAAAGTTACGTTTAGAGTGCTATGTATGAATTTTATTTTGTACCTTTGCACTCGAATGGCTATAATCAGCTATTTTTTTAATTGAACATTTAAAGCGATTGCCCGTGATGGGTGGTCGCTTTTCTTGTTTCTTCTGCTGAGGCAGAAATGGGAGTTATTAAAGCAAACACGGGGATTTTCACGGGGATTTTTAGTAAATGAAAAATGCTAAATAGTTGATAATAAACTACTTAGTATTTTATTGGGTGCGCCTGATAGGACTCGAACCTACACGGCCTAAACCACTAGATCCTAAGTCTAGCGCGTCTACCAATTTCGCCACAAGCGCATTCTTGGGTGCAAAGATACAATAATAATTTGAATAAAAAGAAGAAAAATGAAAAAAATGATGGTTTTACTTGCTTTTTACGAGAAATAATGGTATTTTTGCAAACAGATACTGTTCTATTTTTATTTTGCAAAAAAAACGAAGGCTGGACAGTAAGGACAGATAAAAACTATAATAACAGGAATATGAAAAAAGTATGGGTTATGATGCTGGCTACATTGATGGTTTCTTCCACGATGATGGCTGGAAATGTGAAGAAATCAACTACTCTTCCTATTGAGGGAGAGATCGTAAAGGCTTCTCATCCGATGATTCAGTATGTTGGGCGTGTGAGCTTTGCTAAGAATCCTGATGTAGCCAGTTTCAATTATCCGGGAACTACGATTGAGGCTAGTTTTCAAGGGTCTTCTCTGAAAATGCTGTGTCGCCCGAAGACTGGATATTTCATGGCGCAGATTGATGGTTGCGAACCTTTCAAAGTGGGCTTTAATGCCGAACGCGATTCGGTTGTTACCCTGGCTGCGGCTTTACCAAAGGGGGTGCATCATGCTAAGGTGATGTATGTGATAGAAGGTTTGTTCCGTAAACCGGAATTCAGGGGATTCGTTCTTGATAAGGGATGTCAGCTCGTTGAGGCTCCGGCTCTCCCGGAACGGAAGATTGAATTTATCGGAAATTCAATCACCTGCGGTTATGGCGTAGAAAGTATCAACATGTCTGATCCTTTTGAGGATGAAACGGAGAATCATTGGCTTACTTATGCCAATATCGTAAGTGACAGTCTGAAGGCTCAGCATACTTCTATCTCCCGTAGTGGTATCGGTGTATATCGTAATTATAATGGTCCGAAGACAGGTGATGCCGATAACATGCCTTGGCAATATGAATATACCTTATTTGACCAGCATGATGAAAAATGGGATTTTGCCAAGTATCAGCCTCAGTTAGTCTGCATCAATCTGGGTACGAACGATCTTTCTACCAAGAATTATGATATTCAACTCTACGAGAAGAATTATCGCATGTTTATTAAAACGGTACGTAGCAAGTATCCTCATGCAAAGATTGTGATGTTGACAGGTCCGATGCTCGGCGAGAAGGAGAGTAGCAAGCAGCGAACTGTGCTTGATAGAATCTGTGCTGATGCCAATAAAACTGATAAGAATATTTACCGTTTCGATTTCAGTTTCCAGAAAGGAGATTTAGGTTATGGCGCCAGCTGGCATCCTAGTATGTTGCAGCATCGGAAGATGGCAGCAGAATTGCTTCCGTTCCTGAGAAAACTGATGAATTGGAATTAAATGAAATTGCATGTTTATCAAACAAAATTATATGATAACAATGAACACAAAAAATCTATTATTGTTGGCATCTCTTACATTGGCGATGCCTCTGACAGCACAGACTCCGCAAGAGGATTTCAAGCGGGATATTACGCTTTCGGGTAGTAACTATGTAGCTTATCGTGGTCCTCAGAAGCAGTTGACTGCGGCTCCTAAAGGTTATAAGCCTTTCTATCTGAGCCATTATGGCCGGCATGGTTCCCGCTATATGATAGGCAAGAAGGCTTATGATGTGCCTTATTTCTCTCTGCTCAAAGCGAAGCAGGAGGGCAAACTGACAGCTAAGGGCGAGGAAACGCTGGCTAAGGTGAAGATGATTCGTGAGGAGGCGAAGGGGCGCGATGGTGAACTGACTCCGCTCGGAGCTCTCCAGCATCAGGGTATCACCAGAAGAATGATGGAGCGCTTCCCTGAGATTTTTGCCGGTAATACGAATATTGAGGCCCGAAGTACTTTGGTAATCCGATGTATTCTCTCTATGGAGAACGGTTTGCAGCAGATGCTGCGTATCAATCCGAAACTTCATATCTTCCATGATGCCAGCGAGCATGATATGTATTATATGAACCAGGGCGACCGATATCTGGACAGCTTGAAAAACAGCGTGGGTATCAAGGTGGCACAGCAGGAATTTGCACAGAAGCACGTTAGCTATAGCCGTGTGATGCAGGAACTGTTCAACGACCCTGCCTGGGTGAAGCAGAATATCAACCAGAGTGACCTGAACAGAAAACTCTATGAGATGGCAAGCTCAATCCAAGGCACGGAACTGAGAGGCAAGGTTTCGCTCTATGACCTCTTTACGGAGGAGGAACTGTATCAGAACTGGCTGAATGCCAACATCTGGTGGCAGATGACTTACGGCAACTCGCCTTATACGGGCAATGTGCAGCCATTCTCCCAGCGCAATCTCTTGAGAAACATCATCCAAAAGGCAGATAGTTGCATCGCTCTTCCGCATCCGGGAGCTACATTGAGATATGGACACGATACGATGGTTACTCCGCTTACCTGTTTGTTGGATTTGAATGGATATGGTGAAGAGATTAAGGATCCGGAGAAGATTGCTTCTCAATGGTGGGATTATAAGATTACCCCGATGGCTACGAATTTGCAGTTTGTTTTTTATAGAAACAAGGCGAATGATGTGCTGGTGAAGGTGCTTTTGAATGAAGATGAGGCTACTTTGCCTATCAAGAGCGATGTGGCACCTTATTACCACTGGAATGACTTTAAGGAATACTGCCTGAAAAAGCTGGCGGGGTATAAAAGGTAAAAATGAAGGCTACTGACTGCTGGGGGACAGGCGATGGAATCGCCTGGAACGGGGGCAGGAGGGGGACTGGCTTCTTTTTTGCTGAACGCGAAATGCTGAAACGCGAAACGCAAATGGCTAGATAATAAAAAAGGGGCTTAAGCTTTTGGGGCTTAAGCTCCTTTTTTATGATGGGCGCTTTTCTTGCGCTTTTCTTGCGCTTTCTTAGCGCTTTTTATTGCTTCGATAACCAGTCTTTATCCTTCTGGTCTTCTTCGAAATCTTTTTCTGAGAAGAGGTTGGTCTGACCAGTCAGTTCGTCAATCACCTGTTGCTCGCTTTTGCCAGCATCTGGATCAAGGTTTTCACCTTCATTTTCTGAGTCAGAACCATCCGGTTCCTCATCATTATCCTCAGAAGAAGGTTCTGGGAATCGGGTTGGTTCCAGTTCCTCGATACTTTCAATCTTCCATGTCGTGAGGCGCTTACCCTTTGCCTTGAAACTCTTCTGCGCAATGAACTGCTCGGCATCGATTTCTTCGGCAGGACGGATGGTATCCACACCGCCATAAGTAACCTTGATACGTGGATAAACCGTATCGGTAAGCAAGATGAGCTTGCAGTTAGGGTTCTCTCCCATGAAATTCTGATGGCGCTTGGTGGCATCCATCGTGAATCGCTTGATGTATGGATATCCCTGATTGTCGGCATCGTAGAGAATTGCTGTCCATATCTTATGTTCATCCCATTTCTCTAAGCGGATGATGTTGTCCTCGTAGTGGTTGTTGACATCGAAATTGGTGATGTAGAATTCACCGTTGTCGAGTACTACCAAGATAGAATCATCATCATTGAATTCGCCCAGGAAGCGGCCGTTCTCATCGTAGTTGATGCGGTTTACGTCTGGGTCGAACCAAACCTTTCTGCCTCCTAACGTGCTGTGACCGTGACTCTTCAGACCGATGCGGCGAATGGTGCGCTTGGTAAGGAGATTACCTTTGGCAGCACGCCCCTTGATTAGAATGTCTGAGAAATCCTTCTCCAGGAAGATGCTCTGGCGCTTCTTCGTCAGGTCTGGCTCCATCGTACACTTGATGATTTCAGCTTCTCCATTCGGGTTGGCGGTGAAATAGATAACGCGGCTGCCAGCTGTGCCCTGAGTGATGTCATATAACTTGTCGCGGGTCATGGCGGTTACATTGAATCGCTTGATGAAGTAATCGCCTTGTTTGCCGTCGCGGTAAACACAGTTGTAGATGGTGCGCTTGTCGTTCTTCTTGAATACCTGTACATGGAGGATATTCTTGCCAACGAATATTTTGTCGGCTACCTTGGTGACTTTAAACTTACCATCCTTATAAAAGATGATGATGTCATCGAGGTCGGAGCAGTTGCATACGAATTCATCCTTCTTCAACCCTGTACCAACGAATCCTTCCTGACGGTTGATGTAGAGCTTCTGGTTAGCCTCTACCACCTTAGTCACCTCAATGGTATCGAAGTTTCTGATTTCTGTTTTGCGAGGATGGTTCTTTCCATACTTGCCCTTGAGATATTCAAACCAGTTGATGGTAACATCGGTCATGTGAGCCAGGTCGTTCTCAATCTCAGCAAGTTCAGCCTTAATCTTCATCAGCAGTTCGTCTGCCTTATCCTTATTATATTTAAGGATTCGCTGCATCTTGATTTCCAGGAGCTTGAGGATGTCCTCGCGGGTAATTTCCCGATGGAAGGCATATTCTACCATACCCTTACCGTCTACTTCGGCAGTAAAGAGTTTGTCTTTGAATGGTTCGAGTTTTGAGTCGATGAAGGCAACAACCTCATCCTGACTCTTACTCTGCTCAAACTTTCGCTCCTTGTAGATGCGTTCTTCGATGAAAATCCGTTCGAGAGAAGAGAAGAAGAGCTGTTCCTCCAATTCACCCTTTCTGATCATCAGTTCCTTGCGCAGCAATCCCATAGTGCGGTCTACGCTGTGGCGCAACACATCGCTGATAGTGAGGAAAACAGGCTTGTTGTCTTCGATGACACAGCAGTTGGGCGAGATGTTGATTTCGCAATCGCTGAAAGCGTAGAGTGCATCCATCGTTTTATCTGATGAGGTTCCTTGTGCCAGATGCACAAGAATCTCAACATTTGCCGAAGTAACATCATCTACCTTGCGTGCCTTAATCTTACCCTTTTCTACCGCTTTGGTGATAGAATCGATGAGGCTGCCTGTAGTCTTGCTGAATGGTATCTCGCTGATAACGAGTGTCTTGTTGTCGAGCTTGTCTATCTTGGCTCTTACCTTCAATGCACCACCTCGCTGTCCATCATTGTATTTACTTACATCGATGGCACCGCCTGTAGGGAAGTCGGGATAGAGTTGGAATGGCTCGCCCTTGAGATAGTGGACGGCAGCATCGCAAATCTCATTGAAATTATGTGGCAAAACCTTACTGCTCAATCCCACGGCAATACCCTCGGCACCTTGTGCCAGGAGCAGCGGGAATTTGGCAGGGAGCGTGATAGGCTCCTTGTTTCTGCCATCATAAGAGAGTTGCCAGTCGGTGGTTTTAGGATTGAAAACCACATCGAGAGCAAACTTAGAGAGGCGTGCCTCGATATATCGGGGAGCAGCGGCACGGTCGCCCGTAAGAATGTTTCCCCAGTTACCCTGCGTATCGATGAGCAGGTCTTTCTGTCCCATCTGTACCAAAGCATCTCCGATAGACGCATCACCGTGAGGGTGAAACTGCATGGTATGTCCCACGATATTGGCAACCTTGTTGTATCTTCCGTCGTCCATGCGCTTCATAGAGTGGAGGATGCGTCGCTGTACCGGTTTCAAACCATCCTCAATATGAGGAACGGCACGTTCGAGGATAACATACGATGCATAGTCGAGGAACCAGTTCTGATACATTCCGCTGAGGTGATGTACAGCAGAAGCATCGAATCGGTTCACCGGCTTATAATCGGAATGTTTCTCGGTCGAAATCTCCTCGTTGTCATCTTCCGCAGCATTCTGTTCAGATTCTGCAGAAGAATTTTCCAAATTTGGCGATTTTTCCTCTTCAAGACCGTTTTTATCTTTAATTTCGTCGCTCATATATAGCTTTTAATACTTATTTTATTAATTTATGGCAAAAATACAACAATTTTTCGAGAAAAAAGAGTATCTTTGCCGAAAATTTGAAAAAAATAAGATTTAATCATGGCACAGGAAGATGTTTTTAAGAAAATTGTAAGCCATTGCAAGGAATATGGCTTCGTGTTCCCAAGTAGTGAAATTTATGATGGCTTGGCTGCCGTTTATGACTATGGTCAGAATGGTGTTGAGCTCAAAAACAATATCAAACAGTACTGGTGGCAGAGTATGGTATTGTTGCACGAGAACATTGTTGGTCTCGATGCAGCTATCTTCATGCACCCTACAGTATGGAAGGCATCTGGACACGTAGATGCTTTCAATGACCCATTGATTGATAACCGCGATTCAAAGAAGCGTTATCGTGCCGATGTGCTCATCGAGGATCACATGGCTAAGTATGAGGAGAAGATTGCCAAGGAGATTGCCAAGGCTAAGAAGCGTTTCGGCGATAGCTTTGATGAGGCTCAGTTCCGTGCAACTAATCCTCGCGTTTTGGAGAACCAGAAGAAGTTTGATGATCTCCATGCCCGCTATACTGAGGCTATGCAGGGGCCTAACCTGGAGATGCTGAAGCAGATTATCGAGGATGAGGGTATCGTCTGCCCTATCAGCGGTACCAAGAACTGGACTGATGTCCGTCAGTTCAACCTGATGTTCTCTACCCAGATGGGTGCTGCCAGCGATGCTACAAGCAAGGTATATCTCCGTCCTGAGACAGCTCAGGGTATCTTCGTAGATTACCTGAGTGTTCAGAAGACCGGCCGTATGAAGTTGCCATTCGGTATCTGTCAGATTGGTAAGGCTTTCCGTAACGAGGTTGTAGCCCGTCAGTTCGTATTCCGTATGCGTGAGTTCGAGCAGATGGAGATGCAGTTCTTCTGCCAGCCTGGTACTGAGATGAAGTGGTTTGAATATTGGAAGAAGGTTCGTCTGGCTTGGCACGAGGCTCTCGGTATGGGTAATGAGAACTACCGTTATCACGATCACGAGAAACTGGCTCACTATGCCAATGCTGCTACCGACATCGAGTTTAAGATGCCATTCGGTTTCAAGGAGGTAGAGGGTATCCACAGCCGTACCAATTTCGACCTTTCTCAGCACGAGAAGTACAGCGGCCGTTCTATCAAGTACTTCGATCCAGAGAAGAACGAGAGCTATGTACCTTACGATGTAGAGACATCTATCGGTGTAGACCGTATGTTCCTCAGCGTAATGTGCCACTCATACTGCGAGGAGAAGCTGGAGAATGGCGAGACACGTGTTGTTTTGCGTTTGCCAGAGGCTTTGGCACCTGTTAAGTGTGCTGTGTTCCCATTGGATAAGAAGTATGGTTTGCCAGAGTTGGCACACGAAATCGTTGACGAACTGAAGTTCCACTTCAATACTCACTATGGCGATCCTAAGGATTCTATCGGTAAGCGTTATCGCCGTCAGGATGCTATCGGTACTCCATTCTGTATCACCGTAGACCACGAGACTCCAAACGATCATAAGGTAACTCTGCGTTATCGTGATACCATGGAGCAGGAGCGCGTAGCTATCTCTGATCTTCGCAGCATCATCGAGGAGCGCGTAAGCATCACTAGCGTATTGAAGAAGCTTGGCAAGGAAATCAAGAACTTCTAATTAATCAAATATATCTAGATGAATCTTAAGAGTTTGAAATATTTCTTCTTCCTCATGATGGCAGTGATCACACTGTCATCATGTAGCGAAGATGATGATAATGTCTCGGAATATGCCAACTGGCAGGAGCGTAACGAGCAGGCTTTTGCCGATACATTGGCTTATGCCAGAAAGATGGGTGAAGCTAACGGCTGGTACGTTTATAAGAACTGGACGTTCGAAAACCAGACTCCGAACAAAGATCAGAATGGTAATTTAGTGACCCTTACTTATAAGGATTGCGATAATATCATCGTTCATGTTCTGAAGACGGGAGAGGGTAAAACTTCTCCAATCCTTACCGATTCGGTACAGGTGAGCTATCGTGGCCGTTTCATTCCTACTGATAATTATAAGGAAGGTTACGTCTTCGACCAGAGTTTTACGGGTACTTTTGATGCTGCTACAGCTAATCCTATCCGTAGTGTGGCCGGTGGATTTATCGATGGCTTTACCACCGCATTGCTCAAGATGCATCCGGGCGACCATTGGCAGGTGTTCATTCCATACCAGCTGGCTTATGGCGAGAGCGGTAATTCTTCAATCCAAGGCTATTCAATGCTCCGTTTTGAGATGGTGCTCAAGAGTTATAAGAGAGCTTCTGGCAAGAAGTGGATTACTGAATAATAAGAATAAAGATTTAGAGAAAAGTATGTGCATATGTTTGAAATGATATATGCACATATTTTTTTGTATGAGCGATATACGAGAAATTAATTTATGCTTTATAGCAAGAAGACAGATTATTTGATGGAGTCGATTCGCCTGGGTAGGGAGATGGATCGGCGCGAGAAACTCAATCTTATAGTAGGGTTGAGTATACCTTCTATGTTGGCTCAGATTTCTACGGTGATGATGTTCTTCATTGATGCTTCTATGGTGGGGCATCTGGGAGCAGAGGCTTCTGCCAGTATCGGATTGATAGAGTCAACTACCTGGCTTATAGGTAGCTTGCTCAGTGCAGCTGCTACTGGCTTTTCTGTACAGGTAGCTCATTTTATCGGAGCTAATGATTTTGCAAATGCCCGTCAGGTGTTTCGTCATGCGCTGATTTGCGGTGTGGCGTTCAGCATTTTTGTTTCTCTTCTCTGTGTCGGCATTCATGCTTATCTGCCTTATTGGCTGGGTGGAGGTGCTGATATAGCCACCAATTCCTCTCGCTATTTTCTGATATACGGTCTGGTACTGCCATTCGTTTTCCTTTATCACATATCCGAAATGATGCTGAAATCTGCGGGCAATATGCATACGCCTAGTGTGATGGCTGTATTGATCTGCATCTGCGATGTGATATTCAATTACCTGTTTATCTATATCCTGAAGTTGGGTGTTGTGGGGGCTGCCTTAGGAACGGCGATGGCTTATGTCTGCATCTCTCTGCCTAATCTTTATCTTGCTGGTTTCAAGAATAAGATACTGAATCTCCGTCAGGACCATGTCCGTTTCCGTTGGGTCAGGTCGTATGTTCATAATGCCTGTAAAATCAGCATTCCGATAGCCATACAGAACATATTGATGAGCGGGGCGCAGATAGTGAGTACCATGATTGTGGCACCTCTTGGCAATATAGCCATTGCTTCCCATTCTTTTGCTATTACGGCAGAGAGTCTTTGCTATATGCCGGGCTATGGTATTGGTGATGCGGCTACTACTCTGGTGGGACAGACGCATGGAGCTGGGCGAGTAGGTTTGTGCAAGAATTTTGCTTATATGACAGTAGGACTTGGAATGGCTGTGATGGCTGTGATGGGAGTGGTGATGTATGTCTTTGCTCCTGAGATGATTGGCGTTCTTTCTCCGGTAGAAAGTATCCGTGAGATGGGTACCATCTGTTTGCGCATCGAGGCTTTTGCTGAACCATTCTTTGCAGCTAGCATCGTGACCTATTGTGTTTGTGTAGGAGCGGGCGATACCAGAAAACCGGCGATGATCAATCTCGGTACCATGTGGCTGGTGCGCCTCACTCTGGCTTATGCGCTTTCCAAGAGCTATGGCTTGGAGGGAGTATGGATAGCGATGGCTACCGAACTCACATTCAGGGGAATCCTCTTCCTTATCCGCCTCTTCAGAGGTTCATGGATGAAGAGTTTTCATGTAGGTTAGGATTGGTTTTCTGCCTCCAATGTTAGTTTTAGGTTAAGATTTGCATACATCGGGAAGATATTCTCTAAAATGCTTGCAAATCTTTTTTATTTTTCTTAATTTTGCATCGCAGACAGTAACCATGTCGCAGGTTTTGTCGTTATATATAGGCGAACTTGTTAAGTAGCATGATATATATAATAAGGTATATAGAAAGAATGATATAGAAAACAATAAATATATAAATAATTAAAATCAGATGAAACTAAGAAAGATTTTTGCAGCAGTTGTGCTGTTCCTTTCTGCAGGTACAGCGATGGCACAGCAGATGCCAGCTATTCCGGTAGACAAGAATGTGAAGATAGGTCGTCTTGATAATGGATTGACTTACTACATTCGTCACAACAGTTATCCTGAGCATGTAGCCAGTTTCTACATCGCACAGAAAGTGGGTTCTATCAATGAGGATGATGACCAGCGCGGTTTGGCTCACCTCCTCGAGCACCTCGCCTTCAACGGTACCGATCACTTCAAAGGTAATTCCCTCCAGGATTACCTGCAGAGCATCGGCGTGGAGTATGGTAGAAATCTCAATGCCTATACCAGCGTAGAGAAAACCGTATATTACTTCACCGATGTACCTACTACCCGCCCTACAGCCGTAGATTCATGCATGCTCATCCTCAAGGATTGGAGCAACGGTATCTCTCTTACCAAGGAAGCCATCAATGACGAGCGCGATGTGGTGCACAATGAGTACCGTATGCGTATCGTAGGTCAGCAGCGCATGATAGAGCGTTCACTTCCTAAACTCTATCAGGGCGAAAAGTATGGCTACCGTTTCCCTATCGGTTTGATGAGCGTTATCGATGGCTGTAAGCCAGAAACTCTCCGTGCTTACTACCGTAAATGGTATCGCCCAGACAATCAGGCTATTATCATCGTGGGTGATGTAGATGTAAATCATATCGAAGCTAAGATTAAGGAACTCTTCTCAGGTATCAAGGTTCCTAAGAATGCCGCTAAGATAGAGAAGGTAGAAGTATCTGATAATGATTCAGCCATCTATGTTATCGACAAGGATAAGGAGCAGCAGGTTGATCTCTTCCAGATTTATATGAAGCACAATGCTGTGCCAGATTCTCTGAAGGGCAATATGAGCTATCTCCTGAAGGGATACATGGATAACGTGATTTCTTCTATGATTGCTGCCCGTTATGCAGAGAAGGCATTGGAGCCAGACTGTCCATATCTCCAGGCAAATGCCGGTGATGGTTCATACCTGATTTCAAGCACTAAGGATGCTTTCACCCTTACCGGTGTGGCTAAGCCAGGAAAGATTAAGGAGGCTTATGCTGCTGTTCTCCGCGAGGCACAGCGTATGCACGAGTTCGGTTTCACAGCTACAGAGTATCAGCGTGCCAAGGATGAATTCATGAGCCAGGTTGACAAGGCTCTTGCCAACAAGGATAAGATGAAGAACGAGCAGTTTACCACCCAGTATGTGGATAACTTCATTTCTAACGAGCCTATTCCGTCAGTAGAAGAGGAGAGCCAGATCTGGAAGATGGTAGTTCCAAACTTGCCTCTTGAGGTTATCAACAGCTATGCCAAGCAGTTGGTTTGCCAGAGCGATACTAACCTTGTATCATTGGTTATGATGCGCGAGCAGGCTGGTGCCGTTTATCCTACCGAGCAGGAACTTTCTGCCATCGTAAAGCAGGTACGTGCTGAGAAGCTCGAGGCTTATGTGGATAATGTTAAGCAGGAACCTCTCATCGCTCAGGCTCCTAAGGCTGGTAAGATTAAGAAGACTGTTGAGAACAAGAAGTTGGGCTTCAAGGAGTTGACTCTTTCTAATGGCGCTAAGGTGGTATTGAAGAAGACCGATTTCAAGGACAATGAGATTGCTTTCGCAGCTTCAGCCAATGTGGGCTATTCTACTTTCGGCAAGGAAGACTTCCTGAATGCTGCATTTGCAGCAGATGTGCTCGATGCTAGTGGTCTTGGCGATTTCTCAAGCAATGATCTTGATAAGGCTTTGGCAGGTAAGCAGGTTGGCGTTTCGTTCAGCTTGAGTCCTTTCAATCATGGTTTGAAGGGTAATTCTACTCCTAAGGACATCGAAACCCTGATGCAGCTCATCTATCTCAAGATGACCGCAGTAAGCAAGGACCAGAAGAGCTTCGACAATATGAAGAGCATGATGGCTACTGTTCTTGCCAACAAGAGCAACAATCCAAGCCTCGTATATCAGGATTCAGTTCAGAGCACTCTCTATTTGGGTAGCAAACTTGCCCGTGTGCCAGAGGCAAGCGATATAAAGGATATCAACTACGACCGTATCCTGGAGATTGGTAAGCAGTTCTACGGCAATGCCAAGGACTTCACCTTCTATTTCGTAGGTAACTATGATGAGAAGACTCTCCTCCCACTCATCGAGCAGTATATCGCCAGTCTGCCAAACAATGGTTTCAAACTTAAGAACAAGCAGATTCCTTATGCTAATGGTAAGGTAAGCAATGTCTTTACCAAGGCAATGGAGAATCCACAGAACCAGGCAACAGAGATCTGGTATACCAAGGCTCCATTCACCTTGCAGTATATGGTTCTTGCTGATGTTTCTGCCCGTTTGCTGGAGATGAAGTATTTGCGTACTATCCGTGAGGAACTCAGCGCTGCTTATCATGCAGGAGCAAACTATGGTTTGCTTCGCGATTATGATAACAAGGCTGCCATCTCTATTTCTGCCGTGGCTCAGCTGAACCCAGAGAAGTCGGATATCGCTATTCCTTACTTCTTCAAGGGTATGGAAGAGACCGTGGCTCAGCCAAATGCAGAAGACCTTCAGAAGGTGAAGGAGATCCTCCTGAAGCAGGCTGCTGTTAGCGAAAAAACCAATGGTTATTGGCTTGGTGCGTTGAGCACATACGAGCGTATGGGTGTTGATACTCATAGCGATTACAAGGAGATGGTGAAGAATCTGAAGGCATCTGAGATTTCAGACTTCCTGAAGAATGTCATCTTGAAGAGTGGTAATCATTTCGAGATTATCATGAAGGCAGTGAAGAACGAGAAGTAAATCTCGGACTTGATATAATAAACTTGAATAATAAACGAAAAAATCCCGTTGTACAAGCCAGATGGCTGACAACGGGATTTTTACGTTTTTTTTCTTTTCCCAAAATTTTTGAAACTCATCATTTAAGAGTCGTTTCGAAAAATCTCTCTTTAAAAAGAAAGGATGCGTCCTTATTATATATGTATAAGAGCATCATCTTTCCTCCTTTACGTCATGTTTCTGAAGAGTATTAACCTCTTCTCTTTGCCTTAGAGGCAAGAGCCTCGCGGCGATCCTGAAGAATCTGTTGGCATCTATCGATAGCCTGATTCTGATTTTCTGAATTTACCTTAATTAAATCATTCATAACCTATTGATATTTGTTAACCGCTTGCAAAGATAGGGGTTTCTACCTATTTCTAGGTATAAAATGCATGAAAATACGTGTTTTATTCGTTATTTTTTGATGTATGTCAAAAAAAAGTGCAAACGATTGAACAGTTTCCCCTCCTTTAGACCGATAATTATCATTTCCTGAACGATATTTTCATAGTCTTTTAAACGAATTGTCATAGTATTCGTCTATAATAGCGTAGAAAGAGCAGAAATGCTGAGTTTTTAGGGAGATTCATACCGCGAAATAGGGATTTTTCTTATCGTATTTCCGATTTTTTTTGCGAACTTTGCACCCGAAAGAACAATAGGAAGTATTGGGTATATATAAATAAGAGTGATAAAATAAATATATAGAAAGCAATGAAAAAGGTATTTCTTTTGGCTGCCCTCGTGCTCGCATGCACAGCTGGCAGCAACGCAAGCGCAATGAACGAGGCAGCGCTCAATGCCTCAATGTCTGAGATGATGCCGGTTAAGAAAACGGCTAAGAAGACAACAAAGAAGACTTCTAAGAAGACTACGACCAAGAAGACTTCTACAAAGAAAACAACTTCAGCAGCATCTAGCACTACAGCAGCAACAACTACAACTTCTGCAACTACCAGCAATGCCGTCGCTTCTACCAGTGCAACCAGCAATGCAGGCTCAGCCGTTGCAGGTATCTTGGGTGCTGTACTGGGCGGAAACTCTAACAGCAGCAGTTCTGCAGGTAGCAGTATTATCAATGGCATTCTGAATAATGTAATCGGTTCAGGTACCTTCAGTAAGCAGGATCTCTGTGCCCATACCTGGAAGTACAGCAAGCCGGGATGCGCCTTTACCTCTGAGAATCTCCTGGCACAGGCTGGCGGTGAGATTGCTGCCAACAAGGTAGAGGAGAAGTTGAGTGAGTATTACAGCAAGTTTGGCTTCAGTAGTTCAAACACCTATTTCACCTTCAAAACTGATGGAACTTTCGCTGCCAAGATAGATGGCAAGTCATGGCAGGGCAATTATACTTTTGATGAGAAGACTCACGCCATTCAGATGAAGGGATTAATCTTGAGTATGTCGGGTTATGCTACGAAGACTGCCAATGGCATCAGCCTGCTCTTCGACCAGAAGAAGTTGCTCAACCTCATCAAGACCATCGGTTCCCTCAAGGGTAATTCTACGCTCAGCGCTCTCGGTACTATCGCCAATAATTACGATGGTATGCGTGTAGGTTTCGAGATGACTAAGTAATCCTGAAGGATAGAATCCATTACTGAGCCTTCTGTTGGAGTGGGCTCAGTAGATGATAATCGCCCTGTAAGAAGTAAAGCATCTTTCAAGCTATGCTTTGCTCTTTGCAGGGCGATTTTTCTTGTTTATTTCACGCTCAGTTTCATTGTCTTTACATCCTTGCTGTTGGTTCCTATCATAATCTGGAAGTCGCCAGGTTCTATCACGTGCTTCAGATCTGCGTTGTAGAACTTGAGCATATCTGGGGTGATATCAAAGCTTACCTCCTTGCTCTCACCTGCTGCCAGATGGATGCGCTGGAAACCTTTCAGTTCCTTTACAGGACGGGAGATGCTGGCTACCATGTCACGGATGTAGAGCTGCACAATCTCGTCGGCATCGCGGGAGCCATTGTTCTTAACGGTGACGCTAGCTGTAATCTTCTTGCCATCCTGCCATTCGGTAGCCTCCTCATTGCTGATGCCCGCCTCCTGGCTGCTCAGGCGGAAGTTGCTGTATGAAAAGTTGGTATAGCTCAAGCCGTAACCGAAAGGATAGAGCGGACCATTGCTTACATCCAGACAGTTGCTGGCAAACTTGGCAAACTTCTCATTATCGTCTGCTACAGGGCGGCCGGTGTTCTGATGGTTGTAGTAGAGAGGCTCCTGACCGGTAGTCTTAGGCATCGAAGTGGTGAGCTTACCCGATGGCGATTTGTCGCCAAAGATGACATCGCAGAGTGCATCGCCCATCTCTGAACCTCCAAACCATACATTCATGATGGCTGGTACATGGGCTTTCTCCCAAGTAAGAACCGTAGGACGGCCTGCAAAGTTGAGGAGCACTACAGGCTTGCCCGTCTTCAGAAGTTCGGCAAGCAGTTCGCGCTGTACGTCCGGCATCTCCAAGTTGGTACGGCTACCGCATTCGCCGCTCATCTCGGCACTTTCGCCCATAGCACATACTATCACATCCGCCTCTTTCGCAATCTTCAGCGCTTCAGCCTTCATTTCAGCCTCATTGCCCCAGTTGATTGGTTTACCGGATTCGCCGTTTTTCTGCAGTTCCTGATTGCGCCAGATATTGCTTCCCTGGGCATATAATAAGGTGGCTTTTCCGGCAAGTGCATGCTCCATTGCCTCCTTAATGGTGGTATATTTCGATGGTACCTGTGCCACGCTCCATGTACCGGCTATGTTGTTTCGGGTGTCGGCAAGCGGACCTATCAGGGCTATCTTTCCTTCTTTCTTCAGTGGCAGGATATTGCCTTCGTTCTTCAGAAGCACGAAGGTCTCTGCTGCTACATCGCGGGCTGCCTGACGGTTCTCAGCGGTATAAATCTCGCTCTTGCTGCGCTTGGTGTTGCAGTAGCGGTAAGGGTCGCTGAACAGGCCCAGTTTATATTTCGCTTCCAGAATGCGGCGACAGGCGATGTTCACATCCTCTTCGCTCACCTTTCCTTCTGCTATGCTCTTAGCCAGATGCTTTACGAAGGCGTTGGAGCACATGTCCATATCGGTACCCGCCTTCAGTGCCTGTTCTGAAGCCTCCTTGAGGTCTTTTGCCGTTCCGTGCTGCAGAATCTCGGCGATAGAAGCGTAATCGGTAACCACGAAACCGTTGAATCCCCACTGCTCTCTCAATACATCGGTCATCATCCATTTGTTGGCTGTAGCAGGTATGTAGTCGATGAGATTGAATGAAGACATCACGCTGCCTACGCCAGCCTTCACCACTGCCTCGTAAGGTGGCAGATACTGGTTCATCATGCGCACGCGGCTCATATCTACCGTGTTATATTCCTTACCGCTCTCAACGCCTCCGTACAGGGCAAAATGCTTCAGACAGGCCATGATGCGGTTGGCTCTCAGAATCTCTTCTGTGCGCATATCTACGCCCTGGTAGCCCTGAGTCATCGCTGCTCCCATCACGCCGCTCAGATAAGGATCCTCGCCATTTCCTTCGCTGATTCGTCCCCAGCGGGCATCGAGTGCAATGTCTACCATAGGAGAGAATGTCCAGTTGATGCCGTCGGCACTTGCTTCCTTGGCCGATACTTCGCCTACCTTCTTCATCGCCTCGGTATCCCATGAGCAGGAGAGGGCGAGAGGGATGGGGAACATCGTTTCGTAACCATGAATCACGTCCATACCTACGAGCAGCGGAATGCCCAGACGGCTGTTCTTGATGGCGATTTCCTGCAGAGCCTTGATCTTGTTGAGCCCTTTGATATTGAAAACTCCGCCCATGTTGCCCTGGGCGATATCGCCGCCTACCTGAGTATCAAGTGCGCCGCCGGTGGTGATGTCGCCAGCTACCATCAGGTTCAGCTGACCAATCTTCTCCTGTAGTGTCATCTTCGCCATCAGTTGGTCGATATACTCCTTCATGGGTAGAATCTTGCCTTTCTTGGTTGTGGCAGTTACTTTTTTCTTAGGGGCTGCGGTATGGGCGAAAGCAGGTGCTGCCATAGAACCAGCCAAAAGAAATGTGAGTGATAAAAGTGCTGTTCTCATTGGTAACTACTCAGCACCCCTATAGAAAACTTCTCGTTAATAAAGCATAAACTTGA
>DAWDQD010000036.1:0-27805 GCA_052349145.1 Segatella copri | reverse complement strand
AGTAACTGATAACCAGTAAACTTTCCTCATTCTTCTCTCAAACACTTTTTATATGTACTTTCTATGCGAGAAAGGCTATAAGTGGCTGTAATACAATAAGTTCTATTGATTTTCTATCTGAACTTTATTGCAGAAACAATGAAAAGGCAAGAAAAGACTCGGAAGTAGCTGAAGAAATGAAAAGGGGTCATTTGGTGTCAATGTCATTTAGGGTCATTTGGAAAAGTAAATGTCACTTTCGCTGCTATAGTATATATAAATATTTATTTATATATACTATAGTGACTTTTTAACTCTCGGAAAACATAATGACCCTAAATGACTTTGACCTAATGACCCGCTAAGTGTAATGCTTAATTTAGTTGTTTGCTAGAGTATGTGATAGTTCTAAATTACTTGTGTATGAGATGATTACGAAAGTTTATATCAGTTGTATTTCATTTGTGTGTGTATAATGATAATCTACATTCTCTGATGTGAAATACTGTACATTGCACCACTCTAGTGCTCATTTTTATATCCCCAATTCATTGTATTTGTCAAAAATACCTACCTTTAGTGCATGATTCCGAGTCCGAGGAGGGGCATTTTTTACCCTTAGAAGAGGGGGTAAAACATCTTCCTAACCCCCATATTTCTCATTTTTCCGTTAAATAACGTGATAAAATTCTTTGGTTTGCCAACTTTTTATTATCTTTGCTAGCAATTAACAAATTATTGACGTAGCAATAGTCCGGAAAGCTAGAAACTACATAATAACAATACTAAGATGAAAAGATATAACTTATTGATGTACAGAGTTTTAGGGGGGGGGTAATTTTGCTCAGGCAAAGTTAGCCCAATATCATCATGTTCTTATCCGCAGGCGAATATTATCTTATTTTTATATGATAATAGTCGCTTTTTTTATGCTTTCTTCCACCGCCTGTTCTAGCGACGAAGAAACAGAAAAATCAGAGGTTTTGGATTACAAAACCACATTTTTAGCCCACGAATGGCAGATTTCAGCCCTTTATCAGCGCGTTGGAAGTATCTTTATCGACGTAAAAGAGGCTCCTTTGTTCTGTAGTTTCACCTCAGATGCTATTTCTTTCTCTGAAACGAAGGAAGTGAACCACTTCGACGATGGCGGTAAAATAACCCAAACTACCACCGAAAACGTTGCTTGCGGTCAGTACACCTATTTAATAAAGGGGAATAAAATACAGATAGATAATCAGATATTCACCATTACGGACAACAACGGGACCCTCGTTCTGCAGAATGAGGACTGGAAGCTAGTGCTCGTAGAAAAATAAACATATTATGGCTAAGAAACAAGATACAATCAGCATTGGTTTCGAAGAGAAAATATGGAAGGCTGCCGATATTCTGAGAGGCAACCTCAGCGCTTCGCAATACGAGGGCGTTGTGCTCGGACTCATCTTTCTGAAATACATCAGCGACCGCTTCGAACAGAAGTTCCAGGAGCTGCAGGGCGACGAATACGCCGACCCGGAAGATAAGGACGAATACACTGCCGAGAACATCTTCTTCGTGCCTGCTGAAGCCCGATGGAGCAAGATTAGTGCTGCTGCCCACACCCCGGAAATAGGAGTGGTGATAGATGAAGCACTTACCGCCATTGAGCGTGAGAACGAAAGACTGAAGGGCATTCTGCCTAAGAATTTCGCCCGTCCGGAGCTGGACAAACGCCGTCTGGGCGATGTGGTAGATCTCTTTACGAACATAGAAATGCACGATGCTGGCGAGGAGAAAGACCTGCTGGGCAGAACCTACGAATACTGTCTGCAGCAGTTTGCCAGCCTGGAGGGCAAGAATGGTGGCGAGTTCTATACGCCTTCCTGCATTGTCCGCACGCTGGTAGAGATTCTGGAGCCTTACGAGGGCAGAGTTTATGACCCTTGCTGCGGAAGCGGTGGTATGTTTGTGCAGAGCGCCAAGTTTATCGAACGCCACAAGGGAAACCTGCGCAAAATCAGTATCTACGGTCAGGAGGCAAACCCTGATACGTGGAAGATGGCGCACATGAACCTTGCCATCCGTGGTTTGGATGCGAACCTGGGCAATGTCTTTGCCGACACATTCTATGATGACCAGCACCCTACGCTGAAGGCAGATTACATTCTTGCCAATCCTCCTTTCAACCTCAGCGACTGGGGGCAGAGTGCGCTTCAGGAAGATGTGCGTTGGCAGTATGGTTTGCCACCAGCTGGCAACGCCAACTTTGCGTGGATGCAGCATATGATTCACCATCTGGCTCCAAACGGGAAGATTGGTTTGGTGCTGGCGAATGGTGCGCTTTCGAGTCAGAGTGGCGGCGAGGGACAGATTCGCCAAGCCATCATCGAAGCCGACCTGGTAGAGGGAATCGTGGCTTTGCCTTCGCAGTTGTTCTACAGTACGGGTATTCCTGTAAGTCTTTGGTTTATCAGCCGCAACAAGGCGCAGAAGGGCAAGACCGTGTTTATCGACGCCCGCAATCTGGGCACGATGGTTACCCGCAAGCTTCGTGAGCTGATGCCTGATACGGATATTAAAAAAATCTCTGACACCTTCCATGCTTTCCAGCAGGGAACTCTGGAGGATGAAAAGGGTTTCTGTGCCGTATGCACCACCGAGCAGATTGCTGCTCAGGACTTCATTCTGACTCCTGGCAGATACGTAGGAATCGCCGAAGACGAAGGCGACGGAGTGCCTTTTGAGGAGAAAATGACGAATCTCACCGGAGAGCTGAAGCAGCTGTTTGAGGAAAGCAAGAAGCAGGAAGAAGAGATCAGATTGCAGTTGAAGAAAATTGGATGGGAGGTGTAAAGTATGGAGTGGAAAGAAATTACTCTTGGAGAAATAGCTATATTCAAAACAGGTAAATTAAATTCCAATGCTGCTATAAGTAATGGCGAATATCCTTTCTTTACATGTTCACCTGAAACTCTCAGAATCAATAATTACGCTTTTGATCAAGAGGCGATTTTACTAGCAGGAAATAATGCGGATGGTAATTTTAGTATAAAATACTATAAGGGAAAATTTAATGCATATCAAAGGACCTATGTTATTACTCCAATAAGAGGAAAAGTTGATATAAAATTTTTGTACTATGCATTATCCTTATGCTTAAAACAATTTAAAAATATGTCGCAGGGAACTTCTACAAAGTTTCTAACTGTGACAATTCTTAATTCGTTTTCTGTTCAATTGCCTAGCATTTTCGACCAGCGCCGCATTGCTTCCATCCTTTCTTCTCTCGACCGGAAGATAGAGTTGAACAACAAGATCAATGCTGATTTGGAGGAGATGGCGCAGGCTATTTTCAAGAATTGGTTCGTTGACTTTGAGCCTTTCAAGGATGGTAAGTTCGTGGATAGTGAATTGGGAATGATTCCGGAAGGATGGAAAGTAGGAAGGCTAACAGAGATTGCTTCTTATATGAATGGTCTCGCTATGCAGAAGTTCCCTCCTGAAAACAACGAGGACTCATTACCTGTTCTCAAAATAAAAGAATTAGGTCAAGGGTTCTGTGGAACAGACAGCGACAGATGTTCTTGTAACATTAAAGATGAATGTAAAATTCATAACGGTGATGTGATTTTCTCATGGTCGGGAACGCTTTTGGTTGATGTTTGGTGTGGTGGAGATTGCGGCTTAAATCAACACCTATTTAAGGTTACATCAAATGATTATCCGAAATGGTTTTACTATTATTGGACGAAACATCATCTTCAGGAGTTTATTCATATCGCTAAAGATAAGGCGGTTACAATGGGACACATCAAGCGAGGTCATTTAGAAGAGGCTATGGTTGCTATTCCTGATAATGATTCAATGGAAAAGGCACATGAACTATTTGAGCCTATTCTGAGCAAGATGATTTCGTTGCGGTTGGAGTCCTCCCGCCTCTCCACTCTCCGCGACACCCTTCTCCCTCGCTTAATGTCAGGCGAGCTGGAAGTCCCGGAATAAGAAGAGCAACGAAAGAAAATAACGAGAAAGAATATATAAAATATTAACATTATGGCAGACGACAAGAAATTCACCGAAGACGCATACGAGCAAACGCTCATTGCCCTGTTCCGCAACGAACTCGGCTATGCGTACGAATGTGGCTACGAGGTGGAGCGCAACTATAAGGAGCCCTTCTATCTTGCCGATTTGGTCGCCTCGATGCGACGGCTTAATCCTCAACTGCCAGCCGATGCAATGGATGAAGGAATCAAGCAAATCACCAACATCAGCATCGGTACTTTAGAACAGAACAACGAGCAGTTTACCCTCTGGATGCAAAACGGTCTGGAGGTGGGATTCCTGCAAGATGGCGAAGAACGAACAGCCCTGATGAGGCTCATCGACTTCGACCATCCCGAAAGAAACCTCTTCAAGGTGGTGAACCAGTGGCGGGTAGAAGAGTATAAGAACAAGCGCTGCGACATGGTGGTGATGGTCAACGGATTGCCCCTCGTGGTGGTGGAGCTGAAAAGCGCCATTTCCGAAGATGCAACCGTAGAAGATGCCTACAAGCAGATCAAGAACTATCAGCAGAGCGTTCCAAGCCTCTTCAGCTACAACGCCTTCAACGTAATCAGCGACATGAGCGAAACACGTGCCGGAACCATCACAGCCAAGCTGGAACGCTACATGGAATGGAAGACCGTGGACGGCTCATACGAGTCAACCCTCTTTGCCGACTATCGCACCTTCTTCCTCGGCATGTTCCAGCAGCAGCGACTGCTCGACATTCTGCAGAACTTCATCTGCTTCGACAAGAACCAGGGCAAATACGCCAAGATTCTTACCGCCTATCACCAGTACTACGCCGTGGGCAAAGCCCTGCAGCGCACCCGAACGGCTGTGGAAGGCAACGGAAAAATCGGCGTGTTCTGGCACACGCAGGGTTCGGGCAAGAGCCTCTCCATGGTGTTCTACGCCCACCAGCTGGTGCAACGGTTGCCCGAAGTAACCATCGTGGTAGTAACCGACCGCAAGGACCTCGACAACCAGCTCTTCGGTCAGTTCTGCCGCTGCCAGGACTTCCTGCGTCAGGAACCACAGAACGCCCAGAGCCGTGAAGACCTGGGCAATCTGCTCCGTAACCGAAAGAGTGGGGGAATCATCTTCACCACCATTCAGAAGTTTGAAGAAGGCGACTCGGCACTCTCCACCCGCCGCAACATCATCGTGATGACCGATGAGGCGCACCGCTCGCAATACGGCGAGGAGCACTGGGACTACAAGAGTCTGACGATGAAGAAGGGATTCAGCCAGAAGATGAGAGAAGCCCTGCCAGGCGCCTCGTTTATCGGCTTTACCGGAACGCCTATCAGCGACCGCGACAGAGACACGGAGGAAGTGTTCGGCAACTACATCGACGTTTACGACATGAGTCAGGCGGTGGATGATGGAGCCACCCGTCCGGTCTATTACGAGAGCCGTGTGGTGAACCTGAACCTCGACGAAGACACGATGAAGCTGCTGAACGATGAGTTCGACAACCTAGCCGATGAGGGAGCCACCGAGGAGCAGATTAAGCAGGCGAAGCAGGAGCACAGCCGGCTGGAAGTGCTCTTGGGTGAAGACGCCACCATCGACACACTGGTAAGGGACATCATCCAGCACTACGAGCAGAACCGTGCGCAGGAACTCACCGGCAAGGCAATGATCGTGGCGCTGACCCGAAGCATCGCCATCAAAATCTACCGCAAGATGCTGGAGCTTCGCCCCGGGTGGACGGAGAAAGTTAAGGTGGTGATGAGCGGTTCGAACCAGGACCCCGAAGACTGGCAGCCGATTATCGGCAACGAAGCCTACAAGAAGGAACTGGCAAGAAAATTCAAGGACAACGATGATGAGATGAAAATCGCCATCGTAAGAGACATGTGGCTCACGGGCTTCGATGTTCCGTCGCTCGCCACCATGTACGTATATAAGCCGATGAGCGGTCATAACCTGATGCAGGCAATAGCCCGTGTAAACCGAGTGTTCCCGGGCAAGGAAGGCGGACTGATAGTGGATTACGTAGGCATTGCGCAGGCACTGAAGAGTGCCATGCAGCAGTACACCAACCGTGACCGCCGCCGCTTTGGAGACCCCGACATCGCCAAGACCGCCCTGATGAAATGGAAGGAAGAGATGGAAATCTGCCGAGACCAGCTTCATGGTTTCGACTATTCCGGCTTCTTCGAACAGGACAACTCGAAGCGGGCACTCGCCATCACGAGCGGAGCCAACTTCCTGAGTTCTCCAGCCATGGTTCAGCGCAAGAAGAATTTCATGGAGCACAGCAATCTGCTTCACAACGCCACCACGCTCTGCCGTTCGCTCTTGGATGAGCAGCAGAAGGCAGAGGTGTGCTATATGGATGCGCTGCGCGTGATGATGCTCAAACTTTCGCAGAAGGGCAAAATCACCCGACATGAAATCAACGAGCGCATCGGTGAGCTGCTCCGTCAGAGCGTGAAGACCGACGGAGTCATCAATCTCTTCGGCGACCGCCAGATAGAGTTCTCGCTCTTCGACGACGCCTTCATCCATGAGGTGAAGAACATGAAGGAGCGCAACCTGGCGGTGGAACTGCTCACCAAACTGATGAAAGAGAAAATCAAGCAGCAGCAGAAAACCAACGTGGTTCAGAGCGACCTCTTCTCCGACATGCTCAGCCAGAGTCTCTCCAACTATCTGAAGGGCTTGCTCACCAACGAGGAAGTGATAGAGGAGCTGTTGAAGATGGCTCAGCAGATGAAGCAGGCAGAGGCAGAGGGCAACGACCTGGGACTTTCGCCCGAGGAGAAGGCATTCTATGATGCGCTCTCCACGCCCGAAGGAGTGCGCCAGGCTTACTCCGACGAGGAGTTTGTGGCACTGACCCGGGAACTGACGGAAGTGTTGCACCGCAACCGCACCATCGACTGGAACCGGAAGGAATCGGCGAGGGCGAAGATGCGAGTGATGGTGAAGCGGCTGCTCAAAAAGTATAAGTATCCACCAGAGGGTGCAGAAAAGGCGCTGGAAACCGTGATGCGCCAATGCGACCACTGGGCGGATGATGAAGAAAACGTAGTATAAACCCTTTAAAATTTGAAGTAAGAAACAGAAAGTAAACAAGAGAAAATAACATATAGATATTGACGCTGATTATCTGACACTTCTACGGTATTCAGAACCTGCAAAATTCAGAATTTTTCGGTAAGAAGATGGTGACAGCAAGGCGTCCACTCCTCTACGGCGTGGGCAGTACTTGTTTGTGCCTTACCGAAGGTTCTTGCAGGTACCCGAATACCGGTACTTACAGGGAACCCCACGCCGCTTATTTAAAACAACATAACAATTCAAACCTAGAAAAGTAATATGCAGACAGAGGAAATACCCAATACTGACAATAACTACAATTCTCTTCTGAAGATTTCATCAGAAGAAGATCTTTTTGTGGAAGATGAAGTAACAGGAGTCAAGAAATACACTCCAGTAACAACTACTGATGTGGGTCAGTTTAAGAGAGAGGCAGAACATTTGTATAAGGAGATTCAGCATGCTAAAGATGTATTTAAATGGAATGCAGGAAAGCATAAAGGTCTTACCTGTTATTTTCATATTTACCAGAACCTTGCCGAGCAGTTGACAGATTTTCTTAAATATATTCATACGCTCCATAAGAAAGTCTACATTTCCATTTACAAGAGCTATGATGATGAATTCATGGGGATTTATACTGATGTTTTAGAGAAGGTGCTCCAGGAAATTCAGACCATCGCCCGGAAGCATTCAGACTATTTGCTCGATAAGGAAGCGGAGTATGGTCAGATTCCCAGTGCTAAGGCTATTTTCGAGCAATGCAAGAAGCTTAAAGTTCCTGCCGGAGACGACTTTCCCCAGTTTGATTCCCATTACAGAAACTTTGTCTCTATGGGGTTGAAGATGGCTTTGGCTGAAACCATCTCCACAGTTACCGCTATTTGTGCTGATTTCCTAGCCTTATACAGAACCCGCCTTTTCCGCACCGACCGTGAGGCTGTGATTATTTACCATTATATCAAGCGAATTTTCGACGAGGGCACGCTACCTGACCATCTGAAACGAGAGGTAAAGGTAAAGAAACGTCATCTGAGAGAGAGAAGAATAGATATTACCACTTTGAGTTTGCAGAAAGTAATGAATGATATTGAAGGGAAATACAACAATTATACGCTTTGTTCTGACTGGTTTGAGCGAGAGGAGGATGAGGAAGAAGAACTCGTCCGTACGCTAGTCAGGGAGCAGGCTTCGCCCGAGGATTTTGAAACGCTGTTCAAGTATCAGGGTGAGCATAAAATGTGGGAGGCTGAAATTGCCAGGGCTGATGATTTTGAGCGTAACAGCGATTCTTTCTTTGTGAACTGGGTAGATCCTATAAAGTTGGAGGAGAAGTTGAAGTTCTGGATAAAGGGCAACATTACGTCTCAGCAAAGCTGGTACATAGTCTGGTGCCTGATGAAATATACGTTCCACATGGTGCGTGATAATCAGGACAAGGCAGCCTTTGCCGCCCGCATGAACCTGATGTTTCCGGATGCTGAAAAGAAATGTGTGGTGGAGTCGTTCCGCAAGCAGGAAACGCAGAAGAACCACAACCACCATTTTTCGGAGTGGCTTGAAGGCTCCGATCCCGATTATCATACCGCCCAGGATCTGTATTATAAGCTGGCGAAAAGGGATGGTTATATGAGAAGTATTTGAGTTGGTATAGGAAAGTAGAGAGGAAGATTTAGAGACAACTATCGTCCCTGGGTATAAAACAAGGATAAATCCGGTAATATTCTACGGCTTTTTTGAAAATATTCCGTAGAATATTACCACTTTTTCAAAAAAAGAGACTTGTCTGATGACACATTATATGATGCGATTAAGGTGACTTTCGATAATAGAGGGCTTACATACAATCCCGAATTGCAGTTGTTTACAGAAAGTTTTGCGACAGACGCAGCACGTATAGTTCGCTGGAAAGCATTTCTGAAAAAGATTCAATGGAAAGAAGCTCTTGATTTCAAGACTGTTATGGAAGTAATAAAGGAAAGGTTGCAGCCTATGGCAGAAAGATATTGGGGAAAGTAGTGCGTTGTGGAGTCGTCTCGCAAGCAGGAAAAGTAGCTGATGACTAGCCCCAACACGCCCTTTCAGGGCGTATGGGGCAAAACTTGCGAAAGTTCAGTAAAATATTTTGGTAACTATGGTTGAACTTGTTAAAGGCATCTTCTTCATGGAATTGTGAAGGAGGTGCCTTTAATGTTTGAATTTTAAAGCTTTTGCCCTTACAGGGCGCATGGCTGATTGCTGGTTTACCCAGGGCGATTGCCCTGGGCTAGGAGCTTCTGCCCCTTCAGGGCGTGTGGGGCATTGACTATATTATTTACTAAATTACCATTTTCCCAAAAACATGGAAATTTTCCCAATAATGCCCCTGTTTTTCCCAAGAAACCCCCGATTTTTCCCAAAAGCAGCAGATTTTCGGGAAGAGTGTGGGGGAAGGCTTGCAGGAAAATGAGGGTATTTTCTTGCCTTTTTGTTAATATTATGCGATTTTTTCTTGTTTTTCCCTGCTGAGCGTGTAGGCTTTTTATTTTTCCCAAGAAATGCCCGATTTTTCCCAAATACGTGGGTTTTTCGGGGGAGTTGTGGGAAAGGGATTGTTTTGCTTTTTTTTCTGCAGTACTTTTGCAGCGTCGAAGAAACAAGACAACGCTGAAATGGTTTGGTGCTCTTGAAAACCTCTTCGTACAATTATATAATATGTATACTCAGATTATGAGAGTGGTGCAGCAGGGCGAGACCTTCGCTGTGCAGAGTCAGAAAAGTGAGAACGGACAGATGATGAAATGCAACATCGTTCTCCAGGAGATGGGCGGCAAGTATGAGAACCAGTACGCTGCGGCAATGTTGGGCAATATGGCGCAATGTAAGTATGCTCCGGGCGAGCTGGTGGCTGTTACGCTCCGATTTACTACCCATGAGCACAATGGTCAGGTTTATCAGGATATCCTGGTTACGGACATTGAAAAGATAAAGGGGTAAAGCTTGATACTTTAAAGCTTTTGCCCTTACAGGGCGACAAGTTTGCGCCCATAATAACCCAGGGCGTTGCCCTGGGCTAGGAGCTTCTGCCCTATCAGGGCGTGTGGGGCATACTTGCAAAAAGCTTTTTCATTTATTAACTGAGTTGAAACAGAGGAGGATTTTCCATGGTAAAGCGCGCAACAATCCGGATGTTTCTTCTCCTAAAATTCAATTCAGATTATGGTTAAGAAAGTTAACAAGGTTCAGAACAATGCTCAGAATAATGTTCAGAACCAGCAGGTAAATAATAATGACTGCCAGCATGTGCAGTTGGGTGGAATGGCTTACTATGATGCTAAGCAGTATTTCCTCTTCAGTCCTCAGGAATCGGGGGTGAATAAGGTTCCTCGATTCCGTTCGATGGGCGTGGCTCAGCAAATGCCTGACGGAACGTTTGATTTCGTGGTTCAGCACCGCCTCAGAACTCAGTCGGAACTGATTAAGAAACTGGCGCACGGTCGTGTGAGCAAGACCAAGGACGGTGCTGTTCAGCTTACCTTGAAGGTGTTCTGCCATGAGGGAATCAACATCGCCCGAACGCTGGCTGTTGAGGCAGAAGAAGGGGCTGAGGCGGTAGTGGATTACCAACTGAAACATTAGGATTTTGTATTCAACTTAAAACGATAAGTAGAAACAGATAGATGAGTTGTTATTTAATTAAGGTGGAGAACGGGCACAAGGTTGCCCGCTCCATCACCTCGGAAGAGGAGTATAAGCAGCTGCGTGGAAGCAATGAGCAGAAGGCGAATCTTCGCCTGGCTCGTGCCGGAAACGATGCTGCGAAAAGAAGACTGGTACAGTTTAACTACTCCGGCCATTATCCGCAAGGCGTGGTGAAGGGAATGAAACTGCCAAGCGGTGCTTTCGGATTTGATATGGATGAGCCGGAGGCTTTCGCCAAGGCTGCCAAGCTGCTGCTGAAAGAACCGGACAAGTACGGACTGCTGATGCTGGAACGTAGCGCACGACAAGGCGGACATGCGGTGTTTGAGCGCGAAAAGGGCAAGACGGTTCTGGAGAATCAGGTGAGGATTGCTACGATGCTCAAGTGCGAAATGGATACTTCAGCTCACGACATCAATCGGGTTTATTTCACGACCACATCGGATGACGAAGATTTGCTCTTCCTTTCGCCACGGCTTTTCAAGGATGAATATGATGAGGCTGCCGTGGCAGCTGAAGGGAAGGTCCTGGAAGAGCGTGAAAGATACGGACAGGAGGAACTGCCGGAAGGGGCGCACAAGGCAAACAAGCACTTTATGCCTTGGTTGGAAGAAATCAAGAAGAATCCTCAAGGGGTTTTAAAGAGTCAAGAATTTAAGGATTCTCAGAAAGCTTCTCAAGGGGCTTTTAAGGGTCAGGAATTTAAGGATTCGAGAATTTCTACTTCTGCTGCTTCAGCCTCTGCTGCGTCAACTTCTTCTACTTCAACTACTTCTGCTGCTCAGGACAATTATCTCGGGATTCCTTATGGGGAAATCATTAAGAAGTGGTGGCAGATGTATAATGATGGGCAGGAGCCGATGCGCTCCAACCGCAATACGCTGACCTTTGAGCTGGCTGTGAACCTGCGCCACATCTGTGGTTTTGACCGCAATCTGCTGGCTCAGATTATTCCCTGCTACGATGGGTTTCCCGAACAGGAAAAGATGGCTTGCATCAACTCGGCATTGAATGAGAAAATCACGCAAATGCCTAAGCGACTGAAGGATGTGCTCTCTGCCATCCGTCAGGAACGAATGAAGCAGGGAAATGCAGGTGGTGGTTCGGCGGCTGACAATGAGGCGCTGGTAAATGCGCTGGACGAGGCTAACGCCAAGGACGATCTGTTCTATTATAATGCGCTGCCTAAGTTGCCGCAAGGCATTCGAGATTCCATCAGCGCAGTGGGTCCGGCACTGGCACTGCCTGTAATCACAGCCATCTGTCCTGCCATCGGAATGCTCGCCACGGGCGTGAAGGTTTCCGTTCACGGCAAGATGAACTCGCTGAACCTCATCTCCTACATCGCCGGAGATTTTGCATCTGGCAAGGGTAGTATTGACCCCGTGATTGACGCATGGACTTCGGAAGTGAAGGAAATGGACAAAATGTATCAGCAGAAGGAGGATGAATGGCGAGCCAAGAAACGTGCAGCCAAGAACAAGAAGGAGCAGCCGGAAGAGCCGAAACTGCCTGTAAGATGCTTGACACTGAACAATACGGTGGCGAATCTGGCTGAACGACTGGCGAACACAGAAGGCAAGCACGCCTTCTCGTTTACTCCGGAAGCTGACACCGTAGCGCAGAAGTGGAAATCGGCAATGAGCGACTTTTCTGTCATGTTGAGACAGGCTTACGACGGAACATGCTATGAGCGTGAAGCAAGAAGTGCAGATGCAGTGAATGTTCATATAGACAGACTGTTATGGAACGTGGTGATGTGTGGAACGCCTGATGCGCTCTATCGTGTGGTAAGCAATTATACGGATGGTTTCCAAAGCCGTATCATCGTGGCAAAAACGCCCGATAATACCTTCACTCCACTTTCTGACAACATGTATGTAATGAACGAACGCCAGCGCGACCGCATTATTCAGATAGCTCATCTTCTGCCTTTGCTGACCGGTGAGGTGGTTCTGCCCAAGCTGGAGGATAAGGGTAGAGAATGGCTGGAACAGATAAGACTGGAAACGATGAAAAATGACGACAAGGTGAAAGCCCGCCAGCGTTTCCGTATCTGTCCAACCACCATGCGAATGATGACCTGCATCATGCTCTGCAAGGTTCTGGAAACGCTGATTCAGAAGCATGGTTTCAATGGAGCCGAGAAACAGCTGAAGGAGTCACCTGATTTGTGGAAGGGAATGCTCGTAAAGACGCAGACACCAGCTATGCTGAATGTATTTGATGTACTGGCTGACTATCAGTTGGATAATGCGCTTTACTTCTTCCGTAATCGTATTGAAGAGGCTTTCTCATCAAAGGATTATTGCTGCCAATCTGCTTGGGACCGTTGTCGTCGGGGTAAGAATGATTCCATCTTCGAACGTTTGGACGTAACCTTCACCTTCGAACAGGCAGAGCAGCAGAGCGTTGCTGTTAAGGGGGCAAGTGCCACTCATGAATCAGTGAAACAGATGCTGAAAAACTGGAAACGCCAGGGCTTAATCAGCGTATTGCCAGACAGACATTATCAGAAAGTTTCGCCTACCATATAATTTTGGGGGGTTATTAAGGGTCAAGGTCACTAAGTGTCATTAAGTTTTTCGGTTCTTAAATCAGCCTTAATGGCCGGCCTTGATCCAATTATTCATTATCAATTATTAATTGTAAATTATCATGAACATCAATATATTCCGCCGTCGCTTCACTCCATGGAGTGTGGATGGCACAATGGTTATAGGTGGCAAGATTTTCTGCGACACCTTAGAACGTCCTAACCGTCATTTGCCAGCAGGACGTTATAAGATTTCTCTCATTCCTATCAAGCAAAAGAAGGTGTCGGAGACAAAGAAGAAAAATAAGTATGAAAGAGGAAAATATGAAATTGTTATCAAGCCTGTTATTCTGTTAAGATCCAATTACGTGCCTCGTACTGTTAGGCGCAGAGCTCGCTTCGTGCCTGGCAACGGTCCGCTACGTCTGAGAAACAAGAGTATCATTCTGGGCAAGTCTCATTATACCGGAATCGTTACGCAATCAGAAGAATGCTATAATGAATTTTGCCAGTTGTTGGATGAGGAATTCAAGAGGATGAAGAAAAAGCATCTACCGTGCAGAATCAATCTGTTTATCAGGGATTGGGGTGTTGACGAAATCCCTCTCAATTATCTGCTTATTTTTCAATAATTAATATTCAATATCATGCGTAAGATAAAGGAAATCATCATTCATTGCAGTGCGACCAAGGAAGGTCGCAACTTCACCGTAGCGGATATTGACCGCTGGCACCGCGAGCGCGGAATGCGCTGCATAGGTTATCATTTCGTGATTTATCGTGACGGCAGCATTCATGTAGGCCGTGCGATAGAGGAGGTTGGCGCCCATTGCAAGGGCCATAATTCCATCAGCATAGGCGTCTGCTACATCGGCGGCTTATCGAAGAAAGGCAAGCCGAAGGATACAAGAACCCGAGACCAGAAAGCGGCAATGCGCTCGCTCATCGAGCAGCTGAAGGAGGAATATCCATTAGCCACGATTCATGGTCATAATGAATTTGCCAACAAAGCCTGTCCCTGCTTTGATGTAAAGAAGGAGTGGGGGAAGGAGTAGACACAAAAAAAATAGCGGATCTTTCACAGACCCGCTATTTGATATTTAATAAATACTCTGGAATGAATTTTAATCATCACCAAAAATAAAAGATGTCTTATACAATGCCCTGAGCCATCATAGCCTTAGCTACCTTCAGGAAGCCGGCTACGTTTGCACCCTTTACATAATTAATATAACCATCTGGCTCAGTACCATACTTCACGCAGTTTGCGTGAATATCGTTCATGATGTCGTGGAGCTTAGCATCAACCTCCTCACGAGACCACTTCAGACGCTCTGAGTTCTGGCTCATCTCAAGACCTGATACTGCAACACCACCTGCGTTGGCTGCCTTACCTGGAGAGTAGAGAATCTTAGCATCCTGGAAGACCTTGATAGCCTCTGGAGTAGAAGGCATGTTAGCACCCTCGCTTACTGCGATTACGCCGTTGGCGATGAGAGCCTTGGCTGCCTCCTCGTTGATTTCGTTCTGAGTAGCTGATGGGAGAGCGATGTCTGCCTTCTCAAACCAAGGCTTAGCACCTGCAACATATTTTACACCATACTTCTCTGCATACTCCTTGATACGGCCACGCTCTACGTTCTTGAGCTCCATGATGTAATCGAGCTTCTCGCGGTCGATTCCGTCTGGGTCGTAGATGTAACCGTCTGAATCTGAACATGTAACTGGCTTAGCACCCAACTGGAGCAACTTCTCCATAGTGTACTGGGCTACATTACCTGAACCTGAAACCAAAACTGTCTTGCCCTTGATGTCAATACCCTTGGTAGCGAGCATGTTGCAGAGGAAGTATACGTTACCGTAACCTGTAGCCTCAGGACGGATCAATGAACCGCCGAACTCCTGACCCTTACCGGTCAAGACGCCCTGGAACTGGTGTGTCAACTTCTTGTACATTCCGAAGAGGTAACCTACCTCACGGCCACCTACACCGATGTCACCAGCTGGAACATCCTCGTCTGGACCCATGTGACGGTAAAGCTCTGTCATGAAAGCCTGGCAGAAACGCATTACCTCGTTGTTGCTCTTGCCACGTGGAGAGAAGTCGGAACCACCCTTAGCACCACCCATTGGGAGAGTAGTAAGAGAGTTCTTGAATGTCTGCTCGAAAGCCAAGAACTTCAAAATACTCAAGTTTACTGACTTGTGGTAGCGAAGACCTCCCTTGTAAGGGCCAATCGCGTTGTTGTGCTGAACGCGGTAACCCATGTTAGTCTGTACGTTGCCCTTATCATCTACCCAAGATACGCGGAACTGGATGATGCGGTCTGGAATGCAGAGACGCTCGATGAGGTTTGCCTTCTCAAACTCTGGGTGCTTGTTGTACTCTTCCTCGATAGTACCGAGAACCTGACTAACTGCCTGAATGTACTCAGGCTCGTTTGGGAATCTTCTTTGGAGATTCGCGATGACTTCTGATGCTTTCATAATCTTTAATCTTTTATTGAGTTTAAATTCTTATTTTTTATTTCTGATTGCAAAGATACATGTTTTTCTCGAAAACACCAACAAAAAGAAAGAAAAAATGCAGAAAAAGTAGAAAATAGTTATTTTTTAACATTCTTAATCACGATTTGTAGCGCTTTTGTGTACGCACACCTTATTATATAAGAGACGTTTTTCGGGGTTTAAGCCTTTATCTCCGTTTTATGGAATCTTGCATTCTGACGACTTCTGTTTATCTATCCTGCGCCATAGGGCATAAATGAGCAGGATGACAGCGTAGAGACCGATTACCTGAGGCAGACTGATTCTTACGTTTTCGATGCTTGCTCCAGGCAGCATGCTGATCAGTTTTATGGCTGTATTCAAAAACTGGGTGATGCTGGTCAGGGCGCCTGATGTAAGGCTGATGAGTGGGGCGACAACCGGTGCTATGGGCGCCCATAACGTGAGTGGGGAGAACAGGATTAATGCTGCCCCAAGATATAGGATGAGGGTTGCTGCGGGAATGGCGATGTAATTGGTGAGAAGTGAATAGCACGATATTCTGCCGAAGGTGTAGACGATGACCGGAAGGGTTCCTATCTGGGCTGCCAGTGAAACGCAAAGGAGTCCCCATGCCCAACGGAGGAAACGGCTGCGGATGGGGAGGAGGGTGTAAAGGGGTGTGAAGAACAACAGAATGGAGGCTACTGCCAGGAACGAAAGCTGGAAACTCAACTCGAAAAGATAGAGCGGACTGATGAAGAGCATAAATATATAAGCTGAGGATAAAGTGTTGAGCGGCAGACCGGTACGATGGAAAGCTAAGCTTAAGCTGTAGGCTGAAAGCATGATGGCTGCACGGACTGCACTTGCCGGCAATCCTATGAGAAAAACGTAGGTCCAGATGGAGATGAAGGACAGGATGATGGTGTAAACTGAGTACTTTCTGCCGCCTAGCAGAAAGATGAAAAGCTGGAAGATAATGCCTATATGAAGTCCGCTTACTGCCAAGATGTGACTGGCTCCGGAAATGGAGTAACTGTTTCGGGTGTTCGAGTCGAGTGCGCTCTTGTCGCCCAGCGCCATGGCTGCGATGACTGCATAGTCTTGCTGTTTTACGTGAAGGGAAACCAGTTTGCTTTCAATATTGCTTTTATAGCGTTCGGTATTGATTTTTGCCCGTGTAAGGTAAGACAGTTCCTGCCAGTTTTTCAGTTGTGTAGAGGTTTGGGAATCAGCTATTTGCTTGCAGGTAAGAAAAGCCCCAAGGCTCAGGATGCATAAATGAATCATCACGCATTGGGAACAGATGAGAAACTGGTGGCTCCTGCTGAAGTAAGCTTTTTTGCTTAAGAACTCAGTAAGGAAAAAGATGATGCTGCCAAGGGCGCATGAAATGATGGAGATGATGAGCCAAAAGCGCATGTTGAAATCATCATAGCCCCATTTGGCTATGATGATTCCGATCGTCAGTGTGAGGCTGATGGTCATGAGCGGGGTGAGAGGTAGCTCTTTCATCATTCCTCTTTCCTTTTTTAAAAGATAATTTATTTCCTATTTCTTGAATCCGAAGATGCGCTTGATGAATTTCTTCACAGCGTTTTCTTGCTTCTGTGGATTTACGATAGGGGTGTGCTTGCGTGCAGCCGGCTTGTCGCCCTTTTTCTGGGCTACGCCTCTGCCACGGCCGTTGCTGCCTGGGCGAACATTGTTCTCGGTGCCTGGGCGCTGCTGGTTGCTGTTATTGCTGTTATTGCGGCGCTTCTGGCTGTTGCTGTTCTTTGGCTGCTCGCCTGGCTGGGCTGGCTTTCTGTTCTGCTGCTTTGCGTTCGGCTGCCTGTTGCCCTGCTGAGGCTGCTGCTTTGCGTTCTGCTGCCTGTTGCCTTGCTGAGGCTGCTGCTCGTTGTTGCGTGGTGCTTTTTCCTGACGCTCGTTTGGCTTGTTTGGCTTGCGCTTGTGAGAAGTCTGGTCGCGGTCTTTCTGTCGGCGGTTCTTGGCGCTGTTCTTTCCGCCCTCTCCGTTTCTGCCGTTACCGCGTCTGTTGTTTCTTCCGTTTGCACCTTTCTTCTTCGGCTTGTTGAGCTTGATGTATTCAGGACCTTCGCCGCATCCCTCAGGGAGAGGCATTTTGTCTACCACCTTCTCCAGGAACTTCTCTATCTGCTGGAACCAGTACTGGTCTTCTTCGCTTACGAAGGTGATGGCTCTACCATCGCGGTTAGCACGGGCTGTACGGCCGATGCGGTGAACGTAATCTTCTGTATCGTGAGGAACATCGTAATTGATGACCATCTCAATATCATCGATGTCAATTCCGCGCGCCACAATATCGGTAGCTACGAGAACATCATACTGTCCGCTCTTGAACTTGAACATCACATCATCGCGCTCAGCCTGTTCCAGGTCGCTGTGCATGGCTCCGCAGTTTACTCCAATCTGCTGGAGGGAAGCTGCGAGTTGCTTCACCTTGAATTTGCTGCCGCTGAAGACGATGACGCGCTTCAGGTCGCCCGCCTTGAAGATGTCCTTGATGATGGTCATCTTCTGGGTTTCGTAGCATACGTATGCTTCCTGCTTGATTTTCTCGGCTGGCTTGCTGACGGCAAGTTTGATTTCTACCGGATTCTTGAGCAGGGTCTTAGCCAGTTCTTCTATCTTCTCAGGCATGGTTGCCGAGAACATGATGGTCTGGCAGGTCTTTGGCAGTTTTGACGCGATGGTCTTGATGTCGTCAGAGAAACCCATGTCGAGCATGCGGTCGGCCTCGTCAAGAATGAAGAAGCTTACCTTGCTGAGGTCTACATTGCCCAGAGAGATATGGGAGATGAGGCGGCCCGGGGTGGCGATGACTACATCGGCGCCCATGCGGAGGCTGCGCAACTCCTGATCGTAACGGTTGCCGTCGTTGCCGCCGTATACGGCTACGCTGCTCACGCCCTGCAGGTAATAGCCGAAGCCTTGCATCGCCTGGTCTATCTGCTGGGCGAGCTCGCGGGTTGGTGACATGATGACGCAGTTGATGGCGTCTTTCGGATAACCGCCGTCATCGAGCTTGCTCAATACTGGCAGCAGATAGGCTGCGGTTTTGCCGGTTCCGGTCTGGGCTACACCCAAGACATCGTGACCTTCTAATATCTCTGGAATGCACTTTTCCTGTACTGGAGTGCATGTGTCGAAGCGCATGTCATATAATGCGTCGAGCACGTTGTCGTTTAAATCTAATTCGTCGAAATACATTTTTTTTTAATGTTGAATGTTGAATGTTGACTTTTTCCCTCAAAATCCAATTACCGGGTTATGATAACCGGTTCTGATTTTACCTAGGTGCCTTGCGGTAGCAGAAGTAGGCTACGATGGCGAAGAGGAAGTTTGGAAGCCACGCTGCCAGAACAGACGGGAAGTTGGCCTGGATGGCGAAGGTGGCAGAAACCGTCTGCAGCATGATGTAGCCGAAACTCAGCGCAAGTCCTACGCCCAATGCTGCTCCCATGCCGCCCTTGCGCTTGCGGGCTGAGAGGGAGACACCGATGATGGTGAGGATGAACGAGGCGAAGGAAGAGGCGATGCGCTTGTGGTATTCTACCTCGTACTGCACTACGTTGCCCGAACCGCGGTTAATCTGCTTGGAGATGTAATCGCGGAGCTCAGGACTGGTGAAGGTTTCCTGCTGACCCTTGGAATAGACCAGGTCGGTAGGTTCCATCATGATGATGGTGTCCTTCTGGGCTCCGCTCGTAATATGCTCCTTCATGCCCTGGAGCTTGCGGATTTTCCAGTTGCTCAGTTTCCAGTGATACTTGCTGTCGGAAATGGTGTCGTACTGGATGTCCATCGCTGTAAGGTGGCTTACGAGTTTCTTGTCCTGGAACTTGTCGAGACAGAATCCGTAGCCGCGTTTCATGCTGTTGTCGTAATGCTGCATATAGGCAATCACTCCCTTGTCTACCTGCAGCTGTACATTCTCGGCACTGGTATTCTTCTTCTTGTTCTTGTACATCGTCTCGAAGTTCTGCCTGATGACGGTTCCGTGGGGAATGACGTAGGCTGAAAGCCCGAAGGAGAGGGCTGATAGCAGCACGCAGGTAATCATGTATGGGCGGAGGAGACGCTTGAAGGATACTCCCGACGCCAGGATGGCGATGATTTCGGAATTGCTTGCCAGCTTGCTGGTGAAGAGAATGACCGCCACGAACACGAACAGCGCACTGAAGAGGTTGGCAAAATAGGGCACGAAGTTGGCGTAGTAATCGAAGATGATTGCGCGCGCCGGTGCATGGTGCTCTGTGAATTTTGACAGGTTCTCGTTGAAGTCGAAGACGATGGCGATGGAGATGATCAGGGCGATGGAGAAGAAATAGTAGCCCAGAAACTTCTTGATAATGTACCAGTCGAGCTTCTTGATGTACCTGAACGGGTTGAGAAACCGGAATATGCGCAGGAACCGGAGCTTGTGAGCCAGCCAGCGCACAGCCCTGATGAGCCACCCGAACTTGCGGGAAGCCCATCGGCCGGTGCGGTAGAGCCGGCGGTGTTTTCTTATTTTCTTAAAATCTTTCATGATGCTTGCTTACTTAAATTCTTCGGCCAAGCTGGTCGATGATGGAATTCTTCCATGCCACGAAATCGCCCTGCTCGATATGATGGCGGGCATCGGTCACGAGGCGCAGATAGAAAGAGAGGTTGTGGATGCTGGCTATCTGCATCGCCAGCAGCTCCTGGGCCTTGAAGAGGTGGTGGAGGTAGGCCTTCGTGGTTACGAGGTCGATGTCGCAGCCGTCTGGATCTACCGGACTGAAGTCTTTCTCCCACTTCTTGTTGCGCATGTTCATCGTGCCCTGATAGGTGAAGAGCATGGCGTTGCGGCCGTTGCGGGTCGGCATTACGCAGTCGAACATGTCTACGCCGCGCTCGATGGCTTCGAGGATGTTCTGCGGGGTTCCTACGCCCATCAGATATCTCGGCTTGTCTTTCGGCAGGATTTCGTTCACTACTTCTATCATCTCATACATCACCTCGGTAGGCTCTCCTACGGCAAGTCCGCCGATGGCATTTCCGTCGGCTCCCTTGTCGGCAATGTATTTGGCTGCTTCGCGGCGCAGGTCCGGGAAGGTGCAGCCCTGAACGATAGGGAAGAGACTCTGCTGATAGCCGTAGAGGGGCTCGGTTTCGTTGAACCGCTTGATGCAGCGGTCTAGCCAGCGCTGGGTGAGCATGAGGCTGTTCTTGGCGTACTGGTAATCGCTCTGTCCCGGTGGACATTCATCGAAGGCCATCATGATGTCGGCTCCGATGATGCGCTCGGTGTCCATTACATTCTCCGGTGTGAAGAAGTGCTTGCTGCCGTCGATGTGGGAGCGGAACTCGCAGCCTTCTTCCTTGAGCTTGCGGATACCGGTGAGCGAGAAGACCTGGAAGCCGCCGCTGTCGGTGAGGATAGGACGGTCCCAGCCGTTGAACTTGTGCAAGCCGCCTGCTGCCCTGATGACGTCAAGACCTGGGCGCAGGTAGAGGTGATAGGTATTTCCGAGGATGATCTGTGCCATGACCTGCTTCTTGAGTTCCTCGAAGTGGACGCCCTTCACGCTTCCTACGGTTCCTACGGGCATGAAGATTGGGGTCTTGATCTGTCCGTGGTCGGTGGTGATGATGCCTGTACGCGCATCGCTTGCTTTATCTGTTACTTGTAATTCAAATTTCATTTCTATTCTTTTTTATCATTTTCCTCAATGCTGAAGTCTGTAGGGTTTTTCACCTTCTCGTCAGTCAGCGCGAACTGCCAGACGTCAGCCACGTTCTCTACATAGTGGAAGTCTACGCCCTTGAGATATTTCTCCGGTATTTCCTCTACGTTCTTCTGGTTCTCCCTGCACATCACGATGTGCTTGATTCCTGCCCGCTTGGCTGCCAGAATCTTCTCCTTGATTCCGCCTACCGGGAGCACTTTGCCGCGGAGGGTTATCTCGCCGGTCATGGCTGTGTTGGCACGCACCTTGCGCTGGGTGATGGCTGAGGCGATGCTGGTGGCGATGGTGATTCCGGCAGAAGGACCGTCTTTCGGGGTGGCTCCCTCAGGCACGTGGATGTGGATGTTCCACTGCTCGAAGATGCGGTAGTCTATCTGCAGCAGGTCGATGTGCGACTTGACGTATTCCAGTGCGATAATGGCTGATTCCTTCATCACGTCGCCCAGGTTTCCGGTCAGGGTGAGCTTGCCTGCCTTGCCCTTGCTGAGCGAGGTTTCGATGTAGAGGATTTCGCCGCCCACTGAGGTCCAGGCAAGTCCGGTTACTACTCCTGCATAGTCGTTGCCCTGGTAGATGTCGCGGTTGAACGGCGGATTGCCCAACAGGTCTTTTACTTCGGCAGGGGTGATGGTGTAGTTTTTCAGCTCCTGGTCGCAGGCAAGTTTGTAAGCCATCTTGCGCAGACTCTTGTCAATCTGCTTCTTCAGCTGTCTTACGCCGCTCTCACGGGTATAGTGCTCGATGATGAACTCGAGGGCATTCTTGTTGAAGCTTACCTTCGGCGAAACCTTGTCGAGTCCGGTGCTTTCCAGCTCTTCCGGTACGAGGTGGCGCTTGGCAATCTCTGTCTTCTCTTCGGTGATGTAGCCGCCTACTTCTATCAGCTCCATACGGTCGAGGAGCGGACGCGGAATGACGCTCAGGTCATTGGCTGTGGCGATGAAGAGCACCTTGGAGAGGTCGTAATCCATATCGAGATAATTGTCGTGGAAGGCATTGTTCTGTTCCGGGTCCAGCACTTCGAGCAGGGCTGATGCTGGGTCGCCGTTGAAATTGCTCTGCGCCACCTTGTCAATCTCGTCGAGGATGAAGACCGGATTGCTGCTGCCTGCCTTCAGCATGTTCTTGATGATGCGGCCCGGCATGGCTCCCACATAGGTGCGGCGGTGACCGCGGATTTCGGCTTCATCGTGCAGACCGCCCAGCGACATGCGTACATACTTGCGCTTCATGGCTGCTGCGATGCTCTTGCCCAGACTGGTCTTTCCTACGCCCGGAGGACCGTAGAGGCAGAGGATAGGACTCTTGCCGCCGCCGTTCAGTGCTCTTACGGCGAGGAATTCCAGGATGCGTTCCTTCACATTCTCCATGCCGTAGTGGTCGTGGTTCAGAATGCGCTTGGCACGGGTCAGACTGAGGTCGTCCTGGGTGTAGGAGTTCCAAGGCAAATCTACCATGGTCTGCAGGAATCCTATCTGTATCGAATAGTCAGGACTCTGCGGGTTCAGGGTGTCGAGCTTGGCAATTTCTTTCTTGAAGATTTTGGCAGTTTCCTCGCTCCAGTTCTTCTGTTTCGCCTTCTCCAGAATCTCCTTCTTCTCCGGACTGGCGTTGCCTTCTCCCAGTTCTTCCCTGATGTTCTTGATTTGCTGCTTGAGGAAGTATTCCTTCTGCTGTTCATCGAGGTCGTAGTGGGTTTTGTTCTCAATCTCAGTCTGGATGCGTAGCAGATGGCGCACCTTGTTAAGGGATCTGATGGCAATCATGATGCGCTCGCTGAGATTTTCCTCTTTCAGCATCTTGATTTTATCCTCGATGGAGAAAGGGAGGAGGGAGCACATGAAGTTGCACTGCATATGAATGCTCGAGAGTTCGTTGATGGCCTGGATGGCCTCATCAGTATAGTTGGCGGTTGATTTGATATAGTCTGTCGCTTCGTAATGGAAGTTCTCGTAGAGCATTCTGAAGAGTTCATCGTTGTTCTCGTCAGGCCATTTCTCCGGAAGACTTTTTACGTCAATTACTGTGTAAGGCTCTTTTTGAACGAGATGTTTCATCTGACATCTGCCCAGACCCTGGATGATGATGCTCATCTGCTCTGTGCCAGGCATCTTGATCACCTTGATGAGTTTGGCGAAGACGCCTACAGGGTAGAGGTCTTCTTCGTAGGGCGATTCTGTATCTTTGTTCTTCTGGCAGAATACGCAGAATATGGTGTCTGGTTTCTTTTCCAGCATCCGGACGAGATTCAGACTTTCCTTTCTGCCCACAACGATAGGGGTCATGTTGGTTGGGAAAACTACAATATCTCGCATGCAGAGGGTAGGGTACAAGCCTTCTTCCTGGTCTTCGATCAGGGTTTTCGGATCGCCCTCGTAATCTGCAATCATTTGTATTCGGGTACTTGTTCTTCTATTATCCATTTTGTTATGATTTCTATTTTCCGTGCAAAGGTACTCATTTTTTGTGAAATATCGTGGAAGATGATAGATTATTTAATAATAAAATTGCTTTTTCTATATATTAGTACCCGTTTTTATAGATGTAAGTAGCTGCTTTTGCAGGTGGAAGTGGCAATTTCTGCTGCTTGCGATAAAATAAATCGGCGGCGCATTCGTTTTCTTCTGTAAAGAGACAGAAGAATTTATGGGTAATTTTCGATTTAAACAGTTTGAGATAGAGCAAGACCGTTGTGCCATGAAAGTGGGAACTGACGGCGTTTTGCTGGGTGCATGGGCGCAAGGTGGCAGGCGGATTCTGGACATTGGTTCCGGAACGGGACTGATTTCGCTCATGATGGCGCAGCGTTTTCCTGAAGCTGAGGTTGTGGGGATTGATATGGATGCTGATGCCTGCGGACAGGCGAGGGAGAATGTGATGGCAAGTCCGTTTCGCGACAGGGTGAAAATAGAATGCTGCAGACTGCAGGATTTCGGGGAAGCTTCGGAAGCTGCTGAGGCTTTGGAAACTGCTGAAGGTTTGAAGGCTGCCGGTGTTTTTGATGCGATAGTGAGCAATCCTCCGTTCTTTGTAGATAGCTTGAAAAATCCGGACAGTAAGAGGACGATGGCGAGACATACGGACAGTCTTCCGTTCCGCGATTTGTTTGCGGGTGTAAAACGGTTACTTTCTGATGACGGTATTTTCTCTGCAATTGTTCCCGTAGAAGTAGTGGAGCAGTTTGTTGCAGAGTCTTGTATATTAGGTTTTTATCTTATACGGAAGTGTGGTGTAAAGACGGTAGAGCGCAAGCAGCCCAAGCGCTTTATGCTGAGTTTTGCCAAGCATCGCATTTCGCCTTATGAAGAGCATGTTGAAACGATGATGGATTCGCAGGGAAACCGCTCGGAATGGTATAGGAAAATAACGGAAGAATTTTACCTTTGAGGAATGTTGAATGTTGAGTGTTGAATGTTGAATTTAGAGGGAGTGTTGAGTGTTGAATGGATTGGGGGCAACACTCAACATTCAACATTCAACACTCAACATTCCCTCAAAGGTTCAGCTTCTTCTGTACCAGTTTGCTGATAGCTTCTACTCTTTTGCTCTGGCGCTGTATGTCTTTATGAATATCATCGCGCACGGCATTGATGTCGTTGAAGAAATCGGCAAAGGCAGACTGAATCATGTTCGGCTTGCGGTCGTTCTTGTTGGCAAATGGGTTCACCAGCATCTTGATTCCCTTTTCTTCCAGGTGAACATCAATCTCTGCACCCGTCATCACAGGGTCGCCATCATAATGGATTACGCCTGGCTGACTGCGGGTGATATGGAGCTTCTTGCAGCGGAACGACTTGATCTTCGAGTTCTTGTCCAACGTCTTGTTGAACATGTCGAAACTTACCTGAGGCGCCTCGATTACATCGAATGGTTCCATGATGACGACATCCATCAAACCGTCGCTCATGGATGCTTGAGGGGCAATATAGGCATTGTTGCCATACTGAGATGCGTTGGCGCAGGAAATGAGGAACGCCTTATACTGCTTGGTGCCCGTCTCGTCCTCCAGCGTGTAAGTCTCAGGCTTATACTTCAATCCCTCGCGCAGGATGTTTTCGGCATAAGTGATAGGACCACGCTTGCCGCTCTCGGCAAACTTCATGCTGACGAAAGCGTCAAAGCCCATGCCGCAGGTGCAGAAGAACGGGTGGTCGTTGATGACACCATAATCCAAATCTCTAATCTGGCATTGGTTGATGACCTCTATGCATTTCTTCAGGTTCATCGGGAGCAGCAGATGTCTTGCCAGTCCGTTGCCTGAACCGCAAGGCAGAATGCCGAGGGCAGTATCGGAGTGAACCAGTGAGCGGGCCACCTCGTTGACGGTTCCGTCGCCACCAACCGCCACAACCACATCTACATGGTTGTTCTTCGCTTCGGTGGCAATTTCCGAAGCGTGCCCAGCTCTTTCAGTCATTCTTATCTCGTACTCAAAAAGCTCTTTGTCCAAAACAGAATCTATCAGACTGGGAACTGCCGCCTTGCTGGCTGTTCCTGAAATCGGATTCATGATGAAAAGTATCTTTTTCTTCATTATATAGTCAAGAGTTTGTAAAATTTAGGCTGCAAAAGTAATAAAAATACCCAAAATAACAAGAAATATCGATTAAAAAAACTATAAAAGTAAACTTTCTTATAAAAAAAGCCATTTATTGAGTTCTTTTTTGTATCTTTGCACCCTGAAACTTAGAAAAATATAAAAAAAGATAATAAAGTATACCTATTAATAATGGGACAATTACAAGAAAGATACAAGAATTATCGTGAACCTCAGAAGTATATGGCTGCCGGTGTGTATCCATATTTCCGCGAGATCACAAGTAAGCAGATGACAGAGGTAACCGACATCGATGGTCATAAAATCCTGATGTTCGGTTCTAATGCTTATCAAGGTTTGACTAACGACCAGCGTGTTATTGATGCAGCAAAGGCTGCGCTCGACAAGTATGGTTCTGGTTGTGCAGGAAGCCGTTTCCTCAATGGTACGCTCGATTTGCACGTGCAGCTCGAAAAGGAGCTTGCTGAGTTTATGGGCAAGGATGAAACTTTGTGTTTCTCTACAGGATTCTCTGTAAATCAGGGTGTCTTGGCTTGCGTAGTAGGTCGTAACGACTATATTATCTGCGATGACCGCGACCACGCAAGTATCGTAGATGGCCGCCGCCTCTCATTCGCTACCCAGCTTCACTACAAGCACAACGATATGGAAGATTTGGAGCGCGTGCTCTCTAAACTCCCTGAGGAGGCTATCAAGCTCATCGTTGTGGACGGTGTGTTCTCTATGGAGGGCGACCTGGCTAACTTGCCTGAAATCGTTAAGCTCAAGCATAAGTACAACTGCTCTATCATGGTAGACGAGGCTCATGGTCTTGGCGTATTCGGCAAGCAGGGTCGTGGTGTATGCGACCACTTCGGTCTGACCGATGAGGTAGACCTCATTATGGGTACATTCTCTAAGAGTCTGGCTTCTATCGGCGGTTTCATCGCATCAGACAAGGATACGATCAACTTCCTCCGTCACAACTGCCGTACTTATATCTTCAGCGCATCTAACACTCCAGCTGCCACAGCAGCAGCTCTCGAGGCTCTCCACATTATTCAGAATGAGCCAGAGCGTTTCGAGAATCTCTGGGATGTAACCAACTATGCCTTGAAGCGTTTCCGCGAGGAAGGTTTCGAGATTGGCGAGACAGAGAGTCCTATCATTCCTCTCTACGTACGCGATGCTGAGAAGACATTCGTTGTTACCAAGATGGCTTACGATGCAGGTGTGTTCATCAACCCTGTTATTCCTCCAGCTTGTGCTCCTCAGGATACATTGGTACGTTTCGCACTCATGGCTACTCATACTAGAGAGCAGGTTGAGCAGGCTGTCCAGATCTTGAAGAAGATTTTCGTAGAAGAGGGAATCATCAAGTAAAATCAGATTTTCCGGTCTGAAATCAGATTTGCCGGTCTTCTCGGTTTGACAGATTCGGGCAGTCGGTTTCTGATTTAAAAGTTCAGCAAGTATGATTGCGGTTCTTTGCCGCTACTATATATAATAAAGTATAAGGGCAATTCCGGATAGGGGTTGCCCTTATTTTTTGCCTGTTTCCCAGCCATTTTGCATTAAAATGCATATTTTTTTGAAAAAAGTTAGGGAAAAATTTGGTGGAATCGAAAAAATGTAGTACCTTTGCACTCGCAATTCAGAAATGATGCTTAAAGCAATGCTTAAGAGGTGTCGTAGAGATGAGTAAGCGGGGTGTAGCGCAGCCCGGTAGCGCTCCTGTTTTGGGAACAGGTGGTCGCA
>DAWDQD010000035.1:0-28214 GCA_052349145.1 Segatella copri | reverse complement strand
GCAACTGACTCTTAATCAGTGGGTCTAGGGTTCGAATCCCTAAGGGTGTACAAAAGATAAGAATTGGCTCCGTAGCTCAACTGAATAGAGCACTTGACTACGGATCAAGAGGTTCAAGGTTTGAATCCTTGCGGAGTCACTCTCCTATCAAAGCTTCACTGAAACAAACGGTTTTGGCTCCGTAGCTCAACTGAATAGAGCACTTGACTACGGATCAAGAGGTTCAAGGTTTGAATCCTTGCGGAGTCACCAACAAATAGTTGCACCCTTAGCTCAGTTGGTAGAGCAACTGACTCTTAATCAGTGGGTCTAGGGTTCGAATCCCTAAGGGTGTACAAAAAGAGCATTTCTTAACAGAAATGCTCTTTTTTGTTTTATATTTCTCCCTACCATTTAATATCACCTTTAAATATCACTTTATATCTCTTTAAATATCAATATAAAAAAAGTTGCAGCTATCCAAAGTTTACACCCAGACAACCGCAACCAATTTACCAATCAAAAATATCTAAAATCTCATCCCGTCATCATCATACAACTCCACTATCAACAGAAGAGCCAGTAAAGAACTGCCAGCACGGCTATCATAACAACAGCTACCATTGCTTTAATCATGCAGGTAGCCACCTTCTTTAAGACAAACAGTCCTACAACAAGGACTACCAATACCAGCGCATAATATCCAAAATCATTCATATCACATTATTATATAGTATAAACTACCAATCAGTATGGATCACCCTATTAACGATCATTTTTTAATGCCCTACGGAATTCAGCCGGTATCGGAGTTTCAAATTCCATAGGCTGATGCGTTACGGGATGATAGAAACACAGCACATAGGCATGCAGGCACAAGCGCTGGCATGGATCATCACCATTACCATACTTGATGTCACCACACACCGGATGCCCCATATCAGCCGTATGAACACGAATCTGATTCTTACGGCCCGTTTCGAGTTTGAACTCCACCAGAGAATGAGCCGTTGTACGCTCTAATGTATGGAAATGGGTAACAGCATACTTGCCGCCATTATCCGTATCACTGCTGTAAGTAATATAAGCCTTGTTATCTTTCAGCCAGTTGGCAACGGTACCTTCATCTTCTTCCATCTCTCCGGAAACCAGAGCCACATATCTACGGTCGTACACATTATGATGCCAATCATCCTCCAAAGCCAACTCCGTCTGCTTATCCTTGGCATAAATCATCAAGCCCGAAGTATCACGATCCAGTCGGTGGACTACATGCGCCTGGCAGTTCTGGCGAGTCTTATGAAAATAATCATCAAGCACCGTTTTCACATTCAAAGTAGAATGACCGGCTGCCATACTCAAAATACCAATGTTTTTCTCGACAACAATCAGATATCTGTCTTCATAAACAATCTTAAGGTATCTGCTTTTAAATACCTCCTGATTCTTCTTTGTCTTGCTCACACTCACCTTCATACCCGGCTTCAGGGCATAATCAAACTGGGTAATGGTTTTGCCATTTACCTTGATTCCCCTACCCTGCAGAGTCTGCTTCACCTTAGTCTTGCTAGGTCCCTTCACATTCTCCATCAGCCATTCCAGCAACGGAGCAGGTTTTTCTACCTTGTAATGCTCATATTCATTTGGGTTTCCGTAGCCATAAGCATTATTGGTATGCTTATTAAAATTTCCTTTTCTATTTTGTTGTCTCATATTGTTATCGATATCATTTTCTTAACATGAAAAACACAGAATCAATACTGCATTTTCTCAGTTTCAGCCTACAAAAGTAAGACTTTTCTGCAAAATAACAAAAAGCCACCATGTTTTTAACTAAAAATTAGTAACTTTTGCCAATAAATCATTGTGTTTCAAATATTTTTTTGTAATTTTGCAGCTGAATTAAAGATATAATCAGAATAAAAGATATTTAGGAACAAATAATGATTACAGTACAAAATCTTGCAATCCAATTCGGAAAGAGAGTGCTTTACAAGGATGTAAACCTCAAGTTCACTCATGGTAATATTTATGGTATCATCGGTGCTAACGGCGCCGGAAAATCTACTTTCCTCCGCGCTATCAGCGGCGACCTTGAACCAAACAAGGGTACAGTAGAATTGGGACCAGGCGAGCGCCTTTCTGTCTTGGAACAGGACCACTTCAAATATGACGATTTCCGCGTGATGGATACCGTTCTGATGGGCCATCAGCCATTATGGGAAAACATGAAGGAGCGCGAGCGCCTCTATGCTAAGCCAGAGATGACAGAAGAAGATGGTAACCTCGCTGCTGAGCTGGAGCTCAAGTTTGCAGAAATGAATGGTTGGGAGGCTGAAAGCAATGCCGCACAACTTCTGCAGAACCTCGGCGTAAAGGAAGACCGCCACGACAAACTCGTTGGAGATCTCTCTAATACAGAGAAGGTGCGCGTGATGCTGGCAAAGGCACTCTTCGGCAACCCAGACAACCTCCTTCTCGATGAGCCTACCAACGACCTCGACCTCGACACTGTTGAGTGGCTGGAAGACTATCTCAGCAACATTGAACAGACCGTACTCGTAGTATCTCACGACCGTCACTTCCTCGATGCTGTAAGTACCCAGACCGTAGATATCGACTTCGGTAAGATTACGATGTTTGCAGGTAACTACTCTTTCTGGTATGAGAGTTCTCAGTTGGCTCTCCGCCAGGCTCAGAACCAGAAGATGAAGGCTGAAGAGAAGAAGAAGCAGTTGGAAGAATTCATCCGCCGATTCTCAGCTAACGTTGCCAAGAGTAAGCAGACAACATCCCGCAAGAAGATGCTGGAGAAACTGAACGTTGAAGAAATCCGTCCTTCAAGCCGTAAATACCCAGGCATCATCTTCCAGATGGACCGTGAGCCAGGTAACCAGATTCTGGAGGTAGAGGGACTGAAAGCATGCGACGAAGACGGAACAGTGCTCTTCGACAATGTAAACTTCAACATAGAAAAGGGCGAGAAGGTAGTATTCCTCTCTCACAACCCTAAGGCGATGACCGCACTCTTCGAAATCATCAACGGCAACCGAAAGGCTGACGCAGGTGACTACAAGTGGGGTGTTACTATCACAACAGCTTATCTCCCACTCGATAATACAGAATTCTTCCAGAGCGACAAGAACCTGGTAGACTGGTTGAGCCAGTATGGTCCAGGTAACGAAGTTGCCATGAAGGGCTACCTCGGAAGAATGCTCTTCAGCGGCGAAGAAGTACTGAAGAAGGTAAATGTCCTCTCCGGAGGTGAGAAGATGAGATGTATGATTGCACGCATGCAGTTGCAGAACGCCAACTGCCTGATTCTTGATACACCAACCAACCACTTGGACCTGGAGAGTATTCAGGCATTCAACAACAACCTGGTAGGTTTCAAGGGCAATATCCTCTTCTCTAGCCACGACCACGAATTCATCAACACCGTGGCAAACCGCATCATCGAGCTCACTCCATCAGGCACCATCGACAAGCTCATGTCTTATGATGAGTATATCTACGATGAAGCTATCAAGGAGCAGAAGGCTAAGATGTACGGATTCTAAACAGAAAGTTATTCTGCTGTTTTAAACAGCAACCACAAATTATCTTATAATTTAATAGTGCCAATTCGATGAGAATCGGGTTGGCACACTTTTTGTCAAACAACCAATAACAAGAATTATCATGTTTAAAAAATTTAAGACTATGTCAAAAGAAAAAGAAATCAATATAGAGGACGGAAACGTTCAGGAGACTGTTCAGAATGAAAATAATGAGCAGACAACTCAAAATGAAAATACTGAGGAAAATCAGAATACTGACAACAAGGCAGAAGAAGGTGACAACAATACAGACGCTGCTGACAAGAAGGCAGAAGAGATTGATCCTTTAACAAAAGCACAGCAAGAGGTAGAGGAACTCAAGAAACAGTTGCTCTATAAGACTGCTGAGTTTGAGAATTACCGTAAGCGTACCCTCAAAGAGAAAGCAGAACTGATTTTGAATGGCGGCGAGAAGACTGTAGCTGCTATTCTGCCTATTCTCGACGACTTTGAGCGTGCCATCGCTGACAAGAGCGAAGACCCTAAGGCTATCAAGGAAGGTGTCCAGATGATTTTCAACAAGTTCGTAAAGACACTCGAAGGTCTTGGCGTTAAGAAGATTGAAACCAACGACAAGGATTTCGATGTAGATTTCCACGAGGCTATTGCTATGGTTCCGGGAATGGGCGATGACAAGAAGGGAAAGATCATTGACTGCGTCCAGACAGGTTATACGATGAACGACAAGGTGATTCGCCATGCCAAGGTAGCTGTAGGTCAGTAAGAAAGAAATATCAAGAATTATTTTTCAAAATCCAGAACATTCCATTAGAATTCTGCAAGAAAATTCAATATTTGAAATAAGCAAATGGCTAAGAGAGACTATTATGAGGTGCTGGGCGTAGACAAGTCGGCATCAGAAGACGAAATAAAGAAGGCGTATCGAAAGATAGCCATTAAGTATCATCCAGACCGCAACCCTGGCAACAAAGAGGCGGAAGAGAAATTCAAGGAAGCTGCCGAAGCTTACGAAGTTCTCCACGATGCCCAGAAGCGCCAGCAGTATGACCAGTTTGGTTTCGACGGGCCACAAGGTGGATTCGGCGGTGGTGCCAGCATGGACATGAACGACATCTTCTCTATGTTTGGAGATATCTTTGGCGGACACGGCGGTTTCAGCGGCTTTGGTGGCGGCGGTTTCGGTGGCGGCTCACAGAAGCGGGTTTACCAGGGTGGCGACCTTCGCGTAAGAGTAAAACTGACTCTCCAAGAGGCAGCAACAGGTGTTACCAAGCGCTTCAAGATTCGCAAGGATGTAACTTGCTCTGCATGTCACGGAACAGGTTGCGAAGGTGGTGCCCAGCCAGAAACATGTCCGGAATGTCATGGAAGCGGCTATGTCTTAAAAACGGTGCGCAGCATGTTCGGCATGATGCAAACTCAGGCTGCATGTACAAAGTGTGGCGGTGAGGGAACTATCATCAAAAACAAATGTAAGGAATGCGGTGGCGACGGAATCGTGAAGGGCGAGGAACTCGTAGAAATCAATATCCCTGCAGGTGTCGACAACGATATGGTTGTTACCGTTGAAGGAAAAGGTAACCAAGGCAAGCACAATGGTCTCTACGGAAACCTACAGGTAATGGTAAGCGTAGAAAAGAACGATAATTTCGAGCGTGTTGGTCAGGACTTATACCATAATCTTGTTCTTGACTTTGCAACTGCCACTTTGGGTGGCGAGGTAGAAGTCCCTACCTTGGATGGTAAGACGAAGATCAAAATAGAACCAGGCACACAACCAGGCAAACAGATTCGTTTGCGTGGCAAAGGTATGCCGGCTATTAAGGGATATGGTTATGGCCGTGGTGATATTATCGTCAATATTACCGTTTTCATCCCTACATCTCTGACCAAAGAAGAAAAGAATCTTGTTGTGAAATTCAAGGAATGCGATAATTTCAAAGCAGATAATGCAGAGAAGAAATCTCTCTTTGAAAGTTTCAAGAATCTCTTTAAAAAATAAACAGTAAAGAGCAATCCCCGAAGAGGGCGAACTATCTTCGAAAGAACGGTTCGCTCTTTTCGGGGATTATCTGTATATATAATAAGGTATAACATGAATTATCAAGAAACTGTTGAATATCTTTTCACCAGCACGCCGGTTTTTGAAAAGATTGGAGCCAAGGCATACAAACCTGGGCTTGATACGATGTATAAAATGGATGAACACTTCGGACATCCTCATAACCAATATAAATGTATCCATATTGCAGGAACCAACGGAAAAGGTTCATCATCCCATACCCTTGCTGCAATCCTGCAGAGCCAGGGCTATAAGGTCGGTCTGTTCACATCTCCACATCTTGTAGATTTCAGAGAACGCATTCGCGTAAATGGTGAGATGGTAAGCGAAGAGTATGTAATCGACTTTGTAGAAAACAACCGGAAATTCTTCGAACCGCTACATCCTTCGTTCTTTGAACTGACCACCATGATGGCATTTCAGTATTTTGCAGAACAAAAGGTAGACTTTGCCGTCATCGAAGTTGGATTGGGAGGAAGACTGGATAGTACCAACATCATCACTCCTATCCTATCCGTTATCACGAACATCAGTTTTGACCACACCCAATTCCTCGGGAATACACTCGGCGAGATTGCAGGCGAAAAGGCGGGTATCATCAAGCCACAGATTCCTGTCGTTATTGGCGAATGGAACGAAGAGACCCAACCTATATTCATCAAGAAAGCCCATGAGAAGAATTCTCCTATCCATTTTGCACATGCAACTGACGCAGACATGAACTTCGAACTGAAAGGCAACTATCAGAAAAAGAACTTCTGCACCATATCCGCAGCCGTAGAATGCCTGAAGGAAGAAGGAATAGAAATCAAAGATGAAAGCATAAAGAACGGCTTCGAACATGTATGCGAGCTGACAGGCTTACGTGGCAGATGGGAAAAACTCAACGAGCACCCTCTCACCATCTGTGATACGGGACATAACCTTGCCGGATGGGAGTATCTGGAACCTCAGATTGCATCCGTCAAAGCCGATACGAAACATATTGTCTTCGGAATGGTTGACGACAAAGATGTAGAGCATGTAATGGGACTATTAGAAAAGTTGCCAAAAGAAAGTACGATTTTCTATTGGACACAGCCATCAACCAAAAGAGCGATTCCTGTAGACAAATTATACGGATACGCACAAAAGCACGGCTTAAACGGAACATGCTATCAAACTATTGCACAGGCATTTAACAAAGCAAAAGCAAACGCAAAAAAAGATGATTTTATCTTTATTGGCGGATCAAGTTACGTCGTTGCCGATTTGCTATCAGAATCGTTTTAGGATTTTTTAAATCAAAAAGTTCATAAAATATTTGTAATACTCATTTTTTTTTAGTTACTTTGCAGTACATTACTTAAACCAAAGTAAGGTAACTAAAAAAGTGAGATATTATGAATACAGAACCAGCAAATAAGTGTGGTTTGAAAAGAGAAGATTTTCAGACCACAGTGAATGGCAAGAAGACTGATCTCTTCGTGTTAAGAAACAAGCAAGGCAACGAAGTTGCAGTGACTAACTATGGTGGAGCAGTCGTAGCCATCATGATGCCAGACAAGGATGGCAACTATGCCAACCTCATCCAAGGCCATGACAACATACAGGACGTCATCAACTCGCCAGAGCCATTCTTGAGTGTGCTCATCGGTCGTTATGGCAACCGTATTAAAGAAGGCAAGTTCATACTTCACGGCAAGGAGTATCAATTAGCATGCAACGATGGTCCCAACCACCTGCATGGTGGACCTACAGGTTTCCACACCAAAGTTTGGGATGCAACCCGCATGAGTGATAGCGCTGTCGTGTTGAAATACACGAGCCCTTATGGTGAAGAAGGCTTCACTGGTGAGTTGACAGTTTGGGTAGCTTACACATTGACCGACGACAATGAGTTCGTTATCAAGTATCAGGCTACAACCAACAAGACAACCATCTGCAACCTGACACACCACGCTTTCTTCTCAATCCAGGGTATTGCTAATCCTACCCCAACAGTTGACAATATCATCTGTGAGGTGAACGCAAACTACTATCTCCCTATCGATAAGTATTCTATCCCTACAGGTGAGATTTTGAAGGTTGAGGGCACACCATTCGATTTCCGTACACCAAAGCCAATTGGTCAGGACATCAATGCAGACAACGAGCAGATCAAGAATGGTCAGGGCTATGACCACAACTATGTATTGAACAAGACAGAAGAAGGTGAGTTGAGTTTCGCTGCCCGTATAAAAGACCCTGTAAGCTGCCGTACCATGGAGGTTTATACCACAGAACCAGGTTTGCAGATGTACACAGGTAATTTCCTTGCAGGTATCTCAGGACAGTTTGGTGCAACATTCCCACGTCGCAGTGCAGTCTGCTTCGAGGCACAGAAGTTCCCAGACACTCCAAATCACACCTATTTCCCAAGTTGCAGATTAAATCCGGGTGAAACATACACCCAGAAGACAATCTATAAGTTTGGAATTGACAAATAAATCAGAATAAATCATGGAGCAGGTACTCTAAACAGCACTTGCTCCATTTTCGCGCTTGAATGACAAAACTCATCCAGCACGACAACAATCTTAAAGAGAAGTCTTAACGTCTTTAAAGAAGAAACAACCTCTTAGAAGAAAAGAGTAGCAACCTCTTTACCATAAAAGAGAATCAATAACCTCTTCAAAAAGAGTATAAACAAGCTTTTCGCAAATAATAATAACAAATAACAATATCAACTATCAAAAAAAATGGAAAACCAAAGTAAAAATGGCAATATCATCGCCATTATCACGATGATGTTCCTCTACGCCATGATTTCGTTCGTAACGAATTTGGCTGCTCCTATCGGAGTTATTTGGAAAAATGTATTCGCTGACAGCGGAAGTGCTAACATGATCGGTATGTTGGGTAACGCCATGAACTTCTTGGCTTACCTCTTCATGGGTATCCCTGCAGGTAAGTTGCTCACCAAGATCGGTTACAAGAAGACCGCCCTCACCGGTATCGCTACCGGATTCGTAGGCGTGCTCATCCAGTTCCTTTCAGGTAAGTTCGGTGCCGACATCTCAGGCTTCGCTGTTTACCTCTTCGGTGCGTTCATCTCAGGTTTCGCAGTTTGTATTTTGAATACTGTTGTAAACCCAATGTTGAACCTTATCGGTGGTGGTGGTAACCGCGGTAACCAGTTGAACCTCATCGGTGGTACATTGAACAGTTTATCCGGAACTTTAACTCCAATGCTCGTAGGTGCCCTTATCGGTACTGTTACTGCTAATACCAAAATGGTAGATGTGAACCTCGTGCTTTACATTGCCCTTGCCGTATTCGCAGCAGCATTCGTTATCTTGAACTTCATCCCTATCCAGGATCCAGAGATGGGTAAGACTACAGACAAGACTGTATTCGAGCATTCACCATGGGCTTTCCGCCACTTCAACCTCGGCGTTATCGCAATCTTCGTTTATGTAGGTGTTGAGGTAGGCATTCCTGGAACATTGAACTTCTACATTTCTGATACAACAGCAAATGGTGGTGGTTTCATCAATGGTACAGCCTTGGCAAATGCAGCAGCTATCGGTGGTTTCGTTGCAGGTACATACTGGCTTCTGATGCTGGTTGGTCGTCTTTGCTCCAGTTTTATTGCTGACAAGGTATCTAGCCGCATGATGATGATGATTGCCAATGGTGCAGGTATGATCTTTATCGTCCTCGCCGTACTTCTCGGCAAGTCAACAACAGTAGAAATGCCTGTATTTACAGGTACATCATTCCAGATGGTAACAGTGCCTATCGCAGCCATGTTCCTGGTACTCTGCGGTCTCTGCACTTCTATCATGTGGTCTTCTATCTTCAACCTTGCTACTGAGGGTCTTGGCAAGTATACAGCCCAGGCTTCAGGTATCTTCATGATGATGGTAGTAGGTGGTGGATTGATGCCATTGGTACAGAACTTCATCGCAGACAACGCTGGCTATATGGCTAGTTACATTGTGCCTCTCATCTGTATGGCATACATGTTCTTCTATGCTGTAGCTGGTTGCAAGAACATCAACAAGGATATTCCTGTTGATTAATAACACGAAATAAATTAGCCCTAAGGCTTATATAGTCTTGGGGCTAAATCATATAATCAAATCTTTAGTAACAGCACAACAAAAACTTAACTAATTATGGATATTGAAAAAGTAAGAAGCCGCTTCATCAAGCATTTCGATGGTAAAACAGGTAACATCTACATGTCACCAGGTCGTATTAACCTGATTGGCGAGCATACCGATTATAATGGTGGATTTGTTTTCCCAGGTGCAGTAGATAAGGGTATCATGGCAGAAATACGTCCTAACGGAACAGATACCGTCATGCTCTACTCCATCGACTTGAAGGACCGTGTAGAATTCAAGGTTAATGATCCTGAAGGTCCACGCGCTTCATGGGCACGTTACATCTATGGTGTTTGCCAGGAGATGAAGGCATTGGGCGTTGACGTAAAGGGTTTCAATGCAGCATTCTATGGTGATGTGCCTCTCGGTGCAGGTATGTCTTCTTCTGCTGCTCTTGAAAGCTGTTTTGCTTTTGCTTTGAACGACCTCTTTGGTGACAACAAGGTTTCTAAATGGGATCTCGTTCTCGCTGGTCAGGCTACTGAGCACAAGTATGTAGGTGTTAACTGTGGTATCATGGACCAGTTTGCTTCTGTTTTCGGCAAGGAAGGTAAGTTGATGCGCCTCGATTGCAACAGCCGCGAATTTGAATACTTCCCATTCGAGCCTAAGGGCTATAAACTCTGCCTGGTAAACTCTAAGGTAAAGCACGAGTTGGCAGGTTCTCCATACAACGACCGCCGCAACTCTTGCGAAAATGTTGTTAAGCACATTGCAGCAAAGCACCCAGAAGCTAAGTTCGAAACTCTCCGTGATTGCACATGGGAGCAGTTGGAAGAGGTTCGCGCTGAGGTAGGCGAAGAGGATTACAGCCGCGCTCACTTCGTATTGGGCGAGAAGGACCGCGTTTTGGCTGTCTGCGATGCTCTTGAGAAGGGTGACTACGAGACAGTAGGTCAGAAGATGTACGAGACTCACTACGGCTTGAGCAAGGAATACGAGGTAAGCTGCGAGGAACTCGACTTCTTAAACGATGTTGCTAAGGAGAATGGTGTTACTGGTAGCCGTATCATGGGCGGTGGCTTCGGTGGCTGCACCATCAACCTGGTAAAGGACGATATCTACGACAAGTTCGTTGAGGACATTACAGCTAAGTTCACAGCTAAATATGGTCATGCTCCAGAGATTTACCCTGTAATAATCTCTGAGGGTTCTCACAAGGTTTGCTAATATATACATTATATATAATATAAGGAACTGCAGTTAGTATTGCTAACTGCAGTTTTTTTGTCCCAAATAAGACAAAAACAGGCGTTTTCATACAAATAGTGTTAAAAAGACACTTTAGAAGGAAAAAAGTTAGGGAAAACGCTTGCAGATTCGAAATAAAATTGTAATTTTACACCCAAAATGAATAGACAATAAAAAAACAGCCTAAAAATGAGTACATTTAAGACCCTATTTATGGGAGTTGGTTTTGCGGCTATCGCTACCCTCTCAGCTTGTTCATCAAGCAGCAATGCAAGTCTCACACAATCTGGTTTGAATCCAGCAGATTTCGATTCAACAGTATTGGGCAAGAAGACTGAGTTAGTAACTCTCAAGAATGCAAACGGCATGGAAGTTTGCCTCACCAATTATGGTGGACGTGTCGTTTCCATTTCCGTTCCAGACAAAGACGGAAAGCCAACAGATGTGGTTCTTGGTTACGATAATATCCATCAGTATGCTGACACCCTTAACTCTCCTTCAGACTATGGTTCTTCTGTAGGACGTTATGCCAACCGTATCAAGGATGCTAAACTTTCACTTGCTGGTTCAACATACCAGTTGAAGGCAAATGATAATGGCAACTGCCTACATGGTGGTGGTGCTACAGGATGGTTGAACCAGGTTTACGACATTACAGAGAAGAACGACTCATCCGTTACCTTCATTATCAATGCGAAGGATGGCGAGAATGGTTTCCCTGGCAACGTAACAGCAACAGCTAAATATACAGTCAAGAGTGACAACACACTCGACATCGAGTTTGGCGCTACAACAGACAAAGAGACCGTTGTCAATATGACCAACCACAGTTACTTCAACTTGAATGGCGATCCATCTAAGGAAGGTTTCGATCAGATAATGTACATCAATGCAGATAAGTTCACTCCTGCAGATTCACTTTACATCCCAACTGGTGAAATCAAGAGTGTCGATGGAACCCCTATGGATTTCCGTAAACCTGCAGAAATCGGCAAGAAGGTTGATTATAACTTTGATCAGATTAAGAATGCCACAGGTTACGACCACAACTGGTGTTTGAACACATATAAGAATGGTAAGGGCGATGACAAAACAGTTTGCGCAAGCCTCTACTCACCAAAGAGCGGTATCCTTCTTGAAGTATTTACCAACGAGCCAGGCATTCAGGTTTACACCGGTAACTTCCAAGGCACAGGTATTGCCTGCAAGCATGGCATCAAATATCCTAAACACGTAAGCGTTTGCTTCGAGAGCCAGAAATATCCTGATTCTCCAACCAAGATTGCTCAGGGTGTAAAGGATTGGACAGATGCCACATTGAAGCCAGGAGAGAAATACTATTCTCACCTCGCTTACAAATTCAGCGTTAAAAAGTAAGCGTAAGTTAGTTTAAAAGTCAGCGAACCGGCGGATAAAGTCCGCCGGAACAACTAACATCCAACAAGAAGTTTTCGCAATGACAAAAAAAACGAAATGTGCTGGATAAGAAACTAACATAATAAGCATCCAATAAAAGAAAAGAATAAACAAATAATAATAAACAAACAATCTTATAGTAATTATGAATTGGAATTCAACAGAATTCGTATGGCTTGATTGGGCTATACTCGCCATTGGTGTTATCGGCGTAATTTGGGCTGTCTGGCACGCAATCGTGAAAGACAGAAAGGCTCAGAAAGGTGAAGACTCTTCTGCCTACCTCTTCGGTAAGGGTGAGCCATGGTATGTAATCGGTATGGCTATCTTTGCTGCCAACATAGGTTCTGAGCACCTCGTTGGTTTGGCTGGTACAGGTGCCAAGAGTGGTGTTGGTATGGCACACTGGGAGATGCAGGGCTGGATGATCCTCATCTTGGGTTGGCTGTTCGTACCTTTCTACCAGTTGCTCATTAACAAGATGGGTAAGATCATCACCATGCCAGACTTCCTGAAGTTCCGCTATACCCAGCGCACAGGTTCATGGCTCTCTATCATCACCCTCGTAGCTTACATCCTTACTAAGGTGAGCGTTACAGCCCTTACAGGTGGTATCTTCTTTGAATATCTTTGGGGCTTGAACTTCTGGGTTGGTGCCATCGGTCTGATTATCCTCACCACCATCTTCACCGTATTCGGTGGTATGAAGGGTGTGATGACATTGTCAACTATCCAGACTCCTATCCTCGTCATCGGTTCTTTCCTCGTACTCTTCCTCGGTCTCTCTACCCTTGGCGGTGGCAGCATAGCTGCTGGTTGGGCCGACATGATGGATTACTGCGGCAAGCTGAACAATGGTTATGGTACAACTCACATGTTCCACTGGGAGGCAGGTGACTCTATGTATCAGGAGTATCCTGGTTTCGTAGTATTCATCGGTGCAACCATCATCGGTTTCTGGTACTGGTGTACTGACCAGCACATCGTTCAGCGTGTACTCGGTCAGGTTCCTGGCGAGAGCAACGTAGAGGTTATGAAGCGTGCCCGCCGCGGTACTATCGCAGCCGGTTTCTTCAAGGTACTCCCTTGCTTCATGTTCCTGATTCCAGGTATGATTGCAGCCGCATTGGCTCAGAAGGGTGCCATCCAGATGAACGAGACTGATGCAGCCTTCGCCATCATGGTAAAGACCGTTCTTCCTGCAGGTATCAAGGGTATCGTAACCATCGGTTTCATCTGCGCACTCGTTGCTTCATTGGCAGCATTCTTCAATAGCTGTGCTACCCTCTTCACCGAGGACTTCTACAAACCATTGAAGAAGGGCATGTCTGAGGCTCACTACGTACTCGTTGGCCGTATCGCTACCGTAGTAGTTGTGGTTCTAGGTTTCGCATGGTTGCCAATCATGATGAAGATGGATACTTTGTACAACTATCTCCAGGGTATCCAGTCACTCTTGGCACCAGCCATGGTAGCTGTATTTGCGATGGGTATCTTCTTCAAGAAGATTACTCCAAAGGCAGGTGAATATACCATGATTACAGGTTTCCTCATCGGTATGCTCCGCCTCGTTACCAACGTCATTACTGATACAGGTAAGGCTACAATGGACGGTGCATTTTGGGATTACACCGCATGGTTCTGGCAGACCAACTGGCTCGTATTCGAGTGCTGGTTGCTCGTATTCCTCATCATCTTCATGGTAGTAGTAAGCTGCTTCACTCCAGCTCCAAGCAAGGAGCAGGTAGAGGCAATCACCTTCACATCAGACTTCAAGAAGTCTATCCGTGAGAGTTGGAGTGCCTTCGATATTATCGGTACCCTCGTAGTAATCGGCCTCTGCGCAGCATTCTACGCATACTTCTGGTAAAATATTATTCACGTCAGGAGTAAGAAGTGAGGAGTCTGGAATTTTCTCAAAGATCAGACAAAACTGTTTCTGTTGAAAAAATCCGCGATCCTTTATTCTCCTTCTTACTCCTTGATTTTCCTCTCGAAGCTGCTCTATGAAGAGCAAGCAAAAGAACACAACAATACATACATTGAATCATTACATCAAAACAGCAGAAAGACCATGACCCAGTTTTATAATGAATACTCCAAAGTATTTGTATCCGTCGATTGTATCATTTTCGGTTTCGACGGTAGTAACCTCCAGGTACTGATAGGCAAACGCAAGATGGACCCGGGAAGAGGCGAATGGTCACTCTATGGTGGTTTCGTTGGCGCAACAGAAAATCTCGAAGATGCAGCTAACAGAGTCATCCTGGAACTTACTGGAATGAAAAACCTCTATATAAGACAAGTAGGAGCTTTCGGCCGCATCGACCGTGACCCAGGTGAGCGAGTTATCTCTATCGCCTATTGCACTCTCATCAATGTGAAAGACTATGATGACAGCCTCCGTGTAGAACACGGATTGGAATGGGTTAGTCTGAACGAACTTCCAGAACTTTACTCAGACCACAAACTCATGATCCGCAACGCTATCGCACAGATACGCCGCCGCATCAATCATGAGCCATTAAGCTTCAAACTCCTCCCAGACCTCTTTACGCTGACACAGCTTCAGCACGTATTCGAGGCAGTAATAGGCGAAGAGATTGATAAGCGCAACTTCCGCAAACGCGTGAAGGATATCGACTTCATCGAGAAAACAGAACTCATCGATAAAGTCAACTCGAAACGAGGCGCTGCCCTCTACCGCTTCAACAAGAAAGCATACGAGGAAGACCCATCGTTCAACTTGAAATAGAATAAACAACTTAAAACAAAAGATATTATGTTAGAAGAATTAAAAGAAAAAGTGTTCAAGGCAAACCTTGATCTCGTTAAGCACAACCTCGTGCTCTTTACATGGGGTAACGTGAGTGGCATCGACCGCGAGAAAGGTCTGGTTGTCATCAAACCATCAGGCGTCGATTATGACACCATGAAGGCTAGCGATATGGTAGTGGTAGACTTGGAAACAGGTAAGGTAGTAGAAGGCGATCTGAATCCATCATCTGATACACCAACTCACCTGGTTCTCTACCGCGCATTCCCAGAGTTGGGTGGCGTAGTTCATACTCACTCTACTTATGCTACCGCTTGGGCACAGGCTGGCTTGGACATCCCTAATATTGGTACAACTCATGCTGATTACTTCCACGATTGCATCCCTTGCACTGATGCAATGACAGAAGATATGATGGCAGAATATGAGCACAACACAGGTGTTGTCATCGTTGACCGTTTCAAGAAAGATAACATCAACCCAGTTCATACTCCTGGCGTATTGGTTAAGAACCATGGTCCTTTTACATGGGGTAAGGATGCTGACCAGGCTGTTTATCACGCAGTAGTAGCTGAACAGGTGGCAAAGATGGCTTTCATCTCATTCTCTGTGAATCCAAACACCACCATGAACCCATTGCTCGTAGAGAAGCACTTCAACCGCAAGCACGGTCCTAACGCTTACTACGGACAGAAAAAGCACTAATTAAAGGGTGTTTCAAATAAAGATATTGAATCACATTAACAATAACAATTAATACAACAAACAATCATGATTAAAGCATTTGAAAATTTAGAGGTATGGTTTGTAACTGGTGCACAGCTTCTTTACGGAGGCGAAACAGTTAAGATAGTTGATGGTCACTCAAAGGACATGGTAGATGGTCTGAACAACAGTGGCATCATCCCAATCAAGGTAGTTTACAAGGGCACAGCTAACTCTTCTGCAGAAGTAGAGGCTGTCATGAAGGCTGCCAACAACGATGAGAAGTGCGTAGGTATCATCACATGGATGCACACCTTCTCTCCAGCTAAGATGTGGATCAAGGGCTTGCAGGCTCTCGAGAAGCCTCTCCTCCACTTCCACACTCAGTACAATGCAGAACTCCCTTGGGATTCTATCGACATGGACTTCATGAACCTCAACCAGTCAGCTCACGGCGATATCGAGTTCGGTCACATCTGCACCCGTATGCGCATCCCTAGAAAGGTAGTTGTAGGTTACTGGAAGAGCGAAGAGGCTCAGAAGCAGATTGCTACATGGGCTCGCGTAGCTGCAGGTGTTGCTGATGCTCACAACGTACGCTGCTTGATGTTCGGTATGAACATGAACAACGTTGCCGTAACAGATGGCGACCGTGTAGAGTTCGAACAGCGCTTGGGTTACCATGTAGATTACTACCCAGTATCTTCACTCATGGAGTACTACAAGAAGGTAACTGATGCAGAAGCTGATGCTCTCGTTGAGGAGTACAAGAAGGAGTACACCATCAAGATTGATGAGTCTGGCGAGGAAGTATATTGGGAGAAGGTGAAGAACGCAGCTAAGGCTGAGATTGCTCTCCGTCGCGTATTGAAGGATGAGAACGCAGTAGCATTCACAACCAACTTCGATGACCTCGGCGATGCTGACATCGACGATCCAAACTTCTGCGGTTTCGACCAGATTCCTGGTTTGGCTTCACAGCGCCTGATGGCAGAGGGTTATGGTTTCGGTGCTGAGGGTGACTGGAAGACAGCTTGCCTCTACCGCACACTCTGGGTAATGAACCAGGGCTTGGAGAAGGGTTGCTCATTCCTCGAGGACTACACACTCAACTTCGCTGCCGACCGCACATCTAGCCTCCAGAGCCACATGCTCGAGGTTTGCCCATTGATTGCAACAGACAAGCCAAAGCTCGAGGTTCACTTCCTCGGCATCGGTATCCGCAAGCAGCAGACAGCCCGTCTCGTATTCACATCTAAGACCGGTAAGGGTGTTAAGGCAACAGTAGTTGACCTCGGCAACCGTTTCCGTCTCATCGCAAGTGAGGTAGAGTGCATCGAGCCAAAGGCAATGCCTAAGCTCCCTGTAGCTTCAGCTCTCTGGGTTCCACAGCCAACATTCGAGATTGGTGCAGGTGCTTGGATCCTCGCTGGTGGTACTCACCACAGTGCATTCTCTTACGATATCACTGCTGAGTACTGGGAAGACTTCTGCGAGATTCTCGGTATTGAGTTCGTCAACATCGACAAGAACACAACTATCAGCAGCTTCAAGCAGCAGCTCCGCAACAACGAGATTTACTACATGCTCAACAAGGCATTGCGATAATTAAAGTAAAGAGTGAAGAACAAAGGGCTAAAAAGTAATGAAATTCAACACTTTACCCTTTGTTCTTTACATTAAACATTTAAAAGAAATGAGCGCAAAAACTATTATAGAATCAGGTAAGGCCATTCTCGGTATCGAGTTTGGATCTACCCGAATCAAGGCTGTCTTGATTGACACCGACAACAACCCTATCGCACAGGGTAGCTTTGAGTGGGAAAACCAGTTGGTTGATGGTTTGTGGACCTACAGCATCGACACCATCTGGAAAGGTTTGCAGGATTGCTACGCTGACCTCCGCAAGAACGTGAAGGCAGAGTACGACTGCGAAATCAAGCAGTTGGCTGCCATCGGTATTTCTGCGATGATGCACGGCTACATGGCTTTCGGCAAGGATGAGAACATCCTCGTTCCTTTCCGCACCTGGCGCAATACCAACACCGCCCAGGCAGCAGCCGAGCTTTCAGAGCTCTTCCACTTCAACATCCCATTGCGTTGGAGCATCTCTCACGTTTATCAGGCTATCCTGAACGGTGAAGAGCACATCAATAAGATTGACTTCCTTACCACTCTCGCCGGATATATCCACTGGCAGCTCACAGGCAAGAAGGTTTTGGGCGTAGGCGATGCATCAGGTATGCTCCCTATCGACTCTAACACCAACAACTACGATGCAGAGATGGTAGCTAAGTTCGATAAGCTCATCGAGCCTAAGAACCTGGGCTGGAAGATTCTCGACATTCTCCCTGAGGTACTGAACGCAGGCGAAGATGCTGGCGTATTGACCGAGGAAGGTGCAAAGAAGCTCGACCCATCAGGCACACTCCAGGCAGGCACCCCACTCTGTCCTCCAGAAGGTGATGCAGGTACTGGTATGGTAGCTACCAACGCTGTACGTCAACGCACAGGTAACGTCAGTGCAGGTACATCTTCTTTCTCTATGATTGTATTGGAGAAAGCCTTGAGCAAACCTTACGAAGTCATTGATATGGTGACAACTCCAGATGGTAGTCCTGTTGCCATGGTTCACTGCAACAACTGTACTTCTGACCTCAATGCATGGGTAGGTTTGTTCAAACAATATCAGGAGTTGCTCGGTGTTCCAGTAGATATGAACGAGGTATTCGGCAAGCTCTACAACCACGCTCTTGAAGGCGATGCTGATTGCGGAGGATTGATTGCTTACAACTATATCTCTGGTGAGCCTGTAACAGGTCTTGCAGAAGGTCGCCCTATGTTCGTACGTTCTGCCAACGACCACTTCAATCTTGCCAACTTCATGCGTGCCAACCTCTATGCTTCAGTAGCTGTATTGAAGATTGGTAACGATGTATTGTTCAAGGACGAGAAGGTACAGGTAGATCGCATCACAGGTCATGGCGGTTTGTTTAAGACCAAGGGTGTAGGCCAGCGCATCCTCGCTGCAGCCATTAACTCCCCTATCTCTGTCATGGAGACAGCAGGCGAAGGTGGTGCATGGGGTATCGCCCTGCTCGCAGGTTATCTCGTTAACAACGAAGAGAAGTTGAGCCTGGCAGATTATCTCGACAAGAAGGTATTTGCAGGCAATACTGGTGTAGAGATTGCACCTACTGCCGAAGATGTAGCCGGTTTTGATAAATATATTGAAACCTACAAGGCTGGTCTTGCTATCGAAAAGGCAGCAGTTGAGAACAAGAACTAACTTTTAAGTGGACTCAGCAACAAAATAGCAATACGTTTGTGGGGGGAATTAGCCTCCACAAACGTATTATCCTAAAAGTCAATAAAAATTTAAACTTACAAGAATGATGAATAAACTCTTTGCAACCACACTCTTATCTACAGCGGTTGCATTCTCAGTTCAGGCTCAGGATGTAACAGGAACTATCCATGCAAACCAGGGAACTCAGAAAATCAACCGTGAAATCTACGGACAGTTTGCTGAGCATCTCGGTAGCTGTATCTATGGTGGACTGTGGGTAGGTCCGGAGTCAAGCATTCCTAACACCCAGGGGTACCGCAACGACGTGCTCCAAGCTCTCAAGGACTTGAAAGTGCCTGTTTTAAGATGGCCTGGAGGATGCTTCGCCGACGAATACCACTGGATGGACGGAATCGGTCCGCGTGAGAATCGCCCTAAGATGCAGAACAACAACTGGGGAGGAACCATCGAGGACAACTCCTTCGGAACCCACGAGTTTCTGAATCTCTGCGAGATGCTGGGCTGCGAGCCTTACATCAGCGGTAACGTAGGTTCGGGAACGGTAGAGGAACTGGCTAAATGGGTAGAATACATGACCAGCGACGGCGACACTCCGATGGCAAAGCTCCGCCGAAAGAACGGACGCGACAAGGCCTGGAAGGTAAAATACCTCGGAGTGGGCAACGAGAGCTGGGGATGCGGTGGAAACATGCGCCCAGAGTACTACTCTGACCTCTTCCGCCGTTACTCCGTATATTGCCGCAACTATGATGGCAACGAGCTCTACAAGATTGCATCTGGAGCCAGCGACTACGATTACAACTGGACCAAGGTGCTGATGGACCGTGTAGGCCACCGTGCCAACGGAATCTCCCTACATTATTATACAGTAACCGGCTGGGACGGCAGCAAGGGTTCTGCCACCAAGTTCAGCAACGACGACTACTACTGGACCATGGGCAAATGCCTCGGCATTGAAGACGTGATCAAGAAGCACGAAGCCATCATGGACAAGGCTGACCCTAAGAAGCAGATCGGTCTGCTCGTAGATGAATGGGGAACCTGGTGGGATGAGGAACCTGGAACCATCAAGGGTCACCTCTATCAGCAGAACTGCATGCGCGATGCTTTCGTGGCAGCCCTCACGCTCAATGTGTTCCACCGTCACGCCGACCGCATCAAGATGGCAAACATCGCCCAGGTGGTAAACGTGCTCCAGTCTATGATCCTCACCGACACCAAGGGCACCGGTCACATGGTTCTCACTCCAACCTACCACGTGTTCAAGATGTACAAGGACTTCCAGGATGCAACCTATCTCCCTATGGACGTGAAGTGCGATTCTATGGATGTTCGTGGCGATGATCACGCCAAGGACGGCAGAAAGATTCCAGTGGTTTCTACATCAGCTGCCAAGAAGGCAGACGGCACCGTAGTGGTTTCACTTGCCAACGTAAGCCTCGACAAGGCTCAGGAGGTAGTGTTCAGCCTCGATGGTCTGAAGGCTCCAAAGACAGTGGCAGGCGAGATTCTTACCTGCAAGAAGGTGAGCGATTTCAACGATTTCGAGCACCCGGATGTAGTGAAGCCAGCAACATTCAAGGATGCAAAATTGAAGAAAAACACCTTGAAAGTGAAAATTCCTGCAAAATCTATCGTAGTTTTGAAAATAAAATAGTACTTTTGTAGGGTAAATTGCTTACATCATCAGTTTTCTTCTCCGCAAGAGGCTGATAAGCAATCAGTTTCTGCCCTCTTTCGGCCTAAACAGGGAGAGGGCGGAACATTTCAGCAGAAAAACAATAACAATAACATTAAATACAATTGTATGATGAACGACATTAAAGTAATGAATCATGCAGCAGATAATATCCGTATCTTGGCTGCTTCAATGGTAGAAAAGGCAAACTCAGGTCACCCAGGTGGTGCTATGGGTGGTTCTGACTTCATCAACGTGCTCTTCTCTGAGTACCTGGTTTATGATCCATCAGATCCAACATGGACAGGTCGTGACCGTTTCTTCCTCGACCCTGGTCACATGAGCCCTATGCTCTATGCTGGTTTGGCTATGCGTGGTTTCTTCTCTATGGAAGACCTCAAGCAGTTCCGCCAGTGGGGTTCTGTAACTCCTGGTCACCCAGAGCTTGACCTTCAGCGTGGTATCGAGAACTCATCTGGTCCTCTCGGTCAGGGTCATGCCCTCGCAGCTGGTGCAGCTGTTGCAGAGAAGTTCCTCGAGGCTCGTCTGGGTTCAACCATGATGCAGCACAAGATCTACGCATACATCTCTGATGGTGCTGTAGAGGAAGAGATTTCTCAGGGTGTTGGTCGTATCGCCGGTAACCTCGGTCTGAACAACCTCATCATGTTCTACGATTCTAACGACATCCAGCTCTCTACAGAGTGTGGCGTTGTAATGAACGAGGATACTGAGATGAAGTACAAGGCTTGGGGCTGGAATGTCATCAAGATCAATGGTAACGATGTAGCTCAGATTCGTGAGGCGCTCGATGCTGCCCAGAAGGAGCAGGACCGTCCTACCCTCATCATCGGTAAGACCGTAATGGGTAAGGGTGCGCTCCGCGCAGACGGCACAAGCTACGAGGCTTGCATCAATACTCACGGCGCTCCTCTCGGTGGCGACGCTTACGTTAATACCATCAAGCACCTCGGTGGTGATCCTGAGAATCCATTCGTTATCTTCGACGATGTAAAGGAAATCTACGCTAAGCGTGCTGAGGAGTTGAAGAAGATCGTAGCTGAGCGCAAGGCTGCAGAGGCTGAGTGGCGCAAGGCTAACCCAGAGAAGGCTGCCCAGATGGATGAGTGGTTCAGCGGCAAGGCTCCTAAGGTAGACTGGAGCAAGGTTGAGCAGAAGGCTGGTTCAGCTACACGTGCAGCATCTGCTGCTTGTCTCGGTGTTTTGGCAGAGCAGGTTCCTAACATGATCTGTGCTTCTGCTGACCTTTCTAACTCAGATAAGACAGATGGTTTCTTGAAGAAGACCAAGAGCATTGTTCGCGGTGATTTCTCAGGTGCTTTCTTCCAGGCTGGTGTTGCAGAGTTGACTATGGCTGATATGTGTATCGGTATGATGCTCCATGGTGGTGTGGTTGCAGCAATGGGTACATTCTTCGTATTCTCTGATTATATGAAGCCAGCTGTACGTATCGCAGCCCTGATGCAGGTTCCAGTGAAGTTCATCTGGACTCACGATGCATTCCGCGTTGGTGAGGATGGACCTACTCACGAGCCAGTTGAGCAGGAGGCACAGATTCGCCTCATGGAGAAGTTAAAGAACCACGCAGGTAAGGACAGCGTTCGCGTATTCCGTCCAGCTGATGCTGACGAGACTACAGTTTGCTGGAAGCTCGCTATGGAGAATGTTGAGACTCCTACAGCTTTGATCTTCTCTCGCCAGGGCATTGCCAAGTTGCCAGAGGGAACAGACTATGAGCAGGCAGCCAAGGGTGCTTACATCGTAGCAGGCAGCGACGAGAATCCAGACGTTATCCTCGTAGCAAGCGGTTCTGAGGTTTCTACATTGGAGGCTGGTTGCGAGGCTTTGCGTGCTGACGGCATCAAGGTTCGCGTGGTAAGTGCTCCATCAGAGGGCTTGTTCCGTGGTCAGAGCAAGGAGTATCAGGAGAGCGTATTGCCAAAGAACGCTAAGATTTTCGGTATGACTGCCGGTCTTCCTGTAACACTCCAGGGTCTCGTAGGCGCTAATGGTAAGGTTTGGGGTATGGAGAGCTTCGGTTTCTCAGCTCCTTACAAGGTACTTGATGAGAAGCTCGGTTACACAGGCGAGAACGTTTACAAGCAGGTAAAGGCTTTCTTGGCAGAGGCTTAATTAGCATAAACTAAACAGGAGTTGGAAGCTGGAGTTGGAGATTTTGCCGGATGGCAGATTTCCATTTCCGGCATCCGACTCCTTTCACTCTTTTAACATTAACCTTGTGAAGAATAAGGGTTTACCCCGTTTTCTTCACTTAAAAACTTAAGTATTATGGAAGTAAAGACAGTTGGTATTGCATGCGATCACGCAGGTTTTCCATTGAAGCAATTTGTATTGGAATATTTGGAAAAGAAGGGTTATCCTGTAAAGGATTATGGTACATACAGCGATGCGAGTGTAGACTATCCTGACTTCGGTCATGCTCTTGCTAAAGGCATTGAGAGCGGCGAAGTATATCCAGGTATCGGCATTTGCGGCAGCGGCGAAGGTATCGCCATGACATTGAATAAGCATCAGAGTGTACGTGCCGGATTGGCATGGTGCAAGGAGATTGCTCATTTGGTTCGTCAGCACAACGATGCCAACGTATTGGTACTTCCAGGTCGTTTCGTAGACAACAAGACCGCCGAGGCTATTCTCGACGAGTTCTTTGCCACAACATTCGAGGGTGGCCGTCACGAGCGTCGCGTCAAGAAGATTCCTGTTCAGCAGTAAAGTTCTGAATGGATAAAAAAGAATTAAGGCTGAGTCATCGCATGATGGCTCAGCCTATTTTTATGGAATACGGACATACCAAGAAGCTTTTTACGACACATGAACAACTTCAATAAATGCACGCAAGCGTAAGATACAATCGCAGAATACGGAAGAAGTTGTCGGAAAAGACAGATGAAGTTGTCGGAAAAGATAGTATAGGTTATCGGAGAAGTTAACTCCGTAGGCCGCACAACAGCTGTTGTGCGCTTGCATAACAGCTGATATGCGCTCGCACAACACCTGTTGTGCATGCGTAGACCAGCTGATGGACGCCTATAGCAAACCAACATTACTCGCTGATGTTTTTATCAATCATTTAGCCACTAAAAACACAGTTCTATTTGTTATCTTACCGGAACAACCCTATGTCAAAGAAACAAAAAAAGGGATGCCACACTAGGTGACATCCCCCTATGAGAATCAAATACTTATTTGAAGCTTAAACTTTACTTGCTCTCAGCCTCAGCCTGCTTGGTCTCTGCTGCGTTAGGACCATAGTAGCCATAGTAAGCCTGATAACGGGTATAACCCCAGTTAGCCTGAGCCTTCTCTGGATCGAGCTGCTTAGCCTTGTCGAGAACCTTGATAGCCTCCTGGTAAACAACCTTGCGGCCGTTAGGATCCTGCAAGTTACCAGCCTTGCTGTTGTAGCAAGCACCCAGATAAGTAAGAACAACTACGTTATCCTCCTTTGCAGCAAGAGCCTGCTTCAAACACTTGATAGCGTTGTCTGCATCGTTCTTCTGGATATACATCATACCCTTGTTGGCAAGAGCTACAAAGTTGTTAGGGTTCTTTGCAATAGCTGCGTCCAAAAGTTCAGTCTGCTCCTTCTCCATCTTCAATGAAGAGTACATAGAGTTCAAACCATCGAGAACAACATCATTGGTCTCGTCCTTTGCAAAGATATCCTTGAGCTTGTTAACATAGGCAAGAGAATCCTCGTGAGTCTTCAAGCCGTCCTTCATCACATAGAGCTTGAGGTTGAGGGCATCCTTAGCCTCCTTCTCACTCTTCATGGCGATGTCGCAATACTTCTCGCAACGGGCAGCATCCTTAGCCTGGTATGCATAACGGGCTGCAAAGAGAGCAACCTGACCGATATACTCCTTCTCGCCATCCTTCTGCTTCTGGTCTACAGAAGCGAAGAGAGGCTCATTGTCTGTATCTAGGAATGCACCCCAATACTTCAATACCTCATCAGCCTTATTGTTCTGGGCTGCAGTCTGACCCGCATTAACGAGCTGAATGCGAGCACTCCATACACGGCTAGCGTTGTTGTTAAACTTAGGAGCAACCTTACCCTTAGCGTTAGGAAGCTGGTCGTACTTGTAGCACTCAATAGCATTGATCAATGCATTGTAAGCGCCCTCAGACATAGCAACCTCGTCAACCGGGTCGTTCTTCTTCATGATCTGATTGGTCTGCTGGATGCTCTGCTGGTCGTTGAACTGCTTCAGAGCGAGATCAACGAGCTTGTTGTAAGCCTTGGCCTTCTCTGCATCGTTAGCCATCTGACCCAAATTCTGCTTAACCAAAGCCTCAGCCTCGGCATAAGACTTAGCCTTCATGACAGCCTTGAGAGCGTCACTGTCGCCTGCGAATGCTGATGTGGCACCTAGTACCATCATTGCAGCTACTAAAAACTTTTTCATTTTTCTTAATGAGTTTAAAAGTTGTTATTATTGATTTTTTACGCGTCTTTTCTTTATTCGATATCTACGTTGCCCGAATCGGTATCCTCAGCTTCTGATGCCTCGTCAGCGAGATGAGCCTCAGCCTCAGCAGCCTCTTCTGCAGTCTTGGCACCTACGGTATCATTCTCTATCTCCTCGCTCTTCTTAGCCCAGGCAGAACGGCTCTCCTCTTCTACAGAAGCCTCGAGCTCTGAACTCATCACCTTGCATACGCTGGCAATGACATCATTCTTCTTGGTAAGATTGATGAGGCGGACACCCTGGGTAGCACGGCCCATGACACGGCAATCGGCTACGGCAAGACGAATTACGATACCACTCTGGTTGATAATCATGAGGTCGTTATCATCGGTTACGTTCTTGATAGCTACCAGTCGACCGGTCTTGTCGGTAATATTCAGTGTCTTCACACCCTTACCGCCACGCTTGGTAACGCGGTAATCGAGTACGTCAGAACGCTTACCATAACCCTGCTCGCTCACTACCATTACGGTTTCCTTCTCAGGATCGTTGACAACAATCATACCTACTACAGCATCATTACCCTCATCGAGGCGCATACCACGAACACCGGTAGATGTACGGCCCATTGTACGAATCTCGTTCTCGTCGAAACGGACAGCACGACCATTGCGGTTGGCAAGAATCAGCTCGTTATGACCATTTGTCAGACGAACATCTACCACCTCATCGCCCTCTACGATGTTGATAGCAATCACACCGTTGGCACGTGGACGGGAATATGCCTCCAGACAGGTCTTCTTCACGGTACCATTCTTGGTAGCGAAGACTACATAATGGTTGTTGATGAACTCAGCGTCATTCAAGCCTCTGAGGCGGAGGAATGCATTCACCTGGTCATCGCTCTCGATGTTGAGGAGGTTCTGGATAGCACGACCCTTGGAGTTGCGGTCACCCTCTGGAATCTCATAACACTTCAACCAGTAGCAGCGGCCCTTCTTGGTGAAGAACAGCATGGTCTGGTGCATGGTAGCAGGATAGATATACTCGGTGAAGTCCTTATCACGGGTACGGGCTCCCTTAGAACCTACTCCACCACGAGCCTGCTCACGGAACTCTGACAATGGAGTGCGCTTGATATATCCGAGATGACTCACGGTGATAACCACTGGGTCGTTTGGATAGAAGTCTTCTGGGTTGAACTCATGGTCATCAGGCTTAATCATGGTGCGACGTGCGTCACCATACTTCTCCTTCACCTCGTTGAGTTCATCCTTCATTACCTTCTTGCAGAGCTCAGGATCGTTCAGAATCTGGTTCAAGTAGTCGATAGTCTTCATCAACTCGTTGAATTCATTGTGCAACTGCTCCAGACGCAAGCCTGTCAACTGGCTGAGGCGCATATCCACGATGGCCTTACTCTGAAGTTCATCAAGTTCGAAGCGCTTCTCCAAGTTGCGCTGAGCATCAGAAGGAGTCTTGCTGGCTCTGATAATATGTACCACCTCGTCGATGTTGTCGCAGGCAATGATCAAGCCCTCGAGAATATGAGCACGCTCCTGAGCCTTCTTCAGTTCGAACTGGGTGCGGCGGATCGTAACATCATGACGATGCTCAACGAAATACTTCACACACTCCTTCAAGCTCAAAAGACGTGGGCGACCATTAACAAGAGCGATGCTATTCACTGAGAATGAACTCTGAAGAGCTGTCAGCTTAAAGAGTTTGTTCAAAAGAACATTAGCATTGGCATCACGCTTCACATCAACAACGATACGCATACCCTGACGGCCAGACTCATCGTTTACGTTAGCGATGCCATCTACTTTGCCTTCCTTGGCAAGGTCAGCAATAGCCATCACGAGCTGCTCCTTGTTAACACCATAAGGAATCTCGGTGATAACAATCTTATCATGGTTTTCACTACTTTCAATCTCGGCAGTGGCACGAACCACGATTCTGCCTCGACCCGTTTCGTATGCATCCTTCACTCCCTGGATACCATAGATGGTAGCACCGGTTGGGAAGTCAGGAGCAGGGATATACTGCATCAATCCATCGGTGTCGATGTCAGGATTATCGATATATGCACAGCAACCGTCAATTACCTCACCCAGGTTGTGGGTAGGCATATTGGTAGCCATACCTACTGCAATACCGTTACCACCATTTACCAGAAGATTAGGAATCTTGGTAGGCATCACGGTAGGTTCCTGCAGGGTATCATCGAAGTTGTTGGTCATATCAACCGTTTCCTTGTCAAGGTCATCCATGATATGCTCACCCATCTTGGAGAGTCGGCACTCTGTATAACGCATGGCAGCAGGAGAGTCACCGTCAACAGAACCAAAGTTACCCTGTCCGTCAATCAAGGTATAACGCATGTTCCACTCCTGTCCCATACGCACCAGAGCGCCGTAAACAGAAAAGTCGCCGTGAGGGTGATACTTACCGAGCACCTCACCAACAACACGCGCACATTTCTTATAAGGTTTGTCACTGGTGTTTCCAATACCGAGCATACCGTAAAGAATACGGCGGTGCACAGGCTTGAAACCATCGCGTACATCAGGGAGGGCACGAGCCACGATAACTGACATCGAATAATCGATGTAGCTCGACTTCATCTCCTCCTCAATGTTGATCTTCATGATTCTATCATGATCCATTGTCTGATTTTCGTCCATTTCTTATATTAATGTATTATTGTTTATTCATTACTTTCAAAACGCCTGTTTTCCATCCGGAAATCGCGTTTAAGGGCATTTCCTTGCGTTCTAAGCCGTTTTACCCATTTTGAAATTCCCGACAAAGATACAAAAAAAAATGATACTAAAACGCTTTAGAGACGAAAAATCGCATTATTTTAGCATTATTTGTATTTTAAGAATGCAAAAGTAACTACTCAGCACCCCCTATGGGCATGAGTAATCGTCTTACTGTTGTACTA
>DAWDQD010000034.1:0-29208 GCA_052349145.1 Segatella copri | reverse complement strand
TTCTTTATTATAGAACCAGGTTCCAGATTGAATTTTGCTTTCGTGACGCCAAAGGAGTGCTTTTACAAAAACATTTCGTAATTTTGCACTTGCTTGTTGAATTCGCGAAAAAGAAAAAAATACCAAGACAATGAAATATTTGAAAAAACTCTTCACCCTCCTGGTGATTGCTTTGTTTGCCTGCGGCTTTGCAGCCTGCAGCAGCGATGATGAAGAACCGGAGGAGCCTTCTCTGGAAGTTACACCTGCCAATCTTCATGGCACATGGGAGTTGGCTGAGTGGAACGGTAAACCTCTTGCTGAGGGCACATACTGCTACATCGTTTTCAACCGCAAGGACCAGACTTTCGAGATGTATCAGAATTTAGACAGTATGTATGGTCGCCATATCACCGGTTCGTTCGCTATCAAGAACGATCCATACCAGGGCTACATCATCAGCGGAAGCTATGATAATGGTATGGGCGACTGGAATCAGAGTTATCTCGTAACCCGCCTCCTGGCTTCCGGTTCCATAATATGGACTGCCAAGGACGATGTTACCGACATCAGCCGCTACAAGCGTTGCGATGAGGTACCTGCCGAGATACTCAAGGAATGTAAAGATCTCACTGAAGAATAAAAAAAAGAGCGAATTATCTGCAAATTCTGCGGATTATTCGCTCTTTTTTTGTATCTTTGCCCTCAAACTTATCATCGGGTTCAAAGTTTAAGGATATGATATTAACGATTACAGGTTCAGACAGCACCGGAGGCTCTGGTGTGCAGGCGGACATCAGGACGATTGCCGAGTTGGGCGGTTATGCTGTTTCGGCAATAACCAGCATCACTGTGCAGAATACGCTCGGTATTCAGGAGTTCTTCGATATTCCTGCCGAGATTGTTTCGGGGCAGATTGAGGCTATCATGAACGATATGCAGCCTGATATAGTGAAGATTGGTATGATACGCAGGGTGGAGACGCTGAATGTGGTCATCGATGCGCTGACCAAATACCGTCCTGCCCATATCATCTATGCCCCTGCCATCTGGTCGAGCCAGGGCGATGCGCTGATGACGGAAGATGTGGTGAGCCAGATTAAATACCGTCTGCTGCCGCTCTGTTCTGTCGTCGTGTCACGCAAGAAGGAGAGCGACATCATTCTTCAGAATTCCAAACTGCTGAGCCTTGCCGAGAAGCAGGGACTCCGGATCTATCGCCTCGACAATGCCAATTCGCATGGTCTCATCAACCGTTTCTCTTCAGCTCTTGCCGTCTATCTGAATCAGGGCAAGAAGATGGAGGAGGCGTTGGCGATGGCGCAGGATTTCATCAATGTAGAACTCGTGCGCCAGAGCAATCTGCAGGGCAGGAGTTCCGAGCTTTACAACCAGTTTATCTCGCAGGTGAATAACTTCTGCCGTACTTACAGCGATGTTCATTTCTATGCCGACCAGTTGAATGTGAGTGGCCGTTATCTGGCTCAGGTTACCCGCCGCATCTCCGGCAAGACGCCGAAGGCAATCATTGATGAATACATCGTGAAGGAGATAGAGCGCGAGCTTTCTACCACCACGCATACGGTTCAGGAGATAGCCAATACCTTCGGTTTCTCCTCGCAGGCGCATCTCACCAAGTTCTTCAAGAAGATGAGAGGGGTAACGCCTTCTGCTTTCAGGCAACCAAAACCTGTTGATTAAAATGAGTCCAGCCAATTAAGGCAATAAAATACGGCCAACTGAGGAAATGAAATACGGCCAACTGAGGAAATGAAATTCGGCCAACTGAGGAAATAAAATCCAGCCAACTGAGGAAATATCAAAAAAAATAGTATCTTTGCACACGTAATCAAATATTTGAAAATATGGAATACAAACATAGGATCGCAGACCAAATGCTGGCAAAGAAACTGAAAGATTAAAATAAGGTCCATTTTACTTCTTGCCTGGTAACGGTACTAAGTTGCATCAGCGTAGTGTATGAACGAAGAAAAGTTAAAGTAATTAAGTTAAAATAGAAACACGGACAAATTCAATTTGTCCGGCTCTTTTGTCCGGTCGCTTGTAAAGGGTTAAATATTAGTAACTTATAAGCTACCGGACAATTTGTCCGTGTTATTTTTTTCTTTTTATCTCTATGTTTTCCACCTCGTAACTTATAGACTTTGGAGCCATAAAACTATGAGTTAGTATTTTTAACACATAGATAAACCTCTCTCTTGCAGAATCGCCAGCGAAGCTTTTTTACAGCTTTGCTGGCGATTTCTCTGTATATAATCTTACTCAATCATGTTCTTGAGTATCCATTTCCTGAAGAATGGGTCTTCTATATTCCATAATCGAAATTTTTCGTTACGAAATTTTTCGCTAAGATACAAAAAATGTAGAAGTTCAGAAGGTGAACTCCTCTCGGTTTCTCTTAGCAGTACAATCTGTGTACTGCTTTATATATTCAGGAATATCTCTTATATATTTGCGAATCTCTCTTTATACAAAATGACTCAATGTTTGCAGAAAGTGGAACTTTTTTCTGCTATTTCGCTGAAAAATGTTTCCTTTGCAGCCATAATTGAATAAAAATATAAGAATTATGGCAGAAAATAGACAAGAATTGAACCGCAACTTGGCTCAGATGCTCAAGGGTGGTGTGATTATGGACGTAACAACTCCAGAACAGGCAAAAATCGCAGAGGCAGCAGGTGCATGCGCAGTAATGGCGCTGGAACGTATTCCAGCTGATATCCGTGCAGCAGGTGGTGTTTCACGTATGAGCGACCCTAAGATGATCAAGGGTATTCAGGAGGCTGTTTCTATCCCTGTAATGGCTAAGTGCCGCATCGGTCACTTTGCTGAGGCTCAGATTCTTCAGGCTATCGAAATCGACTATATCGACGAGAGCGAGGTGCTCTCTCCAGCAGATAATGTTTATCACATTGACAAGACTCAGTTTGACGTACCATTCGTTTGTGGTGCCAAGAACCTGGGCGAGGCACTCCGCCGTATTGCTGAGGGTGCTACGATGATCCGTACCAAGGGTGAGCCAGGAACAGGTGATGTGGTTCAGGCTGTTACCCACATGCGTATGATGCAGAGCGAAATCCGCCGCCTGGTTTCTATGAGCGAGGATGAACTTTACGAGGCAGCCAAGCAGTTGCAGGCTCCTTACGACCTGGTGAAGTATGTTCACGAGAACGGCAAGTTGCCAGTGGTTAATTTCGCTGCCGGTGGTGTGGCTACTCCAGCTGATGCTGCCCTGATGATGCAGCTCGGTGCCGAGGGTGTATTCGTAGGTTCTGGAATCTTCAAGAGCGGTAACCCAGCTAAGCGTGCACAGGCTATCGTGAAGGCTGTTACCAACTACAACGACCCTAAGATGCTGGCTGAGTTGAGCGAGGACCTCGGCGAGGCAATGGTAGGTATCAATGAGCAGGAGATTGCTTTGCTCATGGCTGAAAGAGGTAAGTAATAATAAATGAGATAACGGATAAGAGCCCCTCCTGCAAAAGAAGGGGCTTTTATATTAGATAAGTATGTTATGAGAATAGCTGTATTAGCTTTACAAGGCGCTTTTGCTGAGCACAGACAGAAGTTGGCTCAGTTGGGCGTGGATAGTTTCGAGGTTCGCCAGTTGAAGGATTGGGACCAGCCTAAGGATGGCTTGATTATTCCGGGCGGTGAGAGTACCACCCAGGCGAAACTCTTGAATGAACTGGGATTGATGGAGCCAGTGAAGGAGGCGATTGCTGCCGGCTTGCCAGTTTATGGTACCTGTGCCGGTTTGATTCTTCTTGCCAAGAAGATTGAGGGCGAGCCTAGTCAGCGCATTGCTTCGATGGACATCACGGCTTTGAGAAATGCCTACGGTCGCCAGTTGGGCAGTTTCTACATCGAGGCTCCGATGAAGGGCATCGAGGGAAATATCCCAATGACATTCATCCGTGCTCCTTATATTAAAGAGGTGTGGGGAGATGCTGAGGTTCTGGCGGAGGTAGATGGCAAGATTGTGGCTGCCCGCCAGGGTAACCAGCTCGTTACAGCCTTCCATCCTGAACTGAACGAAAGTCTGGAGATTCATAAGTATTTTCTGGGGATGTGCAGCAAGTAGGCTTCATTCTGAGATGAAACTTATTTCGTTGGCCGATGAAACAGGCTTCATAGGCACATGAAGCTACATAGCAAAGTATCTTAGGATACATTGCCAAGTATCTTAAGATACATGAGCAAGTATCCTAAGATACTTTTTTATTGAATGTCTGATACTTTTTCCCGATAAATGTTTGCCGTTTACAAATATTCATCGTATCTTTGCATTATGAAATCTTCGTTACGTAAAACTCATAATGATGTAAATGCTTATGGTACAGTTAAATCCTTTTATTATTGAAGGCTATCTTTCGCCGGAATATTTCTGTGATAGGGTAGAGGAAACAGCTCTTCTTACCCGCCATTTGACCAATCGGTGCAATGTCGCGTTGATTGCACCAAGACGTCTGGGTAAGTCGGGACTGATTTATAATTGTTTTCAGCAGGAAAACATCCGTGAGCAGTATCATTGCATCTATATTGATATTTATGATACGAAGAATTTGAACGAATTCGTCTATGCGCTGGGCAAGGGAATCCTGACGGCACTCAAGCCAAAGGGCAGGAAAGTATGGGAATTTTTCCTGAATATGCTCCAGTCTCTGAAGTCAACTATCTCTTTTGACATCAATGGAAATCCGGAGTGGAGTGTTGGTTTGGGAGATATTCAGGCTCCGGATATTACGCTGGATGAGATCTTCGCTTATCTCGAACAGGCAGATAAACCTTGTCTGGTGGCGATAGATGAATTTCAGACAATTGCAAACTATCCAGAGAAAACCGTTGAGGCAACCTTGCGTAAACGAATACAGAATTGCCACAATGCAAACTTTGTCTTTTCTGGCTCCAAGCGCCACATGATGGCATTGATGTTTACTTCCCAGTCACGCCCGTTCTATCATAGTTCGAGTATCATGGGGTTGGAGGCAATCAATGAGCAGACTTACCTGGAATTTGCCAATCACCATCTTGCCAGGAACAATAAAGAGATAAGTGCAGCGGCTTTTACCTATTTATATCATCATTTCGATGGCATTACCTGGTATGTTCAGTATGTACTCAACATGCTTTATACTTCAATTTCTGATAGGTCTTTGTTGCAGGAGGATGATGTCAGGATGACGATAGATAGCATCCTTTCCCAGCAGCGTTTTGCCTATCAGGCCTTGCTGTATCAGCTTACAGCCAAGCAGAAACAGCTTCTCATAGCCATTGCTCAGGAAGGTAAGCCTTCTTCCCTGATGTCGCAAGAGTTCTTGCAGAAGTATCATCTTGGTGCCAGCACCGTGCAGGGAGCAGTCAAGACCTTACTGGACAGAGACTTTATCACGCAAGATGAAGGCGTTTACCAATTATGTGACAAGTTTTTGGAGCTGAGCCTGCGAGCAGGTTGAGTAAGTAAAAGATTCGTCAGAGTAAGCGAAATGAAGCGGCAGAGTGAGCCTACTGATATATCTGAATAAGCCTACAGATATGACTGAGCAAGCACAAGGATACGACTGAGTAAGTGAAAGAATACGTTTGCTCAGGTTAAAGAAGTCGGAATATCAGGTTCAAGGAGGCTGTTTCTAAGAGATTCCCACTAGGCTCAGCAGCTCTGCTGAGCCTAGTCAGCAGGTCTGCCGACTGCAGTCAGCACATCTGCCGAGCCTAGTGGCAACACCCTATAGTCGTACAACCACACACCTTTTAGTTGTACGATAATAACCGTTTATAACAACTCCGGAAGCTGGAAGAGCTTCACACTGTTGCTGCCTTTGATGAGGATGTAATGGTCGTGTGGCTGGTTCGCCTTGAGCGCTTCCTTCACTTCCTCTACATTCTGGAACTTGCGGTAGCTGCATGGAATATCCTTGAACTCATCGCCCACCAGCCATACATTCTCCAGACCGGCTGCCTGCAACTGGTCTACTACCTTCTGGTGCTCCTCGTGGCTCACTTCGCCGAGCTCGCCCATCTGTCCGAGAATTGCCATCTTATGAGGCACATCCATCACGCGGAAGTTCTCGATGGCGGCTGCCATGCTGGATGGGTTGGCATTGTAGGCATCTACCACCAGCTTATTATGCGCCGTCTCTTCCAATTGCGAACGGTTGTTGCTTGGGATGTAGTTCTCCAGGGCATGATCTATCTGCTGGGGCTTCACATCGAAATGAAGACCGATGGTGATGGCGGCAAGCATGTTGTCGATATTGTAAGAGCCGATGAGATGAGTCTGAACCTCATGCCAGTCGAAACTCTCGGTGCGCCAGCGGAACTTCAGGAAAGGAGCGCAGGAGATGACTTCTCCCCATACATCGCAGTTTTCATCCTTGCCGTAGGTGATGAGGCGGTTGATGTTGCGCTGCTCAGCCATCTGCATCAGATGCTCGTTGTCTGCATTGATGAAGACGAGGGCATCGTTGGCTGCGAGGTAATCATAGAGCTCTCCCTTGGTCTTCTTCACGCCTTCGAAACTGCCGAATCCCTGCAGGTGGGCACGGCCTACGTTGGTAATCATACCGCAGGTTGGCTCCACGTATTCCACGAGTTTTCGGATGTCACCAGGATGGGAAGCACCCATTTCTAAAACGGCAATCTCATTTTCCGAAGAGAGACGGAAGAGCGTCTTTGGTACGCCTACATCATTATTGAAGTTACCCTGGGTGAACATCACGTTGAACTTCTCGCCGAGAACAGCAGAGACGAGTTCCTTGGTGGTGGTCTTGCCGTTGGTTCCGGTGATTCCTACTACAGGAATATCGAAGTGGCGGCGATGCTCACGGGCTAGTTCCTTGAAGGTGGTGAGGCAGTCCCCTACGAGGATGTAGCGTTCGTCGCCTTCCTTGGCATACTCTTTTTCATCTACAATCACATAGGCACAGCCTTTCTCCAAAGCCATGTCGGCAAACTTGTTGCCATCAAACGATGCGCCCTTCAAAGCCAGGAAGATGCTGCCCTCTGGGCAGTCGCGGCTGTCAGTGGTAATCACTGGGTGCGCTTGGTAAATCTGATAGAGTTCTGAAATATCCATAGTCTATAACTGTTATTTTGGGTGCAAAAGTAATCTAAATTATGGACATAACAAACAATTTTCCCAAAAAATGATGGTAATCTCGAATATTCTTTCTATTTTTGCAGAAATATTCGATGAATCTTTAGAAAGTGAGGCTCTTTATGGGTAGTAAAGATGAAAAAGATAAAACGAAAGTAAGGAAGGAAAAGCTGGCAGGCTATTTCTATAATCTATCCCAGTTGATATTTACGGGAACTGGGGTTGGAGGCGTGTTGCCGTTTTTGCATGGAACGGCTTCATTAGGTGATATTTCCGTATTAGTTTTTGGCGCAGTTGCAACAGCAGGCTTTGCGTATGCTGCCAATAGAATTTTAAAATATTAAAGTTATGAGCTATTTGGCATTGTTTTTTTTAGTATGCTCGATTTTCAGTCTTGGTTTTATAGCTTGGACTTATACTAAGTCGGGTGAAAAGTGGCTTAAAGAATTGTAGAATCATGAGCTATTTGGCATTGTTCTTTTTAGTTTGCTGTATCGTCGGTGGAAGTTTTTTAGCTAGGTTATATACAAAACCAGGCGAAAAATGGTTGAAAGATTTGTAAAATATTAAGCTATGGAAGTTTACAATGGACTATTGTTTTTCTTTGTGGTTGGAACAATCATAGGTGGAAGCTTTCTTGCCTGGACTTACACAAAGCCAGGGAAAAAGTGGCTTAAAGAATTGTAATCCGATGGAATATACAATCAATATCAAGGGGCGCTTGATGGATTTGAGTACCCCTCAGGTGATGGGCATCCTGAACGTTACGCCCGACAGTTTCTACTCTGGCAGTAGAAAACAGACAGAAATGGAGATAGCTCAGAGAGCTAATCAGATTATAGAAGAAGGTGGAAGCATCATTGATGTGGGCGCTTTCTCCACCCGTCCCGGTGCCGATGAAGTATCGGAAGAGGAGGAGGGAAGACGCCTGAAGTTCGCTCTTGACATCGTTCGCAGGGAGCAACCGGATGCTGCCGTCTCCGTAGATACCTATCGCCCAACCTTGGCACGTAAGTGTATCGAGGAGTGGGGAGCTGACATCATCAACGATGTATCAGAAGGTGGAATCACAGGCATCGCCAATGTGCCGCTGGAGCAGAGACAGGAGGAATATCCTGAAATGTTCCGGGTGGTGGGCGAACTGAAGGTACCTTATATATTAATGTCGGTGCAGCCTACACTCGAAACGATGATGAAGGGCTTTGCAAAAGAGGTGCAGCAGTTGCGCGACCTGGGAGCCAAGGACATCATCCTCGACCCAGGCTTTGGCTTCGGCAAGAATCTCATCCAGAATTATCAGATTTATAATGAGATGGAGAAGTTGAACGTGATGGAACTTCCGGTTCTGGTAGGCATCTCCCGCAAGAGTATGATATACAAGCTGCTGGGTGGAGATTCTACGACATCGCTCAATGGAACTTCCGTGCTCGACACCATCGCTCTGATGAAGGGCGCCAGCATCCTCAGAGTGCACGATGTGAAAGAAGCTGCTGAGGCTGTGAAGATAATAGAAGCAATGAAGGAGGGACGTACATGATAGAATTTGGCATCAAAGACTTTCTCGATATTCTCCTGGTAGCCTCGCTGCTGTTCTATGTTTATCGTCTGATGAAGGAATCGCGCTCACTGAACATCTTCGTGGGCATCATGCTCTTCGTGCTAATCTGGCTCTTTGTTAGTCAGATACTGGAAATGCGTCTGCTGGGTTCTATCCTGGATAAACTGGTGAGCGTGGGAGTTATCGCCCTCATCGTCATCTTCCAGGAGGATATCCGTAGATTCCTCTATGAAATCGGTTCGCAGAAAGGTATGCGTCGGCTGGTTCGCTTCTTCCACTCCAGCAAGGAGAGCCAGAAGGAGGCTAACAAGGAGACCATCATGCCGATTGTGATGGCGTGTATGAGTATGGCAAAGAAATACGTAGGTGCTCTTATCGTTATAGAGCGAGGCGTTCCACTGAAGGACATCATGGATACGGGTGAGGAGATAGACGCCAAGATTAACCAGCGACTGATAGAGAATATTTTCTTCAAGAATTCGCCGCTTCATGATGGAGCCATGGTGGTGAGCAATAAGCGCATCATGGCAGCCGGATGTATTCTGCCTGTGAGTCATAACCTCGATATTCCGAAGGAACTGGGACTCCGCCATCGTGCCGCTCTCGGAATATCACAGAGCAGTGATGCCATCGCCGTCATTGTATCCGAGGAGACCGGACGAATCAGCGTGGCCATCAAGGGCGAGTTCAAACTCCGACTCTCTGCCGAGGAACTGGAAAGCATCCTTACTCTGGAAATGATATAAGTTAAGTGAAGAGTGAAGAACGAAGGGTGAAGAATTCATCACTTTTCCTGCTACGTAAACCTTTACGATATGAATAATCTCCCGATTTAGCTTTTTTTACACATTTTAATCGCTGCTATTTCAAAGAAAATGTGTACTTTTGCAAAGTCGATGTGGCAAAAAGGTGAAAAACAAGATAACATCACCTAACACTTTGACAGATCTACTTAGGAAACAACAAAATATATAAAATATTAAAAAGTAAAATGGATTTATTACAGCAAATCGTAGCTCGCGCTAAAGCTGACAAGCAGCGCATCGTGCTCCCTGAAGCAGAAGAGGAGCGTACATTGAAAGCAGCCGATAAAGTTTTGGCTGATGATCTCGCAGACATCATCCTCATCGGTAACCCTGCCAATATTAAGAATCTCGCTGCTCAGTGGGGTCTTAACAACATCGACAAGGCTACTATCGTTGATCCACAAAACAACCCTAAGACTGAGGAGTATGCTGAGAAGCTCGCTGAACTTCGCAAGAAGAAGGGCATGACTGTAGAGCAGGCTCGTGAACTCGTAACTAAGAACAACCTCTACCTCGGTTGTATGATTATCAAGACTGAGGGCGCTGACGGTCAGATTTCTGGTGCATTGAGCACTACTGGCGATACTCTCCGTCCAGCTCTTCAGATCATCAAGTGCAGTCCAGGTATCACTTGCGTAAGTGGTGCTATGTTGCTCATCTCAGACCAGAAGCAGTATGGTCAGGATGGCGTTGTAGTAATGGGTGACGTTGCTGTAACTCCAAACCCTACAGCAGACCAGCTTGCTCAGATTGCCTATACTACAGCTCATACAGCTCAGTCAGTGGCAGGTATTACTGATCCACAGATTGCCATGTTGAGCTTCTCTACAAAGGATAGCGCAAAGGATGCTATCAACAAGGAGACTGGCAAGAGCGTTTATATCATTGACAAGGTAAAGGATGCCGTAGCTATTGCTAAGGAGAAGTTCCCAGAGCTTCATCTCGATGGTGAACTTCAGGCTGATGCAGCCCTCGTTCCTGAGGTAGCTGCCAAGAAGGCTCCAGGTTCTGACGTAGCTGGTAAGGCTAACGTATTGGTAGTTCCAAACCTCGAGGTTGGTAACATCGGCTACAAGCTCGTTCAGCGCTTGGGTGGTGCCATCGCTATCGGTCCTATCCTTCAGGGTATTGCCCGTCCTGTAAACGATCTTTCTCGTGGTTGCTCTGTTGATGACATCTACTACATGGTAGCCATCACAGCTTGCCAGGCACAGGATGCAAAGAAGGCGTAAGTATATAGTTAATAGTTAACAGTTAACAGTTTATAGGGCTAAGCTGCTGTAAGATGGATGGTTTATGCTATAGACTGTAAACTATAAATTTTAAATTGAAAGCAAAATGAAAATATTGGTTCTGAACTGCGGTAGTTCATCTATCAAGTACAAGTTATATAATATGGACGATGAGTCTGTATTGGCACAGGGTGGTGTAGAGCGTATCGGTCTTGATAACGCTTTCATCAAGGTGAAATTGCCTAACGGCGAGAAGAAGCAGATCATGCACGACATGCCTGACCACAAGGAAGGTGTGAACTTCGTGTTCAAGTGCCTGCTCGACCCGGAAATCGGCGCTATCAAGGACTTAAAGGAAATCGACGCTGTAGGACACCGTGTCGTACAGGGTGGTGACAAGTTCAACGAGAGTGTTATCGTTGACAAGAGCGTAGAGGATGGTATCGAGGAACTTTGCGACCTCGCTCCTGTTCACAACGCAGGTCACCTGAAGGGTATCCGTGCCGTTGACTCTTTGATGCCTGGCACTCCTCAGGTTTGCGTATTCGACAACGCATTCCACAGCACAATGCCAGACTACGTTTATCTCTATGCAATTCCTTACGAGTTGTACGAGAAGTATCACGTACGCCGTTATGGTTTCCACGGAACATCTCACCGCTATGTTTCTAAGCGTGTTTGCGAGATTCTCGGTCTCGACCAGAACAACTCCAAGATCATTACTTGCCACATCGGTAACGGTGGCTCTGTAGCTGCTGTATTGAACGGTAAAGTATTGGATACTTCAATGGGCTTGACTCCATTGGCTGGTTTGATGATGGGTTCACGTTGTGGTGACATCGATGCTTCTGCTGTTACTTACTTGATGGAGAAGTTGAACATGAAGCCACAGGAGATGGCTGACTTCCTGAACAAGAAGAGTGGTGTGCTCGGTATTACAGGTATTTCTTCTGATATGCGCGACATCGAGAACGCTGCCAACGAGGGTAACGAGAAGGCTCAGCTGGCTCTCCGCATGTACGAGTATCGCATCAAGAAGTACATTGGTGCTTACACAGCAGCTATGGGTGGCGTTGACGCTGTCGTATTTACAGCTGGTGTTGGTGAGAACCAGACCGACCTGCGCGAGGAAGCTTGCAAGAACCTGGAGTATCTTGGCATCAAGATTAACAAGGAAGTAAATGACAAGGTTCGTGGCGAGGAAGCTATCATCTCTACTGACGACAGTAAGGTGAAGGTAGTTGTAGTTCCTACCGACGAGGAGATTGTTATCGCTCGCGATACAATGGAGTTGGTTGCTAACAAGTAATCATACGCTATATATAATAAGGTGAAGACTAGAAACATAAGTGAATGGTCTTCACCTTTTTAAATTTTTAGAATTATGAAAACAAAGATTGTAACTTTCGGAGAAATATTGCTTAGGATTTCTAAGCCTGGTTATCAACGTTTATTTCAGGGACATCATATGTTTGGCAATTATGGTGGCAGTGAGGCTAATGTAGCCATCTCTTTGGCTTATTTAGGCGATAATGTAGAGTATGTAACCCGTGTGCCATATGGTGAGATGGGTGAGGCAGCGTTGATGCATCTCAGAGAGTACGGTCTGAATGTTTCTCATGTTGTGCGTGGCGGCGAACGTCTCGGAACTTATTATTTCGAAGAAGCAGTAGCTATGCGCAATTCCCGTGTGGTTTACGACCGCAAGAATTCTTCTTTCTATACGCTGAAGCGCGGAATGGTGAAATGGGAAAAGGTGCTGGCTGATGCAGCCGTATTCCATTGCTCCGGCATTACCTGTGCTATCAGCCGCGATGCGATGGAATCAACTATGGATGCCATCAAACTTGCTGTTTCTGACGGGTTGACCATTTCCTGCGATATTAATTACCGTAAGAATCTCTGGGGATATGGTCTGGAGCCTCATGATGTGCTATTCCAGATGATGCAGTATAGCGACATCATCTTTGGTGACCAGAATGAGTGGGAGATAGCCAGCGGTGTGCCTCATATTCCTTTCGAGGCTTTGGATGCAGACTATGAGATTGACAAGGAGGCTTATCAGGAGTATTTCCGCAAGATGCATCAGCTCTTCCCTAAGTGTAAGAAGATGCTGATGGCGGTAAGAAATCAGATTGCCAGCAGTCATCATACCTTGAGTGGCTTGCTCTATGATGCTGTAGAAGATCAGCTCTATACTACAAGAATCTATGATATTGAGCCGATTGTTGATCCCATGGGTGTAGGTGATGCCTTTATTGCTGCCTATATTCATGCCCATCAGAAGTGGGGCGACAAGAACCAGTATTGCCTGGATTTCTCTCTGTCAGCAAGCGCGATAAAAAATACGGTTCCGGGTGATCAGAATCTGGTTACAGAAGAAGAAATCATCAATAACATGACTTCTTCGGGAGGACGCATCTTAAGATAATGTTATATGCTAAGATAATGTTAAATGTTAAGTGTTAAATGTTAAGTTACATGCTTGCTGCCAGCTTTCTTGATGGCAAACAAGTTAACACTTAACATTTAACACTTAACATTATTATATTTACGGTTGGCTTTCGCCTTCCACATATTCTTCCATAAACATGTGTTCGCCATCAAACACGGCATAGGTGAACTGCCATATCCAATCGCCCAGAATCATCAGTCGGGTCTTTTTGCTCAACATCAGATCCAGTTCAATGTGGCGATGGCCGAACATGAAGTAATCTATATCCTTGTGACCTTGCATATACTGTTTGGCAAAGCGTACCAGGAACTCCTTCTTTTCGCCCATATAAGGCACTTCCTTTCCGTCAGCACGTTTCAGTCGGCTATGCTTAGCCCAGTTCAAGCCCAAAGCCATTCCCCAGCGAGGATGAATCGTATTAAGGAGGCGTTGGCAGGTCTGGTTCTGGAACATTCTTTTCAGAAACTTGAATTTCTTGTCTGGGTCACCCAGTCCGTCTCCATGTGCCAGATAGAATACTTTATCGTATATCTCTATGGTTTGAGGCTTGTAATGTACGGTAATGCCACACTCTTCCTCCAGGTAGCCATAGGTCCAGAGGTCGTGGTTACCCGTAAAGAAATGTACTTCCACTCCCATATCGGTCAACTCCGAGAGCTTACCTAAGAAGCGTGTATAGCCTTTTGGTACGACATATTTATATTCGTTCCAGAAGTCAAACATGTCACCCAGGAGATAAACTGCCGCTGCCTTCGTCTTGATACTGTCCAGGAAACGGACCAGGCGGCGTTCTTGCATGCGGGCATGCGGAATGGCTAATGAGCCAAGGTGCGCATCTGAGAGGAAATATACATTTTTCATAAGCGATTCTTTTTAAATGAAGAGTGAAGAATGAGGAGTGAAGAGTTCAACAGCTTCGTCTTTATTCAAAGCCGAGTTCTACGCGAGCTTCCTCGCTCATCATACTCTGATCCCAAGCCGGTTCGAATACAAGGTTCACATTGGCAGATTTTACGCCTTCCACGCTGTCTACCTTGCTTCTTACATCCTCCAGGATGAAGTCGGCAGCAGGGCATGAAGGGGCTGTGAAGGTCATGTCGAGATCTACGGTGGCATCGTCCTTCACATCTATTTTATAAATCATACCGAGGTCCCAGATGTTGACAGGAATCTCAGGGTCGTAAACGGTCTTAAGTACATCTACGATCTTTTCTTCTATCTTTGTCTTTTCTTCTTGTGTCATAATAATCTTTGTTTTTGCCTACAAAGATAATAATTATTGCAGACAAAACAAAAAGAAAAGCTGTTTTTTTCTTGCCGAAGGTCTAATATACCCCAAATAGACTACAATTTACCTTTATCGTGATATGAATAAAAGGCACCATCGGTTATGATGACATGGTCCATAAAGAAGAGGCGCATGATTTCGCAGGCTTTGGCAATCTTCTGGGTAAGTACATCATCGGCTTTGCTTGGCTGAGGATTGTTGCTGGGATGATTGTGGCAGAAGGCGATAATAGTAGCGTTGTTGAGCACCGCTTCTTTGATGATGAGCCGGATGTCGGTTGCCGTTTCTGTAATGCCGCCTTTTGAGATGCAGCTCGCTTTGATGAGTTTGAAGTTCTGGTTCATCATCAGGAGCCATGCTTCCTCTGTGTCTAAATCCTGCATCTTCGGAAGCATATAGTTGTAGATGGAAAGGGATGAGCCTAAGTCGGGACGTGTGCCAATCTTATCGAGAGCACGGCGCTTGCCCAGTTCGCAGGCTGCAAGAATGGTGATGGCTTTGGCGGGTCCCATTCCTTTATATTGTGTCAGTTCTCTGATGGTCTTCTTTCCTAGCTGGTTCAGGTTGTTGTCGCAATCCTTCAGAATGCGTTTCATCAGGTCTACGGCACTTTCGTCAGTAGATCCCGAACCAATCAGAATACCTAAGAGCTCGGCATTGGATAAAGCTGAGGCTCCCAAGCGCTCCAGTTTCTCGCGGGGCTTGTCTTCTTCTGCCCAATTGGCAATGGTTAGTTTCTCTGCCATAATAATAACTGATTAGTAGATTATTATTGGCTTCTCTTTTTGCGGGGAAGTCTTATTTGTAGAAAGTCTTGTTGTATGCGCTGAATTCGCTCTGTCCCAGTACGCATCTCTTCCACCATGCAGAAAGGAATCCGCATCCGTAACCCATCAGCTGTGTGAAGGCAGCGCGAATGCTCAGCAAGCCTATCTTCACGCTGTGATTCTCTCTGCTGCTGCCGATAAACAGTGCGATGGTATAGAGAATGATGCCGGCGAGACCGATGCAGCCCAATGCTGCCATCGCATTGCCCAAGGTTGTGAATACGTGAACGGTGCCAAGCATGTATGGCAGGAAGCCGAAGAAGAGCAGAAGCAGCGTGCCTATTACGCCCATGGTGAAGACCATAGGAAGAAGATGCACGAGTTTGAGACTCTCTGGATATTTCTTGTAGAGATTGATGCGGGCGATGCCACTGTTGTAGACCTGTCGCCAGAACTTGCGGAAGTCGGTGCGGCGCTTATGCCATACCCATGCTTCAGGGAACAGACGGCAACGGCAGCCTGCCTTGAAGATACGGATAGAGAAATCAATGTCCTCACCGAAACGCATATTGGAAAAGCCATTCAACCTGAGATAAACATCCCTGCGGATGCCCATGTTGAATGAACGGGGATAGAACTTATCCATCTTCTTCTTTCCGCCACGGATACCACCGGTGGTAAAGAAAGAAGTCATGGAATAAGAAATGGCTTTCTGAGTATCTGTAAATGATGAGTGTGCCTTGTCGGGACCGCCGAAAGCATCGGCTGGCTCACGGCTCAACTCATCACTTACAGCCTTCAGATAACCTTCTGGCAAGACCACGTCGCTGTCGAGTATCAGAAGATACTCACCCTTGGCGCGCTCGGCACCATAGTTGCGACTCTGGCCCGGACCAGAGTTCTCCTTATAGTAATAATGTATATCCATCATGTGCTCATATCGTTTGCACACATCCTCGCAGGGAGTCTGTGAGCCATCCTCAACGATGACAACTTCGAAGTCTTTCTCTGATTGATGAGTCAGACTTTCTAAAAGTTCGTCCACTTCGTCAGGACGATTAAATACAGGTACTATGATGGAATATTTCATTCTTCTTACTATTAAGGGTTAGTTTTACTCAATAAGAGCACAATCTTCCTGTTGGAGGATGTATTACTCGCTTACACGACCGAGGTAGCTACCGTCACGGGTGTCGATCTGGATAGTCTCGCCTTCGTTGATGAACAAAGGAACACGAACCTCAGCACCAGTCTCCAATGTAGCAGGCTTTGTAGCGTTGGTAGCAGTATTACCCTTTACACCTGGCTCAGAGTGAGTAATCTTCAAAGTAGTCTTCACTGGCATTTCAGCCAAGAGGATAGTACCATCAGTTGTATCAGTAACCACCTCAACAACGTCACCCTCCTTCATGTACTGGCCACCAGTAACGTTCTCCTTAGCGATAGGCACCTGCTCGAAAGTCTCCTGGTTCATGAAGATGCAACCAGTAGCGTCCTCGTAGAGGTACTGGTAAGGGCGGCGCTCAACGCGAACATCCTCCAATTTGAAACCTACCTGGAATGTACGTTCCAATACACGACCGTCGGCAACATTCTTCAATTTTGTGTTCATTACGGTGTTACCTTTACCTGGCTTTCTGTGCTGAAAGTCGATGCAAACCCATACTTTGCCATCCATGCGGATGCAAGTACCAATCTTAATTTCCTGTGAATTAATCATTTCTTGTTTATCTTGAATGTTATTATAATAATCTCAAAATCGAGTGCAAAGTTACGGCAAAAACATGAAAAATCAAAGGAAATATCGAAAAAAACATAAATATTTAAGCTAAATTTGGTAGTTTTCTTGGTTATTTCAGAAAATATGCGTAATTTTGCAGCCCAAAAAGGGCGTGTTTTGCACTTTTGTGAAGAATATTAATTAAAAAATAAATAAGAAAAATGAAAAGAACATTTCAGCCTCACAATCGTCGTCGCGTAAACAAGCATGGTTTCCGTGAGCGTATGGCAACTAAGAATGGTCGTCGCGTATTGGCTTCTCGCCGTGCTCATGGCCGTAAGAAGTTAACTGTATCTGACGAGCACCACGGAAAGTAATTCCGAGGAAAGATTCGTCTGTTGACGATGACATTAAAAGCAGCAAGGATGTATTCTTTGCTGCTTTTTGTTGTTTATAACGCCCCTTCCTTTTCAGAGATTGCTCTTTTGGGAACAAAGATGTTTTGTTTTTATATCATAAAATTAGGTGGTGAGAGTGCAAAAACTTTCCTTTTTATTTTGTTCTTCCCCCAAATACTTGTATCTTTGCACCAAAAAATAATATATGACTTCATCAGAGTTTATAAATAAGTTTAAGAGTAAGTACCTTTGGGGGAATATCGGTGCCATGATTCTGGTACTGGTGTTGCTCTGTGCCGGTGTCAAGTATGGCATCGATATCTATACCCATCATGGTGAGGCCATCCGTGTGCCGGATATTCGATATAAGAACATCGATGATGCTACACATATCCTCGACGATGCGGGATTGGAAATTGTTGTAACGGATACGGGATATGTCCGCTCTTTGCCGCCTGATGTCATTCTGGAGCAGACTCCGGTTTTCGGAGAAGTGGTAAAGTCGGGACATGTTATCTATGTTACCATCAATTCTGATCATTCTCCACGTATCACCATTCCTGATGTCATTGACAACAGTTCGTTGCGAGAGGCAATGGCTAAACTTACTGCTATGGGATTCAAACTGGGTACACCTGAATATATTCCTGGCGAAGAGGATTGGGTTTATGGTATCCTCGTTAAGGGTAAGCATGTTGTAGCTGGTGATAAGGTTTCTATCGATGATGTGCTTGTCATACAGGTTGGCAATGGTAAACGGAGCGTTGATGATTCTATCGATGTGGTAGATCCGGTTTATCACGGCGAAGAAGATGTGATGGAAGGCGAAGGTGACATGAGCGGAGAAACTCATGAAGACAACTTCGAGGTGGTTCCTGGTACGGAAGCCACAGAGCCTGCTCCTTCGCATGAACACCATCAGAAGGAAGTGGTGGAGTAGGAGAAATGAAAAGTGAAGAATTCAATAGTAATACGAATGATATTTTTAGAATATATATGTAATAAGGTATATGCTCCTGTAGAGGATGACTTCGGGTTTGATGATGCAGGAGATATGGACGAACTGGATGATGAACTCCAGATGGAGGAAGGAAACGCTGCTTCTGGTGAAAGAGGAGATGAACTCTATGAGCACTGGAAGGTTCAGGTGGATGCCAACCAGGATCCGGTGCGTATCGATAAGTACCTGGCTGATAAGATGGCCTATCAGAGCCGTAACCGTATTCAGCAGGCTGCTGATGCCGGATTCATCCATGTCAATGGTAAACCGGTAAAGAGCAACTATAAGGTGCGCCCTAATGATCTGGTTACTCTGATGCTCGACCGTCCTCGTCATGAAACGAGTATCAAACCTGAAGAAATCGCTATCAATGTGGTTTATGAAGACGATCAGCTGATGGTGGTCAACAAGGAAGCAGGTATGGTGGTGCATCCGGGTGCGGGCAACTTTCATGGAACCTTGATTCAGGCGGTAGCCTGGCATTTAAGGGATATGCCTGAGTTTGATGCCAATGATCCGGAAGTGGGCTTGGTGCATCGCATCGATAAAGATACCAGCGGACTGCTCGTTGTGGCAAAAACTCCTACGGCAAAGACCGCACTGGGTAAGCAGTTCTTCAACAAGACTACCCATCGCAGTTACAATGCGCTCGTTTGGGGCAACATTGTAGAAGATGAAGGTCGCATAGAAGGCAATATCGGCCGTGATCCGAAGAACCGCCTCCGTATGAAGGTCTTCGATCCGGACAGCGGAATAGGCAAGACGGCGGTTACGCATTACAAGGTGTTGGAGCGTTTCGGTTATACCACCTTGGTGCAGTGTGTGCTTGAAACAGGCCGTACCCATCAGATTCGTGCTCACATGAAGCATATCGGTCATCCGCTCTTTATGGACGAAACGTATGGCGGAACAGAGATTCTGAGAGGTCAGCGCAGTAGCAGCTACAAGGCATTTATCCAGAACTGCTTCAAACTCTGTCCGCGTCAGGCTCTCCATGCCAAGACACTCGGCTTCGTGCATCCTACAACCAAGCAGCAGATGGATTTTGACAGTGAGTGGCCGGAAGATTTTAGACAATTAATAGAAAAGTGGCGCGGCTTCATCGCTGGCACCACACAAGATACATTCAAAAAAAATTAGTAATTATGGAAAATAGCAAGAGAACGATAGCCATCGTATGTGGTGGTGATTCTTCTGAGCACGACGTATCATTGCGCTCAGGACAGGGTTTGTACTCTTTCTTTGATAAAGAGCGCTACAATATTTATCTCGTCGATGTGAAGGGCACCGACTGGCATGTCGCTTTGGATAATGGTGAGACTATCGAGATTGACAAGAACGATTTTTCTTTCGTTATGAACGGCAAGCATGTCTATTTCGATTATGCTTATATCACCATCCACGGACAGCCTGGTGAGAATGGTGTGATGCAGGGCTACTTTGACCTCATCCATCTGCCATACTCTACAAGCGGTGTTCTGGTAGAGGCAATGACTTTTGATAAGTATGTGCTCAATAATTATCTGCGCGGTTTCGGTATAAACGTAGCAGACAGTATCTTGCTCCGTCGCGGTGAAGCTTATGATGAAGAAGAGATTGCCAAGCGCATCGGTATGCCTTGTTTCGTAAAGCCTGCTGCTGACGGCAGTAGCTTTGGTGTGAGCAAGGTGAAGAATGCTGACCAGCTGGCTCCAGCCCTCCGTGTGGCTTTCATGGAAAGCAATGAGGTAATGATCGAGGGCTTCCTTGATGGTACAGAGATTTCACAGGGTATCTACAAGACAGCCGAGAAGACTGTTGTACTGCCAGCTACAGAGGTGGTTACTACCAACGAGTTCTTCGATTACGATGCCAAGTATAACGGTCAGGTACAGGAAATCACTCCAGCCCGTCTCTCTCCTGAGACCGCAGAAGAGGTAGCCAAGACCACATCCCGCATCTACGACATTCTTCATGCCAACGGTATCATCCGTATCGACTATATCATCTCTAAGGATAAGGATGGTAAAGACAAGGTGAACATGCTGGAGATCAATACCACTCCAGGTATGACCGTTACCAGTTTCATTCCTCAGCAGGTTCGTGCAGCAGGTCTTGATATCAAGGATGTGCTCAGCGAAATTGTGGAGAATCAGTTCTAGAATAACAAACTCATATATGGTTCTGCGATTTTTTCGCAGAGCCATATATATATATTAATAGGTATATATTATGAATATCCCTCAAGAATTTGATACCATCCGTCCTTGGGAGCCTGAAGATCTCCCAGAGGTATTCGACCGTTTGCTTTCAAACGATCAGTTTAAACAAGTGCTTGCCTATCTCTATCCACAAGTACCTTTCGAGATGATTGCCCAGAAGTTGAAGGCATGTAAGACCAATTTGGATTTCCAGCTGGCTTTTGCTTACGATTTTGTTCATGGCATTCTGAAGAAGGCAGCAACAGGTTGTGAGATGGATTGCACATCGCTCGATAATACCCGTAATTATACTTTCATCAGTAATCACCGTGATATCGTGCTCGATTCAGCCATCCTCGATGTCCTTCTTGTCGATAATGGTTTTAAGACCACCTGTGAGATAGCTATCGGCGATAATCTCCTTTCTCTTCCTTGGGTCAAGGACCTGGTACGTGTCAACAAGGCGTTTATCGTAGAGCGTGCCCTGAGCATGAGACAGATGCTGATGTCGAGCAAGCGCCTTTCCGACTATATGCATTTCGCCATCAAGGAGAAGAACGAGAATATCTGGATAGCCCAGCGCGAGGGTAGGGCCAAGGACAGTAATGACCGCACCCAGAAGAGTATTCTGCAGATGATGTCGATGGGCGGTGAGGGCAGCATTATCGACCGCCTGAAACAACTTCATCTCGTACCGCTCTCTATCAGTTACGAATATGATCCATGCGATTTCCTGAAGGCAAAGGAGTTCCAGCAGAAGCGCGATAATGCCGATTGGAAGAAGGGACCAATGGATGACCTGGTAAGCATGCAGACCGGTATCTTCGGTTATAAGGGTCATGTGCATTATCATGCAGCTCCATGTCTTGATGATTATCTGGACAGTCTGGATCCTGATATGCCTAAGCAGGATATATATAATAAGGTAGCCACCTACATGGATGAGCAGATATTCAAGAACTACCGTCTCTATCCGGGCAACTATGTGGCTCTTGATTTGCTTGAAAACTCAACTGCTCATCAGGCTGAATATACTGCCGATGATAAGGCAAAATTTGAAAAATATATGGCTGGTCAGCTTGCGAAAATTGACCTTCCAAATAAGGATGAAGCTTACTTAAAAGAGAAATTTCTCGAGATGTATGCCAATCCAGTACGTAATTACCTTGCTGCTCAATAGCGGCAAGGTAATATTTTTTTGCTCCGAGTTAACAAAACATACATATATAATAAGTGTAAGGAAAACACAGAATTTTAATAAATCTTTAGTGTTTATCGGGATTTATTAAAAAAAATAACTAAAATCAAAATAATACTTAAAATCAGCAAAATAGTATCAGCTTTTTTCGTAAAAGAAATGTAACTTTGCAATCGTAAATCTGTTTGCCACTTATACTTCCATAAAAAATGACTTCAGATTGGTGATGAAATGAAACAATAATAAACAACATAAACAATAACCATTATGAAATTGAATTCAACTTAACCTGTTTGTTTCCTTCGTATCTGAAAGATATGTCGGGAACTAAAAGAATGACTATTTTTGATAGTCAGAGTCAACAAACGTTTAATTCTATTCAACCTAGAAAGTACTAAAGTATGAATTTGAACTTTAAAAAATCAATGCTGCTTGTGGGAGCGTTAGCATCGTTAGGCTTGAGTTATACAACTGAAGCATGGGCGGCATCTCCTAGTCAGAGCGTAAATGCTGTACAGCAGGCAAAGAAAGTAACCGGTAATGTGAGCGATGCAGAAGGTCCTATTATCGGTGCAAGTGTAGTAGAAAAGGGCAACCCTGGTAATGGTACCGTTACAGATCTTGATGGTAACTTTACCTTGAACGTAAAGCCGGGCGCTACTATTGTAATTACCTATATCGGTTACCAGAAACAGGAAATTGCTGTAGGTAACCAGTCTAGTCTTAAAATCACAATGAAGACAGACGACAAGACTCTCGATGAAGTCGTTGTCGTAGGTTATGGTGTTCAGAAGAAGAAGCTCGTTACCGGTGCAACTGTACAGGTAAAGGGTGAAGAAATTGCCGGACGTAATGTAATCAGTCCACTTTCAGCTTTGCAGAACCAAAGTCCTGGTGTGAATATCGTAGCCACATCTGGTAAGCCAGGTGAGGGATTTAATGTAAATATCCGTGGTGCTGGTACCAATGGTAATACGGCTCCTCTTTATGTAATTGATGGCGTTGTTGGTGACATTAACTCTGTCAATCCTGCTGATATCGAAAGTATTGATGTCTTGAAGGATGCCGCTTCTAGTGCTATTTATGGTGCTCGTGCAGCTAATGGTGTTATCTTGGTTACTACTAAGCAAGGTAAGACCGGTAAGGTTACAACCAGTTATGATGGCAGCATTGGCTGGCAGAATATGACACGTATTCCTAAGCAGCTTACTGCCAAACAATATATGGATGTTGAGGATATGACCAACATAAATGATGGTAAGGCTCCTCATGATTGGGCTGCATTTATCCCTGCTGATATTTTGGCTGCTTATCAGGATGGTTCTAATCCAGGTACAGACTGGTTGGAGATGCTTCGCAACAAGAATGCTGTTACAACAAGCCATTCTTTGAACGTAACTGGTGGTTCTGAATTGTCTAAGTTTAGTACTGGTATTGGTTATCAGTACCAAGATGGTATTATTGGTGGTAGCTTGGCTCCTTCTGATTTCCGACGTTTTACATTCCGTTTAAACTCTGAGCATGTTCTTTTGAAGAAGGGTGATCGTAATGTGATTACATTCGGTGAGAATGTTTATTACCAGCATAAGGAAAATAAAGGTATTCAGATTGGTAACATGTATAGTAATGCTATCTATAGTATGTTGCATACGGCACCTATTATTCCGGCTTATAATCCTGATGGCAGTTTGTTTACAGGTAATGATGGTGCTGCAAATGGATGGAATTTGCTGGGTATCAACCAGTACCTGGGCAACCCTCTTAACACATTGTTGCATTCTGAAAATTCTCAGAACAAGAGCCGCAATCACAACTTGAATGCTACAGCCTATATTACAGTATCTCCGATTAAGGGACTGACTTATAAAGGACTTGTTTACTACAAGAATTTTTCTAGTTTGTGGAAGGGTTATACTTCTGTTTATTATAACAATACGAACGACCAAAAGACAGTCGATAATCTTTTCGCGAATATGTCTACGGGCTGGAACTGGGGTATGACCCATACCATGAACTATGTCTTTGATCTTGGCAAGCATCATTTTGATACATTGTTGGGTACAGAATATTCCCGTGAAGGTAATGGTATGGCTGAGGGATTAGGTACCCAAGCCTCTGGTAATATCTTTGAAAACAATTGGAAATATGCTTATCCTGCCAACTTCTCAGACCGTGATGGTAAGGTAACATTGCCAATTACTACAAGTGATGATATGAAGAATAAGGGTGCTTTTGATCATTCTGTTCTTTCTTATTTCGGCCGTATCAATTATGACTGGAATGAAACTTATATGTTAAGCTTGATTCTTCGTGCTGATGGTTCTTCCAACTTTGCACCAGATCATCGTTGGGGTTGGTTCCCTTCTGTATCAGGAGGTTGGGTTGTTACAAATGAAAAGTTCATGCAGCCTACAAGCAGTTGGCTCGATTTCTTGAAGATTCGTGCATCTTGGGGTCAGAATGGTAATGAGGGCATTGGTGCATACAAGTATGCTGCAACTTACTCTTTCGGTGCTTTTGGCCAGTATTCTTTCAATAGTAATAAGGAAAGTGGTACTACAGGAGGTTATCCTGCACGTATGGCAAACTCAGAGTTGACATGGGAAACTTCAGAGCAGCTTGACCTTGGTTTCGATGCTCGCTTCTTGAACCAGCGCTTGGGTGTGAACTTTGATTATTATGTAAAGAAGACCAAGGATCTGTTGCTTGATGTACCAATCTCTGCTGTGAATGGTTTTGCAACTCAGATGGCTAACGCTGGTAGTATAAAGAATACCGGTGTGGAGTTGGCTCTTTCATGGAATGATCGTATTGGCAAGGATTTCTCTTACAATGTGGGATGGAATATTGCAACTAACAAGAATGAGGTGACTGAGGTGAACAATGGCTCTGGCTATATCAATGGTGCTGAGAATTTGCTTTCTCAGGGTACAACATTTATGGCTCGTATGGAGGAAGGTAAACCTTTGGGTTACTTCTGGGGCTACAAGACGAATGGAGTGCTTCAGAATCAGGCAGACGTTGATCGTTATAAGGCAACTCTCAAGGATGGCGATGCTGCCAACTCTCTTCAGGGAGCAAGTTTGCAGCCAGGTGATCTTTGGTTTGTTGATAACAATGGCGATGGTGTCATCAATGATGCTGATAAGACAGAGATTGGTAACCCTCATCCAGATGTGACCATGGGTATCAACCTTGGTGTCGGTTATAAGGGATTTGACCTTTCTGTTTCAGGCTATGCAGCATTAGGTCAGCAGGTTGCACATTCTTATCGTCGTTTTGGTGATAGCCAGTATGACAACTGGTCTACTAATGTATATAACTACTGGCATGGTGAAGGTACAGGCAATGGTCGCTATCCACGACTTACAGCTGGTACTAATACCAATATGATTCAGGTTTCAGACATCTACGTAGATGATGCAAGCTATTTCCGTCTCCAGACTTTGACTGTTGGTTATGACTTTACCAAGATTTGGAAGAATAGTCCATTCCAGCAACTTCGTCTCTACTTCCAGGCTCAGAACCTCTTTACCATTACAGGTTATGACGGCATGGATCCAGAGCAAGGCTCATCTATTGCAGGCGAAAGCTGGGTGACTGGTGTTGATATTTGTAACTATCCACAGCCTCGCACTTTCCTTGTAGGTGTTAATGTTAAATTCTAAAAAGAATGCACAATGAAAAAGATTAAATATTATATAGGAGCAGCAGCTTTGCTGTTGGGCGGACTTTCTTCTTGTACTCTTGATACAGTCAACTATACAGAGAAAGACCAGACAAACTTCCCACAGACGACCAATGATCAGACACAAGCATTGGCTGCCATTTACCAGAATTTGAATGTGGTGAATGCAAATCCACAGATGTCTTGGTTTTATGTGGCTCAATTGGCATCGGATGATGCTCTTGGCGGTGGTGGTGAAAATGATAACTTGATGCAGGCTGAGGATATGCTGTCGGTTTCTGCAACAAACATGACCGAGCAGTTCTGGAAAGACCGTTATCAAGGTATTATGCGTGCCAATACTTTGTTGGATGCTATGGGAGAAAATGGTGATCCTCAGACACGTGGAGAGGCTTTGTTCTTGCGTGCATACTACTATTATGAGTTGTCTTCCATGTATGGTAATATACCTTTGACTACAACCAGCCAAAAGGTAGAGCCGGTTCAGGCTACTGCTGCACAAATTTGGGGACAGATTCTTCAGGATCTCTATACTGCTGCTACTACGATGCCTGCTACTCGCAGAACCGATGGTCATGTAGATAAGTATTGTGCTGAAGGTATGCTCGGACGTTGCTGGTTGTATTACACTGGTATGTACTGTAATGGTGAAGACTTGGCGGGTTTGACAAGTACTAATTATAGTCCATTGACAGAAGTTGAGCTTCCTAACGGAACCAAGTTGACAAAGCAGATGGTTATTGACTGTATCAACGATTGTGTGAATAATTCAGGCTATAGTCTGGTGGGCGATTTCCGTAACCTTTGGGCTTATACAAACAGATGCACAGTAAAGGATTATGCATATACAAGTGGTGCTAAGGATAAAGATGGAAATGCCTTGAAATGGGTAGAGGATGACGAAAACGGTACTGCTAACCCTAGTCAGACTGAGCGTATGTTCGCCATCAAGTTTAATAAGCAGGCTTCTTGGCAGACTACTATTGGTTATGCTAATGGTTATGCTCTACATTTCGGTGTGCGTGGTACTGCTTGTTTCCCATTTGGTGCAGGTTGGGGCGCAGGTCCTGTAGCTCCTAATTTGGTTTCAGACTGGAAGGCTGCCGAGCCTACAGATATGCGTATGAATGCAACTATTCAGAATATGCAGGATTTGCAAGGCTTTGTTCTTGGAGGCGGTGGTGACTTCCTACAGGAGTCTGGATATTATGACAAGAAGCTTTCACCTGTTGAGGCAAAGAAAGATGATGGTACCGTTTCTGTATGTTTTGAAAACTTGATGTATCCTGACAACTGGAGCGTTGCTGGAGCAGAAAACTTGCAGTTGAACAACATTCATGATTTGGTATTGATGCGTTTTGCAGAGGTTCTCCTGATGCAGTCAGAACTTACTGAGAATGCTGATGGAATGAACAAGGTGCGTGCTCGTGCTGGTCTTCCTGCTGTTAGCTATTCTTTGCAGGCATTGCAGAATGAACGTCGTTTTGAGTTGGCTTTCGAAGGCTTGCGCTGGAATGATATTCGCCGTTGGCATATTGCTGCAGCTGCTCTTGATAAGCAGACTGGTACCAAGATTTACAATAAGGGTATAGAAACAACTAACACTCGTTCTGGTTTTTCTTATTCTGCTCGTTATAATGCTACGGCAGGATTCCAGAAGAAACCGGAAAATCAGGTTAGTTTGTCAGAGGGTGGCATCCAGCAGAACCCTGGTTGGGATGATGCTTCTTCTGTGTACACCAAGTGGTAATTCCTTATCTTATTATTGTTGAATATTAAATGAATTATACAATGAAGAAAATATTATATGCAATACCTTTGCTCGCATTGATTTTTGCGTCTTGCGATCCTAAAGAGATAGATCTGGGTTCACCTGACAGTGCCATCTCTGAAAATGCTTTGGCCGAAGCTTTCAGCTTTTCTCAGTGGTCTGACGAATCACATGCTACACCACAGGCTGATGGTAATTATTTCACATACACTACCAATCCTGTTCAGCCTGTAATCGTGTACCAGCTTGTTGATGGTAAAATGAATGTTATCGGCTCTGGTTCATCTGGCCATTTTAAGATCGTTCCTAAAAGAGGACAGGCATCAGAGCAGGTATTTTATGTAAGAACTGCAAATCATGAGTCGGCAACAACAGTTCAGGAAAATGCCAATGTATATGTTCCTCAAGACTTGACACCTGAAATGAAACTTCTTGTCAGTGATGGTGGTGAGAAGGTATGGAAATGGGATACTGAGTTCGGCTCTTGGGGTAATATGGGTTATGCTCCAGGTGATGGTGAATCATTTGCTACTACTGGAAATGGTAAATGGTGGGGCGTTGGTGATCCTGCCATCCTTAACACACCGGATCAGTTGAAGAATGCTCCTAATGGACAGCCACAAGGTGATGCTAGTGTTAAAGCTTTCATGAAGTTCTATGAGGATGGTACAATTGAAACCTATGACTCTTTGGGTAATGTCCTTCGTAAAGGAAAGTTTGAAATGAAGGATTATGATGGTACCCGTCATGTCGCTTCTATAGATGGCAGTCAGGCTGCGTGGTCTTATGGTACATTCCATACAACTGCTGGTTCTATCATGTGGCCATTTATGATTAATGGTGGAGGTAAAGTGCTTCCTGAGGATTTCGAAGTCCTTCAGATGGATGTCAACCATTTAAAGCTTGTTTATGCAAAACCAGGCACAGGTGCTTGGAGCGAAGCTACATTCTGGGCTTTCAAGAGTGAATCTGATGGTATTGGTGCTTTGACTGATTACGGTTCTAAGGCATGGACTTGGGATACTGAGTTCCGCTCTGATGGTGGCGCTTGGGGTAATATGGGTTATGCTCCTGGTGATGGCGACTCTTTCGTCAATTCTGGAAATGGAATCTGGTGGGGTTGTCCTCCTGCAGACTTGACTGAACAATTGAAGCATTCTGATACTGGTGTTACAACCGGTGAGGAAGATCCTAATGCCTATATGATCTTTGATTGGAAAGCTGGTTTGATTACCTCTTATGATGCTGCTGGTAAGCAGATTCGACAGGGTAAGTTTGAAATCCAAAACTGGGGTAATGGCGAGCGTACCATCGCTTCGGTTGATGGAAGTCAGAACCAGTGGGCTTTGGGTAAACTCCATACTGACCCGGGTTCTATCCTCTTCCCATTCAAGATTAATGGTGGTGGCGAAACGCCAACCGACTTCGAGATTATGCAGATGAATGGTGACCATCTGAAGCTGATTTATGCAGCTCCTGGCACAGCTGGCTGGGGTGAAGCAACCTGGTGGGCATTCAAGGCTAAGAAATAGAACATGAAAATAATCGTTGTGATTATAATATAAATAAGGTTAGGCCTCGGCTGTAGTGATTACAGTCGGGGCTTTTCTTTTTGCCCTATGCTGAAATTTTATCCGAAATGTTTGGTATATTCAATTATTTGTCGTACATTTGCGGAATGGTTTAAATGTTGGCTGCTATGGCAAAAGATTCTATTATTTATAATCATGATGGGATGGAACTTCCTGTTGATGATTGGAAGCATGGAGAACACTCTTTCGTGGAGTTGACGCATGTGATTCAAAGTACTCATGATGCAGCACAAACTTGTGCCGTCAAAGCTATCAATCGTATGCAGACGATGCGCAATTGGCTCATCGGCTACTATATCGTGGAGTTTGAACAGCACGGCAAAGATCGTGCTGAGTATGGTTCGCAACTTCTAAAGAAATTGGAGGAACGGGTAAATCGAAAGGGATTAAATGTTACACTGTTTAAAACAATAGTTCGTTAATAATTCAATAATGTGCTAAGCAGCTATACGCTGTAAG
>DAWDQD010000033.1:0-30881 GCA_052349145.1 Segatella copri | reverse complement strand
TGACCGCTATCGCTACTACGCTCGGAGTAACGAGCTGCATGGGATAAAAACAAAAGAATGTGTCATAAGTCTAAATAATGGTAGCCGAAGACGGGCTGAAAGCCCAAAAGCTCCTAGCCCAGGGCAGCGCCCTGGGTTTTTAAATAGATACAACAAAGTCGCCCTGTAAGGGCAAAAGCCTTCAATTTCAAAGCTTTTGCCCTTACAGGGCGACTTGTTTGCGTCCGTATTTACCCAGGGTGCTACCCTGGACTAGGAGCTTCTGCCCCTTCAGGGCGTGTGGGGCAAAACATGTTAAAGTTTAGCTACTACTGTAGCCGGTCATGAAGGGTCAAAGTCATTAAGGGTCATTATCATTTTCAAACCCTAAAGATTCCGGTCATTTCCGGTCATGGTCATTTCCGGTCATTTTCATTTTCTTATGCCTTGCCCCCTAGAGAAAAATCAAACCGGTGTATCGGTGGCTGAATCCTTGAAGAGGTCATCGGCTGATGGAATCTCATCTTCATCAAACCACTTCTTCAACTTGTCCTGAGCCTTTGACTTTACATCTTCTGAAACCTCACCCCAAACTTTCTTGAGCACAAACAGCAATACGGCAAGGTCATCGCCCAAACCGGCAATAGGTATGGCGTCTGGAATCACATCGAGCGGACTGATGAGATAACCCAAGGCACCTACGATCAGAGCCTTGTCCTTCAGCGAAACCTTGTCACTCTCTAACGTATAATAGAGAATGAGCGCTGTATAAACCATCTTGGCACCGGCACGTTTGGCAACATGCGAAATCTTCTCGACAAATGCACGCTGGGTGAACTTGTCCTTATAGTCCATAAAGTCTGGTAATGTCATACTACTTATAGTTTATAGTTTATTATTTACAGTTTACAGTTACGACCGCTTCTCGTAGAAGAGGACTGCCTTGATGAAGGTCTCCATCTTAGGCTCCTTATGATGGTTCACGCGATAGGCGATGATCATCTGGAGAAGTGCCTTGACAAAACACGCCAGCAGCAGACCGATGATGACGGCTATGACCGTGGCGAGCATCTTGCCGTTGTCGTAGACGGGTGACTTATCCGGGAAACAGGACAGCACCAGTACGGGGAGGACGGTGATGAAACCGCCGATGGTGAGCTGGCTGCGCTTGGAACCACCCATGTCGAGTATCGCCTGCTTATCGAAAAGATAATCATCCAGCTCCATACGGGTAATGCCGTAGTTCTCAAACTTCGGGAAATCGGGCTCATTGCCATATTTCGCTATCTTGCCCGTTACCTTATGTTCGAAATCATCTAATATCTGCTTTTCCGGTTCTCTGAGTTTCATAATCTTGCTAGTTTTTAAAATCGTTTAAAAATGAATGCATCTTATACCTTATTATATATAGCGGCTGCGATGCTGAAAAAAAGAAAGCAGTGCCCCTATAAGCCGAGTTCTGTGTTCCTATTGAAAATAAGAATGTCTGTCATTTATCTAGTCCCAAAGTCACCCTTGGGCTCAAGCACTCTACCCTCCACAGCAGCCCTAAGGCAATCGGACGAGCCGCCCTCAATCTGCGGTATACATGAGCTTACAGCTCCCAGATGGCACAGCCTGACGATCACCCGCCAGCTGGTGGTCTCTTACACCACCTTCTCACCCTTACTCTCACCACCCCAGACTGGACAAACGGGATAAGTGAAAGCGGTTATTTTCTTCTACCGACACCTACTGTCACCAATAGCTTCTAGTTTCGGAAGTGGGATGCTCTATGCTGCCCGGACTTTCCTCTCGCACCTGAAAGATGCCAGCGACAGACCGGAGCACTGCTTTCGACATGCAAAAGTACAAAAAACTTTTGATACTATCGCACGATTCCTCACTTTTTTATGCATCATTAGTTATTCGCAAGGCTATTTTTCACTCTTTTTCCCGGTTAAACCGAGTTTTCGAGCCGCTGTCTTTTAACAGATATTCAATGATTAACAAAAGATAGTTTCGTATACAAAACTATCTTTTTCATGCGTACATTCAAATATTTGTGAATTTAGGGCATTTCTTGTTTAATAGCCGTTAAAGTGTTAATTTAAAATGTTAAAACGGAATAAATTTATGCTGAGAATGAAGCGTATCTCAAAAAATGACCTTATATTTGCAACCGGAAAACAGAGCGGTGCATGACAAGCTGACTTTTGGCATGATATTAGCTGCTGCAGTTTCAAGGAAAAGAAAAGTAAACAATAAAAAAATAAGAGACATGAAAAAATTAAGTAATTATGTTGTGGCTGTGCTCTGCGTTAGTTCGCTCGCATTTTCAGCCGGTGCTTTCATGAAAGTAAATGCTACACCTGCAGCTACCGCTGCGCCAGCAGGTCAGCCTGTAGACTTAACCTATGCTGCCGAGAAGGCGCTGCCTGCTGTAGTACATATTAAATACGTACAGAACTCGAAGGTGAAGACGGTAGATGTGCAGGACGACCCATTCGGAGGATTCTTCGACCCGTTCGGCTTCTTCGGCAACCCGGGACAGGGCTACGGAGGCACACGCAAGCAGAAAGTGCAGACTCCGAAGAGAGAGGCTACAGGTTCGGGCGTCATCATCAGTCAGGACGGTTACATCGTTACCAACAACCACGTGGTAGATGGTGCTGACGAGCTGACCGTAACACTGAACGACAACCGTGAATTCTCGGCTCGCATCATCGGAACCGACAAAACTACCGACCTCGCCCTCATCAAGGTAGACGGCAAGAACCTGCCTACCCTGCCTATCGCCGACAGCGACAAGGTGAAGGTGGGTGAATGGGTCATCGCCGTGGGCAACCCATTCGGACTGAACAATACGGTTACAGCCGGCATTATCTCAGCCAAGGCACGTTCGCTCGGTGCCAACGGTGTAGAGAGTTTCATCCAGACCGATGCTGCCATCAACGCAGGTAACTCGGGCGGTGCACTCGTCAACACCCAGGGCGAACTGGTAGGCATCAACGCCATGCTCTATTCTCAGACCGGTTCTTACTCCGGCTACGGTTTCGCCATCCCTACCTCTATCATGAACAAGGTGGTAGACGACCTGAAGAAATACGGCAGCGTACAGCGCGTGATGCTGAGCATACAGGGAAGCGATGTGCTGAACTATATCAACGCCCAGAAGGAGAACGGCAAGGAAGTGAACCTGGGAACCAACGAGGGTGTTTACATTGCCAAGGTTGATGAAGACGGCAACGGTGCTGAGGCAGGACTGAAGGAAGGTGACGTGATTACCAAGGTTGACGGCAAGAAGGTGACCAAGATGGCTGAGCTGCAGGAAATCCTGAACGGCAAGCGCCCTGGCGACAAGATGAGCATCACTTACCTGCGCAACAAGAAGGCAAGCACCAAGACCATCACGCTGAAGAATGCCCAGGGTAATACTTCGGTTATCAAGAGTGCAGACCTCGACGTGCTCGGCGGCAGCTTCCGCCCTATTACAGAGAGACAGAAGAACCAACTCAACATCAAGTATGGTGTAGAGGTAATGAAGGTGAACAGCGGCGCCCTGAAGGATGGTGGCATTTCACGCGGTTTCATCATCCAGCGCATCAACGACAACAACATCAATACGATTGATGACCTGCAGAAGGCTGTAAAGAGTGCTTCTACCAGCAAGGATCCAGTACTCTACATCCAGGGTATATGGCCAACAGGCAAGAAGGCTTACTTCGCTATTCCACTGCAGAAAGACTAAGGGTAAGCGTTTGAAGAGAAACGTCTCATGATTGAGTAGTGAAAAGGCATTTTTACTGCCAAAAAACTCAAGAAACAGACAAAAATCAATAAAATAGTAGGTATTTCTGAAAAATATCTACTATTTTTTTTGGTATTTAAACAAAAAAGTGTATTTTTGCAACTACTTAAAATTTGATGCCAGCATGAGACAATTAAAAATTACTCAGTCAATTACGAATCGCGCAAGCGCATCGTTAGAAAAATATCTTCAAGATATTGCTCATGAGGAGCTGCTCTCTACAGATGAAGAGGTAGAGCTCGCTCAGCGTATAAGAAAAGGTGACCGTAGGGCATTGGAGAGATTAACAAAAGCCAATCTCCGTTTCGTGGTATCTGTTGCCAAACAGTACCAGAACCAAGGGATCAGTTTGCCTGATCTTATCAACGAAGGAAATGTGGGGCTTATCAAAGCCGCACAGAAGTTTGATGAAACCCGAGGGTTTAAGTTTATCTCTTACGCGGTATGGTGGATTCGCCAGAGCATTCTGCAGGCCATAGCCGAGCAGAGCAGACTTGTGCGCCTTCCGCTCAACCAGGTGGGAAGCGTTAACAAGATTAACAGAGAGATGAGTAAGTTCGAACAGGAATTTGAACGCAAACCGAGTGTAGATGAAATGGCTGACCGCATAGATTTGCCGGAAGACAAGATAGAGGACGCCATGAAGGCTACATCGACAAGTCGCCACCTGAGCGTGGATGCTCCTTTTTCTGATGATGAAGATGGCAGCATGCTCGACCTGATGGCCAATTCGGATGATCCGACCGACAATGAACTGCTGACAGAGTCGCTGAGAGCTGAAATAGAAAGACTGCTCAAGACGCTGCCGGACAAAGACCAGAAAATCATTGCTGCCTTCTATGGCATAGGAACACCTGAACTGACGCTCGAAGAAATCGGAACCAAGTATCATCTCACCAGGGAAAGAGTACGCCAGATCAAGGAAAAAACGATAAGGCGACTCCGGAACAAAACAACAGATAAACTGCTGAAGTCCTATCTGGGATAAGGAAAGATCCTGCAGACTGATGGGGCAGACAGCACAAAACAAAATAAGACAGAAAAAGAAATGAAAATTACAAAAATTGCATTAGCATCTATTGCATTAGCATGTTTCAGCTCGCTCTCTGCATCAGCCAAGAACGAAGTTAAGACTGCATACATCTTTGGATTTGCCTCGTCGTTTAATGACTCTACAGTCTATTTCACAGACGTTCAGAAGGTTGATTCTGCCTATTTCACCCGCAAGAACAAGTTTCTGGTAAGCCGCGAGAACTATTCATACCAGTTGCGCGACTATCTGGAGCAGAAAGGTGCCGGCAACCGCACGTGTATTGTGATGTTTGACTTCAACCAGAAGAAGGCTGAAAAGAAATGGAACAAGCTCTATGCAAGATACATTCAGAAGCCAAAGGCTAAGAAGGCAAAGAACGGACAGCAGATGAACGATGCGCCTAGCCCTTATCAGGTGAAGACCATCAACTCTACTGATTTTCATTTTTCATCTGTTCAACCAAACGATGAGGAGGTTGAAGAGGTAAAAGTGAAGAAGGCTAAGAAAGCCAAGAAAGAAAAGCGCAGAAAAGGCGCTAAAAATGAATAAGAAATCAAACATTCCTTACTCTATAAAGTAAATAAGTTAATACTTAAATTAAGAAGCCATTCCCGTTTCAACCGGGAATGGCTTCACTTTTTTATATCATATCATTCAAGTTTCGCATGTGGTTCAAGTACGGGCTGAAGGCCAAAAAAGCTCCAGAAGCAGCACGCCCTGAAAGGGCAGAAGCCCCTAGCCCAGGGCATCGCCCTGGGTATGATGGCAATCAGCAAGACGCCCTGTAAGGGCAAAAGCTTTATGTTTTGTCTGGAATTTTAAAGCTTTTGCCCTTACAGGGCGACAGGTTTGCGTCCGTAATTACCCAGGGCGATGCCCTGGGCTAGGGGCTTCTGCCCTTTCAGGGCGTATGGGACAAAACTTGCGAAAGTTCATCAGGGCGTATGGGACAAAACTTGCGAAAGTTCAGTCATATCATTTTCTACTTCAAATTCTGCTTGAACCAGTTAGCTATCTGGCGAAGCAGATGGTTACGGGTATTGCCACCCGAAATGCCATGATTGCGGTTCGTGTACCACAGGGTCTTGAAGTCCTTGTCTGCCTGAACCAACGCCTCAGCATATTCGAAGGTATTCTGCGGATGCACATTGTCATCTGCCAATCCGTGACAGATAAGCAACGCACCATGCTGCTGCTTTACACGCTCAATAGGGTTCACCTTGTAACCCTCTTCGTTCTCCTTAGGCGTGCGCATGTAGCGCTCAGTATAAACCGAATCATAGAAGCGGTAGCAGGTAGGAGGAGCCACAGCCACACCTGCCTTGAACACAGGACGGCCCTCGCTCATACTCATCAGCGTATTGAAACCACCATAGCTCCAGCCCCAAATGCCGATATTATCCTTGTCTACATAAGGCAGAGAACCCATGTAGAGAGCTGTCTCAACCTGATCTTTCGACTCTAAATCGCCCAGACGGAGATAGGTAGACTTCTCAAACTCTGCTCCTCTACCGCCTGTTCCACGACCATCTACGCAGGCAATGATGAATCCTTCCTGAGCAAGATAATAATCGAAAGCACCGCCATTGCCCATACTACCCGTGCTCCATGAATCGAGCACCTGCTGGTTGCCCGGACCGGAATACTGGAAGAGGATGACAGGATACTTCTTGCTGGCGTCGAAATCTACAGGCTTCACCATCCAGCCGTCCAGTTTCACACCTTCGGAAGTGGTGAAAGAGAAAGTCTCGCGCTTGCCCCAATTATACTTCCGGGTCTTTTCGAGCAGCTGTTTGTTGTCTTCTAATGTCTTGATAAGCTTGCCCTTGTTGCTGCGTACGGTGAAGACATAAGGATGGCTGTAGCTGCTCCAGGTGTTGACGAAATAGCGGTAATCGCCCGAGAAGTTAGCCGAGTTGGAACCAGCCGCATCGGTAAGGCGCTCCACCTTTCCGTTCTTATGAGCCACGTAAACCTGGCGGTCGTGCGCATTGAGCTTGGCAGCCTGGAAATAAACATCGCCCGTCTTCTCATCCATTCCGTAGATAGAGGTAACATCATAGTTGCCCTTCTCTACCTGGCGCAGGAGCTTGCCGTTCATATCATAGAGATAGAGATGCATGAAGCCGTCGCGGTCGCTAGGCAGCAGGATGTTCTTCTTGCCCACGATGCTGTTTTCAATCACCTCTTCCTTTACAAACTTAGGCACACTCTCCTTGATGAGCATCCTGCTCTTGCCGGTGAAAGGATTGACTGCATAGAGGCGCATGTCGTCCTGATGGCGGTTCATCGTATAGACAATCAGACTGTTGGCGTCTGGCGATGTCTTGATGCGTGGATAATAGCCGTCGGAATCTACAGGCACATCGAGCGCCACGGTCTTGCCGTTCTTCATATCATAGCTCCAGAGGCTCACCTTAGAGTTGTCCTGTCCTGCCTTAGGATATTTATAGGAATACTCTCCCGGATAGTCGTGATACTCGCTATGGGTAGGATGAGAACCTTCAAACATCTGCAGAGAATAAGTCTTTACGTGCGATTCGTCGAAGCGTATCCATCCGATGGCAGTTCCATCCGCATTCCATGCAAAAGCGCGGTTGAAGCTGAACTCCTCTTCGTAAACCCAATCAGGAATACCATTGATTACCTCGTTGAACTTACCGTCGCGGGTAATTTGGGTTTCCTTATCTCCATCGGTAACAAAGAGATTGTTATCCTTTACGAAGGCGATGTGGCGTGAATCAGGCGACCAGGTAGCCACCTGCTGGTTAACACCCTGGGAAAGCTTCTTCAAACTCTTCTTAGCAATATCATATACGAAATACTCAGCCTTGAACGAGCGGCGGTAGATAGCCTCGCGATGGGTCATGATAAGCAATTTCTTGCCATCAGGACTGATTACATAACCCTCAATCTGTTCGAAGGGAGCCTTGGCTGCGTTCACATCGAAGAGGATGCTCATCTGCTTGCCCGTCTTGAACGAATAACTGATAACCTGCTTGCCATCATTGCTGATAGAAGCGTACAAATCGGTGCCATCAATAGGGTTAATACCGGTAACATAAGAGGCAGCAAACTCGCCGGAGGTAATGGCCTTCAGGTCGAGTTTATCTGCAGCTTGCATTGCTGAAACCATCATGACAGTTGCAATAAAAACTGGAAATCTTTTCATGTGTTAATCTTTATGTAATGCCTCTATAGGCGAATAATCTTCGTCCTTGAGCAGTTGTTTTACCGTTACTTTAGGGTTGCGCTTTACATAAGCGTTGATTGTATTCACATACTTGGTCTTGAAAATCTCCTTGCCCATCGCCTTGTTTACAGCCCACATAATCTTGCCCATGTGCAGATCGCGGTCGAGCTGCGGACGGGTGTCGAACTGATCCATCGGAAAGATGCTCAGCAGATAGAAGGTAAGGCAATCCGGCACAATATACTGGCGCGACATGGTGCTGCGCTGCTGCGGCGTATAGAATTTCTTGTAGAGCGGATAGTTTTCGCCCATGTATTTATCGAGCGAAATTCCTACTGAGTGCTGTCCTACTACGATGCTCTGATCGAGAGCGCCAATCTGGGCATAGAAACAAGGCTGCTGGAGCTCCGGAATCCAACTGTTCAGTCGCGAGAAGGCAGTTTTCAGCTGCTCGTTGATGTCTTCCATATTGGCAAATTCTGCCTCAGCATCGGCAATAAGTGCCTGCAGGGTAGAATCCTGATAGAACATGAGGAAACGGTTGCTGATATTGGCGTCGGTAATGGTGCCAAGCTGAAGCATTTTCTCTATCAGCGTACGGGTTTCTATCGGGTAATCGGTGTTCATCTGCTGCAGGGCTGAGAAATCACCGGTAGTAAGATATCTGCTTTCCAATCGGTCGTAACGCTGTACTGACAGGGGCACAGCCTCTCCTTCCTCGTTCGGCTTGAACTTAAACTCGCAGGCCGAACTGAGAAGCACTATTGCTAATATGACTATATAATTAAAAAACCTTTTCACGATAATTTACAAATCTTCGAGTTACGACTGCAAAAATACTAAAAATTATTTAAATTACCAAGCTTTTTTGCTAAAAAATCATACGCATTCGCAAAAAAAATGGGTTTTTCTCTTAAATTTGTTCTAACTGCCCGGTTGAAACGGGCTGAAAGCCCAAAAGCTCCTAGAAGCAGCACGCCCTGAAAGGGCAGAAGCTCCTAGCCCAGGGCATCGCCCTGGGTATAATAGCAATCAATAAGACGCCCTGTAAGGGCAAAAGCTTTGTTTATTGCTTGGTTCTTTAAAGCTTTTGCCCTTTCAGGGCGACGGGTTTGCGTTCATAATTACCCAGGGCGATGCCCTGGGCTAAGAGCTTTTGGGCTTTCAGCCCGTTTAAACCGTACAGGTCGAAAGAAACGGCTTATCGGATGATGACAGAAACTGAAACCTGAATCGGCTCTTCTATCTGCTTCTTCCAGGCTTTCAACCACTCATACCACTCCTTCTCGCCCTTGAAACCATAGGTTTCGTTGGCACTGGTATAAGCAAGCTTATAACTGAGCTGACTGCCTGCAGGTTTCACCACCTGAGTATAGCAATCCTTATTGGCTGGCTGCTGACTAACCAGGGCTGACTGTGGCACATAAATGCCCAAGCCTACGGTCTCCAGTTTATGCTTTCCATCGTCCTTGCCTGTTGGCCAGTCGCTGCCATAACAGCCTCGCAATCCCTTGCCATCAGCAAATTCGCTGGAACCCTTTACGTTGATGAGTCCTGTAGCAAACTGATAATCAGAAACATCCTTGTTGAAGAATACATCTACGTCGAAATCGCGATGACCGGCATAGATGGTGTAACGGATGGTGGCATTGACAGGCTGCAAGCCCGGAGCCGGAACCCAACCCTTATCCACTACCTCGACGATGGCACGGAGCGGACCTTCTGAAATGACGCGCTGCTCCTGGTATTTCACGTTGTTGAACAGCACCTGGTCTTTACCGTCCCAGCCACGGAGCGCACCCAGCCCGTAGGTATTGCCTACCCAGAGACAATCATCGCCCGAACCAGCCTGAATCTGCTCATCTGAAGGATAGAACTGCGTATCCTGAACCACCAGTCCCTTGTTGATTTTGCCATAAAGATCGATGGTCTGACGATGATCAAAATAAACACGCATGGCAATCAGTTCACTTTCGAAGCAGATGCCATGAGAATGGACGTAGTGATAAGGATCCTTGGTTTTCTTATCAAACGAGATGCTGCGCAGATAAATATCCTGCCTGTTCTTAGCCAGCTTCCGGTTTCTGCTTGGCAGACAGAGTTCGGCAAAGGTACGTGCCGGATACTGTGCCTGCTCGCCCTCACGATAGAGATGCACCTGATAGGTCTTGGTTTCTTTCTTGCCCAAATCGGCAAGGAAACAGAGTTCATCGTTGGTACAATCGAGGTTGGTGTCGTCGAGCTGTGAAGGAATCTCCTTACCGTCAACGGTTACTACAGCGCGCTGAATGTTGCCGATAGCGCCCAACTTGCTGAGATCTACAACCACTGGAGCATCGGTTCTTGCCACCTTGGAAGGATTGAAAACCGACACCTGGAAATTAACCTGCGCCTGGGCTGACAGAACTATCAGCGAAACCAGCGCCATCATCATTTGTTTTTTCTTCATAGATTTTATTTTTAAGTTTGTTTATGAATAGTCTATTCAAGTTTCACAAGTAAGCCCCACACGCCCTGTTTCGCAAGTAAGCTCCACACGCCCTGAAAGGGCAGAAACTCCTAGCCCAGGGCATCGCCCTGGGTGTTTATGGACGCAAACCTGTCGCCCTGTAAGGGCAAAAGCTTTAAAACCAGGCAATTAACAAAGCTTTTGCCCTTACAGGGCGCCTTGCTGATTGCTATTATACCCAGGGCGCTGCCCTGGGCTAGGAGCTTCTGCCCTTTCAGGGCGTGCTGCTTCTAGGAGCGGGCCTTCAGCCCGTACTTAAACCACATGCGAAACTTCAGTTTATTATCTACAACTGCGAGAAGAGTTTCTTGCCCTTGGCGTAATATTGCCAGATGATAGAGAGATTGTAAACCTGCGGAATCTCCTCCTTCACCCTACCCGCCTGTATCTTTCTGCGATCTTCGTCAAACTCATGTTTCCATGCCTTGAAAGCCCTACGCGCCTTGAAGATAGCCTTGAAGTCACCCCAGTTGCGATTCAGAACCAATGTCTCGAAAGCAGCAAGGTAATCCAGGAATCTGCGCATACGCATCACATGAGTCAACTCCGTATCACTCAGATTCTTATAAAGCATGGTTAAATTATTTCTGAAATTCAGATAAGTCTTCATCGGATTGCTTTTCGGCAGGGTTCCACCACCCACATGATAAACCTCACTCTCAGGAATGCAATAGATTTTTCTGCCCATCAGACGCAAGCGCCAGCAAAGATCTATCTCTTCATTATGAGCAAAGAAACGGCCGTCTAAACCTCCGGCAGTCCAATAATCCTTTGAGCGGATCATCATACAGGCACCCGTAGCCCACAAGATTTCCTGCTGGTAATCATACTGCCCGTTATCGCGCTCTACCGTATCAAAGATGCGGCCGCGACAGAACGGATAGCCGTATTTGTCGAGGAATCCGCCGCAAGCGCCAGCATACTCAAAGCTGTCCTTATCGTATTCGGCAAGCAACTTAGGCTGGCAGGCAGCCACCTGCTGATGCGAATCCATAAACTCGATGAGCGGTGTAAGCCAATGATGCGAAACCTCCACATCGCTATTCAGGAGCACATAATACGTTGCATCAATCTGCTTCAAGGCACGGTTATAGCCTTCTGCAAAGCCGAAATTCTGCTCCAGCACGATGGTCTTCACCTGAGGAAACTGAGTCTCCAGAAGGTGCATCGAACCATCAGAAGAAGAATTGTCTGCCACCCAGATTTCAGCATCCTGACGGGAATATTCGATGACATTCGGAAGATACTTTGCCAGCATCTTCTGTCCATTCCAGTTTAATATAACGATTGCTACTTTTGCCATATTTATTGTAAACTCTTTAATCTGTTATTCAGGAGATTGGTAAACTCATAGTTCTTGAGTCCCCATTTGGGAGCAATCAGCAGTTCTTTGGGCGACTGACTGACGAAGCGCTCCAGCACCAAATCCTTTCTGAGCAGACGGATGTATTTCACGATGACATCAATATATTCCTCTACCGTGTAAACATGGAAGGGATGCTCAGCATATTCCTGTGCCAGCCGGGTGCCCCTGATAATCTGCATCTGATGAATCTTGAGAATATCAAGCGGCAAGGAAGAGATGAGAGGAGCCTGGCGCAGACTTTCTTCCGCATCTTCTCCCGGCAAACCGATGATGATGTGGCCACCCGTAAGGATTCCCCTGGCATGAGTACGCTCTACGGCACTACGGCAACAGGCAAAATCATGTCCACGGTTGATGCGTTTCAAGGTTTCATCATTGGCACTCTCAATGCCATATTCCACCAGCACGAAGATTCGGCGGTTCAGTTCTTCCAGATAATCGAGCAATTCATCGCTCACACAATCCGGACGGGTTCCGATAACGATTCCCACCACATCTTCCACCTCAAGAGCCTCTTCATACATCTGCCTCAGTTGCTCCACCCTGGCGTATGTATTGGTATAAGCCTGGAAATAAGCCAGATATTTCATATCAGGATACTTCCTGCTGAAGAAAGCCTTTCCCTCCTCCAGCTGTTCAGTAATCGACTTTTTCCAGTCGCAATAGCTCGGATTGAAGGTGCGGTTGTCGCAATACGTACATCCGCCACTCGAAATCCTTCCATCTCTGTTAGGACAGGAGAATCCCGCGTCTATCGAAATCTTCTGAACACGGAAATCAGGAAACTGCTTCCGGATCCATGTTCCAAAATCGTTGTAATACATTGGACTTTGAACTTTATGATTAGCCCTATTAACTATAAACTATTAACTATCAACTAAAGAAGTTCTCCCTTCAGCGCCGTCTTATCGTGATTGAAATCACCCAGGCGAACCTTGATAAGCTGGTTGTCGTATTCTTCCTTGGCGAGAGCCGGCGAAAGTTCTACGCGGATATAGTTCTTGGTGAATCCATGCATTGCCTTGCCTCTTGGCGCCTTTTCGAAGAGAACCTCAGCCTCAGTACCGATGTATTGGGCATAGAATTCCTGCGTCTTCTGATCACTCAACTCCAACAGTCGCTTGGAGCGCTTCTTCTTCTCCTTCTCGTCAACCACATACGGAATCTTCAAGGCAGCCGTGCCCGGACGCTCAGAATAAGGGAAGACGTGAAGCTGGGTAACAGGCAGACTCTTCAGGAACTCATAGCATTCTTCAAAACACTCCGGAGTTTCGCCGCGACAGCCCACCATCACATCGACACCGATAAACGCATCAGGCATTTTCTCCTTGATAAGGTTCACCTTGTGGGCGAAGAGCGCCTTGTCGTAACGACGGTGCATCAGCTTGAGCACCTCATCGCTTCCGCTCTGCAGAGGAATATGGAAATGAGGCATAAAAGCACGGCTCTGGGCACAATACTCTATGAGATCATCATCACAGAGATCAGGCTCCAGACTCGAGATGCGGTAACGCTTGATTCCTTCTACCTGATCCATCGCCTTGACAAGGTCGATGAATCGCTCGTGGGTAGTCTGACCGAAATCACCGATATTCACACCGGTAATGACGATTTCCTTACCGCCTTCAGCAGCCGCCTGCTCACATTGAGCCACAAGCGACTGGATGCTCGGGTTGCGCGAATTGCCTCGGGCAAATGGAATGGTGCAATAGGTGCAATAATAATTGCAGCCGTCCTGTACCTTCAGGAAATAACGGGTACGGTTGCCACGCGAGCAAGAAGGCTGGAAGGTCTTTATTTCCTTCGTCTTCACGCTATAATGCTGATGAAGAGCCGCAGCATCGACGTTCTGAGAACTTTCCGTATCGACGTTCTGAGGAGTTACCGCATCGCCGTTCTGAGGGGCCTGAGCAGTCAATCCGTTTTCCTGGGCAAATTTCTGCGCCCATGCATCGCTGAGATATTGAATCAAGTGCGCCTTCTCGTTAGCACCCAACACGAGGTCTACACCCTCTATCTTGCTGACATTCTCAGATTCGAGCTGCGCATAACAGCCCGTCACGATAACGAATGCGCCCGGATTGTTTCTCACCATCCGGTGGATAGCCTGACGGCATTTATGATCGGCAACTTCTGTTACCGAGCAGGTGTTAATCAGACAAATATCAGCTTTCTCTCCCTTTTTAGCAGTAATGACACCCATGTCTTCGAGCATTTTGCCAAAAGTGGAAGTTTCAGAGAAGTTGAGTTTGCAGCCTAGCGTATAGTAAGCTGCCTTTTTACCTTGGAAGGCACTTGAATCTATCATATATTTATCTTTTTCTTTGGTTTCTTTTAAGCTTTTGCCCTTACAGGGCGCATTGATGATTGCTTTCATCCCCAGGGTGTTGCCCTGGGCTAGGAGCTTCTGCCCCTTCAGGGCGTTCTCCCCCAAAAAGACCTTAAGGTCTATAAAACGAAAAAAGCCGCTAGACCGAAGTCCAGCGGTTGTTTCTCTCATTTTTTCGTTCGCAAGTAATTTCAAATTACTTAGCAGAATCTGCAGCAGTTGTATCAGCAGCAGCAGTTGTGTCAGCAGCAGTTGTATCTACCTGAGCTGTGTCAGAATCAGCAGAAGCTGTGTTCTGAGCTGTTTTGTTACCACATGATGCGAAAGAGATAGCTGCGATAGCTACGAACATAAAAACTAATTTCTTCATTTTCTTTGCTTTTTTAAAATCTGTAAAACAATCATTTGTTCTTTTGAACGATGCAAAGGTAAGCATTTTTTTGATACGTTGTTCTTTTTTTTGCGATTTTTTTTTAGGTGATTTTGTAATAAAATTACAAATCGCTATAAATCAACTACTTATGAAGTGCTAACAAAGGTTAAAGTTTTTGGTGTGCTCGGAAACAGCCTAATTTTAACACTTTTCGGTGTTTTTTAGCGTAACAAGGGTGCGCGCCAACACCTCTTCAGAGCAGCACTATATACATATAATAAGGTACGCGCGCGAGAGAAAGAACAGAAGATTTTCCCAAGAAATCGTCCCCAAAAACTTTGATTGCCGAGAATTTTTTCGTAACTTTGCACTCAAAACAAAGAAACAAACAGACAGAAAATGATACAGCTAAAAGAAAATCAGGGCATTCCCCGCAGCATTCTCCTGATGATGGCTATCGTCGCAGGACTCACTGTAGCCAACTGCTACTACAATCAGCCGCTTCTCGAACTCATCCGTCACGACCTGGATATTACCGAGCAGAAGGCTAACCTCATCACCGTCATTACCCAGATAGGTTATGCGCTGGGCTTATTCTTCCTCATCCCCTTGGGCGACATGCTTTCGCGCAAGAAACTCATCCTTGTCAATATGACCATTGCTGCATTGATGGCTATCGTGATGGCTGCAGCGCAAAACGTTTGGATGCTCTGGGGAGCTTCACTGCTGATTGGCGCCTGTTCGGTGATTCCGCAGTTCTTCATTCCGATAGCCGGACAATTTTCGGAACCCAAGAACAAGAGCAGGAATATGGGCATTGTACTCTCCGGACTGCTGACGGGCATTCTCGCCTCACGAGTAATCAGCGGTTACATCGGCGAATGGCTGGGATGGCGGGAGATGTTTATCATAGCTGCTTTCGTGATGGTGTTTTGCATGGGAATCATGCTGCTGATGATGCCTGAAATGAAGCGCAACTATGTAGGAACCTACAGAGGGCTGATGACCACGATAGCAGAAATTTTCTTTTTCCATTCTTCTATCCGCATCTATTCCACCCGTGCAGCCTTCGGGTTCGGCAGTATGATGGCAATATGGTCTTGTCTGGCGTTCCATCTGGCACAGCCACCTTTCAGCGCAGGAAGTGATATGGTAGGAATGCTCGGACTTTGCGGAATCATGGGAGCCGTTGCTGCCAGTGGTGTGGGAAAACTGATTCCTAGGTTTGGCATTCGAAAATTCAATCTGTTCGGAGCAGGAATGCAGATCATCGCCTGGGCAATAGCCTTGCTTTTCGGCGACACTTACGCCGGACTCATCGCAGCCATCATCCTGGTTGACATCGGTCTACAATGTCAGCAGCTCAGCAATCAGAGTGGTTGTCTGCAGGAGATTCCGCAGGCTTCCAACCGCGCCAACACCATCTTCATGACTAGCTATTTCATCGGTGGTTCGCTAGGCACTTTCTGTGCCGGTTACGTCTGGACGCAAGCCGACTGGCTCGGTGTCTGCATCGTAGGAATCGCTTTCGCCATGATTTCTCTGCTTATCACGCTAAACTGCAAGAAATAAACATATAAAAGAAAAGAGATTATATTCCCGACTTACAGGAACATAATCTCTTTTCTTATTTTGATAGAGACTGAAGCTGGCATTTCTGCCGAAACTTCAACTACATCTTTTCATCTCCGTACATTTCCGTCCACCAGGAAGCATCGTCCTGCAACCACTTGGCAAACCAGGCAAAGATGGTGTTCTGCCATTTCAGTCGCTTCTCGTAGTCGATGATGTGATGATCCTGACCATCTACCAATACCATCGCCGTAGGACGGCCAAGGAGCTTCAGAGCCGTATAGAGCTGGATACTCTCGCCCACAGGTACATTATTATCTGCCGTGCCGTGAACAAACAGCAGCGGAGTATGAATCTTGTCGGCATTATAGAGCGGACTCTGATCTACAAAGAGATGCTTGTTGGTCCAAGGATATTCGTTCGCCATAGAAACTTCGCTGTAGCTGTAGCCCCAATAGCCCTCACCCCAATAGCTGGTGTGGTCGCTGATGCCTGCATGAGAGATGGCGGCTGCAAAGAGGTCGGTCTTGGTCTGAAGATACTGAGTCATGAATCCGCCGTAGCTGGCGCCGATGCAGCCAATCTTCTTGCGGTTTACGAAAGCATGCTCATCGCAGAAAGCCTGGGTGCTGGAGATGATGTCTTCAGCCACTCCCTCGCCTGCCGTATCTACATGGCGGGCAGAGAATTTCTGACCGAATCCGGTGGCTCCACTAGGATTCACAACCAGCACTACATAGCCCATCGCTGCATAAACATGATGAGGATAACGGCTCTGGAACATGCGGCTCGTAGGACTGCATCCGCCATAATAGTTCACTATCATCGGATACTTCTTGGCAGCATCAAAATGAGGTGGCAGATAGTAACGGCAGCAAAGGGTGTCGCCACGAGAGTTCACGAAATTCCAAGCCTTGCATTCGCCCAGTTCAACATCCTTCAACTCGCGCGCACTCAAATCGTCAACCAATTGCGATTTCAGCGCCTTCGTATTCATCTTATAGAGTCGGTCGGCATTGGATGCACTCTGACCGGAGAAAGCCATTTCTGCTGCAGAAGATGCAAGCGAGAAACTCTTGATGTACTCTTCAGGAGTCTTGAGAAGCGTAAACTTACCCGATTTCGGATTGAACTGGAAGAGATGCACGCAGTCTTTATCTTCGGCTGTAAAATAGATATTTCCATCGACCTTGCTCCATTCCACACTCTGCACATTCGGATTGAAATCCCTGGTCAGCGGACGAACCTTCTTATCCGACAAGGTCATCAGATAGAGCTGGGTGTCGATCATGCTAGGTGTCTGTCCTTCTTCCACATTCTTTCCAATGCCGTTGAAAGCTTCTGGCGAACCCGTAACGAGAATGCTCTTGCCATCTGGCGAGAACTGGGCGCTGTTCAGAAATTCGCCCTTCTCTATCAGGGTTTCTACCTTTGGCGTTGTGGCTCCAGATGCATTCATACTGCCCAAATCCAGGCGGTAGAATGATGTCAGGGTTGTAGGACGCTTGGTGAGTCGCTCCTCTCCCTTTCCTATCAGCAGATAACGCGAATCGGCAGAAATATCCATCAGATAGATGTTGTGGTAACCGAAGGTGAGCGGCTGGAGAATGCCCGATGCAAGATCATATTTGGCGAGATTGCTGCGCTCGCGCCAACCAGGCTGTCTGTCTTCCGGTTCTTTTACATCATAAACTTGCGGATCCTTTTTTCTGCCTTCAGTAGTGAGCGTATAGATGAGTGTTTTTTCATCGGGTGTAAACTGGAACCAGCCTTCAGGAAGATGGCTTGCCAGCACTTCGCGCTCCATCGTCAGCGGATTGATGGTGATGAGCTGCAATGTGCCATCCTGCTTTTCTTCTCCGGCAATACTACTGTCGCTCGCCTTCTGGGTGAAATACAATTTATTGCTTGCAGGCATCCATTTTACGTTCTCCTCAAATGTAGCCATCACTCTGTTAGTCTGAGAGTTGCGCAATTCGCTAATGCTATGGTTATTACCTTTTCTATCTACCCAGGTTTTCCGAACTACGATAAACTTTCCGTTTGGTGAGATAGAAACACTCGGATAGTTGGGCGCACAAATCACATCATAGATGTTATAGGCGCGCTTGGCTGCCGCATCGCCTACAGAAAGCGGAGCGCCGTTGGCTGCGGTTACGGTCAACTTGATAGATTTCTTATCAGAAGATGCATTCTTCCGGGTAAGATATTTGATGACAACCGTATGCTGCGAAGGAGTCAGGATGGTTTCAGCCTTATCGCCGTTCACCGCTACCTGTTCGCCGTCTACGAACAGACGGTATTGCTCCAATCCTTCTACCGCGATGGTTGCTTTAGTACGCTGGGTGTTAGATACGCAAAAAGAAGCCAGATGGAGCGCATCCTGCTTGTCGGCAAGGAGTTGGGCTGCAGTCACCTCTTTACCCTTATTTAATAAGGTGAAAGACAGCGGCGAATCGAGCAACTGCTTAAGGTCGAACACTTCGCCTTTGATGTTCACACTGTCAGCCATCCAAGGCTGTGCTACGGCATAGGGGCCTGCATATTTCAGCGTTTTCACCTCTATGGTTTCGGCACTGGCAGAGATTGAAGCCATCAGGGCAGCTGCCAGCAGTCCACTTTTTGTTGTTTTCAGAATCAGTTTATTCATAAATATCCTTATTTTTGTTTTTGGTGCGAAATTACAAATAAAATTCGAGATAAACGAATGTTTCTGTTACAATTCGCTTTTTTTGCTGCATTTTTGCCTTACAAATGTTATCTTTAAGTTAATCGGATGAGCCAATAGGTTATTGTTGGGTTAACCCCCTCTCCAACGAGTTGCAATGCATAAAAAGCATTCGCAACTCGTTTTTTTTTTTATGCGATTTATTGTCTATTTGATTTCTTTTTTGTACTTTTGCACGCAAAATATCACATAAAATAACAGAATGATGAAGAAACAGACTCAAGCTATTCATTTGGAATATGAGCGCCGCGATGCATACGACTCGCTGAGCGTGCCAGTATATAACACCCTTGCCTACGAATTCGACAATGCTGCCGTCATGGCTGAAGCATTCACCGACAAGATTAAGGCTCCAGATTATTCGCGCGTAGAGAACCCTACGGTAACCAACCTGGAGCGCCGTGTGGCAGCCCTTACCGATGCTGCTCATGCCACCGCCTTCAACTCAGGAATGGCGGCCATCAGCAACACCCTCATGGCGCTGGCAGCACAAGGCAAAAATATTGTTACATCCAAGCATCTCTTCGGCAATACTTATGCCCTGCTCGTAGCCACTCTGCGCCGTTTTGGTGTAAAGGTGCGTTTGCGCGATTTGACCAATATCGAAACCGTGCGCGAAGCCATTGATGATGACACCTGCTGCGTATTTCTCGAAATCCTGACCAACCCACAGCTGGAGGTTGCTGACCTGAAAGCCATCTCTGAAGTGGCACATGAAAAAAATGTACCTTTGGTGGTGGATTCTACCGTGATTCCTTTCACACAATTCTCGGCTAAGAGTCTGGGAGTAGATATTGAGGTGGTTTCCAGTTCTAAATATGTAAGCGGCGGTGCTACTTCGCTCGGCGGTCTGGTTATCGACTACGGTACTCCTTACAACGGCGATTTCGCCAAGCGTCTTTATGGAGAAATGCTCTTCAATTTCGGTGCCTATATGACCCCACAGGTAGCTTATATGCAAACCATCGGACTTGAAACGCTCGATGCTCGCTATCGTGTGCAGAGCAGCAATGCCCTGGACCTTGCCAAGAAGCTGCGCTCTCTGCCTCAGATAAAATATGTAAACTATGTTGGTCTGGAGGATAATCCTTATCACGAGTTGGCGCAGCGCCAGTTTGGAAAAACTGCGGGAGCCATGATCTGCATCGACCTGGAGAGCAAGGAAGCCTGTTTCAGTTTTCTGAACAATCTGAAGCTCATCCATCGCGCCACCAACCTCTTCGACAACCGTTCGCTCGCCATTCATCCGGCAAGCACCATCTTCGGAGCATTCTCTGAGAACATGCGCAAGTCGATGGACGTGAAAGACACCACTATCCGATTGAGCATCGGCTTGGAAGATGTGGATGATCTCTTCGAAGACATCAAGCAGGCGATTGATAGTTTATAGTTAATAGACTCAAAGTAAAATGTACAATTTCGATAAAGTCATAGACCGTTCGGGCAGCGACGACCTGAAGCATGGCGCCCTGTTGCCTCGTTGGGGGCGAGATGATTTGCTGCCACTCTGGGTAGCTGATATGGATTTCGAGACCCCATCTTTCATTACAGATGCCCTCAAGGCACGTCTGGAACACTCTCTTTTCGGCTACACGATGGAGCCGGAAGATTACCTGCCTAGCATCATCGACTGGGTTCGCGACCACCACCAGTGGGATGTGAAGCGAGAGTGGATAAGATTCATTCCTGGTATTGTTAAAGGCATCGGACTCGTGGTGAATGTCTTCACCCAGCCTGACGAAAAAGTCATCATCCAGCCACCCGTTTATCACCCATTCCGCCTCACCCCAGAGGGTAATGGCAGAGAGGTGGTCTTCAATCCGCTGAAGATGAGGGAAGACGGATATTACGAGATGGATTTCGAAAATCTCGAGAAGGTTTGCGATGAGAAATGCAAGATTCTCATTCTCTGCAATCCTCATAATCCGGGCGGTATTACCTGGAGCAAGGAAACCCTGCAGCAGCTTGCCGACTTCTGCTATGAGCACCATCTGCTCGTTATCAGCGATGAGATTCACGCGGATATGGCGCTCTTCGGCCACAAGCACATCCCGTTTGCTTCGGTTTCAGACAAGGCACGCAACATCAGCATCACCTTCCAGGCTCCTTCCAAGACCTTCAATATAGCTGGAATTGTGAGCAGCTACGCCATTATTCCAAACGAAGATATTCGGAATAGATTTTACAAATGGTTAAGCGCTAACGAGTTGGATGAGCCAACCCTCTTTGCTCCTATCGCCACTATCGCAGCCTTCCGCAAGGGAGAAGAATGGCGCAAGGCGATGCTTGCCTATATTGAGGACAATATCCGGTTCGTAGAAGATTACTGCCGTGAACATATTCCGGGCATTCGCCCTTTGCGTCCACAGGCTTCCTTCCTCGTATGGCTCAACTGCCGTGATCTGCATCTTTCTCACGATGCACTTCTCGACCTATTCATCGACAAGGCACATCTGGCATTGAATGATGGAGAGATGTTCGGTCCTGGCGGAGAAGGATTCATGCGATTGAATGTAGCTGCACCAAGAAGTATTATCAAACAGGCTTTGCAGCAGCTGGAAGAGGCTGTGAGCCAACTCTAGATAATTTTAAAAAAATAGCCGTAACTACTGCAAATATAGTTACGGCTATTATTATAATATGGTGGAAGAATGCTTTATTCCCCCTCCATCAAATCATGAACCAGTTTGATTTCGTAATACTCAATACCGGCTCCCAGGGCTTCCTTTATTTCACTAAAAAGCTCCAATTCAGGATGAGCCTTCATGAAATCACGGATTTTCTTTTCATGGGCACTTGAAATCAGCGCCCGCAGTCCAATCTTTCCTTCTTTCACATAAGGAGTAAGATGACCAATAATGGTACCTTTGGTATAACCCCGCTTAGCAGCAATCTGATCTACCGTCATTCCCTGCATATAGAAATCATAACTTACCTCCTTCGAAGCGACTTTCGGCACCTTCGGTTCATTCGGTTTCTTCTGTCTCCTTGACTTTCTGCCCGAACCGCTATCTGATGAGGCATCTGCATCCAACAGCAAGAACTGCGCCTTCTTTTTCAGATAATCTGTTACCGTGAATTCTGCACTACATTCATACTTCAAAAGCCGTTCTTTTAATTTTACATCCTCTGAAAAAACAGAGAAGCGGTCTTCAAACTGTTTCCTAGCCACCTTGTTGTCTGTATCAAGATTCGACTTTCTGATTAAATCACTCAGAATGCCGATTTTGTCAAGAAAATACATAGCTCCCTTATGAATACGGTCTTGCAGCTCAGCCTGTCTAACATCAGGATTTCGGGCAAGCATACCCGTATACTGCACACGGAATTTATCCGATACGGCTATCAGACTCTTCAGCACCACCTGCAGCTTCTGATACTCGCTTACCACGCGCGGATATTTACCATTAAAAAACTCTACCAGGCAGCGCATCAGATGCTCATAGCTGGCTCTGATGGAACAAAAATCGAAGAGTTCGCTGATGCAATAAATGATGTATTGCAGCTCCAGACTGCTGATTTGCTCCTGACTAGGCGCAGCAAGCTGGCTGGTGAATGCATCCACCGTCTGACTGCTGATAATGGCTCCGCGAGAAAGCGGTTGACTGAGCACCATGCCCTCCAAAGTCTTGCAGCGGCTCAGTGCCACATAAGTCTGACCATGGGTAAAAGAATGAGAAGCATCGATGATGGCATGTTCGAAAGTAAGTCCCTGACTCTTGTGGATAGTTATCGCCCACGCCAGACGCAGAGGATACTGCATGAATTTTCCTTCCACCGTCTCCTCTATCTCCTTGGTTTTCTCGTTCAGCGTATATTTCGCATTGGTCCACTCCATTTTCTCCAGGTCAAACTCCTCGCCCGAATCCTTACTGCGAACGGTAATCTTGCTGCCGTCTTCATCGGTCCTAACCCCTATCACCTCGCCTATCATACCATTATAAAAACGGTGCTGCGGGTCGTTCTTGATGAACATCACCTGTGCTCCCGGCTTCAATGTGAGCTTGAAATCGGCAGGATAAGATGTTTCAGGGAAATCGCCCTCTATATCTGCTGTAAAAGAAAATGACTGCGCAGGCAAGGCAGCAAGCTGCTGCTCGTTGATATACTGGGCAGGTGCATTATGGGTGGTAAGCCTGATATAATTGCCCTCCTTAGGTGGTACAAAATTTGGAATATAGCGCTGGTTCAGAGCCTGCAGCGTAGCTTCAGAAGCCTTATTCTCCCTAATCTGGTTGAGCAGCGAGATAAACTGTTCATCCTGCTGCCTGTACACCTTTTTAAGTTCGATGGTGAGATAACCCACCTGCTTCAGAGCGTTGCTGCTGAAGAAGAAAGGAGTATCATAATGCTGCCCCAGCAGATGCTCTTCCTGTGGCGTAACCACGGGTGCCAGCTGCTGCAAATCGCCTATCATCAGGAGTTGCACACCACCAAAAGGCAAATCGTGGCGCTTGCGATACTGGCGAAGCACAGAATCTACAGCATCGAGCAGATCGCTGCGCACCATACTGATTTCGTCGATAACGAGCAGGTCGATACTGCGGATGATATTGCGCTTGAGTTTGCTGAACTGATAGCGTTTCTGTTCGCCGCTGCCAAAGGTCGTGCCCGGCACGTATGGCGAGAAGGGAAGCTGGAAGAACGAATGGATGGTCATTCCTCCGGCGTTGATGGCTGCAATGCCCGTAGGAGCAAGCACAATCATTCGTTTGGGCGACAGTTCTTTCAATCGCTTGAGGAAGGTCGTCTTACCTGTGCCCGCCTTTCCGGTAAGGAAGAGGTTGGCATTTGTCTTTTCTATGATATTCCATGCCAGGATGGATTCTTCGTTCATTTCCATACAGCTTCTTTTTTGTAACAGATTTTATATCAGAACTAGATTTCTTCTTATATCAGAACTAGATTTCTTCCGTGATTTCGCTCATCTCCTTGCGCTTCTTCTCTGTGCGTGGACAGTCTTCAGCAATATGACCTACAGGAATGATTACCACCGCCTCATAGCTCTCGCGAGCAAAGAACTGCTGCATCTTCGCCGTATCGTAATTGCAGACCCAGCAGGTACCCAGTCCCTTTTCGGTGGCAGCCAGACAGAGATGCTCTGCCGCTATCGCCACATCAATATCGCCATGCGGTTTCTCATCATATCTGCGCACCCAGTTCTCATTCACGTTTTTCATACCTATAATATATATAGGAGCCGTCTTGAACCATTCGCGGTCGTAGCACTCCTGCAGTTTCTTCTTCGCCTCTTCTGAGCGCACGATGAGCCAGCGCCAAGGCTGCCTGTTCACTGCCGATGGTGCCAGGCGCACACACTCCATGATATAGTCCAGATCCTCCTGGCTCACCGCCTCCGGAGTAAACTTGCGAGCCGAAAAACGCTCCTGGCTCAATGCCAACATGTTATTCTTATCATTCATATCGTTCAGTTTTATAATGTTTCAATACTAGCTTATGACCACAAAGGTAAGAATAAATCACGAAACGACAAAAAAACTTGAATGAAAAACTATCGTTTTCGGATTATTTTTTGTATTTTTGCACATTATACCAGGATTTCTGGTGAGAACAAGAGGTGTTAATGATAAGATATGATAGGACTGGCAGACTGCAACAACTTCTACTGTTCGTGCGAGCGAGTGTTTCGCCCCGACCTGACAGGAAAGCCCGTGGTTGTATTGAGTAACAACGACGGGTGCGTCATCGCACGCTCTGAAGAAGCTAAGGCATTGGGCTATAAGATGGGCGACCCCTTCTATCAGGTGAAGGAAAAACTGGAGGCTGAAGGAGTGGCTATCTTCTCGAGCAACTATACGCTCTACGGTTCGCTCTCCAACCGCGTGATGTCGATGCTATCCCATTATTCCCCACGCATCGACCAATACTCTATCGATGAGAGTTTCTTCGAGGCAGACGAATCAATGGCGAAAGTTTTCTTTCGGGAGCATACGGAAGACCATCCTACTTTGTTCAATAAAATAACAATAGACGAGCTGTCAGAAAAGCCCGATAGCCTGCTCCATCGCTATGGCTCCAAAATATCGGCAGATGTACTTCGGGCTGTTGGAATCCCGATATCCGTAGGCATTGCAGAAACGAAGACATTGGCGAAAATCGGCTCTAAATTCGCCAAGAAATACAAGGGCTTCCAAGGCTGCTGCCTCATCGACACGGATGAACGGAGACACAAGGCGCTGTCTCTCTTCCCCGTAGAAGATGTATGGGGAATAGGCAGACAGATAGCCCGAAAGCTCGATTATATGGGCATCAGGACCGCCGCTCAGTTTGCCGACAAGAAAGAAAGTTGGGTCCGTAGCCATTTCAATATCACCACCCTAAGAACATGGAAAGAACTGAATGGCGAAAGCTGCATCAGCATCGAGGAATTGCCGCAGAAGAAGAGCATCTGCACCAGCAGGAGTTTTGCCAACGAGGGCATTACCGACAAAAATGTGATAGAAGAAGCCGTGGCTAATTTCGCTGTACGTTGTACAGAAAAATTAAGGAGACAAGGTAGCGTATGTCAGGGCATCACAGTGTTCGCATGGACTTCCCGTTTTAACGAGCATGTGCCTAAATACACCATCCACGATTCCCTCACCCTGCCCATCGCCACCAATGCGCAGGAAGAAATAGTAGGTGCTGCCCTCAGCATTCTCCGGGCTAAATACCCGAAACCGATGGCAGACAGCAGGCCCGATTGCCCCGACATGTCGTTTCACTTCAAGAAAGCTGGCGTTATCCTGTGGCAAATCTCACCCGACCATCCTCGCCAGCAAGACCTCTTCGACCCCATCGACCGAAGCAAGCAAAAAAAGCTGATGGAGGCTATCGACGCCATCAACCGGAAGAATGGTTATGGCACCATACGCCAGGCCATACAAGGCACAGACTGCCGATTCGACCTGAAACGCGAGTACATGTCGAAGCAGTTTACCACGAACATCCATGATATTCTGAAAGTAAAAACTCAATGAGAGACAGAATAAGCCCATTCTAAAGCAGAATAAGCCCATTCTAAAAATGAGCTCCATAAATAAGAAAAAAACAAGATGTATAAGAATAGCGATAACAAGATAAAACTGACATTTCACCCTGCGGAATTCGGAGCCAAGATGCCTATTCCGCTGGCAGAGCAAAGCGTAAAAGCAGGCTTCCCTTCGCCGGCACAAGACTATATGGAGGGAGAGATAGACCTCAACGATATTCTGGTTCGCCATCGTGAGGCCACCTTCTACGTGCGCATATCTGGCGACAGCATGCAGGATGCAGGCATTCTGGACGGTGATCTCGCTGTAGTTGACCGGCAGATAGAACCCTCAAACGGCAATTTCGTCATCGCCTTCGTAGATGGCGAATTCACCATCAAGCAATTCAAGATGGATGAGAGCGGCACCTTCGGCTGGCTCATCCCATGGAACAAGAACTTCTCCCCTATCCGGGTAGATGAAACCAACCGCTTCATGATCTGGGGCGTGGTTACCTATGTGATTCATCAGATTGCGGAATGATAAAAAAAAGAAAAACTCCCATCATGAACAAGCCCGAAGCCTTGGAAGTATATTCCTTCAAGCCATCCACCGCCAAAGTAAAAATGCTATCTGCATATTACATTTTGTAACATCATTTGCAAGAATATAAAATGAGAACGATTGCAACAAGCTTCAAGCCCATATTTCTACCCATCTTCTTTTGCCGCCTCATAAAAAAGTTGTACCTTTGCAATCGAATTTTCTGCGAGTACCAGGCATTGCGCCTTATAAAGAATAGAATTTTCAGCAAATATATGTAATTAATATATAAAAAACAGAAGTAGTTATGAGCATTAATATCAAGAGAAATCAGTTGAAGAGAGTAGTGATTGTAGGTGGCGGACTCGGTGGTCTTCGTTTGGCAGAAGACCTCTGCAAGGCAAACCTGCAGGTGGTGTTGATTGATAAGAATAACTTCCATCAGTTCCCTCCGCTTATCTATCAGATTGCCTCGGCAGGTATCGACCCAAGTTCAATCTCCTTCCCTTTCCGCCAGATTTTCCGCAAGCGCAAGAACTTCTACTTCCGCATGGCAGAGGCGAGAGCCGTATTCCCAGACAAGAAGATTCTGCAGACTTCCATCGGTAAGATTGAGTACGATTACCTGGTGTTCGCAGCAGGAACCACTACCAATTTCTATGGCAATGCCAACATCGAGAAGTGGGCGATTCCGATGAAGACCGTTTCTGAAGCAATGGGATTGCGCAACGCTGTGCTGAGTAACCTGGAGCGTGCATTGACCTGTGCCACAGAAGAGGAGCGACAGGAACTCCTGAACGTGGTCATTGTAGGCGGAGGTGCCACAGGTGTAGAGATAGCCGGAGCCCTCTCCGAAATGAAGCGCTACGTGATTCCTTATGATTATCCAGATATGGACTCATCTCTGATGCACATCTATCTTCTGGAAGCGGGCGACAGACTGCTCGCCGGAATGTCACAGGACTCTTCTAAGAAAGCATACGATTTCCTCACAAGCATGGGTGTGGATGTACAGTTTGGCAAGATGGTAACCGACTACAAGGACCATAAGGTTCTGATGAAGGATGGTCAGGAGATTCCTACCCGTACCTTCCTCTGGGTATCCGGTGTAAAGGCACAGCCTATCACGGGTATTGATGGCGACCATCTGGGTCGTGGTTTCCGCATCGTGGTAGATGAATTCAACCGCATCCCTGGCATGGACGGTCTCTTCGCCATCGGCGACCAGTGTATCCAGACCACAGACCCAGCTTATCCTGGCGGTCATCCACAGTTGGCTCAGGTAGCCATTCAGCAGGCAGCACTCCTGGCTAAGAATATCCAGAAGATTGCAGAGGGAGCCACTGATTCCCAGCTCAAGCCTTTCCGCTACAAGAACCTGGGTTCTATGGCTACCATCGGAAGAAACAAGGCTGTAGTAGAGCTTGGCAAGTTCCACAGTCAGGGCTTCTTTGCCTGGGTATTGTGGCTGGTGGTTCACCTCCGCTCCATCCTCGGAGTAAAGAACAAGGTAATGGTATTGCTCAACTGGCTCTGGAAGTACGTGAGCTACAACGATTCCATCCGAATGATTACCTACGCCACCAAGCCTAAGGAAGTGCGCGACCGATTGAAGCGTGAGCAGACCACCCACCTCGGCACCGACTTGCTAGAGAATGAAGAAGAGTAATATGAAGAAAATAAAAACGATGAAAGTCCAGCTTGGAGCCTTTAAGAGAGAGGCATCCGAGTTGGACTTTCTTTTTACATTTTCCTCAGGAGGAATATGATATGGTTTTCCCAGATACTTCAAGGATATTAATGATGCTCAGGCACAATGGCGAGATACACCAGATCATGATCTGTGAGATTCTCCATATAATGAGCATGGTTCATTGGGCAGTAATGCACCTGTCCCTGGCGAACCTCTTCTACGACATCATCATAATGGAAAGTAGCAGTGCCGCTTACCACATAGATAATCTCGCAGTTGCCCTCGTGAGTATGAAGACCAGTTGATGCACCCGGACGCAAGGTAGAATACATAATCTTCACCTTGTCATCCACATAGTTACGAGTATCAAGTTTACCCTGTCCACCCTTGAAGCCCTCCAAATGAGCCTCAGCAATTTTTTCGAAATCTATTACCATTTTTATAATGTTTAATGTTTATTGTTTAATGTTTACTTTGCTCGAGCAAACGAAGTTCTGCTGTTTGCTCGAGCAGATGAAGTCCTGCAGCTTACTTTGCTTTCGCAAAATACTTCCAAAGCGGAGCCGCCATCAGGCTTTGCCAGATTTCTCCCTTCTCTAGCATATCCATCACTTCATCCCTGGAGAAGAGGCGAACCTCGATATCCTCAGCCTGGTCAAGATGCTGAACATCCATGCGCTCCACATCCGTAGCCAAATAGCAATGGGTAAGATTGGTATGAGTGCTCGGATTAGCCGAAATCGTCATCCACTTCTGCCAGTTTCCGCCACCGAACCCAGTCTCTTCCATCAGCTCTCGCCTGGCAGCCGCCATCGGGTCCCCGCCCTTCTCTATCACTCCTGCGCAGAGTTCATTCACCGTCTTACCTATCGCATAGCGATACTGGCGCACAAATACGAACATTCCGTCCTTCGTAATGGCGATGGTGTTCACCCAATCGGGATATTCCAGCACGTAATATTCATCGATAATGGCTCCCGTAGGCAATTCCACCTTATCCACTCGTGCCGTGAGCCATGGCTTCTCTATCAGATACTTCTGCGAGAGCGTCTTCCATTTCATATCTTTATCAGCCATTTTCTTACTTCACATTTTAAAAACTGGATTTTCTTTATTTTAATTGATGGTGCAAAAGTACGAAAAAAGATTGAAAGGATAGAAATAATTCTATGAAAATGACAGTATTTCAATTATTTTTATTACTTTTGCAGAGATAGAATATCTAAACAGATAATAGACACAGAATTGAAAAGTAAAGACATCATGGCAGAACATCTTATTATAAAAGGAGAAACGAAGGAGGAACTTTACGCCACGCTCCTCCCTCAGCTCAAGTCGCTCGTAGAGGGCGAAAGCGACATCATCGCCAATATGGCGAATATTTCAACATGCATCATGGACACCTTCCACTTCTGGTGGGTGGGCTTCTACCGGGTCATCGACGGAACCCTTGTGCTGGGTCCTTTTCAGGGACCGCTGGCCTGCACCCGCATCAAAAGGGGCAAGGGAGTTTGCGGCACAGCTTGGGACAAGGCGGAAACCATCGTGGTAGAAGATGTTGAGAAATTTCCGGGGCATATTGCCTGCAGCAGCGCCTCCCGTTCGGAGATTGTAGTACCTGTTATCAGGAATGGTGAGGTAATCGCCATACTGGATATTGACAGCGAACACCTCAGCACCTTCGATGATATTGATAAGAATTGGCTGGGGAAGGTAGCAGAACTGTTCACCTGATTCCTTAATATTCATTTCCCTCTTGCTTGATCACACTCGGACCATCGATGAGTTCAGGCTGAGGGGCATTTCTGTTCACATCACCATATGCTCTACCCAGATCACTCATCGTAATACTGATGTTGCGGTTCACGGGTCTGTCCTTATCTGAAAGGCTGTGAGAGAAAAGCCACTGATAGGTTTTCTTCAGATAAAACACGCGGGCAGGGGTACCGTGATTGGCACCCTTCCACCAGTCGTATATCAATCGGGTATCCTTGCCATCCTTTTCAAGTTTATCTACCACAACCTTCGATTGCTTGACCGGTACTGCCCTATCTGCTGTGCCATGGATAATCCAGAAAGGCAAATCGCCCAATCCACTCACATCCTTATACGAACAGCCGCCACACAGCGCCATGCCGGCAGCTATCCTGTCGGGATAAGTGGCGCAGACATCCATGGTGCCATAACCGCCCAAACTCATACCCAAGACATAAACTCTATTAGAATCGCATGGGTAATTCTTCTTCACCCAGTCTAGCATATCCATGATTTTCTTCGGATTCCAGGCTCCTCCCGGATTCTGCGGAACGATGGTCAGCGCATCAATATCGCGCCCCTTGACGATGGCATCAAGCGGTCCGTATCTTCTCACCTTATTCAGATTTCTTCCACAAAGACTGGCACCATGCAGAAAGATGATGACCGGTGTCTGCTCTTGCGAATAGAAATAATCTACCGGCGTATAAACCCAGAAGTTGTAACCTCCCGGAATCTCATCTTTCACAGCTCGCAGAAAGTCGTAAGCCGACATGCTGCATACGGAAAGACAGAATAATATAAACAAAAATATCTTCTTCATTTTCTTCCTTTTTTACCTGTTTAGTATCACGCTCCCTGTTTCATACGATGAACGTTCATCATACAAAAGTAAGTAAATATCAGCATATTACCAAATATCCTCCCTATATTTTTCTTTTTTTTATCCAAAAGAAAGATTCGTTTAAACTTCCTGGTAGAAAGATAAACAACGAGTAACTACTCAGCACCCCTATAGAAAACTTCTCGTTAATAAAGCATAAACTT
>DAWDQD010000032.1:0-31568 GCA_052349145.1 Segatella copri | reverse complement strand
CTTACAGCGTATAGCTGCTTAGCACATTATTGAATTATTAACGAACTATTGTTTTTTGAGTACAAAGGTAAACGGTTCAGCTCACTTATTAAGTACCAATATTTCATATAATACTACCATTTTGATTACCAGATTGTTTATTTGGTATAGGGCAAGACATGCAGAGAATTCCAGGAGGACTATAAGAATGGGGTATATGAATGAGAATGATTTATCATTTTGGTAGTTTTTGGTGGCTTTCTAGTATCTGATACATCTGTATTTTTTCATACTTTTGCAGTCGAAATAATGAAGGTAAATATGAAATTAAAATTCGCATAAGTATGCTAGAATTTATGACACAGATAGAAATACTGAAAAAAAATATTCAGGAGGCAGAAGCCATCATCGTGGGTGGCGCCTCTGGAATGTCGGCAGCAGCAGGTTTCCGTTTCTATTATATGAGAGATGCCACATTCAAACAGATAGCCGGACAGTTGGGCGAGAAATATCATGCTGATGGTTTTTTCCCGCTGACGTATCATCCGCAAATCAAGAAAGGGGAACTATGGGCAGCATTGCTCCGCGAGTACAAATACTTGTATGAGTGTCATACGGGTGAGCCATACGAGGATCTGGCTGAACTACTCAAAGGCAAGAACTATTATATTGCCACCACCAATCAGGATGCGCAGTTTTTCCGCACCTTCCCTGCCGAGAAGATTACTCGCATTCAGGGAGATTTCCGCTACTGGCAGTGTAAACATACTTGTACAGACGAGATTTATCCCAACAAGGAAAAGGTGTATGAGTTGCTGGACAAGATAGAAGGAGACAGGCTGCCCGACGACTTGATTCCCCGTTGTCCACATTGCGGTACGGAGATGGTTCCATGGTGGCGCAGTCGTGAGTTTCTGGAGGGTAGCTATTACCGAAAAGAAATGCAACGTTACCTGGATTTCCTCAAGGAGAACATGAACAAGAAAGTGCTTTTTCTCGAACTTGGTGTGGGTATGATGACTCCAATGTTTATCAAGGAGCCATTTATGAACATGGTTTATCGCTGGCCCAATGCCACTTATGCAGTCATCAATCCAAAAGATGCCTATGTTCCAAAGGAGATTGCCAAAAAGAGTATTGCCATTAAGGAAGATATCGCTGTGACATTAAAGAAACTGTTAGGCAAACCGGCAGATCATATCGTATCAGATACAAGTTTCGAACCAGGAAGAATATATTAAATATGAATGCAAATATCACTCTAGCCCAAGAATGGATTGCCCAGGCAGATGCCATTCTCATAGGAGCCAGCAACGGACTCTCTATCGCCGAGGGCTATCATATCTTTGCCAACAACGAGATGTTTCGAAGGCAGTTTGGCGACATGCAGCAGCAATATGGTTTCAGAAATATTGTGGAAGGTCTTTACTTTCAGTATCCTACTGCTGAAGCACGCTTAGAGTTCCACAGACGATTGGTAAAGTTTTGGGTAGAAGATTACCAACCTTCACAGGTAATGCATAACCTCATGAAAGTGATTGGCCAAAAGGATTACTTCATCCTTACCAGCAATGGCGACTTGCATCTGGAGAAATCAGGGTTTGATGAAAAACGCATCTTCGAGATAGAAGGTGTCATGACCGACCTTTTTGCAGCACCAGACCCCAAGAAAAAAACACTCTTCCATCACTTTCTTACAAAATATTCTGGCAAAAAACTCGTTATCTTAGAGTTGGGTATTGGTTCTCACAACCGACTCATCAAGCTACCTATCATGCAACTGGCTTATCGTGAGCCGAATGCTAAATATATCACGCTCAACATGCCTCAAGAGCTCTATATTCCACAGGAGATAGCAGAAAAGAGCGTGGGCATTGCTGGCGATATAGCCCAGTCGCTCAAAGAATTGAATACAAATGATTAGAACACTGAGCCCACTTTAAAATGCAAGAAATAAGAATAGGATTTAAAATAGAACAAAAATGAAGAAAACAATTCCAGTAATAGGCATGGCTTGCAGCGTATGCTCTGCCAATGTTGAAAAGAAACTGCAGTCGCTAGAAGGCATCAACTCCGCCTCGGTTTCCCTGGCGAGCCGAACTGCCCTGGTAGACTATAACCCCGACATTATCTCTCTGGAAGATATGAAACGGGAAATCAGCAACGCCGGCTACGACCTCGTTATCGAAAACGACAGAAGCGTGGAGGAAATCAACCGCCGTGAGTTCACCCTCCTGCGCCGCCGAACCCTTGCTTCCTGGCTCTTCGCCATCCTGACCATGTGTTTCTCCATGGGCTGGATTTCCCTGAGTATGGAACAGAATATGATTTCAGATGGCGTTGCCTCGGCTCATCACTCGAGTTCCTTCGCCAACCAGATCTGTCTGCTCCTGGCACTCGCCAACCTGCTCTACTGCGGCAAACAGTTTTATGTTTCCGCCTGGAAGCAGCTTTTGCATCATACGGCAAACATGGATTCGCTCGTAGCACTCAGCACCCTCATCGCCTTCCTCTTCAGCACCTTCAACACCTTCTTCGGAGAAATGGTATGGGGAGCGAGAGGCATAGAATGGCACACTTATTTCGATGCTTCCGTGATGATCATCACCTTCGTGCTGACCGGCAGATGCCTGGAAGAAAAGGCAAAGGACAGTACGGCGAGCAGCATCCGAAAACTGATGGGAATGCAGCCGAAAACCGCCCGACTGGTGACTTACGAGAAGATAGAAGGCACCAACGACTACAAGATGGAGGAAGTTCCGATTTCAACTATTCAGATAGGCGACATGATTGAGGTAAGAGCCGGCGAAAAGATTCCGGTGGATGGCGTGGTTACCCAAGCAGAGAGTTTTATGACTCCCGATGCTGCCTATATAGATGAAGCGATGATTAGCGGCGAACCGACTCCGGCGATGAAAAAGGCAGGCGACAACGTGCTGGCTGGCACCATTCCGAGTCAGGGAAAGCTCCGCATGAGAGCCAAGCAGATTGGCGAGAACACCGCCCTGGCGCACATCATCCGAATGGTTCAGGAGGCGCAGGGCAGTAAGGCGCCCGTACAGCGCATCGTGGATAAGGCGGCTCTGATTTTCGTTCCAGCCGTGGCAGCCATCGCCCTCATCACCTTTATAATATGGTGGCTGATAGGCGGCAACGCTGCTCTTCCTCAGGCTATCCTTTCAGCCGTAGCCGTATTGGTCATCGCCTGTCCTTGCGCCATGGGCTTAGCCACTCCTACCGCTCTGATGGTGGGCATCGGCAAGGCGGCGCAGAAGCAGATTCTCATCAAGGACGCGTCGGCACTGGAGAATCTCCACAAGATCAACGCCCTCGTCATCGACAAGACCGGCACCCTCACCATTCCTAACCAGAACATCGATTTCACCAAGCAGGAGGATTTGGATCTGGAGACGAGAGAGACCCTCAAGCCTCATGCCCAGGAAGCGATGAAGCAGTTGCAGGAAAAGGGAATAGAGGTCTATATGATGAGTGGCGACAAGGAGGAAGCGGCTCACTACTGGGCTGAGAAAGCCGGCATCAAGCATTACCAGAGCAAGGTGCTGCCTGGCGACAAGCAGGCATTGGTAAAGAAACTTCAGGACGAAGGCAAGCAGGTAGCGATGGTAGGCGACGGAATCAACGACACCCAGGCCCTGGCCCTTGCCAACGTGAGTATGGCGATAGGAAAGGGAACGGATGTGGCGATGGATGTGGCGCAGATTACGCTGATGAGCGACGACCTCCTGGCACTTCCGGAAGCCGTAAAACTGAGTCAGAAGACGGTTCACATGATTTGGCAGAATCTGTTCTGGGCGTTCATCTACAACATCATCTGCATTCCGTTGGCAGCCGGAGCCCTTCATATCTTCGGCATTGATTTCCAGATAACTCCGATGTGGGCAAGTGCCCTGATGGCCTTCTCCAGCGTAAGCGTAGTGCTTAATTCACTGAGACTGAGATTGGCGTAAAATGATAGAAAATGGCAGGTTCCTGATGCGTTAATTTGGAACCTGCCATTATTTTATCCCCTACTTAAATACACTTTTCCTATGAAAACAAGGGGCGAAAATACACTTTTCCTATAAAATAGGGACCGAAGACTACACTTTTCCAAAAGAAACAGGATTTTAGCCTTAATAGGACATGAATTTCACCCCATAGCCTCCCCTTCTACCTTGCAGCTGTCGAACCCCATCTCCTTGGCTTTGTCAGGACCAAAGGTAAAGTAGATGGCTTCGCCCTCATCACAAACCTCGCCTTTAGAGTTCTCCAGAGTCAAGTGGATAGTGACGATATTGCGGCGCTGACTGGCGATGTGACCACGCACCGTAATCTGCGAATCGGTGGTCATCACAGGCTTCTTGTACTTCACGTTGAGCTGCATCGTCACACCCGTGGTCTGCAGTTTGCGGTTGATAACCCAGCCTGCCACTTCATCCATCAGCATACTGATGATTCCGCCATGCAGGGTATTGATCCAGCCCTGGTAATTCTCGCCGGGATTCCAGATGGTAAGCACATCCTCACCCTCTTCCCAAAACTCAAGATGCAATCCTACAGGATTGTTGGGGGCACAGCAAACGCAGTTGTAACCCTCCTTGTTCAAATATGGATTTAATATCTTCTTCATTTTCTAACTTTTTTAAACAATGCAAAGGTACGAATAATATCTGATAAGACAAAGTTTTTAAAAAAAAATATTGTTGGTAGCCGTTTAATACCTAAAAATAAGAACAGAACCTTCCATCCATATAAAAGAACCACAATACCTAGAAATGAGGATAACAAAGAGCACTTGTCTATTTAGACTAAATAAAAATGCTAATTATTAAGTATTGCAGGATTTTAAAATATCAAGTATCTTTGCAGCGTGAATTAGAACGATGCTCGCAGACGGCGGGCAAGTGAACAAGAAATTATACAAAACATTAAGAAATGAAGAGAATTATTTTTATTATTTTAGGCTGTATCCATATCTGCCTTGCTCATGCACAGAGCTTTAACGGACAATATATTTCAGAATGGCAATGGGACATGAACAAGAATACCAATCTGACTAACCAGCTGAGATTGGAACTGAGTGTACCGATAGGAAAAGGAAAGGACTCGTTCGAGGCGGCAACGCTGCATGTGGCAAAGACCAACGATGGCATTATTGACGACTGGCAGGGTTTTTCGAACATAGATGCAGACAACAACTTCGCCATGCTTGCCGTGCTGGGCTACATGCACGAGTGGAATTCGGGCCATCTGTTTGTGGGTGTGAGAAACGTGAACGAGGATTTCTTTACCTCTGATGTTACGGCACTTTTCCAGAACAGTTCTGAGGGAATTTTTCCTACCATTGCTTCAAGCTATCCGATAGCCAACTATCCGTATTCGGGCTTGACCCTTTACTTTGATGTAACCAAGGGAGGATGGACTTTCAGAAACAGTCTGTATAACGGCGTAGGATATAATGGTTGGAAAGCCCACGACAATCCTTTCCTGGTTCGTCCGAAGAAGGATGGAATCTTCAATATGTCGCAGTTGGAGTATGAACATAAAGGTGGAAAATATTTTGCGGGTGCTGCCGTCCATACCCGTCAATATCCGATCAACGAGGATGGCGAAATGGTTTCTGCCGATGAATCCAAGGGCAAGACCACCTGTGCCTGGTGGATTTACGGAGAGCAGAGCGTTTGGAAGGCTGGCGACAAGAACATTTCGTGCATGGTACAGTATTCCGAGAACACCAGTCATCAGAATGCCTGCTACCGATACGCCGAACTTAGCGGCGCCTATCAGGACGATAAGAACGAGTGCGGTCTGTCGGGCCAGTACGCCCGCTTCCAGCAAGGTTCGGAATATTCGCTGGAAGTAACATGGAAAAGACAGCTGACGGAATCCATTTCCCTTCAGCCATCGTTCCAATACATCAAAAACGACAATGGAGATTTCACGGCGCTCAGTGCCCGACTCTATGTCAGTTTCTAGCAATCCATTTCGGCAAGACCAGGGTGCCCATTACCAGGAAAGGGTAATAGAAGATGGCGCGCCAGAGCATGGCGGCAAGGATGGCTACTGAGGCATCGGGCAGGAAATCGGCATAATAAAGGCGGAACATCAACTCTGCCACGCCACTTCCGCCAGGCGTAGGACTCAGAATGGAAATCATCCACATCACCCATTGGCGGCACCAAGCCACCAGCATGTTGCCCTGACAATGGAAGGCAATGAGAATAGCTACCACGATGGCGAATCTCGACAGCCACGCCAGGGAAGTATAACCCATCAGCTGCAGCCAGAATCTTCCGCCCTCCAGCTTTGCCTCCTCCGAAGCCATCGTCATCTCCTCGGAAAACTTCTCTACCTTGGGCAGGAATCTGCGAAGGAAAGGAATCTTGCAGCATCCCTTCAATACCCAGCCCAGAATCTGAGGACGATGCAACAACAAGAGGTAGAGGATGGCCGTCCAGACAGCAACGATAAGGGTGCTGACTATGAAAATAACCTGCACTCCGCCCTTAATCCATTCGTTCGTAGCATCCGCAGAAATCCCCACTCCATCAGCCAAGCTGAACAAGAGATGCGATGGAACACAGAAATAGAGCAGCACGCAACTGATGGCAAGAAAAGCCTCATCAGCCAGCAGGGCTGCAAACATGGTGAAGATACTTCTGCCCATAGAAACTCCCTCGCGATTGAGATAGACAAAAGCCAAGCCACTTCCCCCCACCGCCGAAGGAGTGACAGCAGAAGTAAACTCGCAGAGCACATTGATGCGGAACGCCTCGGCTACGGATAACTTACGCTGGCAGAGATGACGGAAACGGAGGGTAAGCATCAGATTCTGGACCGCAAAGAGCAACACGCCCATTACTACCCCCAGAAAGAACCTGGGAGACAAATCTATCCTGCTCAGAACTTCCACATCAAACTCCCGAATCATCATTCCAACGATGACCACCAGTCCGATGGAAGCCGCCAACCATAAATGCCATTTTTTCATATTATTCTCAAAATAAAACTATACCTTATTATATATAGTAATATAACGATTAAATGGCTAATCTATTTTATTGTCTGTCAATTAAATGCTGATATCTGTCCAAAACTTCTACAGCTATGCCATTCCAAGAGCGCACCAGAGTCTCCGCGGCTGCCGTATAGTTCATCTGCATCAACTCCCGAGATTGCATACTTCCGAAGAAGGTAATCATTTTTCCGATAAGAGCATATTAGAATACGATTAGAATAATGATGTTAGAATACGATTAGAGCCCTATTCCAAAATCGGAATCTCGGAATAGGGCTCAGAAACATAAAATCAAAATCTAGAATATCGGCTGACCTACGCAACCATTTGGCGCCTGCACATGAAGCAGGGCGGCGATGGTTGGCACAATATCGGTCATGAATGTCTGCCTGGTGGTTGCACCGTGCTGGATTCCACAACCCATGAAAATCAAAGGAATGTGGGTGTCGTATGGATTCCACTCACCATGATCGGTTCCCTTCATGCCGTGGGCATAGAAATTCGGCTTCAATACGATAGCCACATCACCGCTTCGCTCACGGTTGTAACCATTCACGATGCGCATCTTCACATCCTCAGGAATGCTCTCGGTCATCGTCTTCTCCATATCGCAGGCATACTGCACGCAACAGTCTTCCTTCAACACGTCCACCACGCTCTGCTTGATCTTGGCGAAATCCAACTTGTTTTTCTTGATGATGTTACGGTTGAAAAACACCTGATAGTTCATCACGGTCTTCACCAGATTGCCCACGTTAGGATACTCCTGAGCCAGGGTCTGATTCAGTTTCTCAGCCACCGCATCACCATCCCAATTACCCGCTGGAATGCGGCAGTCTTGCAGGAAACGGGCGTTGTTCATCGCTCCATGGTCGGCACTCAAGAAAACCAGATAATTTCCTTTGCCCACCTTCTCATCGAGATAAGAAAGGAAATCGGCTATCGCCTTGTCCAGACGCAGATAAGTATCCTCGGTCTCTACCGCATGAGTTCCCACCTGATGACCGATATAATCCGTGCTTGAGCAGCTTACTGCCAGCAAGTCGGTTTCATCATCTGCACCCAACTGCTCGCCGTCTATCGCCGCCTTTGCCAAATCAATCGTCAGCGAATTGCCGAAAGGAGTTTTGCGGATAATGCTGTAACCATATTTCTTATAAAGGGCTGGAAGATTGAGCGGCAGCGTAGCCTTCATGCCCTTGCGGATGCCATCCTCATACTCGTTCTCATCTTCCGTACTTTCAACGTAAGTATTCTCAGGATAGAGTGTGTTCCATTTTTCCGAGAGATAACGCTCTGGCAGATGCTGGTTGTTGAACGCGTCCACCCACTTCGGCAACTGGTTTATATAATAAGAACTGGTGATAAACTTTCCGCTCTCATCATCAAACCAGTAGGCACCGTTCGGATTATGACCTGCAGGAAGAATGGAAGCACGGTCTTTCAATGCCACTCCCACTACCTTGGCTCTGCCGTTGGATGCAATCTTCATCTCATCTCCGAGAGTCGTAACCCAGAGGTTTCTAGGCGACATCAAGCCCGCCTTACTGTTGGAGCCCACCGGCTTCACGGTTTCATCATCCGTGCAATACACCTTCTTGCCATTCTTCACAAAATTGTTTCCGGCGATTCCGTGGATAGAAGGCACACTGCCTGTATAGAGACAAGTATGACCGATGGCGGTAACCGATGGAACATACGGAATACGGGTGTTTTCGCAAGAGAAGCCCTCGTTGAGCAGTCGCTTGAATCCACCTTCACCATAGCGCTTCTGATAGCGATAGAGATAATCCCATCGCATTTGGTCAACCACGATGCCCACTACCAGTTTGGGGCGCTGAACGTTAGAAACATTCACCTGTTGGGCAGCAGCAGAGCCGCATCCCAGAAATGCCAACGCAATAAAACTAAATACCTTATTCATTTCTTTCTTCAAAAATACTGTAATACTTTATACCGCTGCAAAGGTATTTAAAGGATGTTACTTTCGTGTTACAAAGAAATGAAAGAAGAGTGAAAGCATTGACTTTTTACAAAAAGATTTAAAAAATGGGACTGAATAAGACAAGGTAACGATATTTTGATTATATTTGCAGTATTATTGCAAAACTAACAGATTTACGATATGAAAAAACTACTTTTATCCATCGCCTTCCTGCTCCCTGCTATGGGAATGATGGCGCAGACTCAGGTAACGACTGCCGAAGGTATCCTCGAAGGAAAAGATCTCTCAGGCATCACAGTATTCAAGGGTATTCCGTTCGCTGCCCCTCCTGTAGGAAATCTCCGCTGGAAGGCTCCGCAGCCTGTACAGAAATGGCAGGGCGTTCGCGAGGCCAAGGAGTTCGGACCGAACCCGATGCAGGAACCTCTCTTCGGCGATATGAACTTCGGTACGAAGACCAACAGCGAGGATTGCCTCTACCTTAATATATGGACACCGGCAAAGACCATGAAGGAGCATCTGCCGGTACTCATTTATTTCAACGGCGGAGGACTGATGGCGGGTAGCGGAAGCGAACCTCGATATGCGGGCGATGCGATGGCACGCAAGGGCATCATCTCCATCACAGCCAACTATCGTGAGGGCATCTTCGGATTCTTCGCCCACCCACAGCTCTCTAAGGAAACATCCTACAAGGGTTCCGGCAACTATGGATTCATGGACCAGGTGGCTGCCATCCAGTGGGTAAAGGATAACATTGAGGCTTTCGGCGGCGACCCTAACCGCATCACCATCGTAGGCGAATCGGCAGGTTCCATGTCGGTCAGCGCTCTGATGGCTTCCCCTCTCTGTCAGGGACTCTTTGCCCAGGCTATGGGTTCCAGCGGTTCGGTGATGGGATTCAAGAAGGTGGCTACGCTGAAGGAAGCCGAGGAGAAAGGAGTGCAGCTTGCCCAGAAAATAGCCGAGAAGATGGGTAAGGAAACCGGAAAGAAGGTGAAAAAGAACGCAGGAATGAAGAACCTCAACGAGCTTCGTGCCCTGCCTGCCGAGAAATTGATGAAACTGGCGGAAGTAAGAGCGGTTCCTGTCTATAATATCGACGGATATTTCATGAAAGAACAGCCTGTAGAGGTATTTGCCAAGGGCGAGCAGACCAAGGTGCCTCTGCTTATCGGCGGCAACAACCAGGAGATGACTCCATGGGCGGTATTGATGGGCAAGCAGCCTACCGTCGAGAATCTGAAGGCGGGTGCCAAGGCTACATTTGGAGAAGAGAACATCGAAGAACTCTTCCGCCTCTACGGCATCAACAGCGATAAGGATGTATTGGAGCAGCCGGGCGTGAACCTAGCTTCGGATATCTTCCTCGATTATTCAACATGGAAGTGGGGCAACATGCACAAGCTGACCGGCGGACAGCCTGTTTACCGCTACCGCTATTGCCATCCTCGTCCTGCTATGGCCATCAAGGGTAAGGTGGCTGCATTGGCTGGCGGCGTGGTAGATGCCAAGGAAGATGCGGCTCCTGCGCCACAAGACAAGGGAGCCGTTCATTCTGCCGACATCGAGTATGCAATGGGTACATTGCCAACCAACCGCGTGTTCAACTGGCAGCCGGAGGATTATATGATCAGCGACATCTTCAGCCAGTATTACGTCAATTTCGTAAAGACCGGCAATCCGAATGGTCTGGGTCTGCCTGAGTGGCCATCCACCAACGGCAAGGCAGTAGCCCCTGTGCTTCAGATAGACGTGAATACCGTCGTAAAAACTGATGCCCAGATGGAGAAGCGCTATGATTTCATAGACAAACTGTTTTGGGAGAAGAAATAATTCTCTCATTACATTGAATCAATCGGAATACAGATTTCATTGAATAAACCAGAAATAGAGATGTTTCAGAAATTCATTATCAACAGAGACGGAGTACTGAAGTTCGGGCGTGTCTACCTGCACCGTGACATGCTGTCACCCGGCGAGCAATGCACCTACGGGGGCGGTTTGTGGAAGATAGATGAAGGCAGAGGCGCCATCGTGCTCTACGGCAGAAGTTTCGACTTCGGTCCTCCCGATTTCGACTTTGTGAAACAGATAGACTGGACGGGCTTGGGCGGCACCCCTCGCCCGCTCTTCTATCTGCCTCATTGGCCTAGCGAAGAAGAGATTGTGCCAGTCATCATCAATTAAGAAAATAGTATAATATTCTATAATTTTCTGTGTAAAACTTGCGGATAACAGAATAAAACACTATTTTTGCGAAGAGAAATCCTTCTCGGGGAAAGTGCTCTCTAAGAGAAGAGATTCCGTAAATAAGTAACAATTAAAAAGCAGTATAGTATGAAAAAGAAATTAGTTTTGACAGCAGCCGTCATCGCTGCATTATCAGTTGTCTCCTGCAATGGCAAGAAGACAAATAGCCAGGGGGCTGACCAGGATAGCCTCAGTTATGCTGAAAATGATTCGCTCAATTCCAACGATGTCATTCTCGATTCCATCGCCGGCACCTACGAGGGAACTCTCCCTGCTGCCGACTGTCCGGGCATCAAGACCGTTTTGACGCTCAACGCCGACAGCACCTACCAGTACTCAGCCGACTATCTGGAGCGCAAGGATGGTCACGACGAAGCGAGCGGTATCTTCAAGGTATTGGCTAACAACGTGGTAGAAATCACCCGTCCATCGAGCGGCGAGACATCTTACTACAAGGTAAAGGATGCCAACAGCCTCATCATGACCGATTCGCTGGGCAATGAGCCTGAAGGCGCCATGGCTAAGCACTATGTGCTGACTAAGAAAAGGTAAAAGAGCCTTTAAAAGGTAAAAGGGTAAAAAGAGCCCCCTAGCTTAACATTCCGCTAGGCTCTTTTTACCTTTTTACATTTTTACCTTTTTACCCTTTTATCTTTAAAACGCCTTTTTTGCCGGTTCTCACAGCGCCATTATTACAAACCTGTTACATTCCTGCCTTTCAAGTTAAAATCAATTAAGTTTTGCACCGGAACCTTCGCTATTCCAGATATTTTTCCTAATTTTGCGCCCACGTTTCTAACAGATGAAATGATTTTAAGATTCAATGGTATATACTAAATAGATTAAGGATAAAGAAAAATGGAACATGTTTTTACTGAATCGATGTTTTTGGTGGGATTCGTGATTTTCATCGCCGCCATACTCGTATTAGACATGCTGGTCATCGACCGAAAGGCACATGTGGTGTCTATCAAGGAAGCCGGTTCATGGACGGCTGTATGGATTATTCTCGCGCTCGCCTTCGCCGTATTCATCTATTTTCATGGAGACATGGTGCACGGCATCGAGAACTTCGACGACCTGAAGCTGATAGCCTCGCGCTATGCTTCGCATCTCAAACTGGACCCGAACGACTATGAGGGGAGTCTGCAGCAATACCGGCACTATATGACCATCTCCTACATCTCGGGTTATCTGATAGAGAAAACGCTCTCGGTAGATAATCTCTTCGTGATGATGATGATTTTCACCTCGTTCGGAGTGGACAAGAAAGATTACCAGCACGTATTGAACTGGGGAATTCTGGGAGCCATCGTGCTTCGCTTCGTCTTCATCTTTGCGGGTGCTGCCCTCATCAGCCGATTCGCCTGGATATTGCTCATATTTGGAGGATTCCTTGTTTACAGCGGTGCCAAGATGTTCCTCAACAGAAACAAAAAGGAGGAAATCAATGCCCTGGAGCATCCAGTGGTGAAGTTCATGCAGAAGCGCCTGCATCTGGGTCCGCTGGTGATGACGGTGGTGTTCATCGAGTTCTGCGATCTGATTTTCGCCTTCGACAGCATCCCAGCCGTATTCTCGGTATCGCTCGACCCATTCGTGGTGTTCTTCTCGAATATCTTCGCCATCCTGGGCTTGCGTGCCCTCTTCTTCCTGCTGGCAGCGATAGCAGACAAGTTCCGCTATCTGAAGGTGGGTGTGAGTGTGCTGCTGGTGTTCATCGGTGTGAAGATGCTCATCCACGATTTCTTCGAGATTGATGCTGTCAGTTCGCTGGTATTCATCATCCTCGTACTGCTCGTCAGCATCGGGGCTTCGGTGGTGATTCCGCAGAAACAGGAAGCGTTGGAAAATACGAAATAAGCAAACCATTCGTAAAGGAGATTATCATCAGGTAATCTCCTTCCAGGAAAACATAAAAAGGGCGATTGCTATTCCCTACGCAAGGGATAAGCAATCGCCCTTATCTTTTATGAACTCAGTTTAGAAAGAAGAGCAAATGAATGGGCTTTCCCTTCGGCCGCCGAACTTTGTTTCTTCACTCTTCTCTCTTCACTCAATTTACTTCCAAGGATTCTCTGTTGGGTAAGGCAGGCTAGCTGGCTGGTTGTAAGCGATATCCTTGATGCCGAGATACTTGAATACCTCGAACAAGGTCTTACCTACGTGAGAGAATGCTACGGCTCCGTGGTGTGGATAACCCTTCTGAATCAATACGTGACGATAGAAGCGGCCCATCTCGTTGATGGCGAAGATACCGATACCACCGAATGAACGGGTAGGAACATCGAGAACCTCACCCTCTGCGATGTAGCTGCGGAGGTTGCCCTCAGAATCGCACTGTAGACGGTAGAATGTGATGTCAGAAGCTGCGATATCACCCTCCAAAGTACCACGGGTGAAGTCTGGTTTACCACCATTCTCCAACAAACGGTTCTGGATGAGCTGATACTTAATCTTACGGCTAGAGCACATCTTGCACTGTGGAGTGTTACCGCAGTGGAAGCCCATGAAGGTATCAGTCAACTTATAATCGTACTTGCCCTTGATGTCCTCATCATAGATATACTGAGGAACAGAGTTGTTGATATCGAGCAATGTAACGGTATCGTCAGAAGCACACATACCGATGTACTCAGAGAGCGCACCATAGACATCTACCTCGCAAGCTACAGGAATGCCGCGGCTAACGAGACGGCTGTTTACATAGCAAGGCTCGAAACCGAACTGGCTTGGGAATGCAGGCCAGCACTTGTCAGCGAATGCTACATACTGGCGAGAACCCTTGTGAGCCTCTGCCCAGTCGAGCAATGTCAACTCAAACTGTGCCATTCTGCGGCTGAGGTCAGGATAGTAGCAGCCTTCGCCCATCTCCTTGGCCATATCAGCGCAAACCTCTTCGATACGTGGGTCGTTCTCGTGCTCCTTGTAAGCTACGAGAAGGTCAAGCTCTGAGTTCTCCTCAATCTCTACACCGAGTTCGTACAAGCCCTTGATAGGAGCGTTGCAAGCGAAGAAGTCCTGTGGACGTGGACCGAAGGTGATAATCTTCAAGCCCTTCAAACCGAGGATAACGCGAGCTACTGGTACGAAGTCCTGAATCATCTTAGCTACGTCCTCTGCTGTACCTACAGGATACTCAGGGATGTAACCCTTCAGGTGGCGCATGCCGAGGTTGTAAGAGCAGTTGAGCATACCGCAGTAAGCGTCGCCACGACCATTGATCATGTCGCCGTCACCCTCTGCAGCTGCAACAAACATACAAGGACCATCGAAGTTCTTTGCAATCAAAGTCTCAGGAGTCTCAGGACCGAAGTTACCGAGGAATACAACCAAAGCGTTGCAGCCCTGCTCTTTCACTTCGCCCAAAGCCTTGAGCATATCTTTCTCGTTCTCAACTGTAGTCTGGCAGTTGAAAATTTCACCCTTGTACTCTTTTACGATGTTCTCACGGCGCTGAGTAGAAAGCGCGATTGGAAAACAGTCACGGCTAACGGCAATAATACCGAGCTTTACTTGTGGAATGTTGTTGCTTACCATAATTTTAGTTTATTACTTAAGTTTTTGTATAAATTGCTTATATTTATTGATTCTTTTCTAAATTTGTTTGGCTGACAATTATTCATTGTTCCGAGCACAAAGGTACAAATATATTTTGTATCACCAAGCGTTTTAAGGAATTTTTAATTCAAAAAAATGGCGCAAAACCGAAATTCTGCGCCAAATGTAACATATGATAAAGTTCTTGATACATTTCATACATGTCTCTATTATCATCTGATACCCCTTTTCTGCCTTAACATCTTCTTTAATATCTTCGCAGCGGGCGGTACCGGATGGTGTAAATCTGATTGAAGTACTCCTTCCAGCTGTTCGACTCCTTGTCGTCATCACGCACGATACGGATGCCGTAGAATTGGGTACCCGTCTCCTTGTATTCCCGGAATCTCGACAACAGCTGCTGTGGCGGATCTGGAATCAGGAAGTCGGTAATCCAAAGCACATCGGCATTCACGTAATGGAGTCCGTCGTTGTCGAGAAGGTCGAACATCTGGGTCATCATCTTCTTTGCCGATGTTCCGCCTCCGATAAATGGAAGGTGGGTTGTGGTAGGCTGCCGCCGGATGCCTCGCCCGGTATGCGCCTGTCCATCTCCGTCGGACGGAGATGCATCTGCTTCGGCTGATTCCATCATAGTGATTCCTATTCTCTTCAGGCGCTCAGCCTTGCGCTTCGCCATCAGGTCGATGGCACGGGTACTGACGGAGAAATCTATCAGGAAGCAGTCTCGCTCCAGATCTTCTGCCGTTTCTTCCAGCAGAGAGATGAGTGTAGAGGATATCCTTTCGGGCGTGCCATACATACTGGCAGAGGTGTCCAGACAGACGATCATCGGACCCTTGCGGGAGGCATGGGTAAAGCCCAGTTTGCGGGATGGTTTCGACATTTCGCTCTTATAACGGAAGGTCTGGAGTCTTCGCGTGCGATACTTATAGATAAAGAGGCCCTCCATATCTTCATCGCTGTACTGTGCCAGTTCGAGCGGGAGAAGGGAGTTGAGATCATCGCCCACGGTAATGCCCTCGATATCACTACCCGCTGAATGCTCCATCTTCATCTCTACGCCCGATGCGATAGTGAGCCGGTCTTTGCCGTTGGTATCGGCTACTCGTCCCATCTTCGCCACAATTTCCTTGATTTCGGGATATTTGTCCTGAATCTTCACCTGGTTCAGACGGCGTTCAAACTCCGTTTCGGTCCATCCGTTCGTCATCAGTTCCCAGGCTTGTACGGCGCGCTGTTCCGAAACGCCCTTCGTCTTCATGTTGCGGGTTATCTGGTCCATCATGCGCACAAGTCCTGTTTCGAAGTTGTTCTGACGGAGCGAGATAAAGTCCTTCAGCTTGTTCAATACCTGATGGTCGATGCAGACCTTCCAGTCTCTTACCAGCCTTTCCCAGTTTTCGGGTTTCGAAGCCCCGTCTCCAGCCATCAGCTTGAGGAAGAAAGGCTTATCGAACCCATCTTCAGCATGTTCCTGTTCCAGCTGGTCGAGCAAAGGGAGCCACACCTGTTCATCCATCCGCTTGAAGGGAGCCCAATCGAGCACATCATCAGCCCGATGACTCTCGGTCCAGGCACGCTGGCGCTGGAATCGCATGTGATGGACGCATTCCACGATAAACTTTCCCACACTATCATAGAAAACCTTACTCTTGATTTTGCTGTTCACCACCTGGCGCACGAACTTCTGCACCTCTTCTCCAGTTTCTTCTATGGTTACTTTCAGGGTAAAGAGATGAATGAGATAATCCTTCAGCGGGTCTTCCTTCAAATTCCAAGGCATGGCAGTGCCTGTCGGATCAGGAATCTTCACCTGTCCCGACTTGCAGAAGTCATCCAGCATCTTCAAGTAATACTGTGCCTCCGCCAAATCCTTGTTATTCTGGTATTTCATAGGAGTAAATCCTTATTTTTTCTCCATCAGATATTCTGCGAAGATTCTTGCAGCACTCTCTACTTTGGCTGCGCAAGGGCGAGACTTGTAATATTCTGCCGTTCTTGCCGAAGCCACATAGCTGGACTGCGCTTTCTCGTGGCCCTTCAAGCCGAGGATTTCGGCACAGATGATACTGCCGTTCTGCTTCTTCGATTTGGCGAGCAAATCCTGTACCACCTTATAGCATGCCGACTTGCCCTCACGGTCATCCCCCTCGGTCTGTCCGCAATCCAAGCCAACGAGCACCACGATGCCCGAAACAGCACCACACATCATTCTCATTCTGCCTACTCCACCACCGAAGCCGGCACCAATGCGCTTCGCCATCTCATCATCAAGACCATATAAATCGGCAAAGGCAGCCACTACCGACTGGCAGCAGCCATAGCCCTGCATAAAGTTATCCACAGCCTGGTGAACACGCGCCTCCAACTCTGGAGTCAATATTTTCTGTTCATTCATCATGTTTAGATTCTTCTATATATAATAATGTATAAGTAATAGGAGGCGATTAAACCTCATAGAGTTTCATCGTATCCTGACGGGTAAATGCCAATTCCTTATAGAAATCACGGAGATAAGCCGATATTTCCGCCTTATCATCAGCAGATGCGAAGAGATTCTCGCCCAACTGCCTTTCCAGCGAGCTCAAGCCATCCGAAAGGTTTTCTATCTCCCCCTCGTAATCCCTTCCATCCTCCGGATTCCTGCGTACACGATGATATTTGATGTCCTCAGCAAGCGCATTCTTCATCTCCACGAGTTTGTCTGCAAAAGGAGAAAAGAGGGCACGGATCACGATGTTTCGGATAGCATCCCGCTCTTCCGGCTCCTGCCACAGACAATGGTAGATAGGAAGCAAATCGCAGATATCCACCTCTTCCCTATCCTGCATAAAGGCTGAAGTGCGAAGCAGGCGGATGGTATTCTTCCATCTTCGGTCACTCACATAGATGTTTCTGCGCTCGGCAGCCTCATCCACATTCACGGCTCTCAGAGATTTACGAATGGCGGAAATTGCATCAAGCACCTCCCCCTTCACGCCAATCTTACAGATTTTCTCCGCCCATTCAGCATACTCCTCAGCAGTAATCTTCAAATCAGAAAAATCTGCGTTATCTGCGAAATCTGCGTGAGATTCCAGCAGCATTGCCCGGAAATTCTTCTCCAGCTTAATCGGTCGGCTTTCTATTCTGATGACGAATCGGTCCCAGAGCGCCTCCAGTCCTTCTCCCTTAGCCGGCAACTCATTGCTTGCAGCCACGAGAAGTTTCAGAGGAAGATGCATTTCCCGATTGCCGTTACGGAAGATTTTCTCGTTAATCACCGTAAGGAGCGTGTTCTGGATAGCAGGTCCCGCCTTCCAAATTTCATCCAGGAAAACCACATCGGCTGTAGGCAGATAACCCTCCACCGCACGCTCGTAAGTATCCGAAGTCTTCAGTTTCTGAATGCTCACCGGACCGAAGATTTCATCGGGTGTAGAGAATCGCGACATCAGATACTCAAAGCTCTGAGCATCCCTGAACGCCGTCTTCAACTGTCTGGCTACCATACTCTTTGCCACACCTGGAGGTCCCAGCAGGATGATACTCTCACCTGCCAGAGCAGCCAGGAGCGAGAGTGATATCTCCGTCTCCTTCTCATAAATTCCCCGGTTCATCTCACCGAGTAATTGTTTGAATCTTTCAAGCATATTCTTACTTTTCTATTCAGAATCGTATAAAGACGAAAAGAAGTTAAGAGATAAAATTCATTATCCCTTAACTTCCTCATATTCTTTTATATAAATAAGGTATGGCTTACTTTACGTTGCCCACCTTAATCAAGTACTCAGCAATCTGAACAGCGTTCAGGGCAGCACCCTTACGAATCTGGTCGCCAGTCAACCACAATGTGTTACCATTGTCATCAGCCAGATCCTTGCGGATACGACCTACATATACATCGTCCTTGCCGGCGCTCTCCAATGGCATTGGATAAACGTAGTTCTGGGCATCATCCTTTACGGTTACGCCTGGAGCAGCCTCCAAAGCCTTGCGGATGTCCTCTACTGCCAATGGCTTCTCTGTCTCGAACCAAACACTCTCTGAGTGAGAACGGAGTGAAGAAACGCGAACGCAGGTAGCACTGGTGCGAACATCAGAGTGCATAATCTTGCGGGTCTCGTTATACATCTTCATCTCCTCCTTGGTGTAATCGTTAGGAGTCATCTTGTCAATCTGTGGAATGACATTGTATGCCAACTGATGAGGGAACTTATTGATATGCTCAGTCTTACCAGTCTCGAGGATATCCTTATACTGCTGCTCAAGTTCAGCCATGGCAGCTGCACCAGCACCTGAAGCACTCTGGTAAGAAGAGATATGAATCTTCTTGATATGGCTCAAGTTATCGATAGGCTTCAACACTACTACCATCATGATGGTGGTACAGTTAGGGTTGGCGATGATGTTGCGAGGGCGGTTCAGGGCATCCTCAGCATTTACCTCAGGCACAACCAGAGGCACGTCGTCGCACATACGGAATGCGCTAGAGTTATCAATCATCACGGCACCATACTTGGTGATAGTCTCGGCAAACTCCTCTGAAGTGCCGCCACCAGCAGATGTGAAAGCAATATCGACATCTTTAAAGTCATCGTTATGCTGCAAAAGTTTGACCTCATAGTCCTTTCCCTTGAAGTTGTATTTTCGTCCGGCAGAACGCTCAGAGCCAAACAACACCAAATCATCCATAGGGAAATTTCTCTCAGCAAGGATACGCAGGAATTCCTGTCCTACTGCGCCACTTGCACCAACAATTGCTACTTTCATAATCGAATCTTTTAATTTATAAAGTTGTTATAAGTGTAAACTGTGGAAGAGAAAGCCAGCCCCCTTATTATCTTCATGATTCCTCATTTTCTGATAGCTTCATTATTTTTCCTCATTTTCTGATAGCTTCATGATTTCTCATTTTCTGATAGCCGGAAACTGCTTATTTTCTCAAATCCGCTGCAAAGTTAAGACTTTTTCTACAATATCAAGCATAAATTCCCAAAAATTATTGCTTTTTGCTGCAATTTTATCTTTTTTGCTTACTTTTCTGCAAGAATATGCATAAAAACGGAGAAAAATAGTTGCTATTTGCAATGCGGCAAGCCGCGAGAATGCAGGAATTTATGGATTGTTACTTTCCATAAGTCATCCTTTCGTTTCAATCGGAAGGTTGAAACCACACAGGCGTCACCTGGCCGGAAACTCAATCCCATGATTCCATAGTTGTATTGTCCATGAATAGAAGTTGAGATGTCTCGATGCGTCAAACCTATCGTTACGATTTCATCATTACCTCCATGCTCTTCATGCAACATTTTCAGGATCCCCCCAGCCCAATACCTGTTTCTTGGTTTGTAGAGACATGAGGCAGGTATTTCTTTCTTGTCTCCAACAAATACAGAAGCCTCCAACCAAGCCTTTGGTACCTTATTGAAAATGAAACCCAACTGCTTCACGAGTTCTTCTCTCAACTGTTCTGCCTCCTGATGTGAGAAATTTTCCAAAGGCTTTAACTCTATGACATAACCCAATGGAGGATCAGCAGGGAGGCTGTCTCCCATGATTTCATTGCCATGACTCTGATTTCCATTGTAACAACCAGCTAAAAACAAGATTGAGATTCCAGCTATAAACAACAATAACTTCTTCATAATCTTCAAACATATAATTACAAAAACATAGACATTTCTATTCCCAATATGATCAATAACTTCTTCATAATAGTGCAAAAGTAGAAAAAAATAAGCAAGTAATGATGCTATCCATACGTGGATTGTATCAAATACTCGCTTATGTGTATGAAATTATCAATGCCTACAACATCAAATCCTTGATGGTTGTACCATTCATGAATCTGCTTAAATCTACCCTTTCTCCAATACCATGCAAATGTCCGGTTTCTGAATATTGCCAGATATTGCACTTTCTTCTGCCGTCAATAGAGGGTTGTCTGGAGTTATAATTGGCGATGAAGAGATAATAACGATTGAACTTCGCCCCCATTTCCTTATTATAGAAGCTCTCGTTGCTATAGATGACAGGATACTTGCCATAGTGTTTCTTCACTAAATCAGCAAACACTTGTATGCTATCCTGCAGCTGTCGTCCCTTCCATCTTCCCTGGATGCCTTTCTCCTCCACATAAACTTCATCTTATTTGTGTGAGCATCAAGCCTATTTAGTTAATATTCAGAATAACTCTTCGGTATGACGTGAGTGCAGGGATGCCAGCATCTGTTACCTGCAGAATAACATGACAGTCTTTGCCTCTGGCATCAGCGGGAACCATTACCCGACAACGGTTTTGGTCTTTTTCTATGATAGTGACATCCCCTTGATATCCACTTGCCTCACGATAGATACTCCAATCAAAAGTAAGAGTATCTCCATCAGGATCAGAAGATTTGGAGGCATTCAATACTATCGTTTTCCCTGCCTTGCAAGTGACATGCACACTGTTTAGCGAACGGTCTTTACCAACAACTGCCACGGGATGATGGTTGGCAGCCTTATAGTCTGCCTTCACCGTCCATTGCATTCTGGCAATAAAATCATTATATATTGCATCCTTCCATCTGGTGATAGCCGCACTACCTTCTTTCGCTGCAGGAATCATGTAGTAAGGATCATACTGCGGTTCGTCAAGACCGTTGCGTTTCACCCAGTCCATACCTCTGATACCAGCAACCTTTCCTGTAGAAAAGCGACCACCCCATCCTCCATATTCTGGATGTTCGGGGTCATTCAAGCCATTGCTTAGACAATACATAAATGACGGAGAATCACCTTCTGTGGCCCAGATACGATTAGGATAGCATTTTCCCAAGGGCCCAACCTCTTGTACGTTTTTACAAACCCACTCATCGGACGGTGGCCATCCATAAATCTCCGTATTGCGGATATAGACGAGGTTGGGATAGTTTTTGACGATCCATGCTCCTGCATCGTCCTGTCCCAATACATCATATACTCTGACCTTGCTAACAAATCGCTCCACTTGTTCTGCCGTTCGAGTGTGACTCACTTTCCAAAGTGCCTGTGCCAAAGTGTTGAGTCCGGACCATGCTGTAATCCATATAGGACGTTCATCATCTTTATCGATGGTTTTGATTAACCACTCAGAACCCTCACTATCCTTACCTTCTCCTACACCGTGCATGGCTGCCTCCGCTTGTCCGACCTTTACAACAGACCGTAGATACGATGCCGTTGGAAACTTGTTGCTGTGCACTTGCAAGTTAGGATAAACCTCTTCATAGGCATCAATCACTTGATTGATAAGGGTAACAGCGCCATTTCCGTATGGCACCCATGCATGTTGAGAAATAAAGCCTTCAAGTTCCACTCTATCGAGTGAAACAAGCAGATGTACCATCGACTGTGTGTCGTCAGGATCTGACCCTCCAATATCCGACATCACAATCATTCTTGTTTGTGCCAAAAGACAACTGCATAACAGCGCAGAAAGAGTAACGAATAGCAATCTTTTCATTTTTTTACTTTGTTCCTAATTTCCGCAACACTATAATTTAATATTTTTTATAAGCACCTGAGCAACAAAAAGTTGCTCAGGATTTTGCCATGTCAGAAATTTCACTTATCTTAGTGTTGCAAAATAAAAACAAACAAAACTCTGAATGACATGGCAAAAGTACAAATAAAATCTGAGAAACTCACTCCTTTTGGGGGATTTTTTTCGATTATGGAGCAATTTGATGCTCTTTTAGCTCAAACAATAGATGCCACCTTGGGATTGAGATGCACTATGTTTGAGCCCACTTAAAAAAGTAAGGCCTGTTTAAAATGTTTATATTTCATGATAATAATCTTCGATTTATGCTGTTATCTGGAATATTTTTCGTATCTTTACACCATCAATCAAACAGAATGACTATGTTTAAAAAGACAGATCCGAATCCTCAGTTAGATATATTCACGGCTCCCTCAATGCAGTTAGGAAGTCGTGCTTCAAAGAAGTATTCTGACCCCAACGCATGGCATAACCAGTTCTATAGCCTCGTGACAACCAAGATTGATGAGGAGATATTCAAGCCTTTGTTTCCAGAAGGCAAGAAGAGCGGCCGCCCAAACGCTTCCATCCGCATACTCGTGGCTATGTCTGTCTTAAAGGAGGGATTCGGCTGCAGCGACGAGGATCTGTTTGAGAAGTGCGAGTTTGACCTTCTTACCAGAAAGGCTCTCGGCATGGAACTTCTGACTGATGTAACCCCATCAATAGATACCTATTATCTGTTTCGCCGCCGCATCTGCGAATATCAGGAAAAAACTGGCATTGACCTGATGCAGCTCTGCTTTGAGCAGCTTGCTGGCAAGCATGTACACCTTCTCAAGATATCAGGCAAATGCGTCCGTATGGACAGTAAGCTTATCGGTAGCAATATCGCTCGCCAGTCTCGTTATGAACTGATACATACAACTCTGGTCAAGTTCCTCAAGACATGCACGCTTACCCATCTCTCCCCAGAGCAGGAAGAACGGGCAAAGGAATACTTGAAAGAGGATTCCTCCAAGACAGTTTATCGCTCTGACTCTGATACGTTTCAGAGCAATCTTGCCAGAATTGGTAATTTCATCATGGAGATGCTGGCAGTTTTTCCAGCTACTTCTCCTGCACATGATCTTCTTCAGCGTCTGTTTGATGAACAGTATGTCGTAATGGACGGAAAGGCTGTACTTCGAGACAAGAAGGAGGTAAAGGCAGACAGCCTTCAGAATCCTAACGATCCTGATGCAACCTATCGTAGCAAGAACGACCAGAAGGTGCAAGGCTATGTGACCAACATCACAGAGACTGTAGAAGAAGGCAAGCCTAACATCATCACTTCCGTTCAGGTTGAAACTGCAGTATTTGCAGACTGCCATTTCCTTCAGGAGGCTGTGGAAAACAGTGAACGTGTCACGGATTCTACGATTGAAGACCTGTATGCAGATGTGCCTATCAAAGTCCAGACAATCGAGAGTTTGCAAAGAACCACAATGCCATGCAGCTCAAGACTGGCAAGATGCAAGGTGGATGCAGATGGGAACTGATACCACATGACGAGGATGGTCTTACCATCAGGGAGATTGCTACTGGCAACACCTATGAGGCCGTCAAAGCTGTCACAAAGCAGGGCTCCAGAAATCGATGGAGAATTCCATGGAACAACAAAACCGGTTGGCGTTACTTTGAAGACAAAGACATTAAAGCCTATCAGCTAAGGAAGCAGATAGAAAGCCTTCCTTTGGAGGAGCAGCATAAACGGAATAACGTTGAAGCAGCCATGTGCCAATACAGTTTTCATACACGTAATGGCAAGACCCGATACAGGGGCTTGCTCAAACATCGTATGCATGCATATAGCAGATGTATGTGGATGAACCTCCGAAGGATGGTAATATTCCAGATTTCAACATTTCAAAGATCGATATTTGCCCTTTTCGGGCCTATCAGAGAAGCTTTCGGCTCTTTCATGGCAATTTCTCGAAAGATATTCACCTGCGAAGCCGATTGCTATGTTTCACTCAGAATGACCACACTGGTCAGACTGGATTCAAAATATGTCCCTTTTTAAAGTGAACTCAGTTATATATTAAAGGGTTATACTTCATATTCCTCGTTCCACGATTTTTTCTTTTCCATCGCTTCCCGATTACGAGCGCAAAAGTAAGAAGATTATTTCTATCAGTCAAATATCTAAACCTACCTTGTATGAAATGCCATTCTGTATGTACCAAATGACAAAGAGGAGGCGTCATAAGTCTAAATTACAGTTGGTGCATAACAGTTGACCTACACATGCACATCACCTGTTGTGCAAGCGCATATCAGCTGATATGCAAGCGCACAACAGCTGTTGTGCGACCGGAGATACTAACTAACTCAAAAACATATACTATCTTTTCTAACAACTTATACTATGTTTTCCAACAACATATCAGCAACATTCCAACAAACAAAAAAGGGTGAATCATTTACTTATGACACACCCTCTTTGCTAAATCAGACACACAACTGATCTTATCTTATAATATTATACTCAAACTCATAATCCCCATTCTTCAGCCATTCGGGAACATCTTCCCCATTTTCCATAAGGCCTTCAATATGAAACTCCAGACTTTCCTTTGCCTCCTTTTGCAAAGCTTCAAAAGTTGGCGCTGTAAAAACCACCGACTGGTACATTACTACCAAAAGAACCGCCATAATTTCTGTCGCACCACGCAACGTCAACAATAACCTTTTCCATCATGTACTACTTTAGATTTTCCAAATCTCCCCGTTCAAGACAACTATTCCTTACCAAGGTTTCTAGCTTTTCAACCATTTTACGTTTGGTTTCCTTAGAAGCATTCCAACGACGCAACGCTTCTTCTCTTGTTAACTTTGTTGTATTCATTCTTTATTCCTCCATTTTTAGTTCAAATTACAACTGCAAAGATACAACATTCTAGTGTAAACGCCAAAGAAATAAGAGAAAATCTTTATTTTATCGTATTACATAGATTCCATCCCGTTCAATTCTTGATTTAAAGAAAGGATTCATGTTTTTGTGAATACACACTACATCAACTGAGCACTTGAACAAGCCCTCTAAGAATTCTTTCAAGTCGGCCAATAAAAAAGGATTAGGAGTTTCTGTTTCTACACAAATATCCAAATCGCTTTGCTCTGTTTGCTCATTTCGTGATACGGAACCAAAAATGCGCAAGGTCTTGATTCCAAAATCTTTAGTAATCTTGGAACTATTTTGCCTTATTATTGCTATATAATCTTGAACTGTTCTCATAACACTTATCTTTTAACATCATACCTCCCGTCAATATTTATAACCAAAATTCATATACCTACAAGTTGGGAATCTAGCGATAAAAACAAGAGGATTGAGAGGCTGGAAATCCTTGTTTTCTGCTCTATATTAAGAACAAGACCTATAGTTGTACGACTATAAAGTTACAGTTGTACGACTATACATGCTATGGTTGTACAACTGTAGAGTTATGGTTGTACAACTATAGGGGTTATAGTCGTACAACTATAGATTTTCCTCAACGGCATCATCTTGTCAAGAAATCACAAATATCTGATTATCAGCAAGTTTCTATCCCTCTTCATATTTGCGATATTCTCAAAGAAATAATAAGCATCTGAAAATACGAGAATCTCAGGCAAGCTAATGTAAAAAAGTTTCATTCTTAACAACGCCACATCACTACATCTTCGGCATATTCTTACGGAGTACTTACTTCATCTTCCACCCATCAATGGTTCCCGTCTTCGATGAGAAGTTGCAGCCTATCTGATAAATCTTTCTGCCATCTGCTGCATATTCCCTGGCATAGCCCATATCCTCTATCTGCTTCAGGGCTTCCTCTACCGAACCATCACGCTTGAATTCGAAGATGTAGATATAGTTCGGCGTCTCTACCACACAATCTACCCTACCTTCGCTGTGCTGCTTTTCGATGAACACCGTGAAACAGCTGATCATTCTCAATACGAGATAGAAGGTGTATTGAAAATAACGTTCCTTCTCGCGCTCATCGTCCTTACGACGCTGGCTATAAGGAATGCTGGCAAAGAAGGAAGTCATCAGATTCTCCAACTGATGGCAATTTCCCTTCGACATCACATCTATTACCTGAATGACCCAGGCATCCGTTGACTTCGATGGCTTCAGATAGCTGGAAGCTACCAACGTCAGGAAACCGCTCCTCACTTCATCATTCGGGAAATCCAGGAGATAGGAATCGGTATCCATATTCCAGTCCTTAATGGTAAGATAACCGCTCTGATAAATCATTGGCAACGGTGCTTCCACATCTGCCTTGTAGTCGATAAAACTACTCGTAGGATAAAACCTGTTCACCATCTCGTTGATGTTCTCATCAAAATGAGACAATAGGCGAACCAGATAGGTTGGCGAACCCGTGCGGAACCAATAATCTGCCAGAATCTTCTTGCTCAAAGCATTCAAGATGCTGAAAGGATTATAGATATCAAGCATATTGGGACTGAAGTGGTAACCGTCAAACTTCCTTTTCAGTTTGTATTTCATTCCTTCCTCTGTGGTCTTGTATCTCACGGCCATCGCCTTGATTTGTTCATCAAAGGTAGAATACAATTCATCTTCCGTAATTCCACAAAGTGCCTCGTAATGCTCGTCCATACTGATGTCGTTAGGCTGATTGAAACCACTGAACACGCTCACTTGTGAGAACTTGGTGACACCCGTGAGCAAGACAAACTGTAGGTCAGCATCAGCTTCCTTGAATACAGAATATACGCCTTTGAGCAGATTGCGATTATAATCCTCCAAAGTCATCTTTCCATATTCATTCTGCACAGAAATATCCATATCCATCACATCAAGCAAAGGCTTGTCATACTCATCAATGAGTACGACAGCTCTCATTCCTGTTTTTTTATGAGCATTCCCTAACACAGCCTTAAAGCGACTACCTAAAGTCTCGGCCAACTCCTCACGCCCATAGATACGTTCTGCCATGGCAACAAACTCCTCCAACACTTTGTCTAACGCATAAGGCTCTACAAAGTTTTGACCACCAAAAGAGAGATGAAACACAGGATATAGCTTCCACTCCTTCTCCAGCTTGTCGATGGCAAGCCCCTTGAACAGTTCCTTCTTACCCTCGAAATAGCATTTCAAGGTAGATACGAGCAATGACTTTCCAAATCGTCGTGGACGACTCAGAAAGTATATATTGCCATTTTGCACCAAATCATAAACGAGGCTGGTCTTATCAAGATATACATATCCACCCTCTATGATTTTTTCGAAGTCTTGTATTCCTATAGGATATTTCATATTGCTGCCTTTTTAAATTCTTTCGGCAAAGTTACAAAAAATAATGATACAAGCAAAAGAATATTCCAAAAAAATAACGAGATTACAAAATACCATATTTGTGGGATTGTTGACAAGGAAAAAAAATAATACCTTTGCCTTTTGAAAATAATAGTTTAAAATCATGGTAGAAACAATGAATAATATTGGAAATAGACAGCCGGATAGCAATGCTGGCTGCAGTAAGCAAAAAGGAGTGAAGAATAAGCAAACCCGGCAGCTGGTACTATGGATTGGCGCTTTGATAGTAGGCGCAGTCTTGGGTATATTCGGCATCAGCTGGCTGGATGGTCTGATGAATTTTATAGCCACGGTCTATACCCGCTTATTCCAGCTTCTGGCAGTACCAACCATAGCCTTGGCAGTTATCACAACCCTGGCATCCTTGGGCAACCAGGCAGATACCGGTAAGATATTCCGCCACGCCATCACCTATACCCTGCTCACGACGATAGCAGCTGCAGCAGTGGGACTGGTGCTCTACAACATCGTTTCTCCAGACAATTTACCTACAGCCTTGGTACAGAGCGGTATGGCGGATGTTCCCCAAAAGCTGGGAGAAACCAGCTATTATGACCATATTCTTGGGGTAATACCCAACAACATCATCAAGCCGTTTGCCGAAGGAAATGTACTCTCTATATTGATTTTGGCGGCAGCAGCAGGTATTGCTTTAGCCAAGATGCCATCAAGCGACAAGAAAGAAGTCGTGATGAAAGGATTGTTTGGATTACAGGATCTGCTTTTCATGCTGATTCATGGATTAATCTGGGCTCTGCCTCTGGGTATCGTTGCCTTTGCAGCACAACTTTCAGCCCAGTTCTCTGCGGGTATCGTGATGGCTTCTCTAGGAAAGTACGTAGCTGTTATCCTGGGAGGTAATGTCATTCAATTCTTCATCATCCTTCCGCTCTTCCTCTTGGCAAGAGGCTTGAATCCAGTGCGCACTTTGGGTAAGATGATGCCGGCAGTATTAATGGCTCTGTTTACAAAGAGTTCTGCTGCTACGTTGCCGGTAACGATGCAGACAGCAGAAGACAGACTGGGAGTTTCCAATCAGGTTTCCCGCTTCGTATTGCCTATCTGTACTACCATCAACATGAATGGTTGCGCTGCGTTTATCCTCGTAACCTCCTTATTCCTGATGCAGAATGGAGGAATGCCTTTACCTTGGACTACGATGATTCTCTGGCTCTTCATTTCAGTTATCTCAGCAGTGGGTAATGCAGGAGTGCCGATGGGATGTTATTTCCTTACCCTATCTCTGATGTCCGGTATCAATGCTCCTATCGGCATCATGGGCATCATCCTGCCAATCTATACCATCATCGACATGATTGAAACGGCAGAAAACGTATGGTCTGATTCCTGTGTCTGTGCCATGGTGGATAGGGATTTGAAAAGACAGAAACAATAGTGAGCATGCAAAAATATCACCATGATTGTAGGATAAGGGCAGAAAAACTTTGTGCTTTCAAGATTTATTCGTACTTTTGCAGTCAAAAACAGAAAGGGAGGGATGAATGCTGATGCAGAAATCCCTCTTTAAGTATAACAAAAAAGAAGAAAGCCTATGTTCCATATCGCTCAATACTTCCCTATCACTGACCCTACGTTGATATTCTTCGTAGTGCTCCTCATCATCCTCTTTGCCCCTATCATCATGGGTAAACTCCGTATCCCGCACATCATCGGTATGGTGCTGGCAGGTGTGCTCATAGGCAAATACGGACTGAATATCCTGGAGCGCGACTCTTCGTTTGAGCTCTTCGGAAAGGTGGGACTCTATTACATCATGTTCCTCGCTGCCCTGGAGATGGATATGGAAGGTATGAAGAAAAACAAGTCGCGACTGCTTATCTATGGCCTGCTCACCTGTTTTATTCCGTTCTTCCTCACATACGGCATGAGTATCTGGCTGCTCCACTACTCTGCCAAGGCTTCCTTCCTGCTGAGTTGCATCATGGCATCCAATACGCTGATTGCCTATCCTATCGTTTCGAGATACGGACTGCAACAGAAACCGAGCGTTACGCTGAGTGTGGGATCGAGCATGATTTCGCTGCTCATAGCCCTGATTATGCTTGCCGGACTGGTAGCATCGTTCAGCAAGCATGACGGTGTACTGTTCTGGGTATTCTTCACCCTCAAGTTTGCTGCCTATTGCGGTGTGATGATTATGCTGATTCCCCGACTTACAAGATGGTTTTTGCGAAGATACAGCGATGCGGTGATGCAGTTTATCTTCGTACTTTCGATGCTCTTTATGAGTGCGGCACTTTCGCAGATAGTGGGCATTGAGGGCGTTTTCGGTGCTTTCTTCGCCGGTCTGATATTAAACAGATATATTCCGCATGTTTCGCCACTGATGAACCGCCTCGAGTTTATCGGCAATGCCCTCTTCATTCCTTATTTCCTGATAGGTGTGGGCATGCTGATTAATATCAACCTGCTGTTTCAGGGCAGTCATATTCTGTGGGTCGTGTTCTGCATCGCCTTCTTCGGAACCCTGGGCAAAGCCATCGCAGCCTATATCGCCTGTTTGGGTTTCCGATTGCCACTTTCTTCGGGTCACATGATGTTCGGACTCACTTCGGCTCATGCTGCCGGAAGTATCGCCATGGTGATGGTGGGTATGCATCTGCTCGTAGCACCGGGCACTTACCTCGTCAACGATGATATGCTCAATGGTGTGGTTATGATGATTCTGATTACCTGCATCATCTCATCCATCCTTACCGACCGGTCTTCGCAGAAGATTATCCTGAGAGACAAGGAACTGCCTGATGCGGAAGACGACAAGAAGGTGAGCGATGAGAAGATTCTGGTTCCGGTGAAATATCCTGAATATGCCGACAACCTGATGAGTCTGGCGTTTCTGGTGAGAAACCAGAAACTGAACAGGGGACTCATCTGCCTGAATGTGGTATATGAAGACAAGGACATGCGATACAACCAGGAACAGGGAAGACGGCTTCTGGAACATTGCAGTCAGCTGGCTGCTGCCACCGATGTGATGACGCAGACCCAGGTTCGTATTGCCGCCAACATCGCCAACGGCATCAAGCATGCCTTCAACGAGTTCCAATGTTCTGAGATTATCATCGGAATGCACATGCATCCTGAGGTTTCGCCGAAGTTCTGGGGAGAATTCCACCAGAGTCTCTTCAACGGATTGAGCCGACAGATTATCATGGCACGCATCAGACAGCCGTTGAATACATTGAGAAGAATACAGGTAGCCGTACCTTCGAGAGCAGAGTTTGAGCCGGGTTTCTACCGCTGGCTGGAACGCCTAGCCCGACTTGCCGGCAACCTAGACTGCCGCATCCAGTTTCATGGCAGAGAAGAAAGTCTGGCGCTCATCAATGAATATATCAAGAACCGACATCCGGAAGTGCGTGCTGATTATACCCAGATGATTCACTGGAACGAGTTGCCACAGCTGGCTTCGCAGATATCTCCAGACCACCTGTTCGTGGTAGTAACCGCCCGTAAGGGAACCGTATCTTACAAGACAGCGCTGGAGCGTCTGCCGGAAGAAATCACGAAATACTTCTCAGGTACCAACCTGATGATTATCTTCCCCGACCAGCATGGTGATTCCTACGGCGACCAGCTTACCTTCGCTGAGCCTCAGCATCAGGAAGAGATCAGTGCTTACGAATCATTCCTGCAATGGTTTAAAAAGAAATGCAACTTTAAAAAAATGTAAAGGCAACTTCATTTCTTAAAATATGTTTAAGAAAAGCGGAAAAGCACCCTTCACACCCTTCACCTGTAATAAATTGATTTACAGAATGTTAAATAAAAAGGTGAAGGGTGAAGGTTTGAAAACTCTATTTATATATGTACGCGTGGGTAAAGAAAAAAGAGGGTAATTCAAAAAAAGACCCTAGGGTCAAAAATCGAGTAACTACTCAGCACCCCTATAGAAAACTTCTCGTTAATAAAGCATAAACTT
>DAWDQD010000031.1:0-33437 GCA_052349145.1 Segatella copri | reverse complement strand
TCATGAATGCCATTACCGCAGCGAGAGAACGGGAGGAGAGCGTTTGGATTACGATCATTTAATGTTGAATGTTGAGTGTTGAATGTTGAGTTATTAATTTTTAAAAACAAATTATTATGGTAAAGTCAGTTAATACAAATAAAGTAGAAATGGATAAGAAGGTAGCAATTGCTGTCGTGTTTGAAAACCCTGAATTCGGTAAGATTCGTACCTTGACCGATGAGAACGGAGAACCTTTGTTCTGTGCAAAGGATGTCTGTGATATACTGGGGTATAAGATTGCAAGATGTGCTGTGCGTCAGTTAGTTAACACACTTGACGTTGTAAAACACAACGCATGGGTAGTGACTGGTAAGAAGAAGGATGGAAGCGAGGCGATGCGTCGTACTCTGATGCTCTATGTCAACGAGAGCGGTTTCTATGCTTTGGTGCTCGGCTCCAAGCTTTCTACTGCCGTGAAGTTCAAGAACTGGGTTACGGCTGATGTGCTGCCGCAGATTCGCAAGACGGGCGGTTATATCCCGGTGCAGCAGGGCGAGAGTGATGAGGAGACAATCCGACATGCGGAAGAAATCCTCCGTGCTACGCTCAAAGAGAAGGAGAATCTGCTGAAGAAGCAACGTCTGCAGATTGAACAGCAGAAGAAGCTTATCGGCGAACAGGATACGGAAATCCGACGTCTGAATGGAGTTGTGGATGAACAGGTGGTTCGCATCGCTAAGAATGGTGATAACATCATCCAGTTGGAGAATCAGGTGGGTAATCTTCTGCCGAAGGCGCTCTATAGCGATAACGTGCTCGATTCCGTTTCCTGCTTCACCACGACGCAGATTGCGAAGGAACTCGGTATCACAGCCCAGGAGCTGAACCGCTCGCTCTGTGCCCTGCATATCCAGTATTACCAGAGCGGTCAGTATCTCCTCTATGCCGATTATGCCCACATGGGTTTAGCCAAGAGCCGCACCCGCTACAGCGCCTTCCTTGACCCGAAGAGCGATGGCAGACAGGAGAAGATGGGCAGAGCCTACACCCATACCTATCTCGTATGGACCGAGCGAGGACGGAAGTTCATCCACGACCTTGCCCATCGATACTGGGAACTCATTGAAAAGTAAAAAGGTAAAAAAGTAAAAAGGTAAAAAGAGCCTAGCTGAATGTTAAGCTAGGGTGCTCTTTTTACCTTTTTTTTAGGGGACCAGCGATGGAATCGCTAGGGACGGGGGCGCAAAGGGGGTAAGGCTCTTTTTACCTTTTTACCTTTTTACCTTTAAAAGCTTTTTGGAAAGCGTGTGGGGCAAGACTTGTGAAACTTCAGTTATCTCAAAACATACTGACGAAATCATCATACTCCAGCTGACTGTCCACTAAAATCCATCTAAATCATATTCTTCGCTGTCCAAATCCAGACTGTCGTCGTTGTCGTAAGTTGTCTTTGGCGCTTTTTCTTCCTTTATATCCGCATCGGTTCCCAGGGTTCCGGTAGTTCCGTTGCTGAAAGTTCCGGTTGTACCATTATCGAATGTTCCGGTTGTTCCGGTTTCTATTTCACCTGTAGTTCCGTTTTCTTCTTCATTTTCTTCTGAATCATCCGTCTTTTCCTGCTGGATGATTTCCTCCGGTTCTTCAAGCAGTGGGTCCTTGCTGATTTTCAGCGGCGCCAGATGCTGGGTATAGAAGAGGGTATAGTCGTCGTAGCTCAGACTGGTGCCCAGCAGCAGGAGGTTTGGTTCGCTGATGACGATGCCTCGGGCTCCCTTTGAGAGAAGCTGGGTGATGGCCTGATGCTGGTAGATGTCGTTGGCATACTGGCGTGCTTCGTCGTAATTGCGGAAGCCCTTTACCTGCATGCGGTGCAGATCATTCTGCTCGTCAATGACGAGGTCGAAATTGCGCACGAGATAGGAGGTGAAATTATATTTCGCCATCTCGAAGAGCAACTGGTTCTCGTTCACAGAATCAGGAACGTAGGCGAGCATGAAGACGAACGGCTCGTTGCGCTCAATGCTGAATACCTTTGCTTTGGATTTGACGTCATCATTGAGTACGGCGTTGCGGCGCGACCATACATTGCTCAGGTCGAATGTGCCGCCCTTGAGCTGTCTGCCGGCTTTCACTCCGTTGAGAATCATTCCCGCCATTTCGCTGAGTCGGCTGTTCGGATATTTCTCTACCACCTGCTGCATATCATCGAGACATGCCTGGATATTACCCTCGTGGAGCTGGGTGAGTCCGCCGATAAAGAGGAACTTGTCGCGGTTGGCTCCTTCAGGATAGCGCTTGTCAGAGATAGCCCTGTTGTGTACCACCTTATTATAGAGGTTAGCCTTGAAGGCATCGTAGGTGGCAGCATAGAGCGAATCTTCGAGATGAATGCCCATCTTCGCATCTTCCTCATAGTAAGGGGAGGTGAGCAGGACGGTCCATTGGCTCTCCGGATAATTCGCTTTCAACAGGTCGAGATAGCGGCTGGCGATGGCTGGCTGCTTCCGGATGTTGTAGAGCAGGTAGAGGTGATAGTAGGCATCATCGAGATGTTCGTATGCTGCGTTCTTCTTCACCAGTCGCTGCAGCATGCGTTCGCTTTCGTCCAGATCATTGAGTTTGTCTTTCAGAATGATGCCGGCATGCAGCAGTCCGTCGTCCAGAATCTGATTGCTTTCTGCCATCTTTTCTTCGGTGAGCGGAATCTGAGCGAGATAGTAGGCACGCTGATGCGGATCTTCTTCTGCACTCAGGTTCTTCTCTTTCTCTTTCTCAAGGTCTTTCTTCTGTGCCTCGTTGAGGAGTGAATCGCGCTGTTCATCAGTCATTTCTTCCACACCTTTGGCATCGGCTACTACGGTCTGGTTGCTCCGCTGCCAGTTGTCTATGTTCTTTCTCTTACCCCAGAGGCGTTCAAACTGCTGTTTGCCTTGGGCTACGGCAGATTGGGAGTAGAAATACCAGGTATTGGCGTTGCCGAAACCGCCGTTGCCCTGGGCTCCGTTTCCGAAGCCGGATGAGGCATTGCTGTTTCCCTGATTCCTGTTATTTCTGCTATTATTATTGCCGTTGTTTCTTCCGAAGTCAGAGTTGCCCTGCTGTTCTGCCAATTCCTGGTCGGCAAGTCTTCTCTTTTCTTCCTTTTCCTGCTTTTTCAGGGCATCTATCACCTTGTCAATGGCGACATTCCGTTCTGTTTCGCTCATGCGGGCAAGCGATTGCAGGGAGTCCTGAAGATGGATGGCGTCGGTATAAGGCACCAGTTCATCGAGAACCTTCGAACGGTCGGAGAGCTGTTTGTAGTCTTTGCGGTCCTGGTCCAGGAGTCCGATGGCTGCATCATAGCATCGCTTGGCATCGCCATAACGGTGGCATTGCCAGTATACATTGCCCAGATGTAGCAGCAATACACCTTTCTCTACTCCGTTTCGGCTTGATTTCGCAGCACCCTTTTCGTATGCAGCAATAGCCTGAAGGGTATCGCCCTGGTTGAGATGTATGTTGCCGATGGCATAATAAACCTGGTCGAGATATTCCTGGTTCTTGTCGCTCGCTGCCATTCGCTTCAATTTCGATACCATCTTCCGGGAGTTGTTGGTTGCCAGTACCTCGGTCATGGAGATGCGGGCATTGAACTCCAGTTCGTAAGGCGGATTGAGACGGATGACATGCTTGAAGGCACGGTAGGCATTCTGGGTATGTCCCTGTTGTGCTTCTACCTGTCCCATCAGATACCAGAGGCGGGCTTTCTGCTTGCGTCGCATCTCATAGCCGATGGCTTTGCGAAGATACGGAACGGCCTCCTGATAGCGTCCGGTCTTCAGATAGTAGAGGGCATAGGTCTTGTCCCATTCCTTCTGGGCACGCCAGTGGATGGAATCGCGCTCGATATTACGGATTACATCTTCGGCATCGTATATCCATCCCGATTCGAGATAACTCTTGGCGAGCCAGGCACGTGCCTTGCCGTAAATGCCGGGTTGGGTGGCGTAGAGACGGCTCATATAGGCGAAAGTGGCTGCTGCCGACTGGAAATCGCCTTCAAAAAACTGGGAACGGCCCATCAGCATCCATGCCTTCCAGAGGAACGGATTATATTCACGGCGATGCAGCCATTCCAGGTCTTTGGCAGTCTTGCGGCGTTTCTTGTCCCATACCGGGCGGCGCTTGATGCTATGCTGGTGAATGGCTTTCTCACATTTCTCGATGGCGCGGTCGTAGTTCGACTTGCCCAGTTCGCGGCTGTTCTTGTTGCCTACCGTATAATAAGGAATCATTTCAGAGTAATTGTCCTTATTTCCGTTTTCCTTTTCGAGCGAGCCTTCTATATAGGCTACGGTACCATTATAATAGGTGTTGTATCGGGCGTTGAAGGCATGCCACCATCTGCTCTTCGCCGTATTCTTCTGCGTAGAGCATCCTGCTATGGTCATTGCAAAGGCAAGGATAACCATAGCTGGCAAGAAGTTTCTGAATGGGAAATGCTTCAACATAAGTTTCTTCTTTATTTTAAAATTTTTCTTTCGGAGCGTGTGAAAGCCTTAGTGCTTTCTGGCTGCCAGTATCCTTGCTGTTGCAAACAGGATGATGCTGACGAAGATGATGGTTGCACCTGATGGCACATTGAGCAGATAACTGGCATAGAGGCCTACGATGCAGTCGATGCAGCCTATCACGATGCTGGCTCCTATCATGCGTTTGTAGCTGTAGGTGAAGAGGTTGGCTGTCATCTGTGGTATGGTGAGCAGACTGATGGCAAGTACGATGCCCACCATCTTGATGGTTGCCACGATGGTCATGGCGATGAGCGTCATCATCATATATTCTATCGCTGTAACCGGCAGATGTTGCGATTTGGCAAAGGTGCTGTCGAATGCGATGGTCTGGATAGGACGCAGCAGAAAGGTGAACAGCAATGCTACAAACAGGGTAAGACCTGCCAGAAGCCAGAGGTCTGTGCTGTCGATGGCAAGTATACTTCCGAAGAGGAAAGAGGGCAGGTCTGGCATGAATCCCGGAGTAAGGAAGCAGCAGATGATGCCCACGCTCATGCCAAGGATCCAGAACATGGCGATGGCAGAGTCTTTGCGCACATCTTTCTTCCGTGATACCCATTGCACGCCGAAGGCACTCAAAATGGCGAATACCATGGCAGAGAGTATAGGGTTGATGCCTGCAAATACGCCGATACCGATGCCGCCAAAAGAGGCATGCGTAATGCCACCGCTGATGAAGACCAGCCGGCGGGTGACGATGTAGGTGCCTACAAAGCCGCACAGGATGCTTGCCAGTAGGGCGCCAATCAGCGCGTTCTGAAAAAATGTATATTGCAGTATATCCATGTCTTTACTTTGAACTTTAAACTTTGAACTTTGCGCATTGCATGTTTAACTTAAAAAACTGATGACTTCGTCCTTTATCTGGTTAGGCAGGTTGATGCCTCTCAGTATCAGACTTCGGTTCCATCCCGCCACCTCTTCCGGTTGCATCGTATAGAGCACTTCCGAGAATTCCTCTACCTCCTCATCGGTATAGTCGTCGGCAGCTCTTCCTGCAAACCGGTCGAGTTCTTCGTCATCGTAGTATTCTATTTCCTTGGTGGCGGCTTCCATCATGCATTCCTGTTCGCATTTGGAGTTCTCTCCGTTGCAGGTATTGCACGAAACTCCTTCCTGCAGCGGTTCTTCATCCTCTCCCTTGCGATGAGAGATGATGCCAAAGACTGCGGAAATCACTCCTAGTGCCACCAGGGCTAAAACTAAATATAGCATAAACTGTTAACTATTAACTTTCAACTATTTCAAATCCCACCTTTTTCAGGTCTTCCCAATAATGTGGATAGGATTTGCTCACCACCTCAGGATTGTTGATTTCAATCTGAGGGAACTTGAAGGCAAGAGGGGCGAAGGCAAGTGCCATGCGATGGTCCTCGTAGGTGTCGATAGGCTCGAAACTAGGCTCGCAGGTCTCGCCATCCCAAATCAGCGTGTTATCGTTCTCGTCATAAATCACGTAACCCACCTTCTTCAGTTCCTTCTTCAATGCCTCGATGCGGTCGGTCTCCTTGATCTTGAGACTGGCAAGACCGGTGAACTTAAACTTTACGCCCAGGGCACAGCAGGCTACAACGATGGTCTGTGCAAGGTCTGGAGAACCGCTGAAATCGTAGTCGAAACGAGGCAAGAGACAGCGCTGGACTTTCAACTTGACAGGAGAAAGAACATCTCGGTTCTCAAATTCTGATTTCACGCCCAACAGACTGAAGATGTATTTCACGACAGAATCGCCCTGCTTGGAACTGTCGAACAAGCCTTCGAGTCTTACCTCAGAATCAGGGTTTCCGTTCAGTGCCATCATTTCATACCAGTAAGAAGAAGCGCTCCAGTCATTCTCGATGGTGTAGTCGGCTACGCAGCTGTAAGGTTGTGGCTTTACGGTGATGGTATCCACATCGGTCCATTCTGCGCTGGCTCCGAAGTTCTGCATCGTCCACAGCGTGAGGTCGATGTAAGGACGTGATGCTATCTCGCCCGTCAGCTTCAGTTCCAGACCGTTTTTCAGGATAGGACCAATCATCAGCAGTGCCGAGATATACTGCGAACTGATGTTTCCCACCACTTCGAGATGTCCGCCTTCCAATGGCTTACCTACGATGTGGAGTGGAGGATAGCCCTCTTTCTTTTCATACTGTATATCAGCTCCGAGGTAGCGCAGAGCATCTACCAGGATAGCAATAGGGCGGTTCTGCATGCGCTCGGTACCAGTGATGGTATGCTCGCCTGGTGTGGCAGAAAGATAGGCGGTCATAAAGCGCATGGCAGTACCGGCAGCCTTGATGTTGATGACATCAGGCATATCGCGCAGTGCCGCAATGATGACTTCTGTATCATCGCAATCGCTCAGGTTGTGGGGCTGCAACTTGCATCCCGCCATGGCATTGATTACCAATGCACGGTTGCTGATACTCTTGGAAGCTGGCAAGTTGATACTTGCATTGAGTTGGCGTGGAGCCTTGATTGTATATTTCATTTTCTTCTTGTTTCTGTTTCTTTTAATACTCTTTTTTCTGATTTTGCTATTTTTCAGCCTTCAGTATCCGGATGTCCTTGATGCAGACAGCCTTTTCCTTGGCATATCGGATTGGGAGGTCATCTTCTGTTTCCGGCATCTCATCCCATGCTCGGGTTCTCGGACGAATCTTCTTCGGACCCGGTATCAGGGGCGAATAATACAGAACCTGACGGATGCGGTTTGCCTGTTCTGGGGTGAATCGCATGCTGTAACAGATGCTGTAGTCCATCAGATTGTCAGCCTGCCATTTCTCACCCTTGCTGTTGGTGCGTTTGGCAAGCTCTCGCATGCTGAGCGTGGTATCCTTCTTGATGGCTTGTGCCTTGCTGACATATTCTGTCAGCCATTTGCCGTATGCTATTCGGTTGTAGCTCGGTGTATCATCGCAATGGTCTGAGTCGTCATCATCATTGGCAGCCTCTGATTTGTCTTTCACTGTCTTTTCTGAGAAACTGTGGAAGAGACCCAGATAATGCCCCAGTTCGTGGGCCAGCGTAGCATTCGGGTCGGCTGTATTGTAGGTATATCCTTTATGATTCTTATCTGTAGTATACCGGGTCCCTTCATACTCCCTTCCCACATAGATTGAGTTAAGCGAAACGCAATACGGAAATTTGCCCGGTTTGCTCAGCGGATAGTTCTTGCCATTGCTCAAACCATCTATCTGTGGATAGCCGCCTACCTGGTAAGGCAGATGACTGATGCCCAGCGTGGTGCTATTTTCATCGGTCTTCTTGAAGGCATATACCATCACATTGATGTAGTTGTTCTGGTCCCAGCAGTACTGTACATACTTCTTGTCCTTCATGAAACTCTCGCAGTCGAACACCGAATCAGATACCTCGATATATTCTACACCCGGTGTACTGAGTCTCTTGCCGCTCTCATCCTTTTCAGCCAGTTCGAACAGGATATGCAGGTTCTCGCTCGGGATGGTATCCATCTGATAGTTGTATACATCACCCTGATAAAGTTCGTTCACATTGGAGAGAATCTCCTTGAGGCGGGTATATTCGATGTATTGCGTGGTGTTATTGTAGAAGACATGGAAGATGACAGGCAGATGATAGACATAATCATCGCCTGTAATGATATCTGTGTCACGGTCTTGTCCGTGGGATATGATAGGGTCGCCGATAGATCCTTCGGTATCCTTGCATGATGCAAAGCTGAGGACGGTGAGGGCGATCATGAAATAAAGAATTTTTCTCATGCGCGTACCTTATATTATATATTTTCGTGCAAAAATACAAAAATAAAAGAAGATAGGCGAGAAATATCCTGAAAAAGTTTCTCAAAATGCCAAAAAACTTGTGCTTTCATCTTCTTGATGTATGTCAATTCAGTAACATTTTGTAAACTTGACTCCATGAAAATGGCGTTTTGTAAGGTATATCTTCGTGTAATATGCTAAATTTTAGGCTATGAAATTGCAAATTGTAAGCTTGTGTGCGTTCAAAATCAAAAAGTATTACTTGCTCAAAAAATAAGATAAAATAGCGTTAAGGAATTATGAATTTTTCGGAAATCGTTGTATCTTTGCACCAGAAAAAGAAACAAAGACAATTACAATAACATCCTAAAAATAAACGATATGAAACGAATGATATTATTCTCATTGATGGCTTTGATGACCATAGCAGCTTTCGGTCGTAAGCACGTAGAGAATGCAACAGTTGTAGCTGACACTATTTTCTATGCAGAAAATATGAGCAATGTAACCAGCGCAGATCAGGCTAGTTATTACAGACTGCTGATGACTACTGGTTCAGGCCTTAACAAGAAGGACGTTTTCCAGGACTTCTATATGAACGGTAATCTCCGTGCTGAAGGTGGTTATAGTTTTATCGACCTCGGCAACGATCGCAATACTATCTTTAATGGTGAGGTTACTACCTATTATAAGAATGGTAAGGAGAAGTGGCATGGCAACTATGTCAATGGTAAGCGCGAAGGCTACTTCACACTCCAGCTCCGTGAAGGCGGTGTAGCTGTCGTTCAGTTCAAGAATGGCAAGTCTGTTCACGATTACTTCATGGTAACTTACAAGGACGGTTCTTCTGAGAAGAGAAATCTCTCTGAGTTGAAGCAGTTCATGTAATCAGAAATAAGCAACTATGTAGTTTTGTTACTTCATTGAATTAGAAGAAAATCTCTCTTATATAAATTAAAATTTTATGTTGATATGACCAATATGGGGATGGCTTCCGTGAGGAAGGTGCATCCCCTTTTTTTATGACCTATATTTACCAACAACAAGAAGAGGGTGAATCATAAACTTATGACACACCCTCTTCTGATTATTCTTATTGATGTTGGATGAAAGGTAGGATTAGAACGTTAAATCTACTTCTACCGGACAATGGTCGCTGCCCATGATTTCGGTATGGATCTTAGCTTCTGTAATCTGTTCCTTGATACGGTCGGAGACAAGGAAGTAGTCAATACGCCAACCGGCATTCTTCTCGCGCGCCTTGAAACGGTATGACCACCACGAATAGGTTACCTCATCAGGATGGAGATAACGGAAGCTGTCGGTGAAACCATCATTCAGAAGAACGGTCATCTTTTCGCGCTCTTCATCGGTGAAACCGGCATTACGGCGGTTGGTCTTCGGATTCTTGATATCTATCTCTTCGTGTGCTACATTCAGATCGCCGCAGATGATAACAGGTTTCTTGGCGTCAAGAGATTTCAGGAACTTGCGGAAATCGTCTTCCCAAGTCATGCGATAATCCAGGCGCTTGAGCTCTGTCTGAGAATTTGGTGTGTAGCAGGTAACGAGATAGAACTGGTCATATTCCAGCGTGATGATTCTGCCTTCATGATCATGTTCCTCTACGCCCATGCCATAACTTACGCTCAAAGGCTTGTGCTTGGTATAAATGGCTGTACCGGAGTATCCTTTTTTCTCAGCGTAGTTCCAATAACTCTCGTAGCCCTCAAACTGAAGGTCGAGCTGTCCCTCCTGCATCTTTGTTTCCTGCAGGCAGAAGAAGTCGGCATCGAGTTCCTTAAACTGGTTCTCGAAGTCCTTGCCTACGCAAGCGCGCAGGCCATTTACATTCCAAGATATAAACCTTAACATTGTGTTTATTGATTATTTAGTAGTGATTATTGATTATTTAGTATTGATTATTTAGTAGTGATTAGTGATTACTTATGGACTCTAACGATTATCACTAATAACTATTAACTAATCATTATATTTAAATTCTCTTCGTTTCTCCTCTCAGCAGACTCATAAACTCCTGGCGGGTGTTCAGTGAATTGAAAACTCCGCTGTAGTCGCTGGTGGTGGTAATAGAATTCTGTTTCTCTACACCTCGCATTTGCATGCACATGTGCTTGGCTTCTATCACAACCATCACACCCTGAGGATTCAATGTTTCCTGAATGCAGTCTTTAATCTGCTGGGTAAGACGCTCCTGTACCTGGAGACGGTGGCTATAGATATCAACCACACGGGCTATCTTGCTCAGACCGGTAATCTTTCCGTTTGGGATATAAGCTACATGCACCTTGCCATAGAAAGGAAGCATGTGGTGCTCGCACATCGAGAAGAAATCAATATCTTTCACGATGACCATCTGGTTGTATTTCTCTTCGAAGAGGGCATCGGTCAATACCTTGTGTGCATCCTGTGTATAGCCACGAGTCAGTATCTGCATAGCCTTGGCTACTCGCATCGGTGTTTTTACAAGTCCTTCACGTTCAGGGTCTTCTCCCAAGAGCTTTAATACTTCAGTATAGTGTTCTGCGAGTTCGTCCAATCCCTCGCGAAATTCTGTTTCTGTATTCATCTTATTTATTTTATAATTCTTAATTAATAGTCAATAATTTACAATTAATAGTTTATAGTTAGACCTACGGCATCAATGCTGTAAACTGTTAACTATCAACTATCAACTATTAACTAGTACTGTACCGTAATCAGTCCCTTTACAAGGCATGCCTGTCTGTATCCCAGGGAGCGAACCTTGGCGAGCATCTTCTGGGCTTCAGCTAAGCTGCGGAAGTTGCCCATTCGGCAAATCCATCTTGGTGAGTAGAAATGAACATAAACCGGCTGTTCAGGGAAATGAACTTTTAGCTGGTTGCCTGTCCGTTCTGCTTTCAGACGGTCGTTACGTGAATTGCCGCCAGCAAAAGCCTGTACTCTATATCCTGTAACCTTATAGCTTTTGCGCATCACTTTCTTGCGCATATCCACTACAGGTGTCTCTTTTTCTTCGTTTTTGTTCTCTGCCTTTTGGGCATTGTTCACGTGGGCATTCTCTCGGGTTGCCTCACGATGCTGTGGCTCAGCCTTTTTCAGGGAATCAGGACCCTGCTTGTGCTGAGTTTCAGGCTCTTTTTCTTTTTTCTGTGGGGTAGTCTTAGTCTTGTCGTCTTGTGGAATCACTTGTTTTCCGTTTACCAGTTCATCAATCGCCTTACTTTGGTTCACGGTTACAACACCCTTTCCCGGTTCCTTCTTTTTGAGATGGTCCAGGTAGTTCTGCGCATTAGCTGTGAATGTTGAGCAGAGGATCATAATCAATAATGTGACGAATTGTTTCATGACTATTCCTTTTATTTTTTTGTCATCTTGTTTTAAAACAGTACCTTATTTTTGGATCTCTATATATAATAAGGTGTAATGAAGAATGAAGGGATGCGCTTCACGAGAAGGCATCCCTTCGGGAAATGTAATATCCTTATGAGATTACTTCTTCCAAGCGTCGATGATACCCTTGAAGTCAGCAGCCTTCAAAGAAGCACCACCGATCAAACCACCGTCGATGTTTGGCTTAGCGAAGAGCTCAGGAGCGTTGCTAGCCTTGCAGCTACCACCGTAGAGGATTGAAGTCTCCTCAGCAGCCTCGTTGCCATACTTCTCTGCTACGATAGAGCGGATGTATGCCAACATCTCTTCAGCCTGGTCAGAAGTAGCAGTCTTACCTGTACCGATAGCCCAGATTGGCTCGTAAGCAAGGATGATGTTCTTCCAAGCGTCAGCGCTCAAGTGGAATACTGAACCTTCCAACTCAGCCTTTACTACCTCGTTCTGCTTCTCAGCCTCACGCTCTTCGAGAGTCTCACCGCAGCAGAAGATAACCTTCAAACCGTTAGCCAAAGCCAACTCTACCTTCTCCTTCAAGATCTCTGCAGTCTCGCCATAGTACTGACGACGCTCTGAGTGACCGAGGATAACATACTGAGCACCTGTGCTCTTTACCATCTCAGCTGAAACCTCACCTGTGAAAGCACCCTTAGCCTTGTCTGCGCAGTTCTCTGCACCGAGACCTACAATCTCTGAATCCAAAACCTGAGCTACTGAAGCCAAGTGGATGAATGGAGTACAGATGATTACGTCACAGTTTGGCTTGTCTGCTACCAATGCCTCGTTGATCTCCTTAGCGAGAGCAACACCGTCCTGCAGGTTCATGTTCATTTTCCAGTTACCTGCTACAATTTTCTTTCTCATTTTTCTTTTCTTTTTAAAAGTTGATAATATTCTGTTCGAATTCTCTTTCTTTCTGATCCAGGCGCCCCAAGCCCAGAGCCGGTCGGCAATGGTGAGGAGTACCAGTGGAATGATGAACCAGGAGATGATGCCGGCTATCTTCTTGGCGGCACTTACTTCCGGCATCTTGCCTATCTCGGTCTTCTCCAGTGGCTTGTCACCAATCTCTGTCATGTCAGGCAAATCGTTGTGGCTCCATTTCTGGATGATGGTTCCGTTCTTCAGCAGAAGAAGACCTGGGTTGCTGCGGATTACCGTCTTCAGCGTAGTCTCGTCTGTGACATAGAAGGGATATTCTGCTCCTGTTATGTCCTGCCAGTGCTTGATGGCTTTCTCCGTACTTGCCGTGAGGCAGAGAAAACGGTAGCCATGGTCGTTGGCATATTCGTAAATCTCATCGATATTACCGAAGTTGCTGTCGTCGGCAAATTCCAGATGTGGCGAAACCAGGAGGAAGGTGTAGCCTTTATCGTGAATCACTTCCTGGGTGATGTCTTCTCCCGTCTTGGCATCAGCTATGCTGAAGTCGTGGATTGGAGGTACGTAACCTTCTTCGGTCTGAACCGTCTTGCTGTCGATGAAGGTCCAGGTGGAGTCGGGATAGTTGTCTAATGTGAACTCCTTCCGTTCTCCGTTCTTCTCCAGGATGAAGGTGGTATCAAACTTGGGTTGCTTGGCTCCTTTCGGTATCTCCATGCCCTTGGCGATGTTGACACCTATATGATAAGGGCGGAAGTCGAATTGCGGAAGATACCACAGACTCCAGATGCTCATCACGATGGAGAAGAGGAAGGTGTAGTTGATCACCACCCACTGGGTCTGTTTCGAGATGAGTCTCTGCATCTCCAGCGGCTTTCTCCAAAGCAGGACGGCGAATATCAGGAGGATGATGTTCTTGATGAATGTCTCCATATTGGTGAGCACTACGGCATCACCGAAGCATCCGCAATCCTTTACTGGGTCTGCGATAACGATCCACAGGGTAATCAGCGTCATCACGCTCATCACGGCAAGGGTGATCTTGCTCATCAGTCTCCGTCGGATGGCGAAGAGGAGGAAGATACCGATGGCAAACTCTGCAGTGGCTAGTAATACCGACATCACCAGGGTGCTCCATGAAGGGAACATCCAGTCGATGTGCAGCGCCTCCAGATAGTCGGTTATCTTGTATTGCGTGCCTAATGGGTCAATTCCCTTCACAAATCCTGAGAAAATGAAGGTTATTGCCATCAGCAGTCGCCCGATATTGACCGCTATCTTTGTTAATATGTGAGTTGCCTTATTCTTCATCATTTTATATTTTTATTTCTCGCTCATTTTGATGGCACCGAAGACGGCATAATTGATGATGTCCATATAGTTGGCATCAATACCTTCAGAAACGAGGGTAGCGCCTGCGATGTCTTCAATTTCCTTTACGCGCTGAATCTTGGTCAGGATGAAGTCTGTATAACTGCTGACTCTCATCGAGCGCCATGCTTCATCATAGTCATGGTTCTTCCTGAGCATCAGTTCCAGTGCCTCCTTTGCATGGAGGTCGTATAGTTTCATAGCCTCTTCGGGTGTCATATCCACCTCATCCACGAAAGGCTTTTCGAGCTGGATGAGTCCTATGATACCATAATTGATAAGGGCAATGAACTCCGGACGGATACCTTCGCCAACCAAAGATTCTTTCTTGATTTCGAGCGAGCGGATGCGCTTCGCCTTGATATAGAGCTGGTCTGTCAGAGAAGAAGGGCGCAAGATTCTCCAAGAGGCTCCATAATCATGAAGCTTCTTCTCAAATAATGTCCTGCATTCACTCATGACATCCTTAAACTGCTGTTCTGTTTTCAATAAATCTGCCATAATAATTTCGAAATTCGGTGCAAATTTACGCATTTATTATGAAATAGCCAAATAATTATTTTGTTTTTCGCTTAATTTGCTGTAACTTTTGATAAGTTACGCGGCATCTCAACAATTAAAACAAAAAAAATCTTTTTTTATTTTGTATTGTCTTCGATTTGCTGTAACTTTGCACCCCGAAAGTAAAAAGAGTATGAGAAATTTGACCAATGCCGAACTGGCACAGATACTGGATAAGGATATATTTCATAAGATTTCAGAGGCAGCAGATGGGCTGTCTGTGGAGTGTTATGTAGTAGGTGGATATGTGCGTGACCTCTTCCTGGAGCGACCTTCCAATGATATTGATGTCGTTGTGGTTGGTAGCGGTATAGAGGTAGCTTCTGCCTTAAAGAAGATGCTCGGGAGAAAGGCGCATCTCTCTGTGTTCCGTAATTTCGGAACAGCACAAGTGAAATATCAGGATACAGAAGTGGAGTTTGTTGGCGCCCGTAAGGAGAGCTATCATCGCGATTCCAGAAAGCCTATTGTGGAAGATGGAACGCTGGAGGATGACCAGAATCGCCGCGACTTTACCATCAATGCGATGGCTATCTGCCTGAACAAAGACCGTTTTGGAGAACTCGTAGATCCTTTTGATGGTGTCTACGATATGGAAGATGGCATTATTGCCACTCCGCTCGACCCGGATATCACTTTTTCTGATGACCCGCTGCGTATGATGCGTTGCGTGCGTTTCGCTACCCAACTCAATTTCCAGATAGAGGAGGAGACCTATGATGCGCTCTCCCGCAATGCCGAGCGCCTGAAGATTATCAGTGCTGAGCGAATCTGCGACGAGATGAACAAGATTATGCTCTCCAAGCACCCAAGCAGCGGTTTCTATTACCTGAAAGATACAGGTCTGCTCGATCTCATTCTGCCGGAACTGATTGCGATGGACAAGGTGGAAACCCGTAACGGCAGAGCACATAAGAATAATTACGACCATACGATGGAGGTGCTCGAGAATGTGTGCAAGCATTCAGATAACCTCTGGCTCCGCTGGGCTGCTCTCTTCCACGACATCGGTAAACCGAAGAGCAAGCGCTGGGACAACAATATCGGCTGGACATTCCACAGTCATAATATTATAGGTGCAAAGATGATTCCGGGTATCTTCCGCCGTATGAAACTTCCGATGGATGCGAAGATGAAGTATGTGCAGAAGCTGGTAGAACTCCACATGCGTCCGATTGTGATTGCTGATGAGGAGGTTACCGACAGTGCCGTTCGCCGCCTGCTGAATGATGCCGGTGATGACATCAACGACCTGATGACGCTCTGCGAGGCTGATATCACCAGCAAGAACCAGGTGCGCAAGCAGCGTTTTCTGGATAATTTCAAGATGGTGCGCGAGAAACTGGTTGATCTGCAGGAACGTGATTATAAGCGACTTCTCCAGCCATGCATCGATGGTAATGAGATTATGGAGTTGTTCCATCTTACCCCTTGCCGTGAGGTAGGCACCCTGAAGCAGTATCTCAAGGATGCTGTATTGGACAATAAGGTGGCTAATGAGCGTGAACCGTTGATGGAACTTCTGATGAAGAAGGCTCAGGAGATGGGATTGGTAAATGCAGAAAACTCAAAATAGAGAATAATTTTTGTTAAATAACGGCTCCTTGCGAGCCGTTATTCATTTATTATTAGTACTTTTGCAGTGCTTTTAAAACTTAAAGGCGCATAAAAGTTTTCGCTAGAGGACGGAAAGACTTTTGAATAAGAGAAGATAAAAGATAAAATAATAAATTTATAATATAAAAATAGGTATGAAAATTAAAAGCGTTTTGTTTGTTGCAGCAGTTTGTGTTCTTGCTGCGTTGACATCATGTGGTGGAAGTAAGAAAGGTGGTCTGCCTGACTTCAGCGACGATGAGTTCGCTGTGGCTACTATCGGTACTTCCAGCGCCGCATTGCAGACTACCTATCCTGCTACCATCAAGGGTATCCAGGATGTAGAGGTACGTCCTAAGGTTTCTGGTTTTATCACTAAGGTTTTTGTACACGAGGGACAGACTGTATCAGCAGGTCAGGCTTTGTTCTCTATTGATAGCGAGACCTATCAGGCTGCTGTCCGTTCTGCAGCTGCCGCTGTAAACACAGCTAAGGCACAGGCTAATACAGCCAAGTTGACCTATCAGAACAATAAGAAATTGTATGATAGCAAGATTATCGGTGAATATGAACTCTCTACAGCAGCTAACAGCTATGCAACAGCTAAGGCTCAGGTAGCTCAGGCAGAGGCAGCTTTGGCTTCTGCCCGCGAGCAGTTGGCTTGGTGTACCGTTACCAGTCCTTCTGCTGGTGTAGTAGGTAGTCTTCCTTTCAAGGTAGGTGCTCTGGTAAGTGCTTCTGGTCAGGCTCTTACTACCGTTTCCAATATCAGCACTATGGAGGTGTTCTTCTCACTCTCTGAGTCTCAGATCTTGAGCATGTCTAAGACCAATGGCAGCGTTCAGGCAGCCATCGCAGCGTTCCCAGCTGTTAAGTTGCAGTTGGCAGACGGTTCTATCTATAATCACCCAGGTAAGGTGGTTAAGATGAGTGGTGTCATCGATGCTACTTCCGGTTCTATCTCTCTCATCGCTCACTTCGCTAACCCAGAGAAGTTGCTGAAGAGTGGTGGTGCAGGTTCTATCGTCGTTCCTAACGATCATAACAGCGCTATCGTTATCCCTCAGGAGGCTTGCTCTCAGGTTCAGGATAAGATTTTCGTTTACATCGTAACCAAGGATAACAAGGTGAAGTATTCTGAGATCAAGGTCAATCCACAGGATGATGGCAAGAACTATATCGTAACTGCAGGTCTTCATGTAGGCGATCGTATTGTTTTGAAGGGTATTACCAAGTTGACCGATGGCCAGCAGATCAAGCCTATCACTCTGGAGCGTTACAATCAGAAGATTGCTGAGGCTGCCAAGTTGGCTGAGTCTCAGGGTAACGCTCATGCGTTCGCTACTGCTATGGGCGGAAAGAAGTAATATATAATAAGGTATAAAGAAAAATAGTAAATTATGTCATTTACAAACTTTATAAAGCGCCCGGTACTTTCGACGGTGGTTTCCATCTTCTTCGTCTTGCTGGGTATTATCGGCTTGGTATCGCTGCCTATCGAGCAGTATCCGAATATCGCGCCGCCTACCATCTCGGTAACTGCTACCTATACGGGTGCAGATGCCCAGACGGTGTTGAACTCTGTCGTTGCTCCGCTGGAGGAGAGTATCAACGGTGTGGAGAACATGACTTATATGACCTCTTCTGCGTCTAACTCTGGTTTTGCTCAGATCACCGTTTACTTCAAGCAGGGTTCCGACCCAGATATGGCTGCGGTCAATGTACAGAACCGTGTATCTCAGGCGCAGTCTCTGTTGCCTGCCGAGGTTACCAGGGTGGGTGTCACAGTAACCAAGCGACAGAGTTCCAACGTTATCATGTTCGCTCTGACTACAGACGATGGCCGTTACGACGACCAGTTTGTTACCAACTATGCCTTGATCAACGTCATTCCTCAGTTGAAGCGTATCAATGGTGTGGGTGATGTGCAAAGCCCTTCTACCCGTAACTACTCTATGCGTATCTGGTTGAAGCCAGAGAAAATGAAGGAGTTCGGACTGGTTCCTTCTGATGTTTCTCAGGCTTTGGCAGAGCAGAATATCGAGGCTGCCCCTGGTAGCTTTGGTGAAAGCTCTGATATGCAGTATGAATATACTTTGCGTTACAAAGGTCGTTTGAAGACTCCATTGGAGTATGAGAACATCCTTATCAAGAGCAATACTTCCGGTCAGACGCTCCGTTTGGGCGAAGTTGCCAAGATTGAGTTGGGTGGTTTGCAGTATAATGTAAACCTGCTCAATGATGGTCAGCCTGCCGTGATGGGTATGGTTCAGCAGATTGCCGGATCCAACGCTACCCAGATTGCAAGCGACGTAAAGAAGACGTTGGATGAACTGGAGAAGAGTTATCCTCCTGGGTTGAAGAATGTCATCCTGATGGATGTTACCGAATTCTTGTTCGCATCTATCGAGGAGGTTATCTTCACCTTGATCATTACCCTGGTACTGGTGTTCATCGTAGTGTATATCTTCTTGCAGGACTTCCGTTCTACGCTGATTCCTATGATTGCCGTACCTGTGGCTCTGGTCGGTACGTTCCTCTTCCTCTGGATCTTCGGATTCTCCATCAACCTGCTTACGCTGTCAGCCCTGCTGCTGGCTATTGCGATTGTGGTCGATGATGCCATTGTGGTGGTCGAGGCGGTTCACGCCAAGCTCGACCAGGGTTACAAGAGTGCCCTTACTGCATCTATCGATGCGATGAACGAAATTTCAAGCGCTATCATCTCTATTACATTGGTGATGTCTGCCGTGTTCGTTCCTGTATCATTCATCGGTGGTACTTCCGGTTACTTCTACCGTGAGTTCGGTGTAACCATGGCGGTATCTATCGTTATTTCGGCTATCAACGCGTTGACTTTGTCTCCTGCGCTCTGTGCCGTATTGCTGAAGCCACACGAGGAGGGTCACGAGAAGAAGATGTCTTTCGTAGACCGTTTCCACGCTGGATTCAACTATCAGTTTGATAAGATTACCAATAAGTATAAGGGTGGTGTCAAGTGGGTTATCAATCATGGCGTCATCGCTGGTAGCCTCGTGGCTGTCAGCATCGTAGGTCTGGTTGCCCTGATGGGTACTACCAAGACGGGTCTGGTGCCTGATGAGGATACCGGTACTATCTTCGCTTGTATCTCTACAGCTCCTGGTACTTCTCAGGAACGCACAGCCGAGGTGGTTAAGCAGGTAGATAAGATGCTGGCTAACAACCCAGCCATCGCAACCCGTAACGCCATCATGGGTTATAGCTTTATCGGTGGTGCCGGTTCTAACCAGGGTACCATCATCGTGAAGCTGAAGCCATTCGAGGAGCGTCCGGGTGGATTCTTCCACCGTATCAAGGAGGCTTGTACAGGTGGCGGTATCGAGGCGCTGTTTGTCAACCCAATGGAATATACTTCTGTATTGGGTATGATCTACAAGCAGACTGCTACGATCAAGGATGCACAGGTTCTTGCCTTTGCTCCACCTATGATTTCCGGTTTCTCTATGCAGAATGGTATTACCATGACCATGCAGGATAAGACTGGTGGCGACTTGAACAAGTTCTTTGATAATGTGAAGAAGTTCCTGGCTGAGTTGAACAAGCGCCCTGAGATTCAGACCGCTCAGACTCAGTATAACCCTAACTATCCTCAGTATATGGTGGATGTAGATGTTGCCAAGACCAAGCAGGCAGGTATCTCTCCATCTTCTGTATTGGCTGTGATGCAGGGTTATCTCGGTGGTCTCTACGCATCTAACTTCAATGCTTATGGTAAGCTCTACCGTGTGATGATTCAGGCTGGTCCTGAGAGTCGTATGCGTCCAGACGATCTGAGCAAGATTTATGTGCGTTGTGCTGATGGCACCATGTCTCCTGTAAGCGAGTTCGTGAACTTGAAGAAGATTTATGGTCCTGCTAACATCACCCGATTCAACCTGTTTACCTCTATGGATGTATCTGTAACTCCTAACAGCGGTTACTCTACCGGTGACGGTATGAAGGCGATTGCTGAGGTTGCCAAGGAGACATTGCCAGAGGGTTACGGCTATGAGTACTCTGGCTTGACCCGTTCTGAGGCTGAGTCCAGCAACTCTACAGGTTTGATCTTTGCACTCTGTATCGTATTCGTTTACCTGATCTTGAGTGCCCAGTACGAGAGTTACATCTTGCCATTGTCTGTAGTGCTGTCTATCCCATTCGGTTTGGCAGGTGCGTTCATCTTCACCAACCTCTTCGGTCACTCTAACGATATCTACATGCAGATTTCGTTGATTATGTTGATTGGTCTGTTGGCAAAGAACGCCATCCTTATCGTACAGTTCGCCCTCGAGCGTCGTCGTACGGGTATGGCTATCAAGTACTCAGCTATCCTGGGTGCCGGTGCCCGTCTCCGTCCTATCCTGATGACCTCTCTGGCGATGGTTATCGGTCTGTTGCCTCTGATGTTCGCATCAGGTGTAGGTAAGAATGGTAACCAGACCCTGGGTGCTGCCGCCGTAGGTGGTATGTTGCTCGGTACAATCTGCCAGATCTTCGTGGTTCCTGCTCTCTTCGCAGTCTTCCAGTGGTTGCAGGAGAAGTTGACCCCAATGAAGTTCGAGGATGAGTTGAACGAGGAGGTAGCTGCCGAGTTGGAGCAGTATGCCAACGCAGCTCATCAGAAGAAGGGTATCGAGAAGAAGTAATAACGCAATGTAACTTCAAAGGAAACAATGAAAAAGAATTTAAATATCATCATATTGGGTCTCGCAGCGCTCTCCCTGAGCAGCTGCAAGACTCTCTACGGAAAATATGAGCGTCCGGATGTGAAGACCAGCGGTATCGTTCGCGATGTAGCTTCTGATACAGATACTTTGGCTGTAAAGGATACTACTACCTTCGCCAATATCCCTTGGCGCAGTGTCTTTACCGACCCTCAGCTTCAGTCGCTCATCGAGAAGGGATTGAACAACAATGTCAACCTCCTCAATGCGGCTTTGAACGTGAAGATAGCAGAAGAGCAGCTGAAGTGTGCTAAGTTGGCATTCCTGCCTGCCTTGTCTTTCACTCCTCAGGGAACCATCGCTTCCTGGGATGGTCAGGCTGCCACCAAGACTTACACGATGCCTGTTACAGCCAGCTGGATGGTAGACCTCTTCGGCAATCTGCTATCTCAGAAGCGCAGTGCCCAGATGGCGCTGCTCCAGTTGCAGGATTATCAGGTATCTGTCAAGACCAACCTCATCGCCAACATCGCCAACATGTATTATACTCTGTTGATGCTCGACAAGCAGGTGGAGTTGGTTAACAATATGGAAGGATTGACCAAGGATACTTGGGAGACTATGCAGAAAATGCACGATCTCAGATTGGGTTACCGTACACCAGCCATCCAGTCAGCTGAGTCTAACTACTATTCTGTGTTGACCCAGAAGACCGATCTGTTGCGCCAGATTCGTGAGACAGAGAACTCTCTGAGTCTGCTCATCGGCGACCAGGCACATAGCATCGCCCGTGGCAAGTTGGATAACCAGAGTCTTCCATCTAATTTCTCAACCGGTGTAGGCATCCAGTTGCTCAACAACCGTGCTGATGTCCACGCAGCCGAGATGAATCTTGCCCAGTGCTTCTATGGTGTAGAGACCGCCCGCAGCAAGTTCTATCCATCTATCACCATTTCCGGTACAGGTGCCTTCACCAATTCAGCTGGTATGGGCATCGTGAACCCAGGTAAGTGGTTGCTCTCAGCTGTAGGTTCTCTTACCCAGCCAATTTTCCAGAACGGCCGTATCATTGCCGGTTTGAAGGTGGCTAAGATGCAGTATGAGCAGGCTTACAACACCTGGCAGAATACCGTGCTGAAGGCTGGTAGCGAGGTGAGCAATGCGCTTGTTCTCTACAACTACTCTGATGAGAAGAGCAAGATAGAGCAGAAGCGAATAGAAGTACTCGAGAAGAATGTAGAATCTACCAAGGAATTGATGGGTATTGCAGGCAGCTCTTACCTTGAAATCATCCAGGCACAGTCTTCACTCCTCAACGTACAGCTTTCTAAGGTAGCTGATGACTTCAACAAGATGCAGGCAGTAGTAAATCTCTACTATGCATTGGGTGGAGGAGCTAAGTAGTTTATAGTTAATAATTAATAGTTTATAGTTATGGCTAGTATAATAAGTCCAAAGGCAGAGGTTTCTCCAAAGGCTAAGATTGGAGACAACTGCAAGATATATCCATTCGTCTATATCGAGGACGATGTGGTCATCGGCGACAACTGTACCATCTATCCATTCGTGAGCATCATGAACGGTACTCGCATGGGTAATAATAATAAGGTGTTCCAGGCAGCCGTTATCGCTGCCCTCCCACAGGACTTCCACTTTACAGGTGAGGAGAGTGAGGTAGTAATCGGCGATAACAATACCATCCGTGAGAACGTGGTTATCAACCGTGGTACCCATAAGGGCGGCAAGACCGTTCTGGGCAACAACAACTTCCTGATGGAAGGTGCCCATGTCTCTCACGATACCGTAATCGGCAACGGTTGCGTATTCGGTTATGGTACCAAGATTGCGGGCGACTGTGTGATTGGTAACGGTGTCATCTACTCAACATCTGTAGTAGAGAACGCCACGACTAGAGTAGGCGACTTGGCGATGATTCAGGCAGGTACTACCTTCTCTAAGGATATTCCTCCTTATATCATTGCCGGTGGAAAGCCTGTGAAGTATGCAGGTCCTAACACCATCATCATGGAAGCAGCTGAGCTTACCGAGAAGGTTCGCAAGCATATTGCTAATGCCTACCGACTGGTATTCCATGGTCAGACATCCCTCTTCGATGCCATTAACCAGATCAAAGATCAGGTGCCAGATGGACCGGAGATTCAGAACATCATCCAGTTCCTGGAGAGTTCAGAGAAGGGTGTCATCACTAAGATGTAAAGATTGTGTAGATGTTGGGATTTTTTCATCCCTAATATTGTATTTGTAAATTAGTAAATTCAAGTCATACCTATTTGAATTTTACTTAGTATGTGAAGGGCTGGCCGTGAGGTTGGCCCTTTTCCTTTTTCAATTGAACTTAACTTTTGCCTGTGGTTCGATTAATTAATTGAATAAATGTAAATAAATGCTATTTTATTTTGTAATTTCTTCGTTTATGCGTATCTTTGCAGACAATTTGGGTCATTGTGCCCTTTTGGTTTTAAGTTAGTAAAGATTTTTAAAAATGAGAAAGAAACAATATAAGCCTAGCAATCATCGTGGATTGCAGGTCATTACTTTGTGTATCAGTACCGCTATGGTGCTCATTTTGTTGGGATTAGTTATCTTCTCTGTCCTCATGGGACGTAATCTATCTTCCTATGTGAAGGAGAATCTCGTGGTACAGGTAATGCTCGAACAGGATATGACTAACCCGGAGGGATTGCAGATGTGTAAACGCCTGAATGCAAGACCTTATGTCAATACGCTGACTTATATCACCAAGGAAGAGGCACTGAAAGAAGCTACCCGCGATTTGGGTGCCGACCCGAGCGAGTTTGCCGGTGTCAACCCTTTCCAGCCTTCCATAGAGATTACGATGAAGGCAGATTACGCGAACAATGATTCATTGAAGTGGATTGCCAAGGAACTGAAGGCATATCCGCGTGTCACCGAGGTTACTTATCAGCACGACCTGATAGAACAGGTGAACAATTCGTTGGCAAAGATCAGTATCGGATTACTGATTGTAGCAGCCCTGCTCACCTTCATCTCGTTCTCGCTGATTAACAATACGGTGCGTCTGGGCATCTATGCCCGCCGTTTCTCCATCCATACGATGAAGTTGGTAGGTGCATCCTGGGGCTTTATCCGCCGTCCGTTCTTGCGCAAGGCTGTGCTTGTGGGTGTTGTTTCAGCCCTGCTGGCAGATGGTTTTCTGGGCGGTTGTCTCTATGCATGGTCGCTCCACGAACCGGAACTGATGAATGTTTTGGGCTGGCAGGAACTTGCCATCACCGGCGGCTCCGTCTTCCTATTCGGTATCATCATCACCGCCTTCTGCGCCTGCATCTCAGTCAATAAGTTCCTGAAGATGAAGGCGGGAGACTTGTATAAAATATAAGGGAAGAGTGAAGAATTCTCTTGCTTTATTAAACATTAAACATTACACATTAAACATTAAAAATAATGGATAAGAAGAATTTAGCATTCGACAAGATGAACTTTATCTTGTTAGGCATCGGAATGGCGATTATCATCATCGGTTTTCTGCTGATGAGTGGCGCCGGTTCTAACGAGCATACCTTCGATACTGATATTTTCAGTACCCGTCGCATCGTTGTAGCACCAACTGTAACATTGATAGGTTTCCTTTCAATCATCTATGCGGTGATTCACAAACCGAAAGACAATGAATAATTTATAATTAATATACATATTATTATTAGATGGATTTTATTCAGACTATCATTATCTCTATCGTAGAGGGACTGACCGAGTTCTTGCCTGTATCCAGTACGGGCCACATGATTATAGTAGAAAATTTGCTGGGTGTAGATATCCAGGATAAGTTTGTCAACGCCTTTACTGTCATCATCCAGTTTGGCGCCATCCTTTCTGTCATCTGTCTGTATTGGAAGAGATTCTTCTATCCAGAGGCTGTGAAGACCGGTGAGAAGACCTATTGGAAGGCGATGTTCGATTTCTATGCCCGTCTGCTTGTAGGTACCGTGCCTGCCGTGGTATTGGGTTTTGCCTTCAATGATTTCATCGAGTCAAACCTTGGCAATGTACAACTGGTGGGCTGGATGCTTGTCATCGGCGGTATTTTCATGCTCTTCTGCGATAAGATATTCAATAAAGGCAGCGAACAGACCAAGCTTACTTACAAGCGTGCCCTGATTATCGGTTTCATCCAGTGTATAGCGATGATTCCTGGTGTATCGCGCTCCATGTCAACCATCGTGGGTGGTATGTCCCAGCGTCTTACCCGCAAGGCAGCAGCCGAGTTCTCATTCTTCCTGGCAGTGCCAACCATGTTTGGTGCCACCTGTCTCGAGGTTTATAAGCTCATCAGCCATGGCGGCGGCTCTTTGCTCACCCAGGGCAACAACCTGTTTACATTGATATTAGGCTCAGTGGTGGCATTCATCGTTGCCATTCTCGCCATCAAGTTTTTCATCAATTATGTCACCAAGTACGGTTTTGCAGCTTTCGGCTGGTACCGTATCGTAGTAGGACTTATCATTATCATCTGCGGCCTTTGCGGTGTAGATATGCAGATGGTTGACTAAACATACACTATGGATTTCAGAAAAGGAGAAATTATTGCCATCGACAAGCCTTATCGCATGTCGAGTTTCGGAGCCCTGGCACATGTTCGCTATCTCCTCAGCAAGAAGCTCGGTTTTAAGGTGAAGATAGGACATGCCGGTACGCTCGATCCCCTTGCCACTGGCGTGCTGGTGCTCTGCACCGGTAAATGTACCAAGCAGATAGAACAGCTGCAGACCCATACTAAGGAGTATACAGCTACCCTGCAGCTCGGTGCTACTACCGCCAGCTACGATAAGGAACACAGCGTGAATCACACCTATCCTACGAAGCATATCACCCGCCAGCTGGTGGAGGAAACGCTTAAGCAGTTTGTGGGCGAGATTCAGCAGGTTCCGCCTACCTACAGCGCCGTAAAGGTGAATGGCGACCGCTCTTATGCCTTGCGCCGGGCAGGCGAAGAGGTTCAGCTCAAGCCGAAGACCGTGCGTGTAGACGAGATAGAACTCACCGATTATAACGATGAGGAGAAGACCGCCAGCATCCGTGTGGTTTGCGGCAAAGGCACTTACATCCGCTCCCTCGCCCGTGATATCGGCAGGGCTCTCGATAGTGGCGCCTACCTTACCGCCCTCCGCCGTACCAAGGCAGGAAGTTTCGCAGTAGAAAACTGCATCAGTTTTGATCATTTCCAGGAATGGCTTGATGAGCAGCCTCTCGAAGACAGCCTTCAGCCATCCAAGTAATAAAAAATATAACATGAAGCTATCACAATTTAACTTTAAGTTGCCAAAAGATCAGGTGGCACTTTATCCACATAAGGCAAAGCACGTGGTAAAAACGGCTAGTGGTGAACGTACATTCGAGATTACTCGCCGCGATGAGTCCCGACTCATGGTTCTCCACAAGAAGTCAGAAACCATCGAGATGTACAAGAAAGATGAAAACGGCAAGGATATGGTTGATGCCGATGGCAATCCAGTATTCCTGCAGTTCAAGGATATCGTGAATTACTTCGAAGAGGGCGATACCTTCATCTTCAACAATACCAAGGTTTTCCCAGCCCGTCTTTATGGTACCAAGGAGAAGACCGATGCCAAGATTGAGGTGTTCCTGCTCCGTGAGCTCAATCCTGAGATGCGCCTTTGGGACGTATTGGTAGAGCCTGCCCGCAAGATCCGTATCGGCAACAAGCTTTTCTTCGATGATGTCAACGAGATGGTTGCCGAGGTTATCGACAATACCACCAGCCGTGGACGTACCCTCCGTTTCCTCTATGATGAGGATGGCAATCATGATGTCTTCAAGCGTTCGCTCTTCGCTCTGGGTGAGGCTCCGCTTCCTCGCTACGTTATCGATGCACGTGAGGATCATCACGCTACAGAGGATGATATGGACGATTTCCAATGTGTTTTCGCTGAGGTAGAGGGTGCTGTTACTGCACCTGCTACCGGTCTTCACTTCTCACGCGAGCTGATGAAGCGTATGGAGATCAACGGTATCAACGAGGCTTATATCACCCTGCATTGCGGTCTGGGCAACTTCCACGATATTGAGGTGGAGGACCTTACCAAGCACAAGATGGATTCAGAGCAGATGATGATCAGCCAGGAGGCATGTGATCTGGTTAACAAGACCAAACTTGCCGGCCATCGCGTCTGTGCTATCGGTACCAGTGTGATGAAGGCAACAGAAACGGCTGTAGGCACCGATGGTATGATGAAGGCTTTCGATGGATGGACCAACAAGTTCATCTTCCCTCCATACGATTTTGGTCTTGCTGACTGTGCCGTAGTCAATTTCTATCATCCGGAGTCAACCCTGATGATGAGTACTGCAGCCTTTGGCGGTTACGAGTTGGTTTACGAGTCATACCAGATGGCTGTGAAGAATGGCTATATGTTTGGCTGCTATGGTGATTCATTGTTGATGCTTCCAGATTAAACAGTGGTAGAAACAGTTTTTATACACATAGAAGTTGTTGATATTCTAGGTTTTAGCTTAGTTATCCACAATTTTATGAAAGTGTGAATAAGTATGTATCAGGTATATTTAAGTCTCGGTACGAATTTGGGCAACCGAAAGCGCAACATTCGCGAGGTAATAGAAAAGATAGGAGAGCAGATTGGTGTGGTAGAGCGCCAGTCTGCTCTTTACGAAACCAAGCCTTGGGGCTATTCATCTCCCAACGACTATATCAATGCCTGTGTGCTGGTTCTCACCACGATGGCCCCGCGCCAGGTGCTGGAGGCTACGCAGCGCATAGAGCGCGAAATGGGGCGTACCATGAAGTCGGTGGATAGCGAATACCATGACCGCATCATCGACATTGATATCCTGATGATAGATGACTTGGTGATAGATGAGCCCGATTTCAAGGTTCCTCATCCGTTGATGGAGGAGCGTGAATTCGTGATGAAACCGCTGAAGGAGATACTCAGGTAATTTAAATTTAGTAAGTATGCAAAAACGGGCTAGGAGTTTTTTCGCTCCCAGCCCGTTTCCTGTTTCTTATCTTTATTCCTGCTCTTTTTTTTATGCAAGAAAAATCCCACCGCTCTTGCGAACGATGGGATTCTGTTCTGTTAAGCAATGTGTCTGCCTAAGCTGATTACTTACGAAGACCGAGGGCCTTGATGATAGCACGATAGCGATTGATGTCGCGATCATACAAGTAATCGAGCAATGCACGACGCTTTCCTACAAGCTGTGTCAACGCACGTGTTGTAGTATAATCTTTACGGTTCTTCTTAACATGTTCCGTCAAATGAGCAATACGGTATGAGAACAATGCTATCTGGCTCTCAGCTGAACCAGTATCAGAGTTAGACTTTCCGTACTTGCTAAAGATCTCTTCTTTTTTTGCTTTGTCTAAATACATAGCTGTAAAAACTTAATTTAATAAAATATGAATATGTTTAATTTTGTGCATCTGATGACCTTCCTCACGGTGGTTTCATTAAAAATGCGGTGCAAAGATACAACTTTTTGCCGAATTATGCAAACATTTCGGGATTTTTTTGTAATTTTGCACCCAAATTTAAGTATTTAAGGTAAAAATTAAAATGCAAGACATTAGAAACATTGCAGTTATTGCACACGTTGACCATGGTAAGACTACATTGGTCGACAAGATGATGCTCGCCGGTAAGCTGTTCCGCGACGGCCAGGATAACAGCGGCGAAGTGCTCGATTCCAACGACTTGGAGCGCGAGCGTGGTATCACCATTCTCTCAAAGAATGTATCTATCAATTGGAAAGGTACTAAGATTAATATCCTCGATACTCCTGGACACTCTGACTTCGGTGGTGAGGTTGAGCGCGTGCTCAACATGGCAGACGGATGCCTCCTCCTCGTCGATGCTTTCGAGGGTCCGATGCCTCAGACCCGTTTCGTGCTCCAGAAGGCATTGCAGCTCGGACTGAAGCCTATCGTCGTTGTTAATAAGGTAGATAAGCCTAACTGTCGCCCTGAAGAGGTGTACGAGATGGTATTCGACCTGATGTGCGACCTCGATGCTACAGAAGAGCAGCTCGACTTCTCTGTAGTTTACGGTTCAGCCAAGAACGGCTGGATGGGCGAGGACTATAATCATCCAACAGACAATATCGATTATCTGCTCGATAAGATTATTGAGGTTATCCCAGCTCCTAAGCAGCTCGAGGGTACTCCACAGCTCCTTATCACATCACTCGATTACAGCTCTTATACTGGTCGTATCGCCGTAGGTCGTGTACACCGCGGTACATTGAAGGATGGAATGAATGTTACCATCTGCCACCGCGACGGAACCCAGGAGAAGACCAAGATCAAGGAGCTCCACACCTTCGAGGGTATGGGCCACAAGAAGACCGATCATGTAGATTCAGGCGATATCTGTGCCGTTATCGGCTTGGAGAAGTTCGAGATTGGTGATACCATCTGCGATTTCGAGAATCCTGAGCCACTGCCTCCAATCGCTGTCGATGAGCCTACCATGAGCATGCTCTTCACCATCAACGATTCACCATTCTTCGGTAAGGAAGGCAAGTTCTGTACATCACGCCACATCCAGGAGCGCTTGAACAAGGAGCTCGAGAAGAACCTCGCTCTCCGCGTACAGCCTTACGAGGATTCTACCGATAAGTGGATTGTATCAGGCCGTGGTGTGCTCCATCTCTCTGTACTCATCGAGACCATGCGCCGCGAGGGCTATGAGCTCCAGGTAGGTCAGCCTCAGGTTATCTATAAGGAGATTGACGGTGTGAAGTGCGAGCCTGTAGAGGAGTTGACCATCAACGTACCAGAGGAGTTTGCTTCTAAGATGATTGATATGGTAACCCGCCGCAAGGGTGATATGACCTCTATGCTGAACATGGGCGAGCGTGTAGACATCGAGTTCGATATCCCTTCACGTGGTATCATCGGTCTGCGTACCAACGTGCTTACCGCTTCTCAGGGCGAGGCTATCATGGCTCACCGCTTCAAGGAGTATCAGCCATACAAGGGTGAAATCAGCCGCCGTTCTAACGGTAGCATGATTGCGCTCGAAACCGGTACTGCCTTTGCTTACGCTATCGATAAGCTGCAGGATCGTGGTAAGTTCTTCATCGACCCGGGTGAGGAGGTTTACGGAGGCGAGGTTGTAGGTGAGCATGTTCACGACAACGACCTGGTAGTCAACGTAACCAAGGCTAAGCAGCTTACCAACGTACGTGCTTCCGGTTCTGACGATAAGGCTCGCGTCATTCCTAAGACCGTGATGAGTCTTGAGGAGTGCCTGGAGTATATCCGTGAGGACGAGTACGTAGAGGTAACTCCAAAGAACATGCGTATGCGCAAGATTGAGCTCGATCACCTGAAGCGCAAGCGCAGCAACAAAGACTAAGCAGAAATGTTTTTGTGGAGATTTTTTAGAAAGTTTTCATTGCCCTGCTCCCTGGTTATGGGAGCATTGGGCTACCTGATATTCGCCAATGTGCCCTTCCTGGTGCCCATTGGCGATTATTGTGGTCCGAGGTTGGTAAGTCTGATGCCGGTAGTGCTGTTCTCCCTGCTCTATGTTACTTTCTGTAAGATAGAAATCAAGGAGATGAAGCCTAAGGCGTGGCATTTCATCCTCCAGCTCATCCGTACCTCGCTGTCATTGATGATGGTGGTGCTTATCTTTGAGTTCGGCTCCGATTACAGCACCAAACTGATTCTCGAGGGTGCCTTCATCTGCTTCATCTGTCCTACGGCAGCCGCCGTGGCTGTGGTTACGGAGAAGTTGGGCGGCAGTATCGGTTCGCTGACCACTTATACGGTCATCGCCAACATTTTTACGATGGTCATCATTCCGAGTCTTTTCCCGATGGTAGAGAAAGGGGCAGACTTATCGTTCCTCATGATGAGTGCGATGGTGTTCCGCAATGTCACTACCGTGCTGGTGGTGCCTCTGCTGCTTGCCTTGCTGAGCCGCAGGTTCCTGCCAAAATGGGTGGATAAGGTGAAGAATGTAACGGATTTAGGCTTTTATATGTGGTGTTTCAACCTCACGATACTGATGGGCGAAACGGTTCGCAACATGCTCCATGCCGAGGTATCGGGCGTAACGATGCTTCTGCTGCTCTTTGTACCGCTGCTGGTATGTCTCCTCCAGTTTGCCATCGGCAAGGCGGTAGGCAGGCATTTCGATGCGAGTATCAGTGCCGGTCAGGCGTTGGGACAGAAGAATACGGTAGTGGGCATCTGGCTCACCCTCACCTTCCTGAATCCTCTTGCTGCCGTAGCACCGGGTGCCTATGTAGTATGGCAGAATCTGGTCAATGGCTGGCAACTTTGGTATAAAGAAAAATATGGCAAGCTTAAGTGGTAAGCTTGCCATATTTTTTGTTTCTAATCCTGGGTAGGGTAGATGAGGTTTTCTTCCCTGATGCAGCAGAGCACCTCATCCAGATATTTTCTGGCTTCATATTTCGCCATAGGCAGGTCGTGGAGCAGGTAGTTGCCGCAGTCCTTTGCCGCCTGTCCCGGAATCTCACCCTCGAAATCGGCGATAAACTTAAAGGTGCGCTTCATCAGTTCCACGATGTCCTTGCTCTCCAGGTCGCCCTTGATAAGGAGATAGTTGCCCGTGAGGCATCCCATCGGTCCCCAGTAGATGATGCGGTCCTTCCACTCCTCGTCGTTGCGCAGATAGGTGGCAGCCAGGTGTTCGATGGTATGGATGGCACCGTTGTGCAGACAAGGCTCCTGGTTAGGCACCTTCATGCGGATATCGAATGTTGTGATGACTTCTCCGCCTACTTCGTCCTTACGGCTCACGTAGATGCCGCGGAGCAGCTTATTGTGATTGATTGTAAAACTTGGAATCTTATTCATCTTGATAATTGATAATTTACAGTTTACAGACTTTCGAGGAAAGCCTTGGTAACATTGAAAGAGCCTTCAGCCATTTTAGCCCAGAAGTCGAAATACTGCTGTGCCTTGGTATCTTTCAGCGGTACATCGCTGATGATGCGGAAGGAGATGAAAGGCGTCTTGTAGATGTGGCAGGTCTGGGCGATAGAGCAGCTCTCCATATCCACCGCCATCGCCTGAGGGAAGTGTTCCAGGATAGAGCGCATCTTCTCCTTGCTGTCTACAAACCATTCGCCGCTCACAATCTGTCCGGCGTGGATCTTCGGGTGCCTGTTGCCCGGCAGGTTGTTGATGGCGAGTGCCTTCTCCACATATTCCTTAGATGTTTTGAAGAAAGCAGGCATGCCTAGAATCTGTCCGAATTCGCATTCCTCGCCGCAGTAAGCATCGTGGTAAACGCAGTTGGTTGCCACCACCACCTCAGTCACGTTGAGGTTGATATCAGCGCCTCCAGCCACACCTGAAGAGATGACGAGGTCAGGGTGATAGTTGTCAATCATTTCCACGGCACCTATGGTACTGTTCACCTTACCGATGCCGCATTGCTGCATCACCACCTCGTTATTGCCTATCTTTCCGATAACGAAGTCCTTATAGTTTTTTCTCTCAACCTGCGATTCGGTCAATAATGTTTTGAGTTGCGCGAACTCCTTGTCCATCGCAACGATAATTCCTATTTTCATATTGTATACTAACTTTTGGGTGCAAAGTTACTAAAAATATTGCAGAGAGAAGCAAAGTTTAAGGAGTTTTTAAGGAAAAAGGCTTTTAAAGGTAAAAAAGTAAAAAAAGCCCCCGATGCGTGATGCACCGGGGGCTTTGCTATGTCGAATCAGAATTTAAAAACATCTTTTTTTTTACACGCTACAGCTGGTAACTCCGAGCGTAGTAGCGATGGCTGTGAGGAAGGAGATTGCAATCTGCAAAATCGTTTTCCAGGTATTTGCTTTCATCATCTTTATTATTATTTTTTAATGTTAAGTGTTATATGTTAATGTTAACTTGGCGAGGGGGATACGCTAGCTTTCTACTTACCGCCCTCAGGCGAGGGCTTTATTCAAGCCCGTCGCCGCCCTGTGTACCGCCACCGGTAGTACCACCGCCTTGGCTGGTGCCAGAGCCGCCGCCCTGTTCAGTGCCGCCACCGGTAGTACCACCGCCTGTGGTGCCCTCTCCGTCGGTGCCGATATTGCCGCCGTACTCCTGAATCTTGCACTTCTTGCGCAGCTCAGTATTGCTCCAGCTTTTCGTGTTTCTCACAATCAGGTGCACGCCCTCCACGCTGGCAGCTGTCACCTTCTCCTTGGTGTCCTCCGCCTTGGAGCTCATACCGATGGAGAACAATCCGAGGTCAGAGAGACGCACGCTCTTGCCGTCGAGAATCAGCTCCTGCAGATGGTCGAGTGCATCCATCAGCACACCATGAATAGTACCACGAGAGTAAGGCGAGCCGTGGTCGGAGATATGCGATACGAATCCCTCGAAGTCCACTTCGCGGTCGGTTACCGAAGTAGCATACCACTTCTTCTTACCTGCGTTTTCACCAGTCTGAGGTGTGCGCTGTACTTTACGATATTTCAATGTTCCTTTCTGTTCCATAATCTTTAGTTTTAATGTTGAATGTTGAATGTTGAATGTTGACTTGGCGGGGTGCACAAGCCTTTCTTTGAACGACAGTGCAAAGATACGCCAATTTCCCGATACCACCAAATATCAGCGTGTGATAAGGTGCGATTTTCAGCACGCTTTCAATCCGAAACCTGTTAAA
>DAWDQD010000030.1:0-33584 GCA_052349145.1 Segatella copri | reverse complement strand
TATCGGAGATTACCAACTTTTTTAGGCACTATTTCTTATCCCGAACTGAGGTATTTTGTTCTATGTCACGACGCACAGACTTCTACATCGCCATGTAATTTCAAAGATATCGGGAGTTTTAAAAAAGCCTGTTACTATTTGATTTTAGCACCAAATGACTTGACAAACTTAATCTTCTTGCCTTTTGCGATGATTGGCTTCTTCCATTCGCCACCCAAAATACGGATAACAGCCTTCTTGCCTACAGGAACCGCATCTACAGCCTTCTGCAAATCCATGAAATTGCCTCGACCTTCTGCAGAAACTACATAATCATAATGGCAGACATGAGACTTCAGCGCTGGCACCTGCTCAGCTACAGCATCAGCAAGCGCACCGGCAACCACACGTGCACCATATACATTATAATGAGTATTATCTTTCTTACCCTTAGGAACCTGCGGATTCTCGCCAGGCATAAACCACATATGTAATTTACGGCTGCCTTCAATACCCATGCCCGTTTCTATATCGTGGGTAATCTTGGTAGCATCAACAAACGGAACATTCAGCTGCTTTGCTACATTGCGGGGAGCTATCACATAAGCTCCGTGGGTGTCGATAAGCGTATCGCTATTAATCTGCTCCCTTCCATCATATACTTTATTGCGAAGCTTCTCGTCATCATCATTCTTCAATTCTGCAGAATAATAGCAGCGACGAACCACCGCATTGAATAATACAGGAATACCACCCTTGGCACGGGTCTCATTTACATATCTGGCAAGGTTTGCATCAAAAGTAGATCCCGGATCAGTATGACGGTCAGGCATTGACTTCTCATCGTTATGCCCAAACTGGATAAACACATAATCACCTGGCTTTATTCTATCCAAAACCTTTTTCCATCTTCCTTCATTGATAAAGCTCAAAGAAGAACGACCATTAACAGCATGATTGTCAACAATCACCTTGTCATCAAAAAAGCCCTGTAATACCATACCCCATCCTCGCTCAGGATTATTTCTAAAACCGGCTTTCTCGGCAGCAGTAGAATCACCGATTACGAAAATCGTTGTTGTCTTCGTACTGGATGTCATCAGCAACGCCAGTATGAATACACATAAAATAGCTTTTATTTTTTTCATTTGTCTGTAGTTTTTAGAAGTTACTAAAATTATAGTTAGGCATACACGCTAACACATAAAAAGCTCTCGCCCTGCCGCACTGCATATTCACATATACGAGCACGAGAGGACGAGAAAGAGAGTATTATTTATTTACTTTGGCTATCAATTCCTCGGCAGTAACCAAGGTTTGTTCGCCAGTTTCCATATTCTTAAGCGTAACCTTGCCCTGAGCCATCTCATTCTCACCTGCAAGCACCACAAACGGAATATTCTTGGCATTGGCATAGCTCATCTGCTTCTTCATCTTCGCCTTATCAGGGAAGATTTCGGTACGGATACCGGCTGCACGAGCTGCACTTACTATAGGCAGGCAGTAAGCTGTCTCCTTTTCACCGAAGTTGATAAACAGTACCTGAGTAGCATTTACAGCCTCCTTCGGATAAAGGTCGAGCGCACCTAACACATCATAAATACGGTCAGCACCAAAACTGATACCAACACCGCTCAAACCTGGCAAACCGAAAATGCCGGTAAGGTTGTCGTAACGACCACCACCTGTAATACTTCCCATTGGAGTATCAAGCGCCTTCACCTCGAAGATTGCACCTGTATAATAGTTCAAGCCACGAGCCAGGGTGAGATCCAGTTCTATCTCGTTGTTCAAACCAAGAGTCTTCAAGGTATCGAGGATAAACTTGGTTTCCTCTACACCCTTTAAACCAACTTCTGAACCTTCGAGAACCTTCGCTATCACTTCAAGTTTCTCATCATTAGTTCCTGACAATGAGATGATTGGCTGCAACTTCTCAATGGCATCTTCAGAAATGCCGTCATTACGCAACTCTTCGTTTACATTGTCAAGTCCGATTTTATCAAGCTTATCGATGGCCACTGTGATATCTACAATCTTCTCAGCCTCGCCGATAACCTCTGCAATACCGGTAAGAATCTTGCGGTTATTAATCTTGATGCATACACGAACACCAAACTTAGTGAACACGGTATCAACAATCTGCATCAACTCGACCTCATTCAGGAGAGAATCAGAGCCAACCACATCGGCATCACACTGATAGAACTCACGGTAACGTCCCTTCTGAGGGCGGTCTGCACGCCATACTGGCTGAATCTGATAACGTTTGAAAGGCATCTGCAACTCCTCGCGGTGCTGCACTACGTAACGTGCGAAAGGAACTGTCAGGTCATAACGAAGACCCTTCTCACAAAGTTTCGCTGCTAATTTGAGTGATCCAAGAGAATGAATATCCTCATCGCTCACCTTATTCATATAGTCGCCTGAATTCAATATCTTAAAAAGCAGTTTATCACCCTCTTCACCATACTTGCCCATCAAAGTCTGAAGGGTTTCCATGGCAGGGGTTTCAATCTGCTGGAATCCATAAAGAGCATACACTTCCTTGATGGTGTTGAAGATGTAGTTGCGTTTCGCCATCTCAACAGGACCAAAATCTCTCGTGCCCTTTGGTATACTTGGTTTCTGAGCCATTTATTAATGTTTAATATGAATGTTAAATGTTTAATGTCTAGCGCCATGTAAACCCCTCAAAGTAAACATTAAACACTAAACATTAAACACTATATAAATTACTTGCGTACAATAGTCTGAGCACGGTCTGGACCGATAGAAATGATACCGATCTTAGTCTCAAGGAACTCTTCTACGAAAGCAATATAATCCTTGAACTCCTGTGGGAACTGATCTTCAGATGTGAACTTAGTCATATCTGTCTTCCAGCCCTTGAACTCCTTGTAAACAGGTTCTACATCATCGATTTCGTATGGGAAATCTGTTGTAACAGAACCATCCTTCAACTTATATGCCACGCATGCCTTGATGGTATCGAAGCCATCAAGCACGTCGCTCTTCATCATGATAAGCTCGGTAACACCATTCACCATGACAGAATACTTGAGCTGTACAAGATCGCACCAGCCACAACGACGCTCACGACCGGTAACAGCACCATACTCATGACCGAGGTCACGGATCTTGGCACCAGTCTCATCGAAAAGCTCTGTAGGGAATGGACCTGCACCAACACGTGTACAGTAAGCCTTCATGATACCATAAACATTGCCGATGCGGTTAGGGCCGATACCCAGACCTATGCAGGCACCTGCACAGATAGTATTAGAAGAAGTAACGAATGGATAAGAACCGAAATCAACATCGAGCATAGTACCCTGCGCACCCTCGCAGAGGATATCCTTGCCAGAACGGAGCACCTTATTGATTTCTACCTCGCTATCAATAAGTTTGAACTGCTTCAAGTATTCGATGCCCTCCATCCAGGTCTTCTCAACCTCTGTAATATCGAAGTCGGTATAACCGAGACTTGCGATGGTTTTGAGATGAGCAGCCTTGTGAGCAGCATACTTCTCCTCGAAATTGTCAAGGATATCGCCTACGCGAAGACCGGTACGGCTAACCTTGTCAGTATAAGTAGGACCGATACCCTTACCAGTAGTACCTACCTTGTTCTTTCCCTTAGAAGCCTCGATAGCAGCATCGAGTACACGGTGAGTAGGCATGATGAGATGTGCCTTCTTAGAGATGTAAAGACGGCTCTTCAAATCATGACCGCTCTTCTCAAGATCCTTAGCCTCACCCATAAATAGGTCTGGAGCCAAAACCACACCATTGCCGATGATGTTCACCTTACCACCCTGAAAAATACCAGAAGGGATAGAGCGAAGCACATACTTCTCGCCCTCAAACTCCAATGTATGTCCAGCATTAGGACCACCCTGGAAACGAGCAATGACATCATACTTAGGGGTCAACACGTCAACCACCTTACCTTTACCTTCATCGCCCCACTGCAAACCCAGCAGGACATCTACTTTACCTGTGTTCATTTTTTATCTTTTTATCTTGATACTTATTCTTTTTTGCGTTTGCGAGTCATCTTGCTTTGACAGCCGCTGCATACGCCATAGATGTAAAGAGCATAAGCATCTTTACGAAAGCGCTGCATCCTGATATCCTTCACAGCTGCCGTAACCTGCGGTGCTACAATTTCGGTTACCTTGCCACAAATCGTGCAAACCTGATGCACATGATTGTCCTCGCTATAACTGGCCTCATACTTGGTGCCATCTGCCAGACTGTGCTTTACCACAAGCCTTAGTTCCAGGAACAGATGCAATGTGTTATAAAGCGTAGCCCTGCTAACGCGAAAATTCTTTTTCAGTAGCTCTCTGCCCAAATCTTCTATCGAGAAATGCTCTCCCATAGAATAAATGGTGTCGAGGATAGTGGAACGCTCCGGAGTGCGCCGGTGATGATTGCTCTCCATATAATTGTCCAAAACCTCATGAGCTTTTGCTAAAATTTCTTCACTCATAATCCTTGTTAGTTACATAAAACGCACAAAGATACTCATTATCTACGACATAGAACAATATTTAATTTTAAAAAATCTAAATTTGCCTCAATTCCTCATAGATACGCTGAACCGGAAGCCCCATCACATTAAAATAACTCCCCTTCAACCCCGTACAACCTATGTAACCAATCCATTCCTGAATACCATAGGCGCCAGCTTTGTCAAACGGCTGATAATGATTTATATAATAACTGATTTCATCATCAGAAAGCGGTTTGAACGTCACTTCTGTTGTTACTGAAAAGGAACGCTGCTTATGCTGGGTAGTAAGACAAACACCTGTAACTACATGATGCGTCTTTCCGCTCAACATCTTCAGCATTCGTCTGGCATCTTTAGCATCACGAGGCTTCCCGAGAATGACTCCCTTTCCTTCCTGGTCATTCTGTTCGCCAGCTGTTGGCGCAATCACAACCGTATCTGCTGTAAGAATCAAAGTTTCTGACTCGTCCAACTCTTCAACACTATTATTTCCGTTCAAAAGCGGACGATAAGCCTCAGCCTTTTTCTTGCAAATGAATTCTGCCACCTGATAAGCATCGAGGTCAGCAGGATAACTTTCATCAATACCACTAATCACCTTCACCTCAAAAGGAATATCCAAACCTGCCAGAAGTTCCTTGCGACGAGGCGAATTACTCGCCAAAATGATCTTATAATTCATCTATTTTAAACCTTATTTCTTTGAACTTTATGATTAAAATTCAGTTGCAAACTTTCTACTACAAACTATCAACTTTCAACTATTAACTAAATTCTACCAGCCAAACGCCTTAGCATCTGAAAGCCATAAACCCTTGGCTCTCAGTACCTGTTCTACGACGTCACGTCCCACACCATCACCTCCGTTACAAGCCGAGATATAAGTAGAAATTTCTTTAATATCGGAGCATGCATCTGCTGGGCAACATGGACATCCGCAACGACGCATTATCTCATAATCAGGAATATCATCACCTACATATATTATTTCCTCATCTGTAATTGAATATTTCTGCTTGAACTCCTCATAAGTCTTTATCTTTACAGAACACCCCATGAAGATATCCTCTACACCAAGATTTTCATAGCGTACCTGTATGGCATGAGAATTACCGCCTGTCAGAATTACGATACGAACACCTTTCTTCTGAGCCAGCTGAATGGCATAGCCATCTTTGATATTAACAGTACGCAAAGGTTCGCCGGCACTGGAAAGCGTGATGGTCTGTCTTGAAAGTACTCCATCAACATCAAAGATGATTGCTTTTATCTTATTTAAATCGTAATTTATCATATTTATTTCTGTTTTTAGAACTTAAATTCTTAACTGCAAACTTAAACCGACAACCGTTTTATTTTTTGAAGTTGAATATGCTTTTGCTCATCATTTCATAAATCTGCTGTAGTTCTGGCTGTTTTTCAAGAAGTTGCATTTGTTTTTCCATCACATTTCTATCATCACGAACTGCCGGTCCCGTCTGCACTTCAGCTGCCGAATGCGAAGAAGCCTTGTCCATAGTTTCCATAACCAGAGGACGGAGAACACTGCCAGGAATATGATGATTTTCGAGAATCTGCTGGCCTATAGCTACGCAATGATTCGCAAAATTACAAGCAAAAACAGCTGACAGGTGCAGATACTTACGATTATCAGAATCCAATTCATAGACACTACGAGAAATCGGTTCTGCCAACCTCTTCAGGAAAGAAGTTTCGAAAGCACCACATCCCTCAATGAAAATAGGAATATTTTCGAATGCAACCTTTTTATCTTTCGTAAATGTCTGCATCGGATAAAATACGCCATAATGACGGGCATAATCTTTGAAAACATCCATCGGCATGGAACCAGCTGTATGAACAAACATCTTATCTTCTCTTCCTTTGCATAGTTCAGGAATAAGCATTTCAAGCGCATCATCCTTCACTGAAACTATGTACAAATCTGCATCACAGACCACCTTACTCATCTCATTGACAGGCTCACAATTCACCTTCTCAGCCAATAGAGAGGCCGACTCCCTAGTTCTACTGAAAACTTGCACAATCTGATGTTCTGATTGCGATATTTCGAGCGCAAGATTGGTAGCAAGATTACCTGCCCCAATAAACACTATTTTCATACGTAATTTTGTTTAAAGTTTTACTTTTTATGCAAAAATACTAAAAAATAACGATAGAGAAGCCCTTTTTCTTGCTTTTTTATGATAAATTTATTATTTTTGCCTTCGTGAGAAAATATGATGTAGAAATATATGGTAAACTGGAAGAAATGCCGCATTTATTGGAAGGCGACTTTTTTCATAGCTTGGAGCTTTTTCAGATTCTTGAAAAAACACCCGGCATAACCCCTTTTATGGCTGTCGCCACACAGGAGAACAAGGTGGTAGGACAAATGCTCGTCATCCTCTATCACCGCAAATCATTATTCCCACCTTATTTATATACGCACGCACACGCGTACGGAGAGGGACTTTATGCACTCGATGCTGAACAGAATGCTATTTTCCCATTGTTACTCCGCAGCATAACTATTCACTTACACAAACGACTCTGCTTTTACATCGAGTTCTCCCGAATGAGCAAAAAGATGCTGGGTTACCGGGAATTCAGAAAATTGGGCTATGTACCTATTGCCTGGCAAGAGATACATAACTCCCTACACAGCAAACTTCCCCAAGAGCGACTCTCAGACAAACAAATTGCTATGATTGAAAAAATGAAGAAAAAGGGAATAAGTTGTAGAGAGGCAACTTCACCCGAAGACATCCATCGTTATCACCAGTTGCTCAAAAATTATTATCGGCTGAAACTTCGCCGTTTTGTTCCTGACGAAACATTCTTTCAGAAACTGAGTACAAGTAGCAATGCCAGAAACGTCATCATCACCTATAAGGACAAAGTGATTGGCGGCTATACCTGCATCTACAACCAAGGCAATGCCTTTCTTTGGTTTTCTGCATTCAAGAGAAAGACTTACATCCATCTGCATCCGGACACAATGACCATCTGGCAAGCACTCTCTGATGCACAGGAGCAGGATGCCCAACACCTCCACTTTATGGACGCAGGACTTCCGCTTAAGAGTAATCTCTACCGTGAATTCATTCTCGGTTTCGGAGGCAAACCTGTTACCAAGTTTCGTTGGTTCCGCTTCTATCCAAAAGTTATAAACCCGCTCCTCCACTGGCTATACAAGGAGTAAGGAGAAGAGGTTCCGTGAGCCTATATAAAGCATCTCCGAAACCTCTTTCTCTTTTTTAAGCATAATTACACATACGCTCAAAAAGTACATTTTGTATATTAAAGCCAACGCCTCTACTCTTTCAAAGCACGGTCAAGCTGCTCCAAGCCGCGCTCTGTACAGAATCCACGAATCAGGCACAAAATATAATTGTCGTATATCTCCTGCATCGAATGAACACGATAGAGCTGATGGTGCATGATTTCCTCCATCATCACATGTCCTACGTCCATAACAACACTGAAGTCTACATCCTTACGGAAAAGCCCCTCCTTTACACCAGCCTCAAAGAAACGTACACTCTCCTCCCGTTCATGAGCATGATTTTCCTGGAAGAATTTCACTACACGAGGCATCTTATGAACCTCCTCATAAAAAAGAACGCCCACCATCCCATTGCGCTCCATCTGCAATTTATAGACATAGCTGATAATATCTATCACATTCTTCGCTTGGGTCTTGGCGAAATTTTCTAACTTCGAACGATTTTCTTCTAGCTGACGCATCATACCAGCAAGCAACAATTCTTCTTTGTCACCAAAAATCTCGTACACAGTTCTCTTAGATACATGAAGTCCCTGTGAGATTTCATCCATCTTAACAGCTTTTACACCACGCTTATAGAATTCAGGCATCGCATAAGAGATAATTCTGTCTTTCAGTTCTTGTCTATATTGATTGATTTCTGTCATTTTACTTGTTTGAAGACTATTTTTGTGCAAAGATACAAAAAAAATCAAAAAACCATTCTTTTTTACTAAGTTTTTTTTGTACCTTTGCACAAACTTTTAAATTTCGTGCGAAAAATCCACGAATATGAAAGAAAAATAAACTCTAAACCAATATATTGTTATGGTAAAAATTACAAAAGAGGCGGCTTTAAGTTATCACGAAACTGGTCGTCCTGGCAAGATTGAGGTTAAGCCAACAAAACCTTATCACACACAAACGGATCTGAGCCTTGCTTATTCTCCTGGCGTGGCATTCCCATGTCTTGAGATCCAGCAGAACCCAGACGATGCATACAAGTATACTGACAAGGGTAACCTGGTTGCTGTTATCAGTAATGGTACAGCAGTGCTCGGACTTGGCGATATCGGTGCCATGAGCGGAAAGCCAGTGATGGAAGGTAAGGGATTGCTTTTCAAGATTTACGGCGGTGTGGATGTCTTCGATATTGAAATCGATGAAAAAGACCCAGAAAAGTTCTGTGAAACCGTAGAGAAAATCGCTCCTACATTTGGTGGAATCAACTTGGAGGACATCAAGGCACCTCAATGTTTCTACATCGAGGAGCGCCTGAAAAGAACTCTCGATATCCCTGTAATGCACGATGACCAGCATGGTACTGCTATCATCTCTGCAGCAGGTTTGAAGAACGCTCTTGAGGTAGCTGGCAAGAACATTGCCGATGTGAAGATTGTCGTAAATGGTGCTGGTGCAGCTGCTATCAGCTGTACAAAACTCTACGTAGCACTTGGTGCACAGGTAAAGAACATCGTTATGCTCGACTCTAAGGGTGTCATTACCAGCGACCGCGAAAATCTGACAGAGCAGAAAAAGCTCTTTGCAACAGACCGCCGCGATGTCCATACACTCGAAGAGGCTGTGAAAGGCGCCGATGTATTCGTAGGCCTCAGCAAGGGTAACGTGCTCTCCAAGGATATGATTCGCTCTATGGCAGACAACCCTATCGTTTTCGCTCTTGCCAATCCAGTACCTGAGATCAGCTACGAGGACGCTATGGACAGCCGCCCTGACGTATTAATGTCAACTGGCCGTTCAGATTATCCTAACCAGATTAACAATGTAATCGGTTTCCCATACATCTTCCGTGGTGCACTCGATGTTCACGCCCGTGCTATCAACGAAGAAATGAAGATGGCTGCTGTTCATGCAATTGCCGATTTGGCTAAGCAGCCGGTTCCTGATGTAGTAAACGATGTTTACCACGTTAACGACCTTACATTCGGTCCTAAATACTTCATTCCGAAACCTGTAGATCCACGTTTGATTACAGAAGTTTCTGCTGCCGTAGCTAAGGCTGCAATGGAAAGTGGTGTGGCTCGCACCCCTATCACAGACTGGGAGAAGTACAAGCAGGATTTGCGCCAGCTGCTTGGTCAGGAGACCAAACTGACCCGCAAACTCCACGATACAGCGCGCCTTCACCCACAGCGTGTAGTATTCGCAGAAGGTGGCAACCCAACTATGCTGAAGGCTGCAGTCCAGGCAAAGCAAGAGGGTATCTGCCAGCCAATCCTGTTGGGCAACCCAGACCGTCTGAACCGTGTTGCTAGCCGTTTGAAACTTGACCTTTCAGATATTGAGATTGTAGATATGCGTGCCGATAACGAACAGGGCCGCCGTGCAAAGTTTGCCAAGCATCTGGCAGAGAAGCGTGCTCGCGAGGGCTACAGCTTCGAGGAAGCTTATGATAAAATGTACGAGCGCAACTACTTCGGTATGTCAATGGTAGAACAGGGTGATGCTGACGCATTCATCACTGGTCTTTACACAAAGTACAGCAATACTATTAAGGTGGCAAAAGATGTAATTGGAATTCGTGAGCCATATAAGACATTCGGTACCATGCATATCCTTAACACCCAGAAGGGTATTTATTATATCGCAGATACGCTCATCAACCGCCACCCAGACGAAGATGTGCTGATCGATGTTGCCAAGCTGTCTGCAGGTACAGTGAAGTTCTTCAACGAAGAGCCGGTTATGGCCATGTTAAGCTACTCTAACTTCGGTACAGACAATATTGGCTCACCTGTTAAGGTAAAGAAAGCCGTTGCTGAGATGCAGAAGGAGTTCCCGGAACTCGCTATCGATGGTGAAATGCAGGTAAACTATGCACTCAACAAGGATCTGCGCGATGAGAAGTATCCATTCTCCCGCCTCAAGGGCAAAGACGTCAACACTTTGGTGTTCCCTAACTTGAGTAGCGCCAATGGTGCATACAAACTTCTCCAGGGTTTGAATCCTGAAGCTGAGATTATCGGCCCTATCCAGATGGGATTGAATAAGCCTATCCACTTCACTGACTCAGAAAGTAGTGTACAGGATATTGTAAACATCACAGCAGTAGCTGTCATTGATGCTTATGTAGAGAAAATCAAGAAGCAGAAGTAATCACTTCTTTTTCCTGATTCAAACAAACAGAATAAGATAATAGTATCTTCCATAAACAGGTTGGCACTTCTGTGCCAACCTGTTTTTATTTTCTCTACTTCACTACCCGTCTCGAAAATTCGTCTCTTTATACTTTTGAAGATATCTAAACAAAAACAAAAAAACAACAGAATTGCAATCGATTACGCAGCCTTCCTTACTAAAATAAGTTAATTTATACTCTTGTGCACCCACACAATTGATTTACAACAAAAATAATCAAATAAATATTTGGTGATTTGAAAAATATCGTGTATCTTTGCAACCAGTTATCCTGAAAACAATCTTTTTACCTTAATGGAAACTAATACCTATTGAAGATTTGGAGCGGTAGCCTGTGAAGGTCATCGCTTTTTTCTTTTTATACACCTCCTCCATCAAATAGCATATAGCATATATTATCCCAAGAAGAAAGTATACAATTAAAAGGTAATATCACTTGAGTCGGAAGACTTGCTGACTGCAGTCAGCAGACCTGTCGACTATAGTGAGCAGACCTGCTGACTAGGCTCAGCAGAGCTGCTGACACTAGTCATAACTTTAACGAAGGTATCTTCTTGAACCAGAGAAGTCGTATCCTTAAACCTAAGGAGACATCTCTTTGAACCAGAGAAGACATATCATTGAGCCAGAGGAGACATATCATTGAACCTAAGGAAGTATATTATTGAACCCAATAAAGAACATTATACTATTCACGAGTCCCTTATCTGGTAGCAAATAATCGGTATTCTTATAAAAAACAGGCTTTTCTGTTAAATCTTTCTAAAAAGCAATCTTTATTTCCCCAACATTTTGTTCATATCAAAGATAATTTGTAATTTTGCACCCCGAATGCTCATGGATTGGGCAAATGTTACAGAAAAGTTTAGTTCGAAGGGGCTCAAAGAAGATCCGGCACAATGCAGGACGCCTCCCGAAGAAACCCGTTTATATAATTAATTAAATGTACGCAATTGTAGAAATTAACGGTCAGCAGTTCAAGGCTGAGGAGGGCAAGAAGCTCTTCGTACATCACATCAAGGATGTTGAGGCAGGTCAGACTGTTGAGTTCGACAAGGTTTTGCTCGTTGACAAAGACGGCTCAATCACTGTCGGTGCACCAGCTGTAGAGGGTGCAAAAGTAGTAGTAGAAGTAGTGAACCCACTCGTAAAGGGTGACAAGGTAATCGTCTTCAAGATGAAGCGCCGCAAGGACTATCGCAAGAAGAACGGTCATCGTGCTCAGTTCACTGAAGTATCAATCAAATCTGTAATCGCTTAAAATTAGGAGGAATTAGAAAATGGCACATAAGAAAGGTGTTGGTAGTTCTAAGAACGGCCGTGAATCAGCTTCACAAAGATTAGGCGTTAAGATCTGGGGTGGTCAGAGCATCATCGCAGGTAACATCATCGTTCGCCAGCGTGGTAACAAGCACTTCCCAGGTGAGAATGTAGCTCAGGGTAAGGATGATACATTGTATGCTTTGACAGATGGTATCGTTTACTTCCACAAGGGCCGCAAGGACAAGAGTACAGTTTCTGTTCTCTCTCCAGAGGTTTACGCTGAGAAGACCAAAAAAGCTGACGCTTAATTTTTAAAGTTTTAGAAAAAACTATTCCAAACAAACAACATAGAAGCCTGCTCATACCTAGAGCAGGCTTTCTTCGTTTATATAAGTTTTTAGGCAAGGATTACACCGCACCCCCTTTCTAAGCTCCTTAACCCTGTAAAACCACAAAAAAACTTTAATTCTACCCTTCCCTGTAAAAAAGTCAGCAATTTTTTACGCTATCACAAATATTTTTTGTACTTTTGCCTACAAATAGTAAATTATTTAATTAAAAGACATTTTATGCTTACACTTAAACTTATCAGTGAGGAAACTGAACGTGTAGTTAAGGGTCTCGAAAAGAAGCATTTTCCAAATGCTCGTGAGGCCGTAGAGAAAGTTTTGGAGTACGACAAGATTCGTCGTGAAGCTCAGCAGAAGTTGGATAACAACAAGCAGCAGGCTAACCAGTTTGCTAAGCAGATTGGTGCCCTTATGAAGGAAGGTAAGAAAGAGGAAGCTGAGAGCGCAAAGGCTCAGGTAGCTATGCTCAAGGCTGACGCGAAGGCTCTTGAAGAGATCATGGAGAAAGCACAGAACGATATGACCAACCAGTTGCTCGAAATTCCTAATATCCCTTGCGAGCAGGTTCCTGAAGGTAAGGACGCAGCTGACAACGTTGTTGTGAAAGAAGGCGGCGAAAAGCCAAACCTCGGCGAGGATGCTCTCTGCCATTGGGATCTCTTGAAGAAGTATAATCTTGTAGATTTCGACCTCGGCGTTAAGATTACTGGCGCAGGTTTCCCTGTATATATCGGCAAGATGGCTCGTTTCCAGCGTGCGCTTGAGGCATTCTTCCTCGATGAGGCTCGCAAGAGCGGATATCTGGAGATTCAGCCTCCGTACGTAGTAAACGAGGACTCTGGTCGTGGTACCGGTCAGTTGCCAGACAAGGAAGGTCAGATGTATCATGCTAATTTGGATAATCTCTTCCTCATCCCTACTGCTGAGGTTCCTGTAACCAACATCTTCCGCGATGTTATTCTCGATGAGAAAGATCTCCCTATCAAGCGTTGTGCTTACTCAGCTTGTTTCCGTCGTGAAGCAGGTAGCTATGGTAAGGACGTTCGCGGTTTGAACCGCCTGCACCAGTTCGACAAGGTAGAGATTGTTCGCATCGATAAGCCAGGTCACTCTTACGAGAGTTTGAACGAGATGCTCGACCATGTTGAAGGTCTTTTGAAGAAGTTGGAATTGCCATATCATATCCTCCGTCTCTGCGGTGGTGATATGAGCTTCACCTCTTCTATCTGCTACGACTTCGAGACATGGAGTGCTGCACAGGGTCGCTGGTTGGAAGTTTCATCTGTATCTAACTTCGAGAGCTACCAGGCTAACCGTCTCCACTGCCGCTATCGCCATACAGATGACAAGAAGATTGAACTTTGCCACACATTGAATGGTTCAGCTCTTGCTTTGCCACGTATCGTAGCAACCATCTTGGAGAACAATCAGACCCCAGAAGGAATCCGCGTACCTAAGGTATTGGTTCCATATTGCGGTTTCGAGATGCTTGATGACAAAAATTTCGATTAATTTGAAGTATCGGTAAGACTTTCAGTTTTTCTCGATTATACAAAACATTCGAAAAATAAAAATAACATATATTGTACGAGGATAACTTCGACTGCCACAAAGGTAGCCGATGTTATCCTTTTGCATTTTTATGTACCATGAAGCAAACTCTAAACAGCGAACCAGAAATATTAATATATCAGCATTAAGAAATTTAATAGCCCATGAACAAGATTATCAAGAAAGTACAATACTCAGAGAAAGTATTCCGCTTCGATGTAGAAGCACCGCTTATAGCCAAGAGCCGAAAGGCAGGTAACTTTGTTATCATCCGTGTAGACAACAACAGCGAGCGCATGCCGCTGACCATCGCTGATGCTGACATTGAGAAAGGAACCATCACACTGGTTGTGCAGAAGGTAGGTCTTTCATCTACCAAACTCTGTGCCCTAAATGAAGGTGATGAAATTCACGATGTGGTGGGACCACTTGGAAATCCTACACATATCGAGAACTTCGGAACAGTCATTTGTGCCGGAGGTGGTGTAGGCGTAGCTCCTATGCTCCCTATCATCAAGGCACTGAAAGCCGCAGGAAACAGAGTCCTTTCCGTAATTGCGGGTAGGAACAAAGACCTCGTGATTATGGAAGATGAAGTGCGTGCATCTAGCGATGAGCTCATCATCATGACCGATGACGGAAGCTACGGCGAGAAGGGTGTTGTAACCGTAGGAATCGAGAAGTTTATCAATCAGGAGCATATCGATAAGGTTTTCGCCATCGGTCCTCCTATCATGATGAAGTTCTGCTGTCTCCTGACCCAGAAATATAATCTTTCCACAGATGTTTCGCTCAATACCATTATGGTGGATGGAACCGGTATGTGCGGTGCCTGCCGCCTGACCATCGGTGGCAAGACCAAGTTTGTCTGCATCGACGGTCCTGAGTTTGACGGCGCCCAGGTAGATTGGGACGAGATGTTCAAGCGCATGGGCACTTTCAAGGATGTTGAACGCGAAGAGATGGAACACTTCGAAGAGCACCTTGCAACTGTAGACGCAGGAAAGAAGAAAGAAACTACGGATGTAATCATGGACGTAGAACCTACAGATGCGAGCATCGAAGAGTTGACCGACCGTAACGCTGAGTGGCGCAAGGAGTTACGCGCTTCGATGAAAGCAAAAGAACGTACAGCTATAGAGCGCGTAAAGATGCCAGAACTTGACCCTCTTTATCGTGCCACAACCCGTACGGAAGAGGTAAATATCGGTTTAACCAAGGAAATGGCTTTAACCGAAGCCAAGCGCTGTCTCGACTGTCCTAAGCCTACCTGTATGGAAGGTTGTCCGGTAAGTATCAACATTCCTTCCTTCATCAAGAACATTGAGCGGGGCCAGTTCCTTGCCGCAGCCAAGGTTTTAAAGAACACCTCTGCCCTACCTGCCGTTTGCGGACGAGTTTGTCCACAGGAAAAGCAATGTGAAAGCAAGTGTGTACATCTCAAGATGAACGAGCCTGCTGTAGCTATCGGATATCTGGAGCGTTTTGCTGCCGATTACGAACGCCAGAGTGGAAACATCTCTGTACCAAAGTGCGATGAACCTAATGGCATCAAGATAGCCGTAGTTGGTTCAGGACCTTCCGGATTGAGTTTTGCAGGCGATATGGCAAAGAAGGGATTCGATGTTACTGTTTTCGAAGCACTTCACGAGATTGGCGGTGTATTGAAATATGGTATTCCTGAATTCCGTTTGCCTAATGCTATCGTAGATGTAGAGATTGAGAATCTTCAGAAGATGGGCGTAAAGTTTATTACAGACTGCATCGTAGGCAAGACCATTTCCGTAAAAGATCTGGAAAAACAAGGATTCAAGGGAATCTTCGTTGGCTCAGGCGCGGGTCTGCCAAACTTCATGAATATTCCTGGAGAGAATGCCTTGAACATCATGTCTTCTAACGAATATCTTACCCGTGTAAACCTGATGGATGCAGCCAATCCTCATAGCGACACCCCTATCAACTTGGGTAAGAAGGTGGTTGTTGTAGGCGGCGGAAATACAGCTATGGACAGTTGCCGTACTGCAAAACGACTCGGAGCAGACGTAACCTTGGTATATCGCCGTTCGGAGGCAGAAATGCCTGCCCGACTCGAAGAGGTGAAGCATGCCAAGGAAGAAGGAATCAACTTCTTTACATTGCACAATCCTAAAGAATATGAGGCAGACGATAAGGGCGCAGTAAAGGCTGTAGTCCTCGATGTGATGAAGCTTGGCGAACCTGATGCCAGCGGCCGTCGTCGTCCAGAAGCTACAGGAGAGACCATCACGCTGGAGTGCGACCAGGTAATTGTTGCCGTAGGAGTAAGTCCTAATCCACTCGTTCCACAGAGTATCGAAGGCTTGGAACTCGGCCGGAAGAACACCATTGCCGTAAACGACCAGATGCAGAGTTCCATCAAAGAAATCTACGCTGGCGGCGATATCGTACGAGGAGGAGCCACAGTAATCCTTGCCATGGGAGACGGCAGAAAGGCCGCTCTCAATATGAGCGAAAAATTATTGAATAAGAAATAAGAAAACAGGAAACAATAAAGGGCAGCCATGCATCACGCAGACTGCCCTTTCCTTTTCTCGTATGTAATGTTATAAAATGAAATGTAGTTCGTACATATATTTATTAATAATTGGACTCAAACACTATTTCAGATTAATACGGAGTCCGAACTGGAGATTAAAATTCCACTTCTTATCTTTAAACGTATTTTCTATTTCGCTGCCATTATCAAAATAATATTTTGCACCTGGCTCAATATAGAAGCCCACTTGTGGTGTAACATCATACTGTGCACCAAGCGAAGCCTTACCCGAGAACTGAACGCCATCACGTTTCACGTCCTCTTTATGACCAGAAACCTTTGTATCATTCTTTACGTTGAAATCGGCTTCTCCACCCGCCATTACGTACGCATGAAAGCCTCCCGTGCTCCAAACCTCATAGTTTAAACCAAGTGGAACACCCACATAATGCAAAACCTGATGTGTATCAAATTCTGAAGCACCATAAGATTTGAAATCAGAAGCAACACGCGTATATACGACACCGGTACTCAAAGACAAACGAGGCGCAAGTCCGATACCAACCTGAGCACCTATAGCCAAAGGAGCATGATGTTTCGCTTCAACATATTTCGGTATTGCATATCTTAAAGGAGAAGCAGCAGCCAGGAAAACACCATGATCAGCAAAGCCGCCACCAGCAAGAGGATCTGAAGACGCATACATGCCGTTTGACATTCCATCACTGCCAGAGCCCAGACTTACATTCTCTGCATACAGGTTCATGGTCCAGTTCTGTTCATACTTGTCCTTATAACTGCGTTCAAAATGACCATCCTGCGCCCTGCCTGCATAAAGCTTCTGCCCACCATCTGCTTCCAACGGCTTGGTTGCATGATTAGAAGAAACGGCCATCTGTCTTTCAGAATCCTCATTTTGCTTTTGCAAAACAGATAATTCCCGACCATTTACCTCTGCATTAACAGACTGTTCTGGCATTTCTACCTCTGCTGCATGCATTACTTCATTATCAGCAGCAACAGTCCTCTCCTGGAAAGAGACAGAAGATTTACTATAGTTCAATTGACGCCCCGATAAATGGCGATTCACCTGATGTGCAGATGAATTGTTTTCAGCAAGCAAGATAGCATTTTCACTTCCTGCCGATTGTGCTTCTGCACGGACAGCAGAAGAAGTCCTGCTTGTACCTGATGCTGTAGAGAAAGAACTCTGAACAGCTAAGTTAGCCTGTCCCGGTTCATCATCATGCAGATAAACATAACTGCCTCCTACTCCCAATAAAGCAATCGCTGCAGCTACTGACCATCTTTTCAAGACAACATAACGAGCCTGTGGGGTCTTTTTTACATCAGTTTCCTCATCACCAACCTTTTTAGACTGAGCAAGCGATTGTTCTATCTCAGCCCACAAGTCGTGGCTGACAGGCTCTTGGTAGTCAGCCAACTGATCTCGAAGTTTATTTGTCCAATCGTTACTCATTACTTTTCTCATTTATATGATTCAACTCTTTATTATCACTACAATCTGCCTGGCTCAGATAATCTTTCACCTTTTTGCCCAACAGCTTTTTCGCCCGCAAATATTGTGAAGCAGAACTGCTTTCTTTGATGCCTAACAGCTGTGCAATTTCTTTATGGCTTTTCTGTTCAAAAACAAACATGTTAAGAACCAGTCTGTACCCATCAGGCAATTCTCCTATCATTCTTGTCAGTTCTGCAGGCGGAACTCTTTCTACTTCAGACTCTTCATCCTCAATATCATCGGGAACTTCGTCCACGATAGTGAAGCGCTTTTGCTGCCTTACAAAGTTGACAGCTTCATTTGTCACTATCCGCAAGAGCCAAGCCTGAAGAGCGCCCTCACCCCGATATTCAAACTTTGAAATGCCGGAAAAGACTTTTATAAAACTATCTTGCACTACATCTTCAGCATCATCGCGCATAGGGATATACCTCAGCGCTACGGCCATGGCATACCCCACATAGCGTTCGTACAATCTGTGCATGGCTGCCCGACTGCCGCTATTGATGTCGTCTAAGAGTTCCTTTTCCAATTCCAATTTCAAATCCTTTTTAAAGATTAAACGATATAAAGAGAAAACCTTGCATCAAAAATGAACTTTTTTTGGCGCAAGGCACTTTTTTTATATTTTATATAGATCAAAGGCTATTCTGCACCTTGTTTCCCGGTACATTCAAGCCCTGTTTCTATATTATTCTATAGAGAACACTTTACCTTCCTGAGTAAGATAACTTTCCGTAAACACCTCTTTAGCTTCATTCAACAATACCTCTTCATTATTATATCTTGCACTATAATGTCCCAGAAGAAGTTTGCCTACACCCGCATTTCTGGCTATAGTTGCAGCCTGTCGAGCCGTACTGTGATAATAGAGTTTAGCCCTGTCCTCATTCTCCGAAGTATAGGTGCTCTCATGATAAAGCACCGTAACCCCCTTTACCTTTTCTGCCACCCCCGGAACAAACCGGGTATCACTGCAATAAGCATAACTGCGGGGAGTAGCGGCAGGCATTACCAATCTGGCATTAGGTATTACATCCCCCTCCTTCGTTGTCCAGTCAGCTCCATTCTTGATGTTATTAATCTGGCTTACAGGAATCTCGTAATAATCTATCATATCACGACGGATATGAGGCAATGTCGGTTTCTCTCTGAAGATGTACCCACAACAAGGCACACGATGCTGCAGAGGAACGGTTTCTACGGTTACAGAATGATCTTCATATACTACTTGCGACTTCTCGGTATCTACAGGAACAAATTCGATTTGATATTCCATTCCCTGCATGAAGAAATCGATCTGACGCTTAAACAAATCTCCGTAACTTTCTGGTGCATAAACTTTTAACTTAGCCGTTCTACCCAGCATACCTAAGGTAGAAAGAAGTCCCAGCAAGCCAAAGCAATGATCACCATGAAGATGCGAAATAAAGATAGCATTTATCTTAGCAAAGTGAACATGAGTGCGACGGAACTGCATCTGGGCACCCTCGCCACAATCCATCATAAAGCATTTGCCACGCATCTCAATAATCTGGGCCGAGGCACTATGCTGAAGGGTGGGCAAAGCACTGCCACACCCCAATATATGTACTTTAAATGGTTCCAAAACTAAATCATAATTTACAGGTTCAACATGATGACCTTACTCTTGGCGCTTGAAAACAAAGATACCCTGAGTATTCTCCAACATAAGACTGTCAGAACCCAATTTGTCAATGGCAAAAGTATCCTTATTCAGCAAAAGTTTACCATTGAGTATCTTCCAGCTAGTCCAAGGATTAGTTTCAGCCTTCACATTGTTCTTCACCTCTCCACCTTCCAAGATATCAAAATTCTTATCCAGAGAAGTCCATTTACCCAAGAGGGATGTCAGGTTGATAATCTTCTGGGCTATCATCTCTCCATCCTCTGCCTTATAACCGATAAGAGCAATACGGTCGCCAGCCAGCAATCCTCCCTGAACAACATCAGGATTCTCATCGTCAATAAACACCGAAAGGGTGTCACCATCATCAGAAATCAGCTCCAGGCTATGCATAGAGGTTCCCTCACCGCATACACCATAGATGGTAGAATCGTTCATTGCATCCTCTACCTCTACCGAATCTGCTGCACTGATAACAGGAACATTATTTTTGTTCTTACAACTGTTGGCTGCGAAAAGCGCCACCAAAGCTATTGTTACATAAACTAATTTTTTCATAACACTTTAGTTTTTATTATTATATTGATGAGTCGATAAGATTATCTGATTCACCGTTATTTATCATCCTATTTCTCCTGAAGTTTTGCTTCATCCCATAGTTTATCCATTTCTTCTAAGCTCATATCTTTCAAGTTTTTACCTTGCTTTAAGCTATGATCTTCTACGTAGTTGAAACGGCGGATAAATTTCTGGTTGGTTTTCTCCAGCGCATTATCCGGATTGAGTTTATAGAGACGTGCTGCATTGATTACTGAGAAGATGAAATCGCCCAATTCCCGGGTAGAATTCTCTTTGTCACCTTTAGCCAGTTCCACCTTGAGTTCTTCCAGTTCCTCCTGCACTTTGTCCCACACATCTTCTTTTTCTTTCCAGTCGAAGCCTACATTTCTAGCCTTGTCCTGAATGCGATAAGCCTTGATAAGAGACGGAAGAGAATTAGGGACACCGCTCAACACCCGCTCATTACCATCCTTCTCCTGCTGCTTGATCTGTTCCCAAGTTTTCTCAACAGAAGTAGCAGTTTTCGGCTTGCTGGCGCCAAGAGCCAAGGTTTCTTCCGAACTGGCAGTTCCAGCCTTCCCAGTTTCTGCTTCTTCAGACTCTCTATATACCACCTGTCCCTCATCGTTGATATACATATCAGGATTCGAAACCGTCCAATTTCCTTCCTCCTTCCAGTTGATGAATGGATGGCGGAACATCAGTTTATCTGCCTCCTGATTGCAAACATCACAGATATCGAACTCGCCGTCTTCTCTGCCGATGATGCTATAGAACATCACGTGTTCCAACACATCGCCCAACTCCTTCTTGATATCTTTGTAATCGCGCTTCATCAAGGCGTCACAAAGCTCGAAAGTCTCCTCGATCGTATTCGGACGAAGACTCTCGAATGTCTGCTTTTTATCCCATGGACACTGCAGGCGCAAACGGTCCTGCACATCCAGCAAGCGGCTGAACGCCGCCAGTTTTTCTTCTTTCGTATGTCCTTTTCCTGTATTACTAACCATCGTTTTGTGCAAAAATTAATAATTTTGATGCAAAGATAGTATTTTTCGCCCAAAAATTAGTATCTTTGCACCGTTTTTTAAAGAAAAAGAAAGAAAAAGAATAAAAATTAGATATAAACAATGGAATTAGCAAGTAAATACGATCCACAAGCAGTGGAAAGTAAATGGTATCAGTACTGGCTCGACAACAAGCTTTTCAGCTCTAAGCCAGATGGTCGTGAACCTTATACAGTGGTTATCCCTCCACCAAACGTAACGGGTGTGCTCCACATGGGACACATGCTCAACAATACTATCCAGGATATTCTCGTTCGCCGTGCTCGCATGGAGGGCAAGAACGCATGTTGGGTACCAGGTACCGACCATGCCAGTATCGCTACCGAGGCAAAGGTTGTAAACCGCCTCGCTCAGCAGGGCATCAAGAAGACCGACCTTACCCGCGAGGAGTTCCTCAAGCACGCTTGGGACTGGACTCACGAGCATGGTGGCATCATCCTCAAACAGCTCCGCAAACTCGGTGCCAGCTGCGATTGGGATCGCACAGCATTCACCATGGACGAGACCCGCTCTCGTGCGGTCATCCACGTATTCTGCGACCTTTACAAGAAGGGACTCATCTATCGTGGCGTGCGCATGGTTAACTGGGACCCTAAGGCTCAGACTGCGCTCTCTGACGAGGAGGTTATCTACAAAGACGAGCACTCTAAGCTCTACCACTTGAAGTATTATGTAGTAGAACAGGACTGCCAGCAGGTGGATGAGGAGAACGTGATGCACAAGGATGAGAAGGGATACTATGCAGTAGTAGCAACCACCCGTCCTGAGACCATCATGGGTGACTCTGCCATGTGTATCAACCCAGAGGATAAGAAGAATACCTGGCTGAAGGGTAAGCACGTTATCGTGCCTCTCGTAAACCGCGAGATTCCTGTCATCGAGGATACATACGTAGATATCGAGTTCGGTACTGGTTGCTTGAAGGTAACTCCAGCTCACGATATCAACGACCACGCCCTCGGTTTGAAGCACGGTTTGGAAACCATCGATATCTTCAACGACAATGGTACCATCAGCGAGGCAGCAGGTCTCTATGTAGGTATGGACCGCATGGACGTGCGCAAGCAGATTTCCATCGACCTTCAGAACGCCGGTCTGATGGAGAAGATTGAGGACTATAATAATAAGGTGGGCTTCTCTGAGCGTACCAATGTGCCTATCGAGCCAAAGCTCTCTACACAGTGGTTCCTCAAGATGCAGCACTTTGCCGACATCGCCCTTCCTCCAGTAATGGACGATGATATCGAGTTCTATCCTAAGAAGTACAAGAACACCTATCGCCACTGGTTGGAGAACATCAAGGACTGGTGTATCAGCCGTCAGCTCTGGTGGGGTCACCGCATCCCTGCCTACTACTTCGACAATGCCGGCAAGAAGGATTTCGTGGTAGCTGAGACTGCAGAGGAGGCTCTGAAACTCGCTCAGGAGAAGAATGCCAACATCAAGGCTGAGGATCTTGAGCAGGAGAGCGACTGCCTCGACACCTGGTTCTCTTCATGGTTGTGGCCTATCTCTCTGTTTGATGGTATCGAGCATCCTGACAATGAGGAGATCAACTACTACTACCCTACTTCCGACCTCGTAACTGGTCCGGATATCATCTTCTTCTGGGTAGCACGTATGATCATGGCTGGCTACGAGTATCGTGGCAAGATGCCATTCAAGCACGTATATTTCACAGGTATCGTTCGCGATAAGCTCGGCCGCAAGATGAGCAAGAGTCTCGGTAACTCACCAGACCCACTGGTTCTGATTGACAAGTTTGGTGCCGATGGTGTTCGTATGGGTATGATGCTCAGTGCTCCAGCAGGCAACGACATTCTCTTCGACGAGAGCCTCTGCGAGCAGGGACGTAACTTCAACAATAAGATCTGGAATGCCTTCCGCCTCGTGAAGGGTTGGGAAACGGCAGATATCGAGCAGCCTAAGAGTGCAGAAATCGCCGTGAAGTGGTTTGATGCCAAGCTCAAGGAGGTGAACGAGGAGATGCAGAAGCAGTTTAAGGACTACCGTATCTCTGAGGCATTGATGACTGTATATAAGCTGTTCTGGGATGAGTTCTCATCCTGGTACCTGGAGATGGTGAAGCCAGCTTACGGCCAGCCTATCGACCAGAAGAGCTACGACGCTACCCTCCGTTTCTTCGATGCCCTGCTGAAGATGTTGCATCCATTCATGCCATTCATCACCGAGGAGCTGTGGCAGCACATCTACGACCGCAAGGATGGCGAGAGCATCATGCGCGAGAAGCTGGATATTCCAGCACCTACAACCGAGGAGCAGAAGTTGGCAGCCGACATTGAGGCTGTGAAGCAGATTATCGCCGGTGTTCGTACCGTTCGCAACCAGAAGAACATTGCCCAGAAGGAACAGTTGTCTCTCCAGGTAGTAGGCAAGAACGATTTCGAGGCTTACAACGACGTAACGCTGAAGATGGCGAACCTTGATAAGATTGAGGTCATCGCAGAGAAGAGTGCCGATGCGTCAAGCTTCATGGTAGGTACCGACGAGTTTGCCGTACCATTGGGCGACCTGATCGACGTAGCTGCCGAGATTGAGAAGGCAGAGGCTCAGCTCAAGCACTTGGAAGGCTTCCTGGTGGGCGTACGAAAGAAGCTCAGCAACGAGAACTTCGTAGCTCACGCACCTGAGAAGGTAGTAGCCCTGGAGCGCAAGAAGGAAAGCGACTCTGTTGAGAAGATTGCTGCCCTCAAGGCAACCATCGAGGAACTCAAGAAGAAATAATAGTATTATATTTAATGTTGAATGTTGAGTGTAGAATGTTGAATTAGTCAAGCTGATTCGTTAGCAAGATTGCAACTCAACATTCAACATTCAACATTCAACATTTTTAATTATGATCAAGAAGCTTTTCACCTTATTTATATGTACGCTATCTCTAGCAGCAACTTTCACCAGTTGTGGCGATGAAGCTATTGATGTAGAAAACGTCAATAAGCAGACAATCTTCGTCTTCTATCCTTGGACGGGTGGAACCAACACTTCCGGTCTCACAAGTTTTTTGGAAAACAACGTTGACAGTATCTGCGAAGGTATTGTTGCCAAGAAAGGCTTGAATAATTCGCGTGTAATAGTCTTCATGAGCCAGAATTACAGGAAGAGCTATCTTATAGATCTTCAATATGACGGCAATACGAAAACCGTAATTCGCGACACTTTGAAAACATACGATGAAGCTACATATACTACAGCAGAAGGATTTGCAGAGATTCTGAATGAGGTGAAACGCCGTGCTGAAGCCCTGAATTATTCGCTCATCATCGGAGCTCATGGCTGCGGATGGACCTACAAAAGCGATTGGATAAACTATCCTTATATGGCAAGACCTAATGCCGGTTTTGCTCAGAAAGGAAGCACCAGCTACCCTACCGCTACCGGCAATTTCAGCGGAATACAGTATGGTCCCGATCCCAACAAACCTATCACCCGTTTCTTCGGAAGCGTAAGTTTAAAAGAAAACGCTCTCGACGTTCCTACCCTTGCCGAAGGAATCAAACTCAGCGGCACAAAGATGCAATACATTCTCTTCGATGCATGCTATATGGGCAATGTAGAGACTGCATACGAACTGAAAGACGTCACTAATTTCATGATCAGTTCAAGTAGCGAAGTAATGGGAGCCGGCGTTCCATACAAAACCATATGGAGTTACCTCAACAGTTCTGCGCCCAACTACTCAGGATTTGTCAACGGAGTTGTCAATTTCTACAAGAATAGTAGCGATCCATTCTGCAACATGGCGGCCATCGACTGCAGACAGATGGACAATCTAGCCCAAGTGATGAAGGAAATCAACAGCAAATATACCCTCTCATCATCCGTTCCGCTCGATTCCATACAGCCTTTGGATGGTTTCTCTCCCAACCTCTTCTACGATATGAGTGTATACATAGACAGTCTTGTTCCGAGCGGCTATCTGAAAGACAAATATACTTCACAGATGAAACTCACTATCAAAGCTGCTGCTCATACCGAACAGGCTTATACAGGGTTAATGAGTTATAGAGGTACAACCTTTAAAGTGAAAAATTATTGCGGTCTTTCTATCTCCGACCCTAGCCAGCACAGCGTAGCTATCAAGGGCAGAGAGAAAACAGCATGGTGGAAAGCTACACACTAATAAGCAATTGAGAGTGTAAGAAACTCCTTATTGGCTTTTAAGAAAAATATTATATAAAAGAATACATGATGGAATATTTTATCATTGAGAATAACGGACAGCAAGCGGGTCCATTCAGCCTGGAGCAACTCGTCCAGAAGGCTATCACACCCGAGACCCTTGTTTGGGCACAAGGCTTGAAAGACTGGACTCCAGCTTGGAAAATAGCAGAACTGAAGACTGTTCTTGAAACTGTAGAAGCAATCAAGGCTAATACAGCCAACAAAGAAAATGCAGAAGGAACATCAGCAGATGCAGCCGGCAACAACGGGACAGAAGCAGTAAACTTTCAGGCTGCAAACCAGCAGGATTTCCAGCAGGCACAGCAGGAAGCTTACCAGCAAGGCTTTCTGCACGGCGCTGCCATGAACCAGGGCTACAGACAGGAACCGGAAAAGAAAAAATCGAGCAAGACTCTCTGGAAAATCATCTTAGGTTTTATCGTACTTCTCTTCCTGGTTTTCGCCATAACCAATCCAGGACCTGAAGCCCATAAAGAAAAGGTAAAGACTGAGGCAGCCAAGGCTATCGACAAGGCTACAGAAACCAGTGATAACAACTTCTTCACCCAAAGCATCCGTTCCATTGCCAAAATGATGGCAGGAAGCGCTATCGACGAAGTGATGAACCAGCTCTTCGAATACCACAACTATATCGTATGCTCTAAGGGAACCGTTGAGTTTAATGGCAAGCAGCACACCATAAGCTTCGGAATCCTTGGCAGCGTTTACACGATGAATGCTGATGATATGGTGAAGGCGCTGGAAGGTGCCGACAATCTGCAGATAGAAGAAACCACCAGCTCATCAACCGATGAATCCCCTTCGGTAAGCGATAATAGCAGCGATGGTTCAGAAGAAGACGGACTGGGCGCTTCCGTTCAGAAGAAACTGGAAGACAAGGCAAACCAGGCCATGGATCAGGCTGCCGACAAGGTAAGCAAGAAACTGGAAGAGAAAATCAACCAAAAACTCGATGAAGCAACCGATTCTTCAACCGTAGAAAAGATTCTCGACAAGATTCTGGAACTGATCTAGCATCAGAAATCCGAAAAAACATAAGAAATATGACACATTTCTCAATATGACAGCATGGCGGCTTGACGTATATCAAGCCGCCATTGCTGTTTAGTTGACGTGTATCAAAAAAAGCCCCTTCTTCATCATTTTGTCATGTCTTTGTGACAGATATTCAAGAAAAAGGCATTACCTTTGCACCAGAAAACTGTGAGATTGTAATAAGGATAATGTAAAACAGGAGACCTCACATGGAGGCTCCACAAAGAAAGAAAGGAAACAAATTATGATGACGACAGTAATGATTCTTACAGTTGTGGCAGCTATGATTGCCAAGGCTGTAAATGTAAACAACAACATGGAGATGGGCAAGTAAAATTGACCACCGTTCATGAACAAAAGGAAAAAGAAAATGGCAGAAATGCCAAGTATTAATTTTTTAAAAAAGGATAACGATTATGAAAACAATTTATGCAAACATCAAGAAGGCCTTGAAGGCTATTCTTGCAAATTACATGAGCGCAATGAAAATGTATGGTGAGGCTTTGAACAGAAGCCGTGGTTGTGCTTGCGTATAAGGGTTCCAATCCCTTCATGCTGCGGCATAAACTAGATTGAAAGCAAAAAGTAATTACGTTTAAATAAAGAAAAAGCGTGTAAGTTACCATACTTACACGCTTTTTTTGTATCTTTGCAACCGGTTAGTAAAGATTTTAAAAAGAAGAAACGATGAACTCACAAGATATGATCAGCAGGCTGGAATCGAAAGGCATTCGGCCAACCGCCAACCGCATACTCGTAATGAAGACCCTGATGGGCGAACAGAACCCGCAGAGTCTGAGCAATCTGGAACGAAAGATGGTTTCGATGGACAAGTCGAGCATCTTCCGTACCCTTACCCTCTTTCTGGAACATGATGTGGTACATGCCTTCGAAGATGGGCGAGGCGTACTCTGCTACGAACTCTGCGAAGAAAAAGGGGCTTGCGATCATCACGACGGGCATATTCATTTCTACTGCGAATCTTGCCAGCGTTCCTTCTGTATGGAGGATATCCATATTCCAAGTTTCGAGCTGCCCGAAGGCTTTTACCCCCACTCTATTTCCTTTGTCATCAAAGGCGAATGCCCGGATTGCAGAAAGAAACACCAGTAAAACGAAAGGTACATTCTGCGTTAATTTAGCATAAATATTTTTGAAATTCTATTGTTTTTCCGATATTATCATTACTTTTGCAAGCGATTATCACGGGGTGCTGAAAGATTCGGCTGAGATGATACCCATTGAACCTGATGCAGGTAATGCTGTCGCAGGGATATTTGATAGTGCTTTATTTTTTCTCTTAAGGCTTTCATCTGGAAGTTCACCGTGTTTGATTACATATTATCTTATCATCGCTTTCGGGCGATAGAAAAACGTAAACAAACGGATTATTCATTATATAAAACGAACAGAATATGAAAGTAACTATCAACAACAAAGAGACCGAGACACAGGCTAAAACCATCAGGGAGTTAGCCCAGGAACTCGATTTGCCAGCTACAGGAGTAGCAGTAGCTATCAGTAACGAAATGGTGCCTCGTGATGAATGGGAAAACACAATCATCGCAGAAGGAGCAGACATCGTTATCGTAAAAGCGTTCTGCGGAGGATAATGGTCCTAGAATACTGCGGAAAAGAATCACCCAAAAGTACTTTTCCTACAGAAATGAAAACAAAAATAACAACTCTATAATAAAACAATGGAAAAATTAGTAATCGCAGGCAGAGAGTTTAACTCACGCCTCTTCTTGGGCACAGGAAAGTTTAACAACAATGCCCTCATGGCTGAAGCCATCAAAGCATCAGAAACAGAAATGGTTACTGTTGCTATGAAACGTATCGAACTCGAAGACAAGCAGGACGACCTGCTCTCTCATATCGTGCAGAACCCAAATATCCAGCTCCTTCCTAACACCAGTGGCGTGCGCAACGCCGAGGAGGCTGTATTCGCAGCACAGATGGCTCGCGAGGCTTTCGGAACCAACTGGCTCAAGCTCGAAATCCACCCAGACCCTCGCTATCTTCTTCCAGACTCTATCGAGACGCTGAAGGCTACCGAGAAACTGGTAAAGCTCGGTTTCGTGGTATTGCCATATTGCCAGGCAGACCCTACCCTCTGCAAGCACCTCGAAGAGGCTGGTGCTGCTACCGTGATGCCACTTGCTGCACCTATCGGTACCAACAAGGGATTGAGAATGAAGGACTTCCTGCAGATCATCATCGAGCAGGCTACTATTCCAGTTGTAGTAGATGCAGGTATCGGTGCACCTAGCCACGCTGCCGAAGCCATGGAGATGGGTGCCAGCGCTTGTCTGGTTAACACCGCTATCGCCGTTGCCGGTAATCCTGTAGAGATGGCTAAGGCATTCAAGGAAGCAGTAGTATGCGGTCGCCGTGCTTACGAGGCTGGTCTCGGAGCCATCAGCGATTGTGCTGAGGCAAGTTCTCCTCTCACCGCATTCCTCAACGACTAATATAATATATACCCTTTAAACATTATGCCAAACGATAAGAAAGCTTACGCCCAGAGAGAAAAGGCGTATATGCAGGGAAAACTCTTCCCACAAATCAAGGTTGGAATGACCAAGGTTAACCTCACTCCTACTGTTGTGAAGGATGAGCGCGGCATTCCTCATACTGAGCCAAACGCTCCGGTTTACATCTACGATACCAGCGGTCCTTACAGCGACCCTAACTATCAGGTAGATTTGAAGAAAGGCTTGCCAAGAATGCGCGAGCAGTGGATTCTCGACCGCAACGATACCGAGCAGCTCAAGGAAGTTACCAGCGAGTATGGCAAGCAGCGCCTTGCTGACCATAGCCTCGACCACCTCCGCTTCGAGCACATCCAGTTGCCTCGCCGTGCTCAGGCTGGCAAGCATATCACCCAGATGGCTTACGCCAAGGCTGGCATCATCACTCCAGAGATGGAGTACGTGGCTATCCGCGAGAACATGAACTGCCAGGAGTTGGGCATCGATACCCATATCACCCCTGAGTATGTTCGTGATGAGATTGCACGCGGACGTGCCGTTCTTCCTGCCAACATCAACCACCCGGAGAGCGAACCGATGATCATCGGCCGCAACTTCCTCGTGAAGATCAATACCAACATCGGTAACTCTGCCACTACTTCCAGCATCGAGGAAGAGGTGGATAAGGCTGTATGGTCTTGCAAGTGGGGAGGCGATACATTGATGGACCTCTCTACCGGCGACAACATCCACGAAACCCGTGAATGGATTGTGCGCAACTGTCCTGTACCGGTAGGAACCGTGCCTATCTACCAGGCTTTGGAGAAGGTAAACGGCAAGGTAGAGGATTTGAACTGGGAGGTATTCCGTGATACCCTCATCGAGCAGTGCGAGCAGGGTGTTGACTACTTCACCATCCATGCCGGCATCCGTCGCCACAACGTGCATCTCGCCGATAGCCGTCTTTGCGGTATTGTGAGCCGTGGCGGTAGTATCATGAGCAAGTGGTGTCTCTACCACGACCAGGAGAGTTTCCTCTATGAGCACTTCGACGATATCTGCGACATCGTGGCACAGTATGACGTTGCCCTCTCTTTGGGCGATGGTCTGCGCCCAGGCTGTATTGCCGATGCCAACGATGCAGCCCAGTTTGCCGAGTTGGATACCATGGGCGAGCTTGTTACCCGTGCCTGGGACAAGAACGTGCAGGCATTCATCGAGGGTCCTGGTCACGTGCCATTGCAGAAGATCAAGGAGAACATGGAGCGCCAGCTCGACCACTGTCACGAGGCACCATTCTACACCCTCGGCCCATTGGTTACCGATATCGCCCCAGGTTACGACCACATCACATCAGCCATCGGTGGCGCCCAGATAGCATGGCTCGGCACTGCCATGCTCTGCTATGTAACACCTAAGGAGCACCTCGCCTTGCCTAACAAGGAAGATGTGCGCACAGGTGTGGTAACCTATAAGATTGCCGCTCATGCAGCCGACTTGGCAAAGGGTCATCCAGGTGCAACCATCCGCGACAACGCCCTCTCCAAGGCACGCTTCGAGTTCCGCTGGAGAGACCAGTTCCACCTCTCTCTCGACCCAGAGCTCGCCCTGAAGTATTTCGAGGAGGCAGGTCATACAGATGGTGAGTACTGCACCATGTGTGGTCCAAACTTCTGTGCAGCCAAGTTGACACACGATTTGAGAAAGTTTAAAAAGTAAGAAAATGTTTTCAGACGAATTAAAGAATATCAGTTGGGAGGAGACCACGGAGCGCATTGCTCGAATGACCGATAATGATGTGCGCCGTGCCCTTGCCAAGGACCATTGCGATGTGAACGACTTCATGGCGCTGATTTCACCGGCAGCCGAGCCATACCTGGAGGTAATGGCGCGTCTTTCCCGCAAATATACCGAGGAGCGCTTCGGCAAGACCATGTCGATGTTCATTCCTCTCTACATCACCAATTCATGCTCTAACTCCTGCGTGTATTGCGGTTTCCATCGTGAGAATCCGATGGCTCGTACCATCCTCACCCCAGAGCAGATTGAGAACGAGTATAAAGCCATCAAGCAGCTGGCTCCATTCGAGAACATCCTTCTCGTTACGGGTGAGAACCCAGCCAAGGCTGGCACCCCTTATCTTGCCAAGGCAATCGACATCGCCAAGAAGTATTTCTCTAACGTGAAGATAGAGGTGATGCCGCTCTCTACAGAGGATTACAAGACCCTCGCCGACCACGGTATGAACGGCGTCATCTGCTTCCAGGAGACCTACAACCACGAGCACTACAAGCTCTACCACCCACGTGGCATGAAGAGCAAGTTTGAGTGGCGCTGCGATGGTTTCGACCGCATGGGTATGGCAGGTGTCCATTCCATCGGTATGGGTGTGCTCATCGGCTTGGAGAAGGAATGGCGCACGGATGTAGTAATGATGGCTCATCACCTGCGCTACCTGCAGAAGCATTACTGGAAGACCAAGTACAGCGTGAACTTCCCTCGTATGCGCCCTGCACAGAACGAAGGTTTCCAGCCAAACTGCTTCATGACCGATAAGCAGTTGGCACAGGCAACTTTCGCCATGCGTATCTTCGACCACGATGTAGATATCTCCTACTCTACCCGTGAGCCTGCCTACATCCGTGACAACATGGCAACACTGGGTGTCACCACCATGTCGGCAGAATCAAAGGTAAATCCTGGTGGTTATCATACCTATCCTCAGGCATTGGAGCAGTTTACCGTAAGCGATGAGCGTACCGCCAAGGTTATCAATGCGAGATTGAAGGAATTGGGCAGAGAGCCAGTCTGGAAGGATTGGGATGCCTCATTCGATTTCTTCGGAAATATCGCAAACGGATAAAGAAGATGTAATTAAACAGAATAAAAAAAAGAGTGTATCATAAATTCATGACACACTCTTTTTTTGTTAATATTCTCAGACTGACGCCCCTATAATAGATCATTTCAGATGGATGGTCTGTGTTTTCCCCGTGATATCAGTTACCACGGCGATCCCTCCATCACGAATCTCGACCTTCTCATATTTGGCATCAACTATCACCTTGCCTTTTAAGGTCATAATACCCCAATATCTTGGAATCTCTTCAAAGGCACAATAGGCACCAACAGGTTGCGCTATGCTGCGATAAAGGGGTGGCACGACAACTCTGCCATCCACTTTTATGCCCCATTTCTTTCCAGCCTGATATAATTCCACATGTCCTGCTACAGACTTTTCATGCAAAAGAATCATCTCGCTTGCTTCCTTTTTCTTCTCCTGTAACATCATCTCATCATAGTATTTCTTGCCAAGGCGAGGCATTACAATATGAAGATCTTCATTTTCATTCTTTGGGTTATTGCATCCAATATAGGTCTTCTTCAAATATGAATCCACCAGGTAGTAGTCCTGCTTGCTGTCCATAACCACGATACAACCACAACGAAGAGTGGCACACTTCCAATACACATGTTCATAATCACCACGCAAGAAACATACTCGATTACTATCTATAGTAGCCTTCATCATCAAGCCATTGCCTCCTTCATAATAGTACCATTCCTGGCAACCACTATCTACTAAATAATTATAACGATATATCAGGTAATCCCCAAAATTGAACAGATCATATTTGGAAGGGCAATATGGCCAAGAGAAATGTTCGTAGGTGCGAGACATATAAACATCTCCATATTTGATGAACTCCCAACCTTCTAGCGTAACCACCTTTGGAACATCGTAAACATTGGGACCATCGTCAATAATAGCTCCAGACAACAGGTCATAATAGCAGACCTCCTTTCTGCGATGTCGGTAAAACAGGATGTTGCCATCCAACAGCTTCATGTCATGGTAATCGCCTGGCTCCAAGATTTGTTCTCCCTGCCGGTTCACTACCGTCATCTTCCCATCAGGAAGCTTGATGATGGCAAACTCCCCTCTACTGTCCACAAACTCACGATACTGTATCGTTTGGAGCAATTCTTCATGGCTCATCACCATCATCATTTCTGAGTCTGGATGAATCTGAATATCGTCTTGCTTCTCGTTCATCAGGAAAAACTCTCTATCCTTCGGAGTCTCCTTTCTCTTGCCAACTTTCAGCTTTCCCTCGAACATAGCATTCCAGTTCCATACTTGCGAAGGCAACCCGAACACCCGATATAGTCCCACATTATCTATAATTACGCAGTTCTTCTTTCCCTTAGCCACTCGCAATCCACGTCCTACCATCTGCAGATACTTGGCAAGCGACAGCGTTGGTCGTGCCAACTGTACAAACTCCACATCCGGACAGTCAAAACCCTCCGAGAATATATCCACATTCACCAATACTTGTATAGGAGCAAGCCCATCAGCAACTCCATCAGCAGGTCGCAAGCAAGTAGCACCAAGCCTATCAGCAGCTCGCAAGCAAGTAGCACCCAGGCGGTCCCATCCCGCACAATCTGGCGAGACCTTTG
>DAWDQD010000029.1:0-34337 GCA_052349145.1 Segatella copri | reverse complement strand
ATATCGGAGATTACCAACTTTTTTAGGCACTATTTCTTATCCCGAACTGAGGTATTAACTACCAAATTTTTAGCCATATTTTATGCTGTAAAACATAAAAAATGGAGAAAAAGAACATTTTAATATCCTATTTCTCCATTCTATTTTACTCAAAATGAATAATCTGAACCATTATTGGTTCTATCCGTTTCTATCAGAAAACATCTTCTGAAGAAAGCTAAAGTTCGAAAACCTGAGCGCTTCTGCCTGCGATGGTTACCTGCTTGTTGCCCAAGCCAGAAACCGAGAGTTTCAGCGTGCGAGGCAAGGCATTCACCACTTTAAGCCAGGTTTTGCCCGATTTAGAATCCTTCACCACACTGGTGCCCACATATTTCTTCAGCGCATCCGGCAGGCTGAGCACGGATGAGATGTAGAGGTCACCGGCATGCTGACCGAACATCTTCTGCATCTTGTAGCTCTCGCTCGCGCGTACATTATTATTATCAAAGTAAATCATGTCCGGCTGCCAGTTGCTGTATCCGTCCTTACACAAGAGAGGAGCATAGGATGTCATTTCTACCACATCGCCGTTGCGCTCCACATTGCAGAGATGGATGCCCTCAGCCAGCGCATTGTCTACCGCATTGGCACCGCGAGATGCATATTCGCCCAGATAAACCTTAGGAGCCTTGCGGTCGTAATGGTCGTAATAATCCTGATGGTTCAGGAACCAGCCCGGCTGCTCGTAGTAATGCTCGTCTACGGCATCAATCCAGCGCTTGTTTTCGCGGGCAATCTTCCAACCCTCAATATAATCGGAAGACGGGAAGTGGAACGGACCTACTGTACCCACCACCTCTATCTGAGGATACTTCTTCTTCACTGCCTTGCAGATCATCAGGTAGCGCTGCTCGAAATCGGTAGAGATGAGGTCTTCGTTGCCGATGCCTATCATCTTGAGGTTGAACGGAGCCGGATGACCCGCATCGGCTCTAATCTTAGCCCACTTAGAGGTGGCAGGGTCGCCATTCGCCCATTCTACCAGGTCTAGCACGTCCTGAATATACTGCGGCATCTCGCTCATCGGGATTCCGCCCTGCTGACCAGCCACGCCGCGCTCATCTGCCACAGAGTTCTGACAAGGAACACCTGCCGCCAATACAGGCAGCGGCTCGGCTCCCATATCCTCGCACCACTGGAAATACTCATAGAAACCCAGCTGGCGGGTCTGATGGTATCCCCAGATGTTGTAGGCTGGCTTGCGATCTTTCTGCGGACCCACGCTCTCCTTCCAGTGATAAATGTTCTTAAGCCCCTGACCGTGGAGCATGCAGCCGCCCGGGAAGCGCACGAAGCGAGGCTTCAGGTCGGCAATGGCCTCGGCAAGGTCTTTACGCAGTCCATGACCCTTGTAAGTATCTTGTGGTTTGAGACTTACCAAATCTACCGCCACTTTCTGCTCGCCCTTAGGCAAGATGGCGAACCGGATGTTCTTGCCCAGCTTGCCCTCCTTGGTGGTGGCTTCACTGGCGAGTTCGCCCTCATATTTATCGGTCACGATGAGCTGCGCCTTATATTCCTTCCAGTCAGTTCCCTGCACCTTAATCTTGGCCTGGCATACCGGCAATCCCTCCTGGTTTACGAGCGCCAGGGTGAGGTCTTTCTTCTTGGCATCGATGCAGCGGGCGTGCAGGCTCACCTCGTAGATGACCGGCTGATGCTTACCCTCCTTGCCCTCAACGGCAGCTCCACGACGTATGGCGATGCCGTCCCAACCTATATTATAAATAGGTGTAGCGCCCAGAACGGCATAATGGGCATTGTTCTGGCTCACCCCGTTTTCGGTGGCGATGCCCTCTTTCTCTACCCCCACCCATGCCGTGGTGGCATTCCACTGGTGGCGGTGGTCTTCCTTGTTATACTCAAAGTCGCCGTTCTGCAACATTTCTGCAGAGAGTCCTCCGTCGGCAGCGCGGCTGATGTCTTCGAAGAAGATACCCATCAGCTTGTTGGAGATGCGGTGGGATTTCTGTGGATTGATGCTGAGGTTGGCAGGGATTTCCGAATCTATCGGCAGGTCGATGTGGTTGTCCTTGGCATAAGCTGCGAGGTCGGAATCGGTCTTCGGTATCGGCTGGGCGTTGAGTTTTGCCTCTTCAGAAAGGGCGTGGAACCAGGAACGGATGTAGTTGAGATGTACGGCCGGCACCTCGAAATCGCAGCCATGGAAGAGTTTTCCACCGATGGTTGCGGTGTCGCGCTGCCAAAGTATCTCATCGGCAGAAGCTTCCAGCGTATCTTCCTTGAAGGTACGGAAATCGTTGCTTGCCTGTACGTATCGCTTGCCCTTAGATGTCTTGAGATAGATGTCGAAGTTGCCGTCATCCATCTGATAGGCAGCCACATCCTTCACGCCCTTTTCGCGGATGATGGGATAATCCTGCGGGCGCCAGGTGATGAGGTCTTCTGAATAGGCTACGGCAAACTGCGGTGCATGCAGGTTCACGCTCCAGAGTGCGCGCCATGTGCCGTCGTTGGCTTTTACCACGAAGGGGTTATACATCTTCTTTTCAGCTCCCCACGGACCGTAGTCGCTGGCGCAGAGCTGTCCTACATCCACCCAACGCTCATCGTCGGTGAAATAAGCCAGATGCAAGCCCTGATTGGGTGCTGGCGAATAGATGAATATCTGGCAGATGGAATCCTTGCCCTGTATGGTGTATGCAGGGGCATCCTTGTCTATTTGCTTCTGCATCTGCTGCCTGCTGACAGCCTGACTGGTACTGGCAGCTGCCACGAGCAGCGCTGATGTAAATACGTACTTAAGTTTTATCATGTTTCTATATTTTTAGATTAATATTGTTTGTTCATTTTACACTCTTTCTCTCGGCTGGATAAAAAGGCAGAGTGCATCACTGCACCCTGCCCCACAAATTAGAGAGTTATAAAAAATCAAGTATGCAGTGACTTAAGCACTGCTTCTTTCTGAAATAATTATCTTCTTTCTAGCTGTAATATTCCTTCTTGCCGGCAGCCAGCGTATTCTTCATCAGCGAACAGATGGTCATTGGACCAACACCTCCCGGAACAGGAGTGATGAAGGAGCACTTCTCTGCCACCTCGTCGAATTTCACATCACCGTTCAGGCGGAAACCGCTTTTCTTCGTAGCATCAGGCACGCGGGTGGTACCCACATCAATGACTACGGCTCCCGACTTCACCATATCGGCTGTCACGAAATCAGGACGGCCTATGGCTGCAATGATGATATCTGCCTCCTGACACTCTTTCTTCAAATTCTTGGAATGGGAGTGGCATACGGTGACGGTAGCATCGCCATACTGCTTCTGCATCATCAGCTGAGCCATTGGCTTGCCTACGATGTTGCTTCTGCCCAGAATGACGCATTTCTTGCCACTGGTCTCAATATTGTAATGCTGCAGCAGGGTGAGGATACCGAGTGGAGTAGCAGAGATGAAACAAGGCATGCCGAGCGACATTCTGCCCACGTTTACCGGGTGGAATCCGTCTACATCCTTGCGGTAATCTATGGCCATAGTCACCTTCTGCTCATCGATGCGCTTAGGCAGAGGAAGCTGAACGATGAATCCGTCAACATCATCATCCTGGTTCAGCTTGTCTACACACCGCAGGAGCTCTTCTTCGGTAACATCCTCCTCATAACGGATGAGGGTCGACTTGAATCCACACTTCTCGCAGGCCAGCACCTTGTTCTTCACATAGGTTTCACTGCCTCCGTCGTGCCCTACGAGCACGGCTACCAGGTGTGGCTGCTTGCCACCGGCGGCTACGATCTGTGCCACCTCCTGGGCTATCTGTTCCTTGATGGCGGCTGCCGTCGCCTTTCCGTCTATAAGCTGCATTTTTATTCTATATTAATATTAAATGTTCAATGTTAAGTTGCAAAGCATACGAATTCTTCACTCTTCGTTCTTCACTTCTTACATTCCCGGCATCTTAGGCATGCCTGGCATACCCTTCATGCGGCTCATCATCTGCGCCATTTTGTTGCCGGTCATCATCTGCATCATCTTTCGGGTCTGGTCAAACTGCTTGATGAGTTTGTTCACCTCCTGGATGTTGGTGCCCGAACCCTTAGCGATGCGCTGGCGGCGTGATGTGTTGAGGATAGCTGGGTTGGTGCGCTCCTTAGGAGTCATACTCTGGATAATGGCCTCTACGCCCTTGAATGCATCCTCTGGGATATCTACGTCGCGGATAGCCTTGCCAACACCCGGAATCATCGCTGCCAGATCCTTGATGTTACCCATCTTCTTGATCTGCTGGATCTGGTTGTAGAAATCGTTGAAGTCGAACTGGTTCTTTCTGATCTTCTTCTCCAGTTTCTTAGCCTCTTCCAGGTCGAACTGCTCCTGTGCACGCTCTACGAGGGATACTACGTCACCCATGCCGAGGATTCGGTCTGCCATACGAGCTGGGTGGAACACGTCAATGGCGTCCATCTTCTCGCCGGTACCTATAAACTTGATTGGCTTGGTTACCACGGTACGGATACTGAGGGCAGCACCACCGCGGGTATCACCGTCGAGCTTGGTGAGAACAACGCCATTGAAGTCGAGACGATCATTAAATTCCTTAGCTGTGTTTACGGCATCCTGACCGGTCATGGAGTCAACCACGAAGAGGGTTTCGTCTGGACGGAGATGATTCTTGAGATTGCTGATCTCGTTCATCATCTGCTCATCAATGGCGAGACGGCCGGCTGTATCGACGATTACCACATCGTTGCCGTTGGTCTTAGCCTGCTGGATAGCATGGTCGGCGATACTGAGCACATCCTTGTTCTCTGGCTCGCTGTATACCGGAACACCCACCTGCTCACCCACTACATGGAGCTGCTGGATAGCTGCCGGACGGTAAACGTCGCAGGCCACGAGCAATGGCTTCTTGCCTTTCTTGGTCTTGAGCATATTGGCAAGTTTTCCGCTGAAGGTAGTCTTACCCGAACCCTGCAGACCGCTCATGAGGATGACGGCCGGATGACTTTCGAGCTTCAATGGGGCTTCTTCGCCGCCCATGAGTTCTTCCAGTTCATCGTGCACCAACTTGATCATCAACTGTCCCGGCTTTACGGCAGTAAGTACATTCATACCGAGTGCTTTCTCCTTCACCTTGTTGGTGAATTCCTTAGCCACTTTATAGTTTACATCGGCGTCGAGGAGTGCACGGCGCACATCCTTCATGGTTTCCGCCACGTTGATTTCTGTAATTTTTCCCTCGCCCTTCAAGATTTTGAACGAGCGTTCCAGTCTATCACTTAAATTTTCAAACATTTTTCTTTCTTTATATTTTTGGCTACAAAGATACGACTTTTTTTCGAGAAAGCCAACTTGTTTATGCTTTTTTTTATCCCGTCGGCTAAAATAGCTGTCGCTCTGCCTTTCCCGAGTTCATTTCTTCAGTTTACTCTTGTGCTTATTTTTCAGGATTCTCCTTCTTTTTCGATTTTGATTCAGCATCAGAAGTTGCTTTATCCTCTTCTGTAGCCATTTCAGAAGAAGGATCTTTCTTAAAAGCCGAGACATCATACGGATTAGTCAATTCATACTTTTTCCCCGTTGCTTTTTCATAAGCAGCTACCACAGGATCCTTATGTTCCATTTTTTCAAATACCTTTTTAGCCTGTTGCAGATGCTTCTTATCACGTTTTCCCTGTTTATCCATCCATCCGAAAGCATCGAAACCAATGCCAGCAGATGAAGTTGGCAAAGAGTTTATCTTCTCCTGAATATCCTCTTCCATGTTTTTGATGCCTTCCTGATTCTTGCCCCAAACTGTCACTTCGCCTAATTGTTTGGCATCCGGCAAGAGAAACAGAGTATCCGGCAGTTCCTTGTACCGGATAGTTGCCTTCATAAAACCAGGTTTCGATACAGTTGCTGAATCAAACTGATAGCGCATCGTCCAATAGCCCCGATAATCTGTTCTTGCCCAATGATTGTTATTGGTATGAATAAGTGCTTCACGAATAGGCACATGATTTTCTGCCGATGCGATGACACACGTTTTCTGCGCATAGGCTACCTGCCCTAACATGGCAAGCAATACTGTTATAATCAATATGATACGCTTCATGCTTTTTCTCTGATTTATATCTTTTCTTTGTACCAGACAAATTACTTCTTCTTATTAATATGAATCTGATACAAAAGTAATGATTAAATCTGATACTTCATTAAATTCCCCAAGAAGTTTAAGTTCATTTAAAGAGTAATGTAAAAAAATTAAGCGTCTATAACAGTTGGTCTATTTATATAGTATCATTCAAAGGTATATAGTATCATTCAAAGGAAAGATATGGTGTTTTCAACACTAAGAAATATTTTTATAAGTAAAAGCATATAGCCTTTAGAGTTCTTGCATATAGTCTTTTTAGTCAAAACACATAGTTTCCCAAGTCAAAACACATAGCTTCCCAGATATTACCACTAGGCTCAGCAGCTCTGCCGAGCCTAGTCAGCAGGTCTGCCGACTGCAGTCAGCACATCTGCCGAGCCTAGTGACAAATCCCAGTAAAAGCAGTTCCGTTACTGCAGAAATAATTCACTTAATTCTATTGAATTCATTTGATTATTCTACTATTCCACGTTGCTCGATTCTCTTAGCCTCTTCAAGAAGCTTGATGGCATCTACATACTGAGCGATGCCCTGAGCCACCTCCTTGGCAGCCTTCATTGCCAGAACTACAGTCTGCGGACGGTGTACCACATCACCTCCGGCAAACACACCGCGACGTGTGGTCATACCGAACGGACGTTCAACAACTTTTACATATCCCTTCTCATCCACCTCGATTCCGGCAGTGGTAGAAACGATACGGTTGGCTGGTCTTGAACCGATGGCGAGATAGATTCTGTCGAATTTTTCTACCCTTTCACCCTCAGGAGTGTTCAGAACACAGCTTCCCAGACGGTCGTTTTTGCCCTTCAGAAAGGCCTCGACGGTAGTTTTCCACTCAAATTTCACGCCTTCCTTCACAGCATCTTCATATTCGCTCCGGATGGCAGGCATCTCTTCCTGGGTCTTACGATACAGCACGGTAACATCGGCACCCAGACGGATAGCAGTACGGGCAGCATCCATGGCCACGTTTCCGCCGCCAATGACACCCACCTTCTCGCCGTCGCGCAGCGGAACCATGTCGCGGGTCAAAGCGCCTTCGTTATAGGCATTCACGTTATGCAGAAAGTATGTACTCTGGCTCACACCGTGGAGCTTTGAGCCCGGTGTAGAGTCCATGTTCTGAGGCACGCTGGTACCTGTGCCCATAAAGATGGCGTCGTAGCCTGCACGGAACAGACTGTCGATGGTTACATTGTTCTCGCCCACCATGCAGTTGGTGATAAACTGCACGCCGAGGGCAGCAATCTTAGCCACCTCATCGCGCACTACCGACTTAGGCAAGCGATACTCAGGAATACCGTACATCAACACGCCTCCCGGCTCAGCCTGACCCTCGAAAATGGTGACGTTGAAGCCCTGACGCGCCAGATCGCCGGCTACGGTCAAGCCCGCTGGACCCGAACCGATGACTGCCACACGGCCACGTGTTTTCTGTGGCAACATCTCGCGCGAAAGGTTCATCTTGGTATCAAAATCGGCAATAAACTGCTCCAGTTTGCCGATCTGTACCGGTTTGCCTTTCTTTCCGAGCACGCAGTTGCCCTGACACTGTTTCTCATGAGGGCATACACGGCCGCAGATGGCCGGCAGGTTGCTCTTGGCATTGATGATGCTCATCGCCGCACCCATGTTACCCATAGAGAGTTCGTGTACGAAATCAGGTATGTCGTTGCCTATCGGGCATCCCTTCTTGCACTGCGGAATCTTGCAGTGTAGGCAGCGTTTTGCCTCTTCAATGGCTTCGTGGGTTGAAAAGCCCTCGCTCACTACCTGGAAGGCAGCAGCATCCGCCTGCTGTTCAGCTGCATCATTCTGTTTTGCAGCATCGGCAGTTTCCGTCTGCTTCACTATTGTTTCTGTTGTATTCTGCCCAGCGTTCTTTGCCTCTGCAGCATTCTTCATATTTTTCATTTCTTTCTGTTCACTCATAATAGAACTGCTCTCCTGTTTTATGGATTCTACAATCTATCCTTTGATTTGTGGGTGCAAAGGTACAAATAATATTTCATAAATCGCCCCTATCTCCTTACATATTTTCATTTTGCCCCTTTTTTCCTTATTATCCACCTACTGGCGCCTTACCGGGTACGCACACCTGCCTAATCACTAACCGGGGGTGGTCATTAAGCTTTTCCGCATCCGGCAACACATAAAAAGGGCCCTACATTCACATGCAAGGCCTTTAAACAATTTAAAAATTCTGCATTTACATGCAAAACAATGAAAATGGAAGGGGGGAATAATATAAGGGCTCCCCCTAAACCAACAACTATTTTTCTTTAATCTCAATATCTTCCTTCACATGATTTCGGATTTTGGTAAGGAAGAGTTTCATACGCTTCGCATCCTTGTGGTCGATGATGTCGATGAGCTCAGCAAGCTCCTCTCTGATCTGTGTCACCTGACCCGATGTGTATGGGTTGAAGAGGATTTCCTGCAGCAGGTAATCATCTTCGTTGAGCACGCCCTTGGCTATCTGCATGTGGCGCTTGAAGGTGGTGCCCGGAGCATCCTGGTGCTTCATCACTGCCGCAAAGGCAAAGGTGCTCACGAAAGGAATACTCAGCGAGTAGGCCACGGTCTGGTCGTGCTCATCAAATGTATACTCATGCAGACTCAACCCCAACTTCTGGTAGAGGTCCTTGAAGAATATCTTGCCCATGTAGTCACCCTCCTTGATGATGACTGCATTCTCCTCTGAAAGCTGGTTCAGATTGGCAAAGGTTGGGCCGAACATAGGGTGCGTGCTCACGAAGCGGAAACCGCTCTTCTCGTAAAACTCCTGCAGCCCGGTCTTTACCGAAGCTATGTCGCTGATGATGCAGTCGTGAGAGAGATGTGGCAACACCTCTTCAAAGGCTGGCAGCGTATATTTTACCGTCACCGCATTGATGGCCAGTTCGGGGCGGAACATCTCTATCTCTTCCATCTTAGTGAAGCGGTAACAGTTGTAGGTGAAGCGCAGGCGCTTGGCATCCTTCTCGTAAACCGCCACCTCGTGGTCGAAGCTGAGCAGGTCGATGAAGAAACTTCCCATCTTACCTGCTCCCATAATTAATATTCTCATATTTTTCAAGTGAAGAGTGAAGAGTGAAGAACGAAGAATTCTACAGCATCATTTGTTTAAACGAAAAACTACAGCAAAGAACCCTAGCCCTCAAAGCATTTGAATTCTTCACTCTTCGTTCTTCACTCTTCACTTAATTTACTTCTGGTTTAGGATTTCCAACTGCTGGCGGACACTCTCCTCATGGATGTGCTCGAAAATCTGAGCGGCAAACTCAGGGCTCATGCCGCAGAGGGCTGCCTGGGCTCCACGCTTGTCGAGAATCTCGTTGTAACGGTTGGTCTGAACGATGGTCATGTTGTGCTCCTTCTTGTAGGTACCAATCTCGCGGCAAACGCGCATACGTTTAGCCAGAAGATCCATCAGCTGGTTGTCGCACTCGTCAATCTGACCGCGCAGCTGGTGCAGACCCTCTGTAGAATAATGCTCATCGCGCACTACGAGGAGGCTGAGGATGTAATCCAGCACCTCTGGGGTAACCTGCTGCTTAGCATCGCTCCATGCATCGTCTGGGCTGCAGTGGCTCTCAACGATGAGGCCGTCGAAACCTAAGTCCATTGCCTGCTGACAGAGAGGGGCGATGAGGTCGCGTCGGCCACCGATGTGGCTAGGGTCGCAGATGATTGGCAACTGTGGTATGCGGCGGTGCAACTCGATAGGAATCTGCCACATAGGAAGGTTGCGGTAAATCTTCTTGTCGAAGCTGGAGAATCCGCGGTGGATGGCACCGAGTTTCTTGATGCCTGCCTGGTTGATGCGCTGCAGGGCACCGATCCAAAGCTCGAGGTCTGGGTTTACCGGGTTCTTAACGAGCACTGGCACGTCTACGCCCTGAAGACTGTCGGCAAGTGCCTGCATGGCGAATGGGTTGGCAGATGTACGTGCGCCTACCCAGAGAATGTCGATTCCATATTTCAGTGCGAGCTCTACATGCTCTGGGGTAGCCACCTCAGTAGCTGTCAGCATGCCTGTTTCTTCCTTCACCTGCTTCATCCAAGGCAAGGCTGTTTCACCGTTACCCTCGAAGCCTCCCGGTTTGGTGCGTGGCTTCCACACACCTGCGCGGAACATGTGGCAACCTTTGGCAGCCAACTGCTTAGCGGTAGTCATAACCTGCTCTTCTGTCTCTGCCGAGCAAGGGCCGGCAATGACGCAAGGGCGTTCCTGATCACTAGGAAAATTCAATGGTTCTAATTCTAATTCCATAGTCGAATATTTTTATTTTTTTACTTTTTTCTTTGGGGACCAGCGATGGAATCGCTGGGAACGGGGCGGAAAGGGGAAAGGCTCTTTTTATCTTTCAAAGGGGGAAAGGCTCTTTTTACCTTTTTACCCTTTTACCTTTTTACCTTTCAAAGGCCTTTTACCTTTCAAAAACCTTCTTGATTCTTTCCAGAGCCTCTTTCATCTTCTCATCCTTGGCACAGAGGCTGATACGGATGTAACGCTTGCCGTTGGTTCCGAAGATGAAGCCAGGGGTGATAAAGACGCGTGCCTCATGCAGCACCTTCTCTGTCAGGTCTTCTACATCGGCATATTTCTCAGGTATCTTGCCCCAGAGGAACATGCCTACCTGGTTAGGGTCAAACTGGCAGTCGAGCACCTTCATGATCTCCTCAGCAATGTCGCGCCGGCGGCGGTAGTTCTGGATGTTGTTCTCGCGATGCCATTCATCCGTGTTGTTAAGCATCGCCTCGGCAGCTGCCAGCTGTATGCCTCGGAAGCTTCCGTTGTCGATGTTACTCTTCACCTTCAGAATCCATGAGATGAAAGTCTTGTTGCTCGAAATCATCGCCACACGCCAGCCTGGCATGTTGTGGCTCTTGCTCAGGGAATTGAACTCGATGCAGCAGTCCTTAGCTCCCGGCACCTGCATGATGCTCATAGGGTGCTCGTTGAGGATGAGCGAATATGGGTTGTCGTTCACCACCACGATGTTGTGCTTCTGGGCGAATGCCACCAGCTTTTCGTAGGTTTCGCGCTTTGCCACACCGCCTGTCGGCATGTTAGGATAGTTGGTCCACATCAGTTTTACGTGACTCAGGTCCATCTTCTCCAGGGCGTCGAAATCGGGCTGCCATCCGTTATCCTCTCTCAGATCGTAGTAGGTAATCTTGGTACCCAGAATCTTGTTGATGGCGGTATAGGTAGGGTATCCAGGGTTCGGGATAAGCACCTCATCGCCAGGATTGCAGAAGGCGAGCGTTACGTGCAGAATGCCTTCCTTGCTACCTATGAGGGGTTGGATTTCTGTAGCCCAGTCAAGGTCTACATCATACCAGCGCTTATAGAAACCAGCCATTGCTTTGCGCAACTCTGGTATGCCCACCGTAGGCTGATATCCGTGTGCGTTGGGATTGTTGGCTACCTCGCAGAGCTTGTCAATGGTCTGCTTAGAAGGCGGCATGTCTGGACTTCCGATGGCCAGACTGATAATGTCTTTGCCCTCGGCATTAAGCTTAGCCACTTCCTTCAGCTTGCGGCTGAAGTAGTATTCCTGTATTTCCGTTACTCTATTGGCTGGTTGTATCATAATTCTTATTTTTAACTATTAACTGTTAACTATCAACTATTCCTTCTCCTCATATTCTCCCAACACCTTAATTTTCTTCACGAGCGGCGTAATGGCGTCGATACTCTGGCGGTATCGGGTCAGGTTGTCGAAGGTGAGGTCTACGTAGAAGAGGTATTCCCACTCATGTCCGATGTTTGGCAGCGATTGGATTTTCGTGAGATTGATGTCGTAGAAACTCAGGATGGTGAGTACCTTGGAGAGCGATCCTTTATCGTGAGCCAGACTGAAGACGATACTCGCCTTGTTGGCCTTTTCGATGGGACGGAGCAGGGCTGCCTTCTGCGGATTGCAGACCACGAGAAACCGGGTGTAGTTGTGCGGATTGTCGTGGATGTCTTCCTGCAGCACCTTCATGCCGTACATGTGGGCGGCGTAAGAAGAGCAGATGGCTGCCCATCCCCTTACCTTGTGCTGGGCGATGTAGGCTGCCGAGCCTGCGGTATCTTCTGCCTCCACCGCCTTGAGGTCGGGATGGTTGGCTAGGAACTTGCCGCACTGCATGAGGGCTACCGGATGGGAGTGAACCTCCTGCAGGGTGCTCCAGTCGTCTTCTGGCAGACAGCAGATGCTGTGCTCTATATGGAGCTTGTGTTCGCCTACCACGGTGGTTCCGCTCTGCCGGAGCAGTTCGTAATTGTGGAGCAGGCTGCCCGCGATGGTGTTTTCTATAGCGCAGATACCTACTACAGTAGGGTCGCGCTTGATGTTTTCGAACACCTCTTCAAAGGTAGCACAACAGATGATTTCAATCTGTTCGCCCTCGAAATACTGGTGGGCGGTAATATCGTGGAAAGATCCCAGCTCTCCTTGAATTGCTATTCTCTTCATGTTCTTTTATCTTGTCTAATGTTACGAAAAACGGTCCTACTCAATAAGAGCGGGACCGTTTCGATGATTTCAAGAATCTAATATCCTAAGTTGAAATTTACACGCAACTTCCCGCTTTACAATTATTTGCAAAGTAAAAGTAATAGCTAAAAAAGAATGCGTTAAACTTCTTCATTGTCTTTACATTTTATATGTTACTCACTTTTGTTCTTTCCGAGCCCGTTTCTCCTTTATTATATAAGGAGCTTATCTGTGCTCAGATTTTCCCGAGTTCTTTCCTACACCTCTTTATTATATAAGGAGCAGGGAGTGCTCAGATTTCGAGTCTCGACTTGCTAAAATCTCAACTCGACTGCAAAAGTAACATTTTTCTTTGATATTGCCAAACAATTTGATATATTTTTCTTCATTTTCCTTATATTTTATGCTAAAAAACATATTTTCGCCCGATTTTTATCATCAGAATACGGAAAAATGCAGAAAAATGTACTCAAAAGCCAGGCGCTAGGGAGAGACGCAACGCCGGAATCCGTGAGGCAAGCCCCTTCCTTTATCTGCAATGTTCTCTGCCTTCAGCCTTGAATTCTCCTGTCAGCTCCCCTACTTTCTCGGGGTTCAGCTCCAGGTAGCGCTTCATGTCCTTTCCGGCACCATCCTTGTCGCCCATCTGCATCAACAGATTGCCGCGCTTCAGGAGATTCGCGCTCAGAGAGGCTTTTACAGACGAGTGTCCCGCAGAATCCTTCTGTTCTGCCAAATCTTTCTCCTGCTCTACAATCTGCTGCGTCAGCGTAGCAAGCAACAGAACAGGGTTTATCTTATTCAAATCCATAACCTTATATTTTTACGAAAAGTTATCCTATTGTATATCAAGGAGTTAACCTACTTGACACCCTAAAACAGGGCTTCAAGGTATGAGCCACTCCTCATTATAATAAGGTGTAATTTACTTGATGGCCCCGATAATCTCAGTCACACTCTTGCATCCGTGAGCATCAAGCCACTCGTTGATTCCATCCTTCACCTTCTTCGTAACCGCAGGATCAATGAAGTTAGCTGTACCAATCTCAATGGCCGTAGCACCGCACATCAGGAACTCAATAGCATCCTTGGCAGAAGAAATGCCGCCCAGACCAACAACCGGAATGTTTACGGCATGAGCCACATCCCAAACCATGCGCAGGGCAACAGGCTTAACGCAAGGACCACTCAAACCACCCGTACGGATGCTCAAGAGAGGCTGGCGCTTCTCAATATCCACCGCCATACCCATCAGCGTGTTGATGAGCGAAACAGAATCGGCACCCTCAGCCTCCACGGCACGGGCGATGTCGGCAATGCTGGTAACATTAGGCGAAAGCTTCACGATGAGGGTCTTCTTATAAACCTTTCTCACCGCCTTCACCACGCTGGCTGCACCCTCGCAGGTTACACCGAAAGCCATGCCGCCATCCTTCACGTTAGGACAGGAGATGTTCAGCTCTATGGCCGGAATCTTATCCAGCTCGTTGATGCGCGCCGCACACTCAGCATAACTCTCAGGCGAATGTCCGCTCACGTTGACAATCATATTGGTATCAATGTCCTTGATCTGAGGATAAATGTGAGAGCAGAAATACTCCACACCCTTGTTCTGCAAACCTACGCAGTTGAGCATGCCCTGAGGCGTTTCAGCCATACGCGGATAGTCGTTTCCCTCGCGCGGTTCCAGGGTAGTGCCCTTCACGATAATACCGCCAATCTCCTCCAGAGGAACGAAATCGGCAAATTCCAATCCGTAGCCGAAAGTACCCGATGCAGTCATCACAGGGTTCTTCAACTCCAAATCCTTTATCTTTACACTTAAATCAGCCATAATCTTCTGTTTTACTTAAAAATGTTTTTACAAACAAAGACAAGAGAATTCTTCGTTCTTCACTCTTCGTTCTTACTCTTCACTTCCAAACGAATTCTTCACTCTTCGTTCTTCACTCTTCACTTCCAAACGAACTCTTCTTTCTTCACTTTCCACTCTTCACTTAAATTTCCCAAGTAAGTTTCTTGATGTTGATGACAGGTCCATCCTTGCAGACGCACTGGTTACCCTCGGTAGTTTTCTCTACGCAGCAGAGGCAGGCGCCCACACCGCACGCCATCTTGTTCTCGAGAGAAACCTCGCACTCCACGCCAGCCTTCTTGGCAAAGCGAGCCACGCTCACCATCATCGGCTTAGGTCCGCAGGTAGAAATCATATCAAACTTCTCGTTCTCCAGAACAGAGTGGTTGGTAACGAAACCTACCTCGCCAGCCGAGCCATCCTCGGTAGTGATGCATACCTTTCCGATCTTGGCAAACTCATCCAGTTCGAGCAGATCTGTAGCCTTGCGTGCACCCAGCAGGAAGGTAACTTCAGCCCCGAAATCCTTGATGAGTTTTCCGAAATAGAGGAGCGGAGCCACACCTACGCCGCCACCTACGAGGAGATATTTCTGGCTCTTCCCGGTAGGCATGGTGAAGCCGTTGCCGAGAGGCAGCATACAGTTGAGCACATCGCCCTCCTTGAGCTGTCCGAGCTGACGAGTACCGTCGCCCACCATTGCAACGAGCAACCAGAGCTGATTATTTTCACGATCCACGAAATTGATTGAGATAGGACGGCGAAGCATGGTAGTAGGCGAATGGTCTACTCTTACTTCAACGAATTGGCCAGGCAAGATTTCAGGCAAAGGTTTCTCATCGGTAAGCTTAATCAAAACGTGCTTATCGCTAAGCGCCTCTACAGAAACCACCTTGAGGTCGAGAACATATTTTTTCATCTTATTGCTAATTTTTAATATGCTTATTATATAATGTACGTATATTATAATAGGTACGCGTAGCTTCCGGTTACGCCCACCTACGTTTCTACGATGCAAAGGTACATCAAAAATCCGAATTTACGAAAAGAAAAGAGATATTTTTTCTTTATCGCCGCTCCTATGTGTTTGTTTTAGGGTTCTCCAATCCCTACTTTATTTCTTAGGAACGAAGGTTTCCCAGGTCTGATCATCGTAGAAAATACGGATTTCGGTAATCTTTCTTTGCGGTTTGTCTACATATTTTACCGCCGCTTGGGCGATATTTTTAGGTGTACGATTTACACCCTGCATTTGAGGCTGGTCAAAGAGCGAGGGAGAAGTAGGGGAGGCTGTGGCTCCTTCGGCTCCAAAATCGAGCATAGGCTCAGCAGAGGCGGCTCCAGAAGGCTGACTGCCCTGCTTCATCCCCTCAGCACCACCGGCTGCCCCATCCGTAATGCCTTGATGCATATCAGCAGCACCCTCTTCGCTGCCACCCTGGGAAGCCTGGTTCTGATACATAGGAGGAGTACCGTAGAGTACCCAATAAACGTTTACCTGAGGAAAACTCTTATGGATGCCATCCACAATGCTGAGCGATGGATTGGTCTTCCCGTTGAAAATATTGCTCAGCGTAGCGGTCGAGATTCCGATCATCTGAGCGAAGTTTTGCTGAGTGAGGTGCTGGTCCTCCATCAGCTGTCTGATTCTATCTTTCATGCTCTAAAAATTTTAGCGTTCATTTTTCTACTGATACGATGTTTTATTTCCGAACAAGCCACTTTTGGGCCCTTTTCGGGTTGATTTTACAAAGATAAAGCAAAAATTTAGAATAACCAAACATTTCTGAATAAATTTAGATTTTTAAACTTTAGGTTTCTATTTGTAAATTTAAATTCTACTCACTCCACCATCCGGTTTTTAGGTTTAGTTTTATAAATATAAACCTATCAATCAAAATATATGACGAACCTTTTCTTTATAGATTTAGGCTAAATCACTGGTTATTCATACCATAAACCACCTAAATAAAGGAATATAGAGCGATTTATGCAATGTTTACACCATACCTATGTAAAAATCTATGGTTTACAAAACAACTAAAGCACATAACTAACTGAGTTTTCACTACTTATAAATTCAAAATATAGTATGAATATTTATTCATTCATAACTATAAATACCCTGTTTTATCTTTATTTTTATAAATATAAAATGTAAATTCGTGTATTTAGTTTTCTTGCATTTATGTTTATAAATCAAAATCACCCGTTTTGATTTATGAATTTAAAAACATAAACTTAGGAAACATAAACCTTAATAAATGCAAACGACCGATTTCAGACAACAGGAAATGGCAATTTTTTCCATTTCTAGCGTATTCCAGCCCATCGGCAAGGAGACGGGTAAATTCGCGAGTAATGAAGAGGGTTAATTTATCTAAGTTACTGATAACCAATAAAGTTAAGTCTATTTTCAGGCAAAACAGAAAAATGGGCATCTAGCTCGAAAAATCGCTTAAATCCCCCATTTTTGCCCAAAAATCGCCCAAAATGAGCCCAGGTAAACGCTCCAAAAAGAGCTGAAAATCCCCTATTTGGGGCAAATTTATAATGCTAAACGCTAGTTGGCTGCTTTCTGGAAACAGGCGGCAAAGAAGGCCGAAAACGGAAACGAGCTCCTGCCGAGAGAAAACTCTCAGCAGGAGCTCGCCTACTCTCCCCCACTTCGCTCTTCAGCATCAGTGAAGGATAAAAAAGATGAGTTCTTTCATCAGTTCACCCACCGGAGTGGATGGATTATCCAGTCCCTTTATCTTCGCATCCACCTCCTTAAACTTCTCAATAATCGCCATCACTTTCACGCCCGTATAGTTCCTCATTCCTGTAATATATTCGCGCGCCGCCCAAGCTCCGCGCAAATCCAGGAATTTTGCGAGCTCATTTTCGTTCTGCCTGTTGGGTGCATAATAAGCAATCATCAGGTTTTGGAAATAAGTAAAGAGCATCGGGAGAAGCGTGAAGAGAGAACCACTCTTCGGATTGCTGTCAAAATAATTTATTATCTGATTTGCCTTGAACACATCGCGGCTGATGATGGCACTTCTCAGCTCAAAGGCATTGAAGTCTTTGCTCACCCCTATTTCTCGCTCCACAATCTCCGGAGTAACCCGCCGGTCGTTCTCAGGAAGAGAAATGAGCAGTTTGTCGAGCTCGGAAGTGAGTCGGTGCAAATCTGCTCCCACATGATCTGCCACCATCTGGGTAGCCTTGGGTTCAATGGTTGCCTTACGGGTCTTGAGATAAGTCTCGATGAAGCCCGGCAGATTTCGGTCGTAGAGCTTCTTGCTTTCAAAAACCACACCCGCCTTGGCAGCTAGAGCAGAAAACTTTTTACGACTGTCGAGCTTGCCGTTTTTATGACAGAAAACAAGGATGGTTGTTTTTACCGGATTTTCGAGGTACTTCTCGAGCGCTTCCAAATTCCGCAAATTCTGAGCCTCTTTCACAACCACCACTCTATACTCCGCCATCATCGGGTAGCCCTTGCACAAATCTGCCACTTGCGCACCCGTAACATCAGCTCCGAAAACCACCGTCTGATTGAAGTCACGCTCCTCGGGCTGGAGCACATTTTCTGAAATGTAGTTGCAGATCTTATCTATATAAAAAGGTTCCTCGCCCATCAGAACATAGACGGGAGAATACTTCCGAGCCTTCAAATCTTTCATGATTGACTCGTAACTTATTGCACTTTTCTTTTCTACCATTGGATTATTTTTTGTAACTTTGCACCCAGCAAACTCCGGGGGTGCGGACAAGCATTTGCTCCGCCTCCAGGTTCGCAGTTTTCTGAGGTACAGTTTTCAGCTGCACTTCGACTGCAAAGTTACAAAAAATAAATTGAACTGCCTATATAAAAGAGGTAGTTTTTGAAAATGAGGTATGGTTAAAAGAAGAAAAGAAACCATATCGAAAACAGAAAAGAAAGAAATATAACCCTATATATATAATAAGGTACAGAAAAATGATTCGCTTAAATTTGCCATCTTTCGACATCAAGGTTTCGGGCTCAAAACAGCATCCCCAGATACTGGATGTGCTGCGCCGGAAGTTCATCACGCTCACTCCCGAAGAGTGGGTGCGCCAGCATTTCGTTCATTTTCTCATCGAGCACAAGGGGTATCCTGCCTCTCTGCTCGCCAACGAAATCCAGCTGAAATGTGGCGACAAGGTGCTGCGCGCCGACAGTGTACTCTACTCCCGTGAGCTGCAGCCCCGCATGATTATCGAGTACAAAGCCCCTCACATCCCCATCACGCAGAAAGTGTTCGACCAGATTTCGGTTTACAATCTTCTGCTCCATGTCGACTTTCTGGTGGTGAGCAACGGGCTGGAGCATTACATCTGCAAGATGGATTATGAAAGTAAAAAATATGTATTTTTAGAGACCATTCCCGATTATTCCGATTTATTGACATTATGAGAGCGTCGGAGGATAGTCCGGAAGTTTTTAAACAGAGTTTCCCCAGCTTTCAAAATTTGCGAATTTCCGCCCAACCGGCCATCCGTTTTAGAATTCGCGAATTTTGGAGGCCTTTTTCTGCCCCCTTTTCCTCTCCCTTTTTGAGCACTCCTTTTCCTCTCCCATCCCCTTTCTCGCGTTATTTTTTAATAAAAAACCCATTTTCATTTTGTAGTCTCCTCCTTTTATACTATCTTTGCATAAGATAAGCTGCACTCGGCAATTTGAAAGCAAGCTTTCATTGCCCTCGTTTGCATTATCTTTGCATCTAATATATATATTAAGGTATAGACTGCCTAAAAGAACAGAAAGAAATGGAGAATAAAAAGATAAAAATCGCCGTAGCCGGAACAGGATATGTAGGCCTGAGCATCGCTACCCTGCTGAGCCAGCATCATGAGGTGGTGGCAGTAGACGTGGTACCCGAAAAGGTGGAGCTCATCAACTCGCGCCGCTCGCCTATCCAAGACGAATACATAGAGAAATATCTGGCTGAAAAGGAACTCAACCTCAAAGCCACAACCGATGGAGAAGAAGCCTATAAGGATGCCGACTTCGTAGTGATTGCCACACCAACCAACTATGATCCGGTGAAAAACTACTTCGACACCTCGCACGTAGAAGAAGTCATCCGTCTGGTGATGCAGGTGAATCCCGATGCCATCATGGTCATCAAGAGCACCATTCCGGTAGGCTACACCGAAAGCATCCGCCAGAAGACGGGCAGCAAGAACATCATCTTCGCTCCTGAATTCCTGCGCGAGAGCAAGGCACTCTACGACAACCTCTACCCGAGCCGCATCATCGTAGGCAGACCGAATGGTGACGAGCGACTGGACCAGGCAGCCCGCACCTTTGCAGAACTGCTGAAAGAGGGAGCCATCAAGCAAGACATAGAAACCCTGTTTATGGGACTTACCGAGGCAGAGGCAGTGAAACTCTTCGCCAACACCTACCTCGCCCTGCGCGTGAGCTACTTCAACGAGCTGGATACCTACGCCGAAATGAAGGGCCTCGACACCAAGGCGATTATCGACGGAGTGGGTCTGGACCCTCGCATCGGCACCTTCTACAACAATCCTTCCTTCGGATACGGCGGCTACTGTCTGCCGAAAGATACCAAGCAGCTGCTCGCCAACTATGCCGATGTGCCTGAGAACCTGATTCAGGCGATTGTGGAGAGCAACCGCACCCGCAAGGATTTCATCGCCGACCGCGTGCTGAACATGGCTGGCTACTACGATTATGCCAACCAGAACAACTTCAGCGAGGAGGAAGAGAAGCCTTGCACCATCGGCGTATACCGGCTCACGATGAAGAGCAACAGCGACAACTTCCGCCAGAGCAGCATACAGGGCGTGATGAAGCGCATCAAGGCAAAGGGCGCGCAGGTTATCATCTACGAGCCTACGCTGAAAGACGGAACCACCTTCTTCGGAAGCCGCATCGTAAACAACCTGGATGCCTTCAAGCAGCAGAGCCAGGCCATCATCGCCAACCGGTATGACAAGTGTCTGGATGATGTGGCAGAAAAGGTTTACACCCGCGATATTTTCAGAAGAGACTGAATTGAGTTAAAAGTTTATAGTTAAAAGTTAATAGTTGGAAGCTGGAAGCTGAAGACGGAAAATAGGAAAACAATAATATTTATAATAAAGAGAAAAATAAGAAATGGCAAAATTAGTAATCAATTCCTACGAGGAATTTGCATCTCACCTCGGTGAGAAGTTAGGAGAATCAGACTGGTTGCAGATTGACCAGGACCGTATCAACAAGTTCGCAGACGCTACACTCGACCCACAGTGGATCCACGTAGACGTAGAGCGCGCCAAGGTAGAGAGCCCTTACCACAGCACCATCGCTCACGGTTACCTCACCCTCTCAGTACTCCCATACCTCTGGCAGCAGATTATCGAGGTAAACAACCTCAAGATGCTTGTAAACTACGGCATGGACAAGATGAAGTTCGGTCAGCCAGTCATCACCGGTTCACGCGTGCGCCTGGTAGCCACTCTCCACGACATCCAGAACATCCGTGGCATCTGCAAGACCAGCATCAAGTTTGACATCGAAATAGAAGGTCAGCGCAAGCCAGCCCTCTCAGGCATCGCTTCTTTCCTCTACTATTTCAACAACTAAAAGATGGCAGCAGGTAAATGGATAGGTGGTGTGCTCGGTTTCATCACAGCCGGTCCGCTGGGAGCCCTGGCAGGCTATGCCCTCGGTTCCCTCTTTGAGCACGGACTGGATGCGGTAAACCGCGACGGCGACCACCATTACAACAACGCCTACGATGCCTACAGCGGCCAGCAGCACAACGGCCGCCAGGGCTTCGGCAATCAGAGCTACAGCCGCCAGCAGAGCTATGAGGGAGAGCGAAACTCCTTCATGTTTTCGCTGCTGGTGCTCAGCTCCTACATCATCAATGCAGATGGCAAGATCATGCATTCCGAGATGGAGATGGTGCGCCGCTTCCTGCGTCAGAATTTCGGCGAGGCAGCCAAGCAGCAGGGCGAGGAAATCCTCCTCAAACTCTTTGAGCAACAGAAGCAGATGGGCATGCAGCAGTACCGTTCGGTGATACAGGACAGCTGTCATCAGATACGTGCCAACATGATGTATGAACAGCGCCTGCAGCTGCTCAATTTCCTCGTCATGATAGCCCAGGCCGATGGAGTTGTGAATTCTCAGGAGATTCAGGCACTCAAGGAGATGGCCATCCACATGGGTCTTTCTGCCGAGGATGTAGACCAGATGCTGAACCTGGAGAGCGGGGCTTCTTCAACAGGCAGTCTGGATAATGCCTACCGTGTTCTGGGCATCAGTCCTGACGCCTCAAACGATGAGGTGAAGGCCGCATACCGCAAGATGGCGCTCAAGCATCATCCTGACAAGGTAGCAGCCCTAGGCGAAGATGTGCGCCGTGCAGCCGAGAAGAAATTCCAGGAAATCAACGACGCCAAAGACCGCATTTACAAGGCTAGAGGACTCTAACTGAACTTTCGCATGTGGTTCAAGTACGGGCTGAAGGCCCAAAAGCTCCTAGCCCAGGGCATCGCCCTGGGTATGATGGCAATCAGCAAGACGCCCTGTAAGGGCAAAAGCTTTATGTTTTGTCTGGAGTTTTAAAGCTTTTGCCCTTACAGGGCGACGGGTTTGCGTTCATTATTACCCAGGGCGATGCCCTGGGCTAGGAGCTTCTGCCCTTTCAGGGCGTATTGGGTAATTTAAACCGTACAGGTCGAAAAAAATAAAGGCTCGCCAAGCAATTTTGGCGAGCCTTTATTGTATCTTATCGCATCTTTATCAGAAGATTATCATCCGAAAAGAGCGGAGAGAGGCGGAAGATTAATCCTCACCCTCAGTCTTTCTTCTGCGGATAGCGCGCTTGCGCTTTGGCTTCTCCTCAGTCTTAGGAGCCTCAATCTTAACACCAGCCAATTCTGGGTCGATGAGGATACGGCCGCAATACTCACAAGGGATAATCTTCTTGTGCATCTTGATATCGAGCTGGCGCTGAGGTGGAATCTTGTTGAAGCAACCGCCACATGCATCACGCTGCACGTAAACGATACCCAAACCGTTGCGGGCACCATTACGGATGCGCTTGAAGCTCTGGAGCAAACGTGGCTCAATCTTCTTCTCGAGCTCGAATGCCTTCTCCTTCAAATTCTCCTCTTCCTCACGGGTTTCAGCCATGATTGACTCAAGCTCAGAACGCTTCATTACCAAACCCTTCTCGCGGTCAGCCTTCTGGTCCTCAGCCTTGTGAAGGTCGTTCAGGCGCTCGTTGATTGTCTGCTGCGCCTCGCGGATTTTCTTGCTGCAAAGTTCGATTTCCAGCTCCTGGAACTCGATTTCCTTGCTCAAAGTATCATACTCGCGGTTGTTGCTAACCATTTCGAGCTGCTTCTTATAACGCTCCACGCTAGCCTGAGCCTCCTCAATCTCGTGCTGCTTCTGATCGATGGCGCGGTCAAACTGCTCAATATCGGTCTGGATTTTCTCGATACGGGTGGTAAGACCAGCAATATCGTCTTCCAAATCCTGAACTTCGAGAGGCAACTCACCTCTCAACGCACGCTTTTCATCAATTGCAGACAAGGTGGTCTGAAGCTGATATAGAGCCTTCAACTTCTCTTCCACTGTCAAATCTGTAGGATCTTTCTTTGCCATAACTTTATTTTTTTTAATGTTGAATGTTAAATGTTGAATGTTGAATGAGGCTTGCGCCCTTCCAACCTATAAATACAATATCGGATTCGTATTTATCTCCGAGATGCAGCATTTGGCATCAGGGAAATTCTCCTGGATGATGCTGCGGAAGATTTCGCCCGTAAACTGCTCACTCTGATAGTGGCCGATGACACAGATCTGAATCTCCTGCTCGTGGCCGAAATACTCGTGATAGCTCATCTCGCCCGTGATGAAGGCATCGGCACCTGCTTTGATGGCTGCGTCGAGCAAGAAAGCACCTGCTCCACCGCAGAGTGCCACCTTCCTGATAGACCGGCGAAGCAACTGGTTGCACTGCACGCACTCCACGCCAAACCGCTCCTTGAGCATCAGTACCAAGTCGTCGGCTGCCAGGTCCTCAGCCACCTCTCCGATGACGCCCTCGCCGCCCTTCACGCCGTCCACTTCTTTCTCGCCTGCAAAGAACTGCACGTTTCGCAGTCCCAGTTTCTCGGCAATCTTGAAGTTTACGCCGCCCGCAGCCGCATCCATGTTGGTATGCATCGCCACGATGGTAATATCATTCTTAATCGCCTTGCGCACGGTACGCTGCACGTAGTTCTCGTCCGAGATTCTCGCCAGTTTGCGGAATATCAGCGGATGATGGCTCACGATGAGGTTACATCCCTTCCGGATGGCCTCGTCTACCACAGCTTCAGTAACGTCAAGACACAACAATGCCCCTGACATTTCTACCGCCTCTGTCAATCCAACTTGCAGGCCGGCATTATCATATCCTTCCTGCAAGGGCAGAGGCGCGTAATGTTCAAGGGCATCAACTACCTGTTTTATTTTCACGCTCCTATTCAATATTTTATTTTTAGACTGCAAAGTTACTCATTTTTCCCCGATTTTATCTCCATACAGCCCTCCGTTTAAACTTTTTTAATACAAAGTTTCGCTTTTGCGCAAAATATTTCACAAAAACAGCCGATAGTTGTAGATTTTTTATTAATTTTGCAAGCATACTTCATAAAAGCAGAACGGAGCCCGTCCCCAAGGAAAGGTTCCCGATGAAGAACAGAGTAGAATAAATTGGTTTAGAACATCGTATCATAAAAATAGTATAGCTTATGCATCAATCTACATTACACTGCGATTTCGCACTCCCTGCCGAATGGGAGCCACAGAGCGCCATCATGCTCACCTGGCCACATGCCGGCACCGACTGGAAGCCGTATCTGCCTGAAATTACAGATACTTATCTCGAACTGGCAGATATCATCACGCGCTACGAGCAGCTGCTTGTGGCTACACCCGATGTGCCTGCCACCCGATACCAGCTCAAGAAAAAACTCTCTGCCGAACAGATGAGCCGCGTGCTGCTCTACGAGGTAGAAAGCAATGATACCTGGGTGCGCGATCACGGACCCCTCACGATGGTGCTGCGCAGAAAGCAGAACACCTGGATGGTGCCTTACCGCATACTCGACTTCAAGTTCAACGGCTGGGGCGAAAAGTTCAGATGGGAGAAGGATAATGCCATCACCCTGCAACTATACTATCAGGCAGCCTTCAATGCCGATATAGAGAACCACCAGGGCTTCGTGCTCGAAGGAGGCAGCATCGAGAGTGACGGAAAGGGTACACTCTTCACCACTTCACAGTGCCTGCTGGCGCCTCACCGCAACCAGCCGCTCGACCACGACAGCATCGACCATCTGCTGCAGACTTTCTTCCAGCTCAAGAGAGTCGTCTGGCTGGATCACGGCAATCTGATAGGCGATGATACCGACGGCCATATCGACACCATCGTGAGAGTGGCTCCACACGACACCTTATTATATGTAGGCTGCGATAATCCGGAAGATGAGCAGTATGAAGACTTCCAGGCGCTGGAGAAGCAGCTCAAGGGCCTCTTCACCTGGGAGGGATACCCTTACCGCTTGCTCAAACTGCCGATGCCCGACCCTATCTATGATGAGGGCGACTGCCTCACCACCAACCCTGAGAGCGAGGGCGACCGCCTGCCTGCCACCTATGCCAACTTCCTGATACTGAACAAGGCGGTGATTTATCCCACCTACAATCAGCCGGAAAAGGACGAGAAGGCACGCAAGCAGATTCAGCTCGCCTTCCCCGACCGCGAAATCATCGGTGTAGATTCGCAGACCATCATCCGCCAGCATGGCAGCATCCACTGCATCACCATGCAGTTGCCCGAGGGAGCCCTCAGAGACTCAACATTCCACATTTAACATTAAACATTTAACATTAAAAGTAAAAAATGAACGTCGGTTTATTACAACTTCATAATACGGCAGATATCGCCAACAACAAGCAGCGCCTGGCAGAAGGCATCATCGACCTCGCCCATCGCGGCGCAGAGCTCATCGTGCTTCAGGAGCTTCATAACTCCCTCTATTTCTGTCAGGTAGAGGATGTTGACCTCTTCGACCTGGCAGAGCCTATTCCGGGCCCTTCGACCGATTTCTACGGCAAGCTTGCCAAGGATCTCGGCGTCGTCATCGTCACCTCCCTCTTCGAGCGCCGCGCTCCGGGGCTCTACCACAATACAGCGGTAGTGATGGAGAAGGATGGAAGCATAGCCGGAAAATACCGCAAGATGCACATCCCCGACGATCCTGCCTACTACGAGAAGTTCTATTTCACTCCGGGCGACCTCGGTTTCCACCCTATCCAGACCTCTGTAGGCAAGCTCGGCGTGCTGGTTTGCTGGGACCAGTGGTATCCCGAAGCAGCCCGTCTGATGGCGCTGCAGGGAGCCGAAATGCTCATCTATCCTACCGCCATCGGCTACGCTACCTATGATACCGAGGAGGAGCAGCAGCGCCAGCGCGAGGCGTGGACTACCGTGATGCGGGGCCATGCCGTAGCCAACGGATTGCCGGTCATCGCCGTAAACCGCGTAGGTTTCGAGCCTGATCCTAGCGGTCAGACCGAGGGTATCCAGTTCTGGGGCAGCAGTTTCGTAGCCGGTCCTCAGGGCGAGCTCCACTACCGCGCCAGCGATCAGGAAGAAGAGAGCCTGGTAGTAGATATCGACCTGAAGCACAGCGAGAATGTGCGCCGCTGGTGGCCATTCCTCCGCGACCGCCGCATCGAGAACTACGGAGATATTACCAAGCGATTTATCGATTAACCCATTTTTGCCGGAAATTCCGAGAGAATATCGGGATTCCGGCATACATATATATATATAAGGTATAGATTTTCAGGATAAATGGAGAATTTGGAAGTGATGGTGATACTTTTCATCATCGTGATTTTAGGTTACGTCGCCTGCAAGTTGGGATATATGGGCGACAAGTTTGACAAGAAGCTATCCAGCATGGTGGTAGATATCACCTGTCCCCTGCTGGTGCTCTCGTCAGTAATGGGCGATGAGCTGCCCGACCGCACGCTCATCCTTCCCCTCCTGGGCGTAGGTTTTCTTACCTACATCCTTTTGCTGGTATTCGGTTTCTGGGTGCCGCGTCTCATCACGCGCAATCATGATGACCAGGGTATGATAGGTTTTGCGCTGATGTTTGCCAACGTAGGTTTCATCGGCTACCCTATTGTTTCAAGCATATTCGGTCCGAAGGCCATTTTTTATGCCGCGCTGCTCAACATGCCGAACACCTTTTTTATTTTTACGGCAGGTGTAATGCTCATCAAGGGCGAGTACAGCATCAAGCAGTTCAATCCTAAGGTGCTGTTTTCTCCGGCTCTTCTGGGTGCCTTTGTTGCCGCCATTCTGGTAGCTTTCGGGGTTCATACGCCTGATATCATTGCGCGTCCGGTAACGATGGTGGGCAACATAACGGTTCCGGCAGCCCTGATGATTATCGGTTCCTCAATGGCTAAGTTGCCGGTGAAGGAGATTATCGGCAGTCCTAAGGTATACCTCTCCTCGTTCTTGCGTCTTGTGGTAGTACCTCTGAGCATTTATTTCCTGTTCAAGGTATGTGGCGTAAGCGATCAGGTCAACGACATCAATACGGTTGTCATTGCGATGCCCGTAGCGAGTTTCGGCACGATGTTCTGTCTGAAATACGGCCGCAATCCTTCGCTCATCACCGAGATGACGTTCATCACCACGGTTGGCAGCATCATCACCATCCCGCTGATTACGCTGCTGTTTTCTTAATCTTTTTCATGCTGAGAATCATAAAGTTACTGAACTTTCGCATGTGGTTCAAGAACGGACAGAAGCCCCACACGCCCTGAAAGGGCAGAAGCTCCTAGCCCAGGGCATCGCCCTGGGTAATGTTGGCAAAAACAAGGTCGCCCTGAAAGGGCAAAAGCTTTGAAATACTGGGCAATATACAAAGCTTTTGCCCTTTCAGGGCGACTTTATTGTATCTATTCTAAAACCCAGGGCGCTGCCCTGGGCTAGGAGCTTCTGCCCTTTCAGGGCGTATGGGATGTGGCTTATGACACACCCTCACTTTTCTATTATTTAACTGAACTTTCGCCAGCAAATGATTATTTTCTAATCATCTTCTTTCCATTCTGGATATAGATACCCCTAGATGGAACATTTTGTATTCTGCGGCCGTTCAGGTCGTAAATGGCAGCATTGCCAGTCTTCCCATCCAATGTTACAGAATGGATGCCGGTAGGCTCCAGGTCCTCTACCACATTATCAAAGTATACTATCCAGTTCTGGGTATACTGATGAGCCTCATACTTTGCCTTGCTGCCCGGATAGAGATGCAGCGTGCGGGTTATATCACCCTTGTTGGCAAATACACACCAGCTTATCCAGTAAGGAGCCTCCTTATGACGCATATATACATCCTTCAATTCGAAGCAGGCATTGAATGTGTTGCGGCCGAACTCCTCTATCGTCTCAGGCAAATCTATCTCCTTCAGTTTGGTAGACTTGAAGGCGTTGAAACCCAACTCCCTGACACCGGCTGGCATCTTGAAATGCTCCAGATAAGTGTTGCCATCAAATGCATAATCAGGAACCATATCAGCCTTGTAGCTTTCATAAGCCACCACCTTGGCACCGCTCAGGTCGATGCTCTTGAAATAATGGCTCGCCAGCTCATCAAAGTCGCGCTTGTCTATCTCGCCGTTCACCTTGATATTTCTGTAAACAAGATAGTCAGGGTTTTCCTTGGCAAGTGTTTGCTTCAGCTGTCCAGCCTTCTCCAGGTTGATCACCAACTCCTTTTCCTGATAGTCGCGATAAGTGCTCACTACGAGCTCATAAACCGGTTCTATTCCTCTGAAAGAATTCGGATAGACTGTAGTACCCAGTTTAACATCATCCATCAGCTTTCCGTTCAATTCTACGAAATACTGTGAGATGCCCTCATCTACCGTCAGATAATAATAGTACCAGGCACCGATAACCGGCTTGCCATTATAGAAATTGTAGGAAGAATTATATCCCGTGCCTGCTAGCTGGAATGTAGCCCCGTCGCCCATTTTCGTACTTACCTCAAATGTAAGAGGCTTATATCCGGTTGCCGGCAGACGCAATCTCTCGAAGTTCGAATCATACAACTCTATATATTCCGAAGAGCCTTTTTCCTTTGCCACAATAGCCAGATAATCACCCGGTTCTGCATCCACTGTACTCACAAAATTGAAAGACGGAGACGAATAATAATAACCAGGGTCTAAATCATCAACAGTCAGAGGGCTGGATGTTACGATTTTCCGCATCTCGCCCTTCGCATTCATCAGCGCTACGTCTACTTCTCCGGTAAACGGCTGGTCTCCCGTATTACCGATTGGCGCACAGAAGATGCCAACCTTCTGCCCCTTCTTCACATCGGTGATATTCATATTCAGTATATGAAACCTACCTACATTTGTCATGAATCCCATGCCAGATACTTTCTCAGTACCATCAGATGGCTGCAGACCAATTACCGCCGTCTGTCCCAGGTTATATTTATCGCCCGTTGGTCTTCCTGCGCTTTCCGGATTCAGTGCTCCTATCTGGTAGAAGCCATTACAATAGCCGCCCCAGCCCCAGTTTACGCTGAAACTTTCGTCCTTGTATCCGTCGATGATGAAGGAATGGCCGCCAACCGAAGCATCGGAAGCGGAATAGAGAATCGGACGGTTGGCATCAATCTCGCCACGCAGTTTCGCATTCCATGCCTCAGCACCCACATCTTCTATTGCCATCAGATGCGAAAGTTTGCTGTAGCCGAAATGCTTCTGCAGGGCGGTTACCAGGTTGCCGATATACGCACCGCTTCCGTCCTTATTATACTGCATCTCCACAGCCACACCGAGGTCTGCCATCAGTCTTGCCACGCCGTCGAAAGCGGCATCGTTGGTGCCGTCATATTTGGCAGGCATGCTTGTCCAATCGTAGGTATGCTCGAAATTGGCAGTCAGGGTCTTGCCGTTCCAGGTATAAGAATGGCTTCCGGTACCTTTGGCAGGATAGCCGTGGTGCTTCATTACGATGGCTCCTGCCGTTGCTACACAGCCTGTTACATAGTTGTTTGGCGTATACTTATTGAAAGGAGCATTCTGGTTCCATTCTGCGGTTTTGAGCAGTTTTTCGCCTGTAAATGCTGCTCTTGTGGCAGTTTGGTTTGCTACATAATTGTCGCCCAGCGCCGCAATCTGCCGTTCATAGCTCTTCAGCAGATCCTTCAGTCCGTCAGGCAGATTCTCGGCATCAAATGATCCTGTTGAGGTATAGCCCAATACTGGCGCTACGGCATCATCACCTGCGATAATGACGAATCCGCCGTCATCGTTGTTAAATACATAGTAAGCATCCGATGGCGATGCAGTAGTAGCCGTGCGGCTCTTCGCCTTCGCCTTCTGCGGCATCTGCTTTCCCCAGAAGCTGTAGGCCTGTTGCTGAGCCTGCCACTGTGTGATTCGCTTGGCTTGCAGAGGAGAGTATCCCAGCACCAGCAACAATACCAATAGAAATTGAATGTGTAATAGTCGCTTCATAAGTTCTTATCTTTAAAGGGTTATTATATAATATGTATAGTTCTTAGAAATTTCTTTGTTCTTTTGCAAAGATAATGTTTTTTTTAATGCCACGCAAGTTTTATGCCCTCTTTTTTTGCCCCGTTCTCCACTTTTTTACGCAATGATACCTTTTTTACGCATTGAACGATAAAAAAATCTCCATTTTTTCGTTATTACCCGTTTTTTGCTTATCTTTGCAAATAAATTTGACACGAAGAAATCCTTTTTACCAATCATATAAATTAGAAAAAAATGAAGATAAACAACAGTACGAAGAAAAGCCTGCTCATCATCGCACTCGCGATAGCCAGTACTACTTACCAGACACAGGCCGCTCCGATAGAACATATCGGCGACAGATACATCATGCATATTCCAGAAATGGAACTCACAGGCGAAGAATCACTCCTCGATGTGCTCATGATGTGCCCGGAAGTCATCTCGCTCGACGGCAACAACATCATCGGCGGAGATCCATTCGCCAACCTCTACGGCAAGTTCGTCATCCGCATCGACAACCAGGAATACGGACTCGATTACGCCACCTTCCTCCACCATTTCAAGGCTCGGGAGATTGAAACCATCAAGGTGTGCCAGAACGCCGAAGTGATGAAGGGATGCAGCAGTCTGAAGAAAGTCATCGATATCACACTGCGCAAGAAGGAGAACGGAACCACCGGCAAATGGGGACTCTTCGGTGATACCTACGGCGGCGCAAAAGGCATCGTCAGCGTCATGAGCCAGCAGGATAAACTCCGCGTGCTCAGTCATGTAGAAGGCAACTTCCAGCGCACCTCCAGCAGCGATAAGGATGCCTACCAGGGCATCTCAGGCACCACCGTGAACCACTACTCCCACGAGGGCGCCAAACTCAATCTGCTCTGGACACCTACCGCGAAGGATGTGCTCGAAATAGATGCGATGCAGACCTATACCCGCAACCATTTCACCCACACCCCGGCCGACTACGTGCGCGCCTATCATCTGCAGGCCGACTATACCCGCACGCTCGCCGACAACGGCTCCAACATCCTCTTTACCCTCGGAGCCGAGCATATCAGCGACAACGGACGCACGCTGGAAGAAAACCAGACTGCACCTTACCAGAACCACTCTACCTACCCCTTCATGGTAGTAGAATACGCCACTCCGGTCATCACCTCCAATCTCTGGATTACGGCAGGTTTCGAGGGCGGACTCTCCATCGAGAAGAACTGCATCGCCGGTTACACCAACCATTCCAACTACCAGGATTTCTACGCCCAGCTGGATTACAACATCGGCAAGTGGGGATTCATGGCAGGCGACCGCTTCCGCATCATCAACTTCCGTCCTAAGCAGATTGCGCCGGAAGAGCACTGGAAGCATACCACGCGCAACCATATCTACTCGGCGAGCGCCTATTACAGCTTCACGCCGGGTCATACCCTGCAGGCCACCTACTGCCGCCGCATCTTCAATCCCGAGTTTGGCGATTTCGTAACCGCGGGCGATATGGAGGGTGCCTGGCAACCGGTTTATACCGCCGATATCGGCAACAGCATGGCAAATGTGGTAGAGCTCAAGCATACCTACAGCCGCCCTGCCTTCGTGCTCAGCACCTCGGTAAAGAACATCCACCAGCACCTGTTCAGCGCCATCCACGACAATACGCTCGGCATCGGCTCCACCGCCTTCTGGCACAAGGGCATCCTTCGCCTCACAGCCGGTGTCAACTACTTCTGGCAGCGCAGCGAACCCCCTTCAGAGGAGGCTCAGCAGCGCAATGCGGAGTATAATCATTTTGCCGTGTTCAAGTTGGCACCGCAGCTCACAATGGCCGATGGCTGGCGCTTTACGGGCAGCCTCATCTGGTGTACCCGTCGCCGCAGCGATGCCTACACCCCGGCTAATCTCTATGCCGAGGTAGGGGTATACAAGAATCTGGGCAAGCACTGGACGCTCGAAGGCCGCTTCCACGATATGGCGAGCCAGCACTTCGGCAACCGCGCTGCCACCATCGGCTGCACGTATTATTTTTAATTGAACTTTTAACAATCTTTTTCTAAATCAGAAGCAAGATTTCTGTTCCTTTCTTATTTTATTATCAGAAAGTGAAACAATAAAAAGAAAGGAACATTATATATGAGAAAAATTGATTTCAAGAAGATTGGGCTGGCAGCGATGATGCTCCTGTCGGCCCTCACATTCCAGTCGTGCGATAACGATAACGATACCGACTGGGATCGCGTTTTCCCTAACGCACTGGTAACCGTGAAGAAGAGTGGCGATGCCTGCTATCTGCAGCTCGACGACAACACCACGCTGCTCGCCAAGAACCTGAAACCTACCATTTTTGACGGTAAGGAGGTTCGCGCCCTGGTCAACTACACGCAGACCTCGGAGAAGAGCGAGAAGTATAACCAGGTGATTCACGTCAACTGGATAGACAGCATCCTGACCAAGAAGCCAGTTCCTTCGCTCGGTTCTGATACCGAGAACCGCGAGAAGTATGGCGACGACATGGTCGACATCGTGCGCGACTGGGTAACGGTGGCAGAAGATGGCTATCTCACCCTCCGTTTCCGTGCTCTCTGGGGCGGTCAGAAGGTGCATTACATCAACCTCGTTACGGGTGTGAATCCAGAGAATCCTTACGAGGTAGAGCTGCGCCACAATGCTAATGGCGACCCTCAAAGGTACTGGCGCGATGCCCTCGTAGCGTTCAATCTGAACGGAGTCGTGCCTGATACCGAAGGCAAGACGGTGAAGCTTACCATCCGCTGGCGTTCCAGCCAGGGCTACAAGAAGGTAGATTTCGACTACTGTTCGCGCAAGCCTATCAGCAGCCCGAAGATACTCGAAGGATACAGCCAGGCAGGAAGAGATATCCGATAAACGAAGAAAAAGCAGATAAAAGCAGATAAAGCAAAAGCCCCGATGCGTGATGCATCGGGGCTTTTTTGGGTTTCCTTTATGGTAAAGGCTTTCTGGGGGGACCAGCGATGGAATCGCTGGGGACGGGGGCACAAAGGGGCTAAGGTTCTTTTTACCTTTTTACTTTTTTACCTTTTTACCTTTAAAAGCTGCTGCAGCTTGTTATACCGAGGGTGGTAGCGATGGCTGTAAGGAAGGAGATTGCAATCTGCAAAATTGTTTTCCAGGTACTTGCTTTCATAATGTCTAATTTTTAATGTTGAATGTTTAATGTTGAATGTTGACTTGGTAGGGGGATGCGCCAGCTTCCGTCAGGCGCTAGGGAGAGACGCATCCCCGCTAGGCGGGGGCCTGCGGGGGTTGGCCTCAGGCGAGGGCTTTATTCAAGCCCGTCGCCGCCTTCCTGAGAGCCGCCGCCGGTAGTTCCGGAGCCGCCCTGGCTGGTGTCGCCGCCTTGTTCAGTGCCGCCAGAGGTACCACCAGAGGTGCCACCCTCGTCGGTGCCGGTATAGCCGCCGTACTCCTGAATCTTGCACTTCTTGCGCAGCTCGGAGTTGCTCCAGCTTTTTGTGTTTCTCACAATCAGGTGTACACCCTCTACGCTGGCAGCCGTTACCTTCTCCTTGGTATCCTCCGCCTTCGAAGTCATACCGATGGAGAACAGGCCGAGGTCAGAGAGACGCACACTCTTACCGTCGAGAATCAACTCCTGCAGATGGTCGAGTGCATCCATCAGCACACCGTGGATAGTACCTCGGGAGTAAGGCGAACCGTGGTCAGAGATGTGAGATACGAATCCCTCGAAATCCACCTCGCGGTCGGTTACCGCAGTGGCATACCACTTTTTCTTACCAGCGTTCTCGCCGCTCTGTGGTGTACGCTGCAACTTACGATACTTCAATGTTCCTTTCTGTTCCATGATATTAAAATATTAAAGGGTTAATATAAATGTTGAATGTTGAGTGTTGAGTGTTGAATGCTTCTTTTTAATGTTGAATGTTGAATGTTGACTTGGTGGGGTGCGCAAGTTTTTGCCCACACGCCCTGAAAGGGCAGAAGCTCCTAGCCCAGGGCATCGCCCTGGGTAATTACGGACGCCCCCTGTCGCCCTGTAAGGGCAAAAGCTTTAAAACTTGTGATTGCCTTTCTTCGAACGACAGTGCAAAGAAAGTGCAAACGAGAACAGAGCTAAGCTTGCTTAAGCTTTGTCGAGTGCAGCCTTTCTTGAATCACGATGCAAAGGTACGGCAATTTTCTGATACTACCAGGCAAGTTCTCAATAGAAGTGCAAAAATTTGAGGGGTTTCAGGCTTTATAA
>DAWDQD010000028.1:16685-38376 GCA_052349145.1 Segatella copri | reverse complement strand
AAGCGGGGTGTAGCGCAGCCCGGTAGCGCTCCTGTTTTGGGAACAGGTGGTCGCAGGTTCGAATCCTGTCGCCCCGACACAAGAAAGCTAAGAAGAGTCAAATCTTCTTAGCTTTTTTGCTATATAAAACTCCCGCCCTGGATGGGCTGGAGGGGGATAACGGAACTGAGTAATTATTATATACGTTTTAATTTTATAGAATCATGATTATAACGATAGCGCGCCAGTGTGGATGTGGCGCTGTTCGCGTGGGCAAGCTGCTCGCCGAAAAGTATGGTATTCCTTTTTATACCCGTAAGAATTTGATGGAAATGGCTGAACAGAGAGGAGTGCTCGACGAGATGGAGGCTTTCTTCGATGAGCGGCCGGTAGATGAACTGCTCTTCTCGATGTCGTCGCTTGGCGAAACGCAGAGGGCGCTGACAGAAAAACCGCTCCATACACTTGCCGATATGATAGGCGATGAAGACTGTATCATCATCGGCCGTTGCGGAAACTATATCTTCCGCGAGCGCAAAGACCTGATTTCTGTTTTCCTGAGCGGCAATCTGGAGGCTCGCATCAAGGAAATTCAGGAGGAGAAGGGCTTTTCGTATGATGAGGCTGAGGAGTTTGTAGAGCACACTGAGGATTGCAGAGTGGCTTATCATAAGTATTATACAGGCCTTACCTGGGGAAATGCCGATGATTACGACATCTGCCTGGATACTGTGCGCCTGGGCGTAGAAGAGACGGCAAGCCTCATTGAGCAGTACGTTAGCTTGATATAAATTCAAAGTAATTCAACATGAAGTTTTTAATTCAATTTTTGATAATCATAGCGTTCTCCTTTGCTGGGGAATTGCTCCATTTTTTGCTGCCATTGCCTATTCCGGCAAGCATCTATGGCATTATCCTGCTCTTCCTTGCGCTGGAAACAAAACTGATCAAGGTGAAGCATATCCGCGAAACCAGCAGTTTCCTCATTGCCATCATGCCCGTGATGTTTATTCCGGCTGCCGTAGGACTGATTGATTCTTATCAGGATATCGGTAATGCATGGTTCCAGTATATCGTAGTTACGGTGGTCAGCACCTTCGTCGTGATGGGTGCTTCGGGCTGGATTACGCAGTTGGTAATCAGAAAAGGAAAGGAGGCGAAGAAATGAACCAGTTGTTCCAGGATTCTGTCTTCTTCGGCGTTCTCATCAGTCTGGCTGCCTACGGCATAGGCATGCTGCTGAAGCTGAAGACGGGATGGTCGCTGATGAACCCGCTGCTCATCTCCATCATCCTCGTCATCATCACGCTCCTGCTGACTGGCGTAGATTACAAGACCTATTCGGCAGGCGCCAACAGCATCAGCTATCTGCTCACACCAGCCACCATCTGTCTGGCTGTGCCACTTTATCAGCAGGTTGAGCTTCTGAAGAAGAATTATCGGGCTGTGCTGATCGGCATTGTTTCGGGCGTGCTGGCGAGTCTCTGCTCCGTGCTCATTCTCGCCCTCATCTTCCATTTCGACCATGCGTCCTACGTTACCTTCCTGCCTAAGAGCATCACTACCGCCATCGGTATCGGCGTTTCTGAGGAGTTGGGTGGTCATGTTTCGGTTTCGGTGGTCGTCATCATCGTAACAGGTGTGCTGGGCAACATCTTTGCCGAGAAATTCCTGAAGCTTCTCTCCATCAAAGAGCCTATTGCCAAAGGTATCGCCATCGGCTGTTCTGCCCATGCGCTGGGTACGGCAAAGGCGATGGAAATGGGTACCATAGAGGGAGCCATGAGCAGTCTGAGCATCGTGGTTTGCGGTGTGCTGACGGTTGTAGGATCATCCATCTTTGCTCTGTTTATGTAGAGACAGATACAATAATATTTCCCTTTTTCCGTTTTTATAGATATGAAACGGAAAAAGGGATTTTTGTATATAATGGGTGTAGGGATGGCGATGAGCGCCCTGCTTGCCAGTTGTGCCGACGATGAGAGTTTCTCAACGTCGAGGGGAGATGTGCTCTCGTTTTCGGTAGATACGCTGAAGATGGACACCACCTTCTCGAATGTGCCTACGCCTACCCGAAGCTTCTGGGTTTACAACCGTACAGGCAAGGCTCTGCGCTGCCAGTCGGTGCGGCTGGAAAACGGTAACCAGAAGGGCTACCGGGTGAATGTTGACGGATCTTATCTGGGCAGCGAAGCGGGATTCCAGACGCAGAATGTGGAGATCAGGAAGGGTGACAGCATACGTGTGTTCGTAGAACTGACTTCGGCGATGCAGAACAGCGAAGAGCCGCAGCTGGTGAGCGACAACCTGGTGTTTGCGCTGGAAAGTGGCGTGGAGCAGAAGGTGAATCTGAGGGCGTTTTCATGGGATGCGATGAAACTCAATTCGCTCGAGGTGAAGCAGGACCAGCTGCTGCAGAGCACGCTGCCGGTAGTGGTTTATGGCGGCATCAGGGTTGATGAGGCGGCTACGCTGACCATTGCTCCGGGCACCCAACTCTATTTCCACGAGAATGCGGGTTTGCAGGTGTTCGGGTCGCTGAAGATTGAGGGCGAAAAGGACAGGGAAGTGGTGATGCGGGGCGACCGACTGGACCACATGTTCGATTATCTGCCTTATGACCGCACACCGGGACAATGGCAGGGAATCAGACTGATGTCTTCGGCTCATGACTGCAAAATTTCGTTTGCTGATATTCATAGTGCCTACGATGCCGTGATGGTAGAACCGGGCGATGCTACGAAGCAGAAACTGCTCATCGAGAATGCTACGATTCATAACAGTCAGGGCTACGGTGTGAGGATTGATTCTGCCAAGGTGCAGATTCTTAACTCGCAGATAACCAACTGTCTGAACCATCCGCTCTATGTTGAGGGGGGCGATGTTGAGGTAAACGGCTGCACCATAGCCCAGTTCTATCCGTTTGACGGGCGCCGCGAGTCTGCCATCGGTTTTGCCTCTCCGCTGCCTCGTTTCGAGGTGAGAAATTCGCTCGTAACGGGCTATCATGATGATGAGGTGGTCTGGGAGGCTCCGAAAGAGGGGGATGCCTTCAATTTCCTCTTCGACCATTGTGTGTTGCGCACGGAGAAGCTGGAGACGGACGACAGTCTGAAGTTCACCCATGTGGTTTATGAGGACATCAAGGATACGACGGTGTTTGCCGAGAAGCATTTCCGCCTTTTCGACACCGATAATCTGAAGTATGATTTCCATCTGCGCAAGGAGTCGGCAGCAATAGGTAAGGCAGATGCCGAAACCCTGCCTGCAACCGACCGTGATGGTTTGCCGAGAAAGAAAGAGCAGCCTGCCGCAGGATGCTTTGAGTATAGGGAGGAATAATGATTATAAGACGAAATAATGACTGAACTTTCGAATTTTTTCGCCACACGCCCTGAAAGGGCAGAAGCTCCTAGCCCAGGGCATCGCCCTGGGTGTAATAGCAATCAGCAAGTCGCCCTGTAATTACCCAGGGCGTTGCCCTGGGCTAGGAGCTTCTGCCCTTTCAGGGCGTGCTGCTTCTAGGAGCTTCTGCCCTTTCAGGGCGTGCTGCTTCTAGGAGCTTCTGTCCTTTCAGGGCGTGCTGCTTCTAGGAGCTTCTGTCCTTTCAGGGCGTGCTGCTTCTAGAACTTTGGTTCTTTACCTTTCTTATTCCTTCATGTTCGAATCTACGAAGCTGAAGGGGAGAAGGTCTTTGATGCTGTCGAAGCAGTAGATGCCGTTCTCGCCATAAAGCAGGATGCGTACGGGGCGCTGGTAGCGGTCTTCCATCTCCAGTATCACCTGGCGGCAGGCTCCGCATGGCGAGATAGGCGACTTGAGGAAACCATTTCCGTTTCTCGCTGCGATGGCGAGCGTCAGGATAGGCTGGTCGGGATAGTTGCTCTGGGCACCGAAGATGGCGCTGCGCTCGGCACAGAGTCCCGACGGGAAGGCGGCGTTCTCCTGGTTGGCTCCAATCACTATTCTGCCGTCGCCCAAGAGCAGGGCTGCTCCCACATAGAAGTGGCTGTAGTTAGCATACGCATTGCTGGTGGCAGCCTTCGCCCTGTTTACGAGCTCCTGCTCCTGCTGGCTCAACTCTGAGAGCTGAGCCACCATGTATCTGATGTTTAGGTTTTGCTCTTTCATAGATATAATGTTTTTATGATTTCTTTATTTCGTGTAGAAGTCGATGATGTCCTGCAGCGCCTTCTTGCATACTGCACAGAATTCCGGCGTTTCGTTGATGCGCATACGGCAGTCCTGCACACCGCGGTAAACGCCCTTCACGCTGTATCCGGCACCTTCGAAGACACCCACCTTGCTCACCGCCTCCTTCTCTTTCTTTGAGAGCGGAGTAGGAATCTTGGTCTTCTTGTCTATCATGTTCTCCCATTTTCCGTGGAAATCGGCAAGGGTAGTGATGTTCTTCTCCCAAGGCTCTACATCGTGAGGATACATCGGTATCTGCTCCTGCTCGTAGGCATATTCATCGGCAAGTCCGGCAAAGGAATGGCCAAACTCATGCACCACTACCGGCTTGAACCATTTCTGGTGGCAGGTGGTGAGATTGTATGAATTGAGGATGCCGCCACCGCCATACTTATCCGAATTTACCAGCACGATGATGTGCTCGTATGGGGTACCTGCCAGCCAGTTGTGCAGGTCTTTGAGATGCAGGGTGGTAAGGTAGCGGTCGCTGTAGAAGGTGTCGAAATGAGAGCTGAGGGCGGTCTCGTGCCAGATGCCCTGGGCTGGGATGCTAGGTCCGCTCTGCTTGGATGGCGATTTTACGGCTACGATGTTGAAGCGGTCTCTCATGCTCTTGAAGGGTTCGTGGGCGAAGATGGCCTCTGTAGCCTCCTGCGCATCTTTCAGAAAGACAGGCATCTCTGCATCGGTATAGCCTTCAGCCACGTATGCGATGTGGATGCATCGGGTGGTGTCGGCAGCCTGCTGCAGGGTGACGTATGGTGTAGGCTTGTTGCCTTTCTGATGAATCAGAATGTCTTTAGGCGCTACCTGGTGGGTGAGCGTGGTGGTTATCTCGCGGCGGTTGTTGCGCAGGTCGAGGGTGATGTCTACGGTATCTTTCGGCATCGGAACGAGGAATACGTTCTCGAAACTCTGCGTGTTCTTCTCTGCCTCTGGATAAGAGAGCCATTCCTGGAAGAGGGTGGAGAAGGAGTTGCGGTAGATGATTTTGCCCGAGCGGTGGTCGCGTACGGTTATCTGTCCGTTGCCTTCTACCGGGAGTTCGGCCAGTCGCTGCCGTTTGCCGTACCAGCGTGGCATTACGTTGAGTTCGTCTACGGCTATCATCTGCTGCTTCTGGTTGCCGGCAAAGGTATAGTCTACCCGCAGCGTCTTGTCTGTGAAATAGTCGTCAAAGTTTTGCGCCTTTATTGTGCCGGGCGCCATCAGCATCGCCATGGTGGCGAGGGATAATATCATTCTCTTCATTGTATTTTCATATAAAATTCACATTCACATTCACATTTTATTCACATTTCTCATCGAATCACCAAGTGACCGAATCACTAATCTATTATCTCACCCTCAGTCGTGTTCCTACGCTTACCGGGATGTTAGGGTCGAGATGGTTCATCTTGTAGAGTTTCTCCAGTCGGATGCCATACTTCTGCGAGATGGTGTACATGCTTTCGCCCGGTTGTATCACGTGAGGGCGCTTCTTATACTGCTTAGGTGCCTTGGAGCGTTTCTTCTTCAGATAGATGATGTCGCCCTTGTGCAGCACGGCGTGCTTGTTGCGCTCGTTGTAGCGAGCCAGTTTGCGCCAGCTGATGCCCACCTCCTTGCCTATGCTCTTGAAGGTGTCGCCTTCGCGGGCATAGAGATAGTAATTCTTGTTGAAGATATGGATAGGGTGCAGCAATCCTTCGGCGTTTACAGGCTGGTCGGTACCGCTGTGGGTAGCCATGAAGCGGTCGTAGCGCTTGGCCTTGTCATACTGGTTGAGCTTGTAGAGCTCTATAATCTGTATCAGCTTGCTGGCATACTGCGGGTTGGTGGCGTAGCCGCAGGCTTTCAGTCCGCGAGCCCATCCCTTGTAGTCGTGCTGCGAGAGTTCGAAGAGGCGTGCGTAGCGTGGCTGGCGCGCCAGAAACTTGCTGTGGTCTTCGTAGCTGTCTCTTGCGTTCTGGTATACGCGGAAGCATTCGCCACGGGCATCATCGTCGTGATACTGGGTGGGTCCCGTCCAGTTGTGACATTTTATGCCGAAGTGGTTGTTGCCCTGGCGTACGAGGTCGCTCCTTCCTGCCGCACTCTCAAACAGTCCCTGTGCTAGGGTGATGCTGGCTGGAATGCGGTAACGGAGCATCTGCTCAATGGCAAGATCCTTATACTGATTGATATATGTCTGATAGGCCTGGTTCCACTTCATCTGTGCGCCCATCGGGAGGCAGCAGAGCAGAGCGAGCCCTAAAATGTTTGCTTTTAGATGATTCATTCTGCAAAAATATAAAAAAAAACGGATAAATCGCGGTTTATTACAAAATTTTTAATATCTTTGCACAAAATATTGCATATTGAACTTTCGCATGTGGCTTAAGTACGGGCTGAAAGCCCAAAAGCTCCAGAAGCAGCACGCCCTGAAAGGGCAGAAGCTCCTAGCCCAGGGCATCGCCCTGGGTATAATAGCAATCAGCAAGGCGCCCTGTAAGGGCAAAAGCTTTGTAAATTGCCTGGTACTTGAAAGCTTCTGCCCTTTCAGGGCGTGTGGGGTAAAACTTGCGAAAGTTCAGTGACATACAAATGCAGGGGGGTATCTGTCTCTTCTGAGAGAAACTGACTTGTTTTGTAGAAATAATGATTTTAATAATGAAAACTCGTACAAAAGTAATTATAGCTATCGGCTCTAACAGAAATCAGGAGGAGAATGTGTTGAAGGCGCATGAACATCTGAGATGTATGTTCAAGAACAGCCTTTTCGGTCCGCGCATGTGGACTGAGCCTATCGGACTGGAGAATTCAGACAAGTTCCTGAATCAGGTGATGTTGGGGGAGACCATCTGCTCTAAGAAGTCTGTGCTTGCCGCGCTGCGGAGTGTGGAGCAGAGATGCGGACGCAGAATCCGTGGTCCTTACAGGAAGGTAGATGTTCCGCTGGATCTCGACCTTCTGCTCTATGGTGATGAGAAATTGCACGAGAGCGAGTGGGAGCGTGATTATATTCAGAGTTCTATCAGCTACCTCGAAGAGAAGGATGCTAAGAGATAATGATTTTGGCACGGAAAAAGAAAACGGGAAACCCGAATCTGGTATGTAGATTTACAATACCGGATTCGGGTTTTCTGTTGTAAGATTGAGTTCTATCACTCTTCCTTCTTTCAGCGACTTCTGCACGTTGATGATGCGCTGGTTGCTGCTGCCCCTGAAGAAGAGGTCTTCATCGCGCAATTCCTGTACGAAGGGACCGTCTACCAATACATCGATTTGGCGGAGGAGTTCCAGCTGCTCGGGATTCTTCACGAGGTTTTCGAAGAGATAGCCCGTAAAGCACCAGATGCTCTTGCTGCTCTGCTCCCTGATGGCGCGTGCCAACTCGGCAAAGCCCTTTGCCTGAAACATAGGGTCGCCGCCCGAGAAGGTGACGTTGGCGAAGGGGTCGCTCATGATTTCCTTCATCAGCTCGTCGGTAGAGGTCATCGTGCCGTGGCTGATGTCCCACGACTGCGGATTATGGCAGCCCGGACAATGGTTGGGGCATCCCGCACAATAAATGGATGTGCGGAAGCCCGGACCGTCTACCATCGTATCATGTACGATGCTTAATACGCTAATCATTAATCACTAATCATTAATCACTACTTTTTTCCTCCGATATGGGTTACTCGGTCGTGGAGCTCGGCAAGCTTGCCGCTGTTCCAGCGGTCTGTAGTACCTACCAGATAACCGGTGATGCGCTGCAGCTTGTCTATGTGGTGGCTGCCGCACTTAGGACAAACCTCGAGGTGGGCGTCAGCATTCTCGTAGCCGCAGTCGAGACAGCGGTTGCGGTTGTGGTTTACTGAGCCGTAACCCATGTTGTACTTATCCATCATGTCTACCACGCTCTCGATAACAGAAGGGTTGTGGGTAGCATCGCCGTCAATCTCTACATAGAAGATGTGGCCGCCACGGGTCAGGTCGTGGTATGGAGCCTCGACCTGTGCCTTCTTCAGGGCTGTACACTTATAGTATACAGGCACGTGGTTAGAGTTGGTATAATAGTCGCGGTCTGTAACGCCAGGGATGACGCCAAACTGCTTTCTGTCCTTCTTTGTGAACTTACCGCTCAATCCCTCGGCTGGAGTAGCCAGGATGGAGTAGTTGTGATGATACTGCTCGCTGAACTCGTTGGCACGGTCGCGCATGTAGGTAACAATCTTCAGTCCCAGCTCCTGTGCCTTCTCGCTCTCGCCGTGGTGCTTGCCGATGAGGGCAACCAGGCATTCTGCCAATCCGATGAAGCCGATACCCAGGGTTCCGTGGTTGATGACGCTCTCGATGGTCTCTTCCGGCTTCAGGTTTTCTGCGCCTACCCAGAGATACTTCATGAGCAGAGGGAACTGCTTGGCCATCGCCGTCTTCTGGAACTGGAAGCGCTCGTCGAGCTGCTTGGCTGTGATGTCGAGGATATTGTCGAGCTTGGCAAAGAACATGTCGATGCGCTGCTTTTCGTTTTCGATGCCCATGCACTCGATGGCGAGCTTCACGATGTTGATGGTAGAGAAGCTCAGGTTACCGCGGGCGATGCTGGTCTTCTCGCCCCAGCGGTCTTCGAACACGCGGGTACGGCAGCCCATGGTTGCAATCTCCCACTTGTAGCGCTCCGGATCATCAGCACGCCACTTCTCGTTCTGGTTGAAGGTGGCGTCGAGGTTCAGGAAGTTAGGGAAGAAACGGCGGGCTGTTACCTTGCACGCCAGCTTGTAGAGGTCGTAGTTTCTGTCCTCAGGCAGATAGTTTACGCCTCTCTTCTTCTTCCATATCTGGATAGGGAAGATGGCTGTTTCGCCATTGCCTACGCCCTGATAGGTGCTCTGCAGGATTTCGCGCATGATGCAGCGGCCCTCGGCGCTGGTATCGGTACCGTAGTTGATGCTTGAGAATACTACCTGGTTACCGCCGCGGCTGTGGATGGTGTTCATGTTGTGGATGAATGCCTCCATCGCCTGATGCACGCGGTTCACGGTCTTGTTGATGGCGTGCTGCTCCAGGCGTTCGCGGCCCTGCAGTCCGTCGAGCGGTTTCTCTATGTAGTCGTCGATAGGCGCATCATAGAGGTTGCTCAGGTCTTCGCCTGTCAGCTTCTCCAGGTTCTTCACCTCTTCCTGGTACGACATGCGTACGTATGGTGCCAGATAGAAGTCGAAGGCTGGGATGGCCTGACCGCCGTGCATCTCGTTCTGGCAGGTCTCGAGAGAGATACAAGCCAGCACGGCTGCGGTCTCGATGCGCTTGGCAGGACGGCTTGAACCGTGACCGGCTGTGAATCCGTGGTTCAGAATCACGTCGAGCGGATGCTGCACGCAGGTGAGACTCTTGGTTGGGTAATAGTCCTTATCGTGAATATGTATATAGTTGTGCATGACGGCGTCGCGTACATCCTCTGAGAGGAGGTAGTCGTCGACGAATGGTTTAGTGGTTTCTGAAGCGAACTTCATCATCATGCCGGCTGGTGTGTCGGCATTCATGTTGGCGTTTTCACGGGTGATGTCGTTGTTCTTGGCATTGACGATGCTCATGAACACGTCGCGTGTCTTCGCCTTGCGGGCGATGTTACGCTGGTTACGGTATGCGATATACTTCTGGGCAACATCTTTGCGGGCACTCTTCATGAGTTCCAGCTCGATGGCGTCCTGAATGGCCTCAACGCTCATCTGGCTCTTGCCGCGATAAGAGATGTGGTCGGTTATCTGCTCGATAAGAGTGGTATCTTCACCCTTGTCGGTATGCAACATGGCCTTGCGAATGGCTGCCATTATTTTCTGTTCGTTGAATCCAACGATGCGTCCGTCACGCTTTACTACTGTCTGGATCATTTTAGTATTACTTTTACGATTGATGTTTAAATTACTTAGTATTAAGTCCTTATGACTTGAAGAGGTAGATAGATACCTCCTTTTGACATTGCAAAGATATAAAATATTTCTGAAAGTAATTACTTTTGGATAACTTTTTTATCGTTAAAAAATATTAAGTCACTGATAATCAGGCGAAAACGAAAAAGTTTTGGAAAACTTTGACAAATTTCCGTTTTCCGAAACGTTTAAGTTGTTATCTATCAGCGTGTTGCGCATTTTGTGCGCTTGTGTGCGTTTTCCCCTTGTTGTCTGTGCTTTGTGACAGAATGGAGAAAGCAAATCGCCGCAACGCCCGTGTATAGGGCATTGCGGCGATTCGGGGGTGATTATTTTGCTTGTCGCTTATAGTCGAGCGCAGCTCCGATGGCGGTGCAGAATTCCGAGTATTTCGGTATTCTGAACCTCACTCCGTAGAGTTTCTCCATGGCTGGGAACACCTCGCGGCATTGCGGCAGCAGGGTGAGGTTGCCGATGAGCACGAAATCCTTGATGCCCGATTCGAGCGATGAGAGGATGGTAGCCGAACCTATCGACTGAAGCACCATCCAGATGAGTCCCATGGCGATGTCTTCACGCGAAGCGTTGGCCTTGGCGTTGCTGAAGAGCGATGCGGTGGCGTTCATCGGGAGTCCGGGCAGAGGCTTGGCGCTGATGTCGCCTATCAGCAGGTTTATCTTGCTCACGTCGCCGTCCTTGGCGAGGTTGATGATCTGCTTGATGTCATCGGTCTTGAGCATGATGCGGCTCAGTCCTGCCAGGGTTCCGCCGCCTATGCCGATGCCTCCGATGTGCCTTATCTCGTTGTCATCGCATTTTACGAGCGATGTACCGGTTCCCATGCTCACCACGATCATGCGGTCGAGCTTGCTCTCGTATCGGGCGCCCAGTCCGTCGGCCACGAACTCCTCGCTCTTCGAGGTTGGCAGTCCGTAGATGGGCTCGTCGATGTAGGCAGAACCTACGCCTGTGAGCATCACCTGTTCTATATCGCTCAGCGCAATCTTGTTGTCGTGAAGATACTTGCCGAAGGCTCCGTAGAGCGAGGTGATAGGGTCGGTGGCCTTGATGCGGATGGGGCTTACCACCACGCCGCTTTCATCGATGCCCACAATCTTGGTCGTAGAGATGCCTACGTCGATTCCTATAACAATCTTTTTCATTCCTTTATATATATATAATAATGTGTATTTTCGCAGATGATGCCCCTCTAGAGCACGCCCATCTTGCAGAAGGTGATGAGCACGGCGTAGCCCACTATCATGCTCAGGATGCCCACCGTGAGTCCTGCTTTCACCATGTCGGTCTGCTGGATGAGTCCGGTAGAGTAGGCGATGGCGTTAGGAGGGGTTGAGATAGGCAGCGACATGGCGCAGCTGGCCGATACCGCTACTCCGATGAGGATGGTAGAGGTGCCGCCGATGGTGTTGAGCTTGTCGCCCATGCCTGCGCATACCACCGTGAGGATAGGGATGAGCAGGGCGGCGGTGGCGGTGTTGGAGATGAAGTTACTCAGGATGAAGCATACCAGTCCGGATACGGTCATGATGACCAGCGGATTGAATTCTGCAAACGGAATGCTCTTTACGGCTGCCTCGGCAAGACCGGTGCCGTTCATCGCCAATCCGAGGGCGAATCCGCCTGCCACCATCCAGATGACAGCCCAGTCAATCTCCTTCAGGTCCTTGGCTGTAACCACTCCCGTAAGGGCGAATATGGCGATAGGGAGCATGGCCACGGTGTTGGCGTTGATGCCCAGCTGCTTGCCGAATACCCAGAGCACGATGGTTGCAAGGAAGGTGACGGCCACTACCGTGGTGCGCCAGTTGTGCTGCATGTTGCCCTCGATGTTGAGCTCGATGGTCTTGGCAGAGAACGGGAACATCTTGCGGATGATGACCCATGCCATGAGGAGCATGATGAGCACCATAGGGGCCATGATCATCATCCAGTCGCCGAAGCTGAGACCCAGGTTCAGTCCTGCAGGGTCGTTCAATACCTTGAAGGCGAAGGCGTTAGGCGGGGTTCCGATAGGGGTTCCCATACCGCCCAGGTTGGCTCCGATAGGTATGGACATGGTGAGCGCCACGCGGCCCTTGCCCGAAGGCGGCAATGATTTGAACACCGGTGTGAGGAAGGTGAGCATCATGGCGGCGGTGGCTGTATTTGAGATGAACATCGAGAAGATGCCGGTGATGAGCATGAAACCCAGCAGCACGTTCTCAGAACGCTTGCCGAATGGCGCAATCAGGGCCTTCGCCATCATCACGTCGAGTCCGCTCTTGGTAGCGGCTATGGCGAGTACGAAACCGCCCAGAAAGAGGATGATGGTAGGGTCGGCGAAGCACGCCATCACACCCTGATAGTCGAGCAGCTTGCCCATCTCTGCCTCCGAGCCTTGCATGATCTTAAAGGCGGAGTCGCTGACGAAGAACAGCAGCACGAAGATGATCACTACGCTGGTTGCCCATGCCGGTATGGCCTCGGTGAGCCAGAGCATCACGGCCATTACGAAGATGGCGATGACGCGCTGCTGCACAATGGTGAGCCCGTCGATGCCGAAGCTGTCGATGGGCAGGTTCCAGACGATAACGGTAAGCAGAGCCGTTATGAGAAACAGCAATGCTTTCTTGCGATTAAAATCGCCATTCAATACTTTCTTTACAGTTTCTTGCATTATCTTTCTGTCTTAAGGATTATTTTCTTGCAAAAATAAGTGTTTTTTTTGTATTTAGCAAGTTTTTTTGCAGAAATAGTGAAAAAAATGCCGAAAAATGTTGTTGTTTCAAGAAAAAATGCTATATTTGCAGAGGATTTACCGATAACGGCTATCGGTGATGCCGAAAACTTGGAGCACCCGGAAGGGTGATTCAGCGAACCTGATATTGTCTAATCAATTAAAAGGAGATAAGGAAATGAACAAGTCTGTAGTATTTATTATCATCCTGCTCGTGATAGTTCTCTCTATCATAGTATCGCAGTACTTCCACAAGCGCCACCATGAATATAAGATGGCAGACATCGAGAAGGCTATCCGCAAGGCTTATCCTAAGGGTGTAGGCTCGATACGCAAGGAAGAACTGGTAACAGCTGTGAAGAAATACTTCCACTGTTCGGCGAAGGAGGCTCATTATATAATAGGTGTAGCCCGCCGCAAGAAGCTGGTTGATATCGCTGCAGAATATGTTACCATCATGTTTTGAAATGAGATAAAAGCTTTAAATATGCTTTAGCCGAGAGGCTGTTGATTTGGTTTGAAAAAAAGTATTATTTATTTGAGGCACAAAGGATTGTTAGCGACATGCTGATTTCTTGGGGTTATGTGTGGGTTAGCATGTTGTGTTCGGGACGTCTGGTAAATTGCCTTCTATCTAAATTGCCAGACAAAGTTTACCCTCCCTAGGACTTTTTAAGACCTGGGGAGGGTTTTACTTTTCAGGCTCAGCACCTTTTATTCAAGTCCGTCGCCGCCGGTTTCGCTTCCGGTTCCGCCAGTAGAATCGCCGCCCGATGGATTATCGCCTCCGGATGGATTATCGCCTCCGGATGGATTATCGCCGTCGGATGGGGTAGTAGGAGGCGTATCGGTAGAGGTTACCTGCTTTACCACCTTGCCGTTTCGGTCGTAGCAGGTGATGTTGACGGAAGTCTCTTCGAGTTCCTTCTTGATGTCGGGGTTAGGCACGAAGATGATGTATCGGCGGGTGATGAGGTTGGCGCTCACCTTGTTCACATCCTCTACGGCGGTAGAGTTAAGACCGAATCGGAGGCTGCCCAGTCCTGGTACAGCCACGCTGTGGCCCTCGGTGGCCCATGCAGCAATCACTTCGCCGATGGCCGACCATCCGGCGTTGATCACCGCCTTAGGCAATCCGCTGCGAACGGCAGCTTCTTCTATCACCTTCGTGGCGTTGAGCTGGCTGTAGAGTTCAGCCTGCATCACGAATGCCCACTTTTGCTTACCTTTTTCGAACGCTACGTTGCGCTCAATAGCTTTTACTTTAATACCCATAATTCAAATCGTTTTTTTAATGGTTAAACAAATCAGTCTACATGCAGCTGGTAACGCCGAGCGTGGTGCCTACGGCAGTAAGTACAGCGATAATCACCTGCAAGATAGTTTTCCAAACTTCCTTTTTCATTTTCTTTTTTCCTTTCTTTTTTTAATGGTTCAACAATCAGTTTTTTCTAGTGGTTCATCGGTCAGCTTCCTTAAGTTACTCATCGGCATCGGTGTGCACTCCCCGGTAGCCTCTCAGTTTTTTTAGTGGTTAATTCAGCCTATCTTTGAACGACAATGCAAAGATACAACATTTTTCTCTGAAAAACAATAGTTGTCCCGAATCACGTGCATCCTTGTCCCGAATCACGTGCATTCCTTCCTCATTAATCATGTATTTGCTTGACGCCACACGCCCTGAAAGGGCAGAAGCTCCTAGCCCAGGGCAACGCCCTGGGTTTTAAGGATGTAGCCAATACGCCCTGTAAGGGCAAAAGCTTTATATTTTTTGCTTGAGGTTTTAAAGCTTTTGCCCTTACAGGGCGCCGGGATTGCGTCAATAGCTACCCAGGGCGTTGCCCTGGGCTAGGAGCTTCTGCCCTTTCAGGGCGTGTCCCAACGTACCCCCAACTGCGTCCCGATGCAGTCGGCGCTACGTCCCGACGTATCGCCATCTGCGTCGGGACGCAGATGGGGGTGCGTCGCCACGCAGTTTTGGGGGCATCGGGCGCACAGTTACTTGCTATGAGGGTTAGCTGGTGGATAGAAGGAAAGGCAAAAATGTGAATGTGAATGTGAATTTGAAATGTTTTTCAATGTTACCTGAAGGAGAAGCGTATAATCGTGTTTAAGTAATAGTAGCCATTATAATAGGTTAATATTATATATATAATGAGGTACGCGCGCGAGGACTGAATTTCATTCACAATATCCAATTAAAGGAATGGATGGAACAACCCGATACATTGATTTACATTTCAAATTCATATTCACATTCACATTTTGTTTTGATGGTTTTATAAAAAAAAGACAATTTGGTAAAAATAATTTTGAATTTATTTGTTTATTTGGGGAAAAAGTGTTACTTTTGTAGTTGCTATGGAAAATAACTTTCATGGTACAACTTAAATCGCAAGCCAATGACTGGACGTATCAAAAACAGCACAGAAAAGACTTCTTTTGTTGTCTTCAAGTATGATTTCTGCAAAAGCCGGAATCTTTCAAGTATCGAGGGTACTCTACCCTTGGATTTTCTCGAAATGTCATCGCCTGAAAAATATCAGGAATGTCAGACTGGTTTCGAGAAGGTAATGGACAGTTTGCTGAAAAGCAAGAAAATGACTTTGGTGGAATCACGGAAGAATGAGGAAGACGTTATTCACGACAACCGAATATTGGGATTTCGCGAAGGTGTGGCTGTGCTGGATGTATGCGCAGACAAAAAAGAATTTTATTGGAGTAACTTTAAGGAGAATGAAATTCACAACCAGCCTTTCTGTAAGGTAATCATTGATAATCGCCCCAACAGAGGTTTCCTTTTTGTGGAAGAATCTAGAATCTTCGGCGGCAAAAGGGGACAGGACAAGGTGGTGGCTCTTCTGCGTGATAATATCAACAGGGTGGCGAATCAATATGGCTGGAATATGGTGATTTCTGCCAAGTTGCCACCTGGTGATTTCTTTGATGCCGTGGCTGAAAGAATCAAGGCTGGCTGCAGGCCAAGGGCTGTGGTGTTTTCTTTTCCTCGCCATCAGTCTCTCAGCGATGCGCCATATTCCTTTGTCATGCAATTACAGATGCAGCAATCATTAATGGAGTGTCTCAATGCCAGTATGTATGAGGTAAAATTCGGTACAGATAAAGGCAAGCAGTTGCACTTAGACAAGGCAAACAGAGACATTGCCTTGATGGTGAACCTGTGCAGCAAGGAAGATTACGGCATCAAGGTATACTATTGGAAAGGTCCGTGCACCTCTTCCCGTTCGCTGAAACGAACCAAGGTGAAAATCTCCGATGTTGAGATTGTTGCTCTGGTTAATGGAGATGCTGTCTGTTGCGATTGTCATGGAGATTCTCAGTTTGCTTTGATCAATTCTCTTGATGTGATTCTTGATGATTTAAATGGTTACGACGATGAGGTTATTTAAGATGAAGACCAGACAGATGGTAGATAAATCTTTTTCGCAACACATGATTTATCAGGTTTTCAGAGCCATCACCCATGATATCTTCAATGATAAGACGTGGTTTCCTACGTCCAGATGTTCATGCGAGGATGTTTTTTATGAGGTATTCTGCATCGTAGACAAAATGATGTTTTCGCATACCGATACCGAGAGCCGCCTTGCCTTTGTGGAAGGAATAGGGCAATATGAGAAAAACTATGTTGACGAGGATGAGTATGCTACAGCTCAGGACGAGCGGCAGAGAATCGTATTTGTCATCCTGTATATGGCAGCTGTGATACTTCAGATGATGCCTTTGGAGTCGAAAGTGTTTCAATTTTGCTCAATGATTATGGGGCAATGGAGAGGCTACGTAACTCAGGAGTTTTCACAGCGGTGCCTCGGAGCAGTCGTGAAGAACCATGAGGTGGTTGAGCGGCTGGCAGCCAATATCGGTTATTATGGCGAGGATGGTTTCTTCGTTTCATCTCAGATTAATGAACTGATGCGCCAGAACAATGATGAAGATTATCTGCACGGATTCGAGCCTGAACAGAAGAGGACATTAGAATTGGAAGTGACAGACGAGGAGCATCAGGAAAACGGCGGGCAGGAAAAAACGGAAGAAGATAATGAGAAGAAATGGGGCGACTTGAGCCAGGGAGAAAGAGTAAAGCGAGCCTTGCAGAAGATGATAGACGAGAAGGCTATTCCTTTGAAGAAAGACTATGCCCTGATTATGGAGGCGCTCTCTGAAATCAAAGATTTTGATGGCAAATTTGATAATGGCGCATCTTTCTGCAAGTACCTTACAGGGAAGCTGAAAATGCCTTCTGACCTGACCAATGCCAGTGTCATCTCCAAGCGTTTCTCCAAGATGCGTGGCGAATTTCCCAACTGGAGTTTTGATGATGTAAGAGATCCTAACGCCCGGGAGGAACTCAACAATATCGCTAAACGTTTTGTTGCCATCTACCGTAAGGGACAGTAGGAAGCGGGGAAATGATTGCTTCTTGTGAGTGGGCAAGTTTTAGATGGAATGTTAAAAACGTAAAATAGAGCAAGCTTTAGGCATATTCTACGTTTAATATCAGAATAGGTTTAATAAACAAATTAGGATATGAAGTATCTGGTAAAAAAATCAGTCTTACTACTGTTGGTAGTCTTGGCTTTTTGTGCGTGTGACAACAGCAATGACAATGGTGAAGTTATTCCGCCCAATCCACAGTCATCGAAAACTGTCGTCAATTATACTGGCGAAGTAGAGTTTGTGGTGGATGCGCCACAAATTCGTGAGGATATAGAGCAGGATTTGAAGGCAAACCCTCCTTTTGGAGGAAGCAAAAAATATCAGTTTATCATAAAAAAACACTCGACGCTTGCTGCTTTATATATGCTATATGCGGTGAATCCTGAGGACGATAAGTCTGCTGACGGATATATACTGGACATCGCTGGTAAAGTGGAGAGTAAGGACAATTATAGATTGTTCCCTGCCGCTTCTGCACATGCTTGGTATAAGATGGATATTGTGCCTGTCGACACAAAGGATGGCAAGCCTGTTGCAACATACGATGTGTTTATACAGCAAAATATTCCTGCTTCTGTGGTTCATAGCAAGATGTATTTCTGCGAAGACCTTACGGAGAAATATCGCCAGAAGTTCCCTAATGAAGACATTCATGCCGTGGTTCGCCGTTGGGTTCTTTCTTATGTCAGTGGGGGTGATATTATAAAGGAATAGGAACATATCTGAACAGAAGAATTTTTAGAAATAATACAGTATCAGCACTTTTTGCTTCGTTTGCAAGCAGAAAGTGCTTTTTTTTTGCCTTCAGATGCCCCCGAGGCTTAGCGGAAGGCTTAGTTGCCGGCGATGAGGCTTAGTAGGAGGCGAACCGGCAGGACGCCTATTGCCGGGGAGGCTTTTTTTCCTTACTTTTGCATTCAGAAATAATCAATGATTGGGATTATGGAAAAAGGAAAGAAAATACCTCCACAGGAAGCGTCTCAGACTAATCCAGTGGCAAAGCCTGAGGATACCAAGGGCGGAATCAATAACAAGGTATCATCTGGGTTGATAGGAAAAAAACTGGCTGAACAGGCTGAAGAGAATGAAGAGATGCCCATGCATCACCTGATTGCCGATAAGGATTATCCGTCGGGCATCAGAGAATGGATGATCACTTCGCCTTCTGACCTCAAGTATCCTACGCTGGTGGTGGCTGCTGCCATGCTCAGCGTTTATCTTACACGTGTCAGAATACAGTATGTGTATGATAATCAGGGAGAAAAATCGGCCATCGTGTTGCAGGTCATCGTAGAGGGCGAGCAGTCGAGCGGAAAGTCGTTTGCCAGATACATCATGCGTACCCTGATGAAACCTTTCATCGAGCGCGACAGCGAAATGAGAGCCAAGGAGCAGGAGTATGCTGCCCTGAAGCGACGCCAGGGAAAGAAGGATGGCAAGCTGCCACCCGAACCTAAGACCGACATCACCATCCTGCCCGAAACAGTATCGCTCACCATGTTCATCAAGCGATGCGATGCAGCCGTCAAGCTCTATGGTGCTCCGAAGACGCTCTTCGAATTTGCCGATGAGATTTCTGCCATCGTGCATTCTGCCAAGCGCCAGTTTGCTGACCTCTCGCAGGTTATCAAGACGGCTTACGATCTGGGCAGCGTATATGGTCAGGATTTCATGAGCGAATCCAGCTATAGTGCCATGGTAGATGCCTTGCTGTCGTTCGTTTTCTGCGGCACTCAGAGTGCGGTGAGCAGATATATGAACAAGGCTGCCATTGAGGGCGGTGCTGTAACCCGAACCATCTTATGCCCGCTCATCAGTCATCTGGGCGACAATCCGCCACAGTTTCAGGCGTTGACCGATACGCAGCGTAATGAGCTGGAGAATACATTGGATAAGCTCTTCGGGTTGTGCTACGAGGAAGATGGAAAATTCCATCAGGAGATAGAGGAAGATATGAGCTGGCTCTACAAGACGGTGGTAAAATGGTGTAACGACTGCCGCCAGCAGGTGGTGAAAACCATGTCCAAGTCGATGGATGTCTTCTACAAGCGCAGTTCGGTTTCAGCCTTCCGCATCGCTGCCCTCATGCAAGTGCTTTACAAAGTGGAAGGGAAGAAGAGCGAGAAGGAAATCCGGAAACTGGTTAGGCAGACCTATCTGGCTTGTGCCGACCGCATCTTGCAGAATATGTTGCAGCGGTGGGGCAAGGCTTTCGAGCAGATTTCTGCCGAGGGCGAAGGAGAGCCTTATCATACTGTAGACTATTTCAGCGAGTTGCCGCAGGAATTCTCTTATCAGTTCCTGGAGGAATTTCTGAAGCAGAAAGGGCTCAAGACGCCTGCCCGCAACATGGTATGCAACTGGCGCAGATGGGGATGGCTCGAAAAACCAGCAAAGGGCGAGGATAGAAAGGTGCTTAGAAAGACGCAGCAGAAAGGCACTATTGGTGATGGTAATATTAAAAAAGACAATTAGAAGATGGCAGAATATATTGATTCAAATACGCTCTCTAAACTTAGAGCTATCAGCATCCTGGAGGTTGCAGATGAATTGGGAATGGGTTTGCGGTATCATAATGCCCTCTGTATCAGTCATAATGATACCCATCCGAGTTTGCATTTCTGGACTTCCACCAACACTTGTCATTGCTTTGCATGCGGGTGGGGTGGAGATAATATCGACCTGGTGATGAAACGGGAGAATCTCTCTTTTTCGGAGGCTTGCCAATGGCTGTGCAGAAGATTCAATATCAGCGCCGGTAATCATTCTGCGGGAAACCGTAAGGAGGTGCTTCATCGGGATAAAGCTGTTGCTGGGCATAGAAAATCTGAATGTGATACGGACAGACTCAATCTCAGAGGCGAGTTTCAGCATAAGCCTGACGTAGATTATCTGATGCGTATGCTCATGGGTAAGAAACTGACAGATAAAGCCAAGGATTTCCTGTTCTATCAGAGAAAGTTGCGCCCGGAATATATCTATTGGTGTAGAGTGGTGAGCACAGATTTCTCCATTGCTGGCTATCGCTTTGGTGGAAAGTTTTTTGATGGTCCTTCCCTGTTGATTCCCTATTATGACGTTCATGGCAATCTGCTGACGGTTCAGAGCAGATATCTGGGAGATAAGACTGAAGAAAAACCGCGGTTTAAGTTTGCACCAGGTAGCAAGCCGATGGTATATGGGATGCAGATCTTGCCGCAGGTGACAGAAAAAGAGCCATTGGTTATTACCGAGGGATGTACCGACTGCTGGAGCGCTATGTCTATGGGTTACAAGGCAATAGCCATCCCGAGTGCTACGCTTTGTAATGAAGAATGTCGCAATCTTTTAGCGGGAAGGAATCTTCACATGTGGCCTGATCAGGACAAACCGGGCATCGGTCTTTATATGAAACTGAAGGAAATGTTCCCTCAGCTGGTGTACCATCAGTTGCCGGAAGGTTGCAAGGATTTGTCTGATTATTACCAGTCGTTTTACGTTCAGAAAATGTGAAAGTGAATGTGAATTTCAAATGTTTTTCTATTGTTGTTTTTAAGTTGTTACGTGTTATGATGAAGTTGTGTTTAAATCGTTTTCGTAGAGATCATGGCGCCATTGTTGGTCGCCTTAGTCAGGAAGTAGTTAATCGCCAGGGTATCGTTGTAGGCCATCAGTACATTTGTGATACGATGGAGCGCGAGGGTGGCTGTCTGGAGCCGGGTGAATATCACATCATGGTGGCTAAATGCAAATGCTTCGCCCGCCAGATGCTTTTCCTCGAACCGATAAGGGATGATTCTTCTTCATCTTCCTCTCTTCCTCTCCCCGAAACCTGCAAGCTTTGCCGCATGGAGCGCAAGAGTCATGAGTTCGGATGCCTGGAAGGGCTTTATGCCCTTCCTTGTCCCATGATGCAGCCGGGCAATGGTCCGTTCCGTCTGCGCCAGGGTGGCATCCTCATCGGCGAGGCCCATGCGTCCGGGTTCGTTCTCAAGAGTCAGGAACGCTTCCTCCAACTCTTCGACCGCGTCAGCAAGATGCTCAGACGTGGGGGTGAGGTGGTCATCAAGATAGAGTAGGTTGGGGAGAAGAGTGGCACTTATCAACAACTTGACTCTCTTTATGTAAGAATGCCAAATCAAGTGGATCACATTATGCTCTTTGCTTGATTTGGTATTCTATATGTGTTGAGGCGTATGTCATCTCGGGGAAGTTAGTGTGACTTGTGGAACGAAATAGAGGAAAGGATAGGTTTAGGGCAGTAGTGGTACCATATAAATAGGTACGCAAAGCGTATCGCCATCCTTCTTCAAATCTTTGGTATAAACTAGATATTTGTGGGCGATTCTCGAAGAATACTTTTCTGAGAATTTGTCCAAAGAGGTATGTATATTTGTCTAATTATTAGTTGATTATGCGTGCAAAGATACAACTTTTGCCGAAATCCGCAAAATGTTTTAACCTTATT
>DAWDQD010000028.1:0-16585 GCA_052349145.1 Segatella copri | reverse complement strand
TTGCCGAAATCCGCAAAATGTTTTTATCTGTTTTTGCCGAAATCCGCAAAATGTTTTTATCTGTTTTTGCCGAAATCCGCAAAATGTTGCATGGGTTCTCATGAATGTTATTTGATTTTCCCCATCATCTTTTGGGGATTTGTCACTTTGCCATCTCTGGGATTCTTTATACTTTTGTAGCAGATGATCGCTAAGCGGTGACGTGACTCGCTCAGCAGCGTACTTCGGGCGCAGGATGTGCTACTGATACGGGCAATGGTCCCTTCACGCTTCGTCAGGGCGGCATCTTGGTGGGCGAGGCCTGTCCTCTCGGCTTCGTAGAAGTTTCATTGCGTAAAAATCATCATGTTTTTACGCAATGAAACTTTTTTTTACCGAAAACTCCCTTCGGTACAGAAAAAAAGGGCTATGCCCCAGATAATCTTCTTCATTTTGACTTATTAAATTGTAGCGTTAGTTAAATTTGAGGGCAAAAGTACAAAGAATATTCGAGAAAACAAACGGAAAATGGAGATTTCTTCGTATCTTTGCACACATATTTTGTAAGATTATGAAGAAACTGTATATTCTTTTGTGTGGGGCAACGGCGGCTCTGCTGATGGCGGCATGCCAGGGAGGAAAGACGGCTGCTGCTGATGCGGAGGCTGGCGATACCCTGGAGATGAAGTACGCCAAGTTGCTTACCATCGTGAAGCATGGTGATGGGGAAGAGACTTCCGATGAAGCAGAATGTATTGATTATCAGTATGCTGAGGCTATCATAGCCAACCCCTGGAAGGCGGGAACGATGCTGCATCGCTACATCCTGATTCCGAAGGGAGAGGAGGGGGATAAGACGGTGGCGATGCTTGCCAGAAGGCACAGCACGGGGGCGAGATGCACTACCGATACCGTGCGCACACCGGTGGAGAGAAGTGCCGTTTTCATCGCTCCCCATTGCCAACTGATGTACGAAATGGGCTGCCAGCAGGCCATCTGTGGTGTTTGCGACCTCGATTACATCAATATTCCGGATGTAAAGAAGAGGGCTGCTCTTTCTAGGAATACTGCTGCCCGAAAAGCTTCTGTAGGAAAAGCTTCTGCAGGAAATGCTGCTGCCCGAAATTCCATCGTGGATTGCGGTTCGAGCATGGCGCCCGATATCGAGCGTATCATCGCCCTGAAACCCGAAGCCATCCTACTTTCGCCTTTCGAGAACAGCGGAGGATATGGCAAGCTCGACAAGCTGCACGTGCCTATCATCGAGGCTGCCGACTATATGGAGTCTTCGCCATTGGGCAGGGCGGAATGGATGAAATTCTACGGCATGTTCTTTAAAAAAGACGGGAATGCACCGAAGACCGCTCTTGCTGCATCTTGCGAACCAAAGGCAGATTCGCTCTTTGCGAAGATAGAAAAGGAATATCTGAAGCTGAAAGCTGAGGCAGCCGGGTATCCGAAGGGCCTCTCCATCCTGACCGAAAGAAAAACGGGCAATGTATGGTATGTGCCTGGAGGTCAGAGTACTATCGGTATTCTGCTGAAGGATGCCAACGCCCGTTATATCTTCGAGGACGATCAGCACAGCGGAAGTCTGGCGATGAGTCCGGAGCAAATCTTAGCGAAGGGAAAGCAGGTGGATGTATGGGCGTTCAAGTATTTCGGTGGTGCCCCTCTGTCGCAGGCTCAACTGCTTCAGGAATATGACGGCTACAAGGCTCTTGCTGCCTTCAGCCGGGGTAATATCTATCAGGTAGATACCTCTACGGTACCTTATTTCGAGCTTACGAGTTTCCATCCCGAACTGCTGCTCAGAGAGTTCATCATCCTGGCTCATGGCGAGCGGTTCGGCAAATTGAGATTCTATAAGAAATAGGGCTTTAATCAGAGATTTTACAAGAAATAGTTTTAGTGAATGAAAACCATCGTTTTTGGGGCAATCGCCATTATCATACTGTTTTTCGCCAACCTGGCATGGGGGAGTGTAAACATCCCATGGCAGGACGTGGGGGCGATTATTTCGGGCTCTCAGACCGACGAAACCTACCGCTATATTCTGTTGGAATCGCGACTGCCGGCGGCGATTGCCGCTTTGCTTTCGGGCGCAGCCCTCGCCACGAGCGGCTTGCTCCTGCAGACAGCCTTCCGCAACCCTCTGGCGGGTCCTGACGTGTTCGGTATCAGCAGCGGAGCCGGACTGGCTGTAGCCATCGTGATACTTGCCTTTGGCGGCAATATTGCCCTGGATGATTTAGGGGTAGGTTTTCTGGGCGATGCCGGCAACTATGCCATCGGCGGTTTCCTGGCTATCCTCATCGCTGCCTTCATAGGGGCTATGGTGGTGATGGGCATCATCACCTTCTTTTCTGCCATTGTGCGCAGCCATACGGTACTGCTCATCATCGGACTGATGGTGGGTTATCTTGCCAGCAGCGCCATCTCATTGCTCAATTTCTTCAGCACGGCAGAGGGCGTGAAATCGTATATGGTTTGGGGCATGGGCAGTTTTGGCAATGTTTCGAGCCAGCAGATGATGTTCTTCATTCCGTTAGCCCTCATTGCCCTGGCTGCATCTCTGCTCCTTGTAAAACCGCTGAACGCCATGCTGTTAGGCGAACAGTATGCCGAGAATCTGGGCTTCAACATCAGGCGTCTGCGCATCGTTCTGCTCATCATCACCGGTCTTCTTACGGCTGTGGTTACCGCCTTCTGTGGTCCCATCGCCTTCATCGGTCTGGCAACGCCGCATATCGCCCGCCTCATCATCGGCACGGAGAATCATCGCCGTCTGTTGCCCGTCACGATGCTGATGGGTGCATCCATTGCCCTTCTCTGCAATCTTTTCTGCACCCTTCCGTCGGACGGTGGCATCATCCCGCTGAATGCCGTCACCCCGCTGTTCGGCGCCCCCGTCATCATCTATGTTTTGATGAAGAGGAGATAGGGGGCTACCTTACTGAACTTTTGCAAGTTTTGCCCCGCACGCCCTTTCAGGGCGTGTGGAGCTTACTTGCGGAAGTTCTGTTACTTATTCACGACATTAATCGGATTGCCCTCGAGGAATGCCTTTACGTTGGCGGCAACCTGCTTGTTCAAGCGCTCGCGAGCCTCGTAGGTGGCCCAGGCAATATGAGGGGTGAGGTAAGCATTAGGCTCGCCGAAGAGCGGATTCTCCTTTGATGGCGGCTCCTGAGCCATTACGTCGGCACAGTAGGCACCCAGACAGCCTTCGTGGAGGGCAGCAGCTACGGCCTCCTCATCTACCAGCGGACCGCGACCTGTATTAACCAGGATGGCGGTATCCTTCATCTTCTCCAGACTCTCCTTATTGATGAAATGATAGGTGTCATCAGAAAGCGGACAATGGAGCGAGAGAATATCGCTCGTGGCAAGCAAACCCTCCTTGCTCACCTTCTGGATCCACTCAGGCAGATCGCTCGAATTCTTGCTGGTGCAGGCACAGATGTTCATGCCAAACTGGCGGGCGATGTTGGCAACTTTCATGCCGATATTGCCCAGTCCCATGATACCCAGGGTCTTGCCGGCAAGTTCCATCAGTGGGGTATCCCAATAACAGAAATCCTTATTGTTAGCCCAGCGCTCGTTGCGGTTCTCCTGGGTATAATGCTCTACGCGGTTGGTTACGGCAAGGATGAGGGCAAAGGTCATCTGCGCCACGCTGTCGGTGCTGTAGGCAGGAATATTGGTTACGATGATGCCCTGTTTCTTGGCAGCCTCGATGTCTACCACGTTGAAACCGGTAGCCTGGATACCGATGTATTTCAGTTTAGGAAGCTGCGCCAGTGTCTCTGCATCTATCTGCACCTTGTTCAGAAGGATGATGTCGGCATCCTTGGCACGTTCCACTTTCTCTGCATCTGATGTGCGAGGATAAACTACCACCTCGCCCAGTTTCTCCAGAAGATGATAATCCAAATCTCCCGGGTTTGCGGCATAGCCGTCTAGAATAACAATCTTCATAAATTTTTCCCGTTTTCTGTATATAAAATAAAAGTTTCGCAAGTTTTGTCCCATACGCCCTGAAAGGGCAGAAGCCCCTAGCCCAGGGCATCGCCCTGGGTAATTACGGACGCAAACCTGTCGCCCTGTAAGGGCAAAAGCTTTAAAACTCCAGACAAAACATAAAGCTTTTGCCCTTACAGGGCGTCTTGCTGATTGCCATCATACCCAGGGCGATGCCCTGGGCTAGGAGCTTTTGGGCCTTCAGCCCGTACTTGAACCACATGCGAAAGTTCAGTATAAAATGAAAAGCCTTCCCCCCTGAGAAAGAGAAAGGCTTTTCCGTATGTATGGTTTATTCGTTCATCAAGTAGTTCTTGAATGATGCGAAATCCTTGGTCATCTGGATGCTCTTCTTCTCACCCTTCATGAATTCTGCAAGGCGTGCAGGAATCTCTATGTCGCTGTCAAGGATGCTGTCTACCTTCTCCTTGAACTTGGCTGGATGAGCGGTCTCGAGGAACACGCCAACCTCACCTGGCTTTAACTGCTCCTTCAGGGCGCGATAGCCGCAAGCTCCGTGAGGGTCAAGCACATACTTGGTTTCATTGTAGCACTGCTTCATGGTTTCTGCAATCTGCTCGTCCTTGTATGTAGCACCACCGATGTAGGCTGCGATGGCATCATGATCGCCCTTGTAGAGGTCGTAGATGCGGGCAAAGTTTGATGGGTCGCCTACGTCCATGGCATTGGCGATGGTCTGCTTGCTAGGCTGTGGATTATACTTGCCTGTCTGCAGATACTCGTAGAAGATATCGTTGGCGTTGTTGGCTGCGATGAAGCGGTGGATAGGCAATCCCATCTCATGACCGAAGAGTCCGGCTGTGATGTTGCCGAAGTTGCCGCTAGGCACGCAGATAACCAGCTTGTCGGCGAGACCCTTCTCCTTCATGCGGGCATAGGCATTGAAATAATAGAATGCCTGAGGCAGGAAGCGGGCTACGTTGATAGAGTTGGCTGAGGTGAGCTTCATGTGCTTGTTTAGCTCCTCGTCCATGAACGCAGATTTCACCAGTGCCTGGCAGTCGTCGAATACGCCATCTACCTCGAGGGCTGTGATGTTCTGACCGAGGGTAGTGAACTGGCTCTCCTGAATCTTGCTCACCTTGCCCTTAGGATAGAGCACGTAAACATGGATGCCGTCAACGCCGAGGAAACCGTTGGCAACAGCCGAACCGGTATCGCCCGATGTAGCTACGAGCACATTCACCTCTTCCTTGCCCTCCTGACGTACGAAGTACTGCAGGAGACGGGCCATGAAGCGCGCACCCACATCCTTGAAGGCGAGGGTAGGACCATGGAACAGCTCGAGAGAGTAGATGTTTGGCTCTACCTCGACTACAGGGCAGTCGAATGCCAGGGTATCGTATACAATCTTCTTCAATGACTCGGCATCAACGTCCTCGCCAAAGAAGGCATCTGCTACCTTGTAGGCAATCTCCTGGAAGGAGAGTTTCTCGATGTTGTCGAAGAAATCCTGTGGCAACTTCTTGATGATTTCTGGCATATAGAGGCCACGGTCTTCTGCCAGACCTTTAACTACCGCCTTGTGAAGGTCGGCGATGGGTGCTTTCTTATTTGTTGAATAATATTTCATTTTTTACTTTTAACTTTGAGATTTGAACATTGAACTTTATGATTAGCTTTGGGGACTATCATGAAGCCGTTGATTTTAATTGATCGCCATGAAGGCATTCATGAATTCCTGCAGCTGCAGCATGCCGTAACCGCCACTCACGCAGCTTACCTCGTCATACTTCTCTACGCTATCCGGCTCCATGCCAGGGTAATAGATGATGAAAGGCACAGGCTCCTTGACGTGGGTACGGATCTCTACCGGAGTAGGATGGTCGGGGAGAACTGCGATGCATACCGGCTCGTCCCAGGTGCTTACCTCATCGAAGATAGGCTTGATGAGTCGCTGATCGAGGTTCTCGATAGTCTTCAGCTTCAGTTCCAGATCGCCATCATGACCTGCCTCGTCGCTTGCCTCTACGTGAACATAAACGAAGTCGTCGCCGTCCTTCAATGCCTGGATAGCTGCAGCTGCCTTGCCCTCGTAGTTGGTATTGGCAAGACCGGTAGCGCCCTCAACGATGATGTTGCGCAGACCGGCGTAATGGCCGATGCCTCGAATCAGGTCTACGGCAGAAATCACAGAACCCTTCTTGATCTGTGGATACATCTGGGAGAGGGTGAGCATGTGCGGACGGTAACCGCCGCCCCAAGGCCAGATAAGATTGGCCATTCGTTCGCCACGCTCCTTGCGCGCCACATTGAAAGGATGATTCTCCAGGAGTTCCTGACTCTCGAGAATCAGCTGGTTCAGAAGGTCGGCTGTATCACGACGGCTGATGTGACCCTCATCGCCTCCAATCTCCGGCAAGATAGGTTTCACCATCAGCTTATGCCATTCCTCGTTGGGATGATCATGAGGTGGGGCACAGTCGATATGCTTGTTTCCGTGCTTCACCACCAGAAGATGGCGATACTGGATGCCGGTAACAAACTTGACGTCAGGATATTTCTTGCCGAGGGTATCGTTGAGATACTTGATGAGCACATCCGCATCTTCCGTTTCCAGGTTACCACCGTTGTGGGTGATAATCTTGCCGTCCTGCACATTGATGATGTTGCAGCGCAGGGCAAGGTCGGTAGGCTCCAGTTCATAGCCGATGCTGGCAGCCTCCAGCGGTCCGCGTCCTTCGTAAACCTCGTTCTGGTCGTAGCCCATGATAGAGCTGTTGGCTACCTCAGAACCCGGATGGAATCCATCTGGCACGGTAACGAGTCTTCCTGTCTTGCCCTTCTTGGCAAGCATATCCATATAGGGTTTGTTGGCGTATTGCAGGAGAGTCTTTCCACCCAGTCTTTCTACCGGGTGGTCAGCCATTCCGTCGCCAAGAATGATAATATGTTTCATCTCTTCTTTTAATGTTAAGTGTTAAATGTTAGCGATACTCATGATGTTGGCGAATACACCGGCAGCAGTTACGCTGGCTCCGGCACCATAGCCCTGAATCATCATAGGGTATTCTTTATAGCGCTCGGTGGTGAGCAGCACGATGTTGTTGGAACCTTCCAGATTGTAGAACGGATGCTCAGGACCTACAGCCTGCAAACCTACGCTTGTCTTGCCGCCATCCAGGGTAGCAACGAAGCGCCAGCGTTTGTGCTCTACATCGAGCGCCTTGCGCTTAGCCTCGAAATCGGCATCGAGTTCAGGAAGTTTCTTCCAGAAGTTATCGAGCGAACCCTTGAAGTATTTGTCTGGCACGAAGAGGTTTTTCTCTACATCTTCCTGCTCTACGCGGTAACCTGCCTCGCGGGAGAGTATCACCAGCTTGCGAATCACGTCCATACCGCTCAGGTCTATACGTGGATCAGGCTCGCTGTAGCCCTTCTCCTTAGCCAGTCTCACGGTCTCAGAGAATGGAACGACGCTGGAGATGGCGTTGAAGATAAAGTTGAGCGTACCCGAGAGAACTGCCTCAATCTTAAGGATTTTATCTCCGGAGTTGCGGAGATCGTTGATGGTTCCGATGATAGGAAGACCAGCACCTACGTTGGTCTCAAAACGGAATACTACACCACGCTGGATGGCAGTCTTCTTCAGTTTCTCGTAGTTCTCATATTCGCTTGATGCAGCAATCTTGTTGGCTGCGATAATGCTTACGTTGTGCTCCAGCAGACTCTGGTAGAGAGCGGCCACATCCTTGCTGGCTGTACAGTCTACAAACACGCTGTTGAAGATGTTCATCGCCAGGATGGTATCGCGCAGAACCTCTGGAGTGCTTGGGTCTGATTTCTTCAGTTCCTCGCTGTAGTTCTCGAGATCAATACCATCGCGGTTGAAGATGGCGTTCTTGGAAGAAGCGATACCCACCACGTTGAGCTTCAGTTTGCTGCGCTCCATGAGGTCGGCATACTGGTTCTTAATCTGCTCGATAAGCTTTCCGCCCACGGTACCCACACCGCAGATGAAGAGGTTCAGCACCTTGTATTCTGAAAGGAAGAAACTGTCGTGGAGCACGTTGAGTGACTTTCTCAGATAATCGCTCTTCACTACGAACGAGATGTTGGTCTCTGAAGCACCCTGTGCACAGGCGATGACGGAAATACCGCTACGGCCGAGGGTTCCGAAGAGCTTACCGGCGATACCGGCAGCATGCTTCATGTTTTCACCCACGATGGCGATAGTAGCCAAGCCCTTCTCTGCGTGCATTGGGAACATGGCACCATCGGCAATCTCGTTGTGGAACTCATTGTTCAATACCTTTACAGCCTCTTCTACATCCTGCTCGCGCACACCGATAGAGGTTGAGTTCTCTGATGATGCCTGTGACACCATGAACACAGAGATGCCCTCGTTGGCAAGAGCGGTGAAGATACGGCGGTTTACACCAATCACACCGACCATGGAAAGACCGGTTACGGTGATGAGCGCTGTACCGTTGATGGAAGAGATACCCTTGATAGGCTTCTGGTCGCCATCTATCTTGTTCTTGATGATGGTGCCCGGAGCATCTGGGTTGAAGGTGTTCTTAACCTTGATAGGAATATTCTTGACACAAACCGGGTAGATGGTTGGAGGGTAGATGACCTTTGCACCAAAGTTGCAAAGCTCCATCGCCTCAACGTAACTCAGTTCGTTGATGGTATAAGCTGATTTGATGACACGTGGGTCAGCGGTCATGAAACCGTCTACATCAGTCCAGATTTCGAGCACTTCTGCATCGAGGGCAGCTGCTATGATGGCAGCTGTGTAGTCGCTACCGCCACGGCCAAGGTTGGTGGTGCGATCTGTGTTCTTGTCACGACTGATAAAACCCGGAACGAGAGATATGCGTGGAATTTCTGCAAAGGCTTCTTTAACCAGTACGTTGGTCAGCTCGCTGTCGAGTACATGCTTGCCTTTGCCGTTCTTGCGCTCAGTCTTGATGAAGTTGCGGGAGTCGAACCATTTGGCTCCACGAATCAAAGTGGCAACAATCTTGGAACTGAGTCTTTCACCATAACTCACGATGGCATCCTGCGTTTTCTCGCTGAGGTCGTGGATGAGGTACACACCAAAATAGATGCTCTTCAACTGCTCGAAGAGGGCATCAACCGATTTGAATAAGTTTTCTCTGTCTGTAGTGTCGGTGATGATGGTATCTATCATCTTGTGGTGGCGATCAACCATGGCTTCGAATTCTACTTTCCACTGTTCATCACCCTTGAGGGCAAGTTGAGAGGTTTGCAAGAGTTTGTCCGTGATACCGCCAAGCGCGCTCACGACAACCACTACACTCTGTTTCTTAGCCTCGTTTTCAACGATACGTTTCAAGCTGAGGATGCTTTTTACGGAACCAACCGATGTTCCGCCGAATTTTAATACTTTCATATGTTCTTGAATTTTACGTTGGTAATGTAATGCCTCCCCCGAAACGACCGGGGCCGAAGCAGAACTTGAGGGCAAAAATACGAATAATATATCAAACTGCCAAGGATTTTAACAAAAAAGTAGCATATTGTAGATAAAAAAGCTATTTCAGTAGATAATTATAGGCTTTTCCTCTCCCTTATACCTTATTATATATATAAAAAACGTTGAAATGTTTGGGTGTTTCGGATTATTTGCTTAATTTTGCGCTTGCAATTCAATGCATAAAAGACATAAGCATAACAAACATAAGAAGGAACGAATGAAATATCTTTTATTCTCAGATATCCACGGCTGTTTGCCAGCCCTGGAAAAGGTCCTCGATTTCTTCGAGGCTGAACATTGTGACATGATGTGCATCATGGGGGATATCATCAATTATGGTCCCCGCAACCGCATTCCGGAAGGAATCGATCCTAAGGGTATCGTAGAAAGACTGAATGCGCTGGCAGATAAGATTGTCGCTGTGCGTGGCAACTGCGATGCGGAAGTAGACCAGATGCTCCTCGATTTCCCTATCATGGAGACCTATGCCTTGCTGGTAGACGGAGGCAAGCGCTATCTTCTGACTCATGGACATGTATACAATAAGGAAAACATGCCGAAGGGTCCTTACGAGGCTATGATCTATGGACACTCCCATCTCTGGGAACTCTCTCATAACGAGAAGGGGCAGGCCATCGTAAATACCGGCAGCATCACCTTCCCGAAGGGTGGCAATCCGCCAACCTTTGCAACATTGGAAGATGGTAAGTTCACCATGTATCAGCTGGATACGCTCGAAGTGCTGGCTACAATGGAAGCATGAAAAAGTGAAAGTGAAAAGTGAATTGTGAATGTAATGCGAAATCCGTAATATGGAATCGGTCACTTGTCACTTTTATAAAACTAATCATAAAGTTCAAAGCTCAAAGTAAATGATTCAAGAATACCAGATAAGAATTCTGCCCGAACAGGCAGCAAGCGAGGAAGGCATCAAGCGTTATCTCGCCAAAGAAAAGGGATTGGATGTAAGAACGCTCAACCAGGTGAGGGTTTTGAAGAGAAGCATCGATGCCCGTCAGCGCACTATCTTTGTCAACCTGAAGGTGCGTGCTTATATCAACGAATTTCCGCAGGACGACCAGTATGTCCATACCGAATATCCGGATGTGAGCAGCAGACCTCGTGTTATCGTTGTGGGTGAGGGACCTGGTGGCCTCTTCGCTTCCCTGCGCCTGATAGAACTGGGATACCGTCCTATCGTGCTGGAGCGTGGCAAGGATGTGCGCGAACGCAAGAAGGACCTCTCTAACATTACCAAGACTCAGAAGGTAGATGGTGAGAGCAACTACTGTTTCGGTGAAGGTGGAGCCGGTGCTTATAGTGACGGCAAACTCTATACACGAAGCAAGAAAAGGGGAAGTGTAGATAAGATTCTGAATGTATTCTGCCAGCATGGTGCCAATACCAATATCCTGGCAGATGCCCATCCACATATCGGTACCGACAAGTTGCCACGCGTCATTGAAAACATGCGCAACACCATCATCAAGTGTGGCGGCGAAGTGCATTTCCAGACCAAGATGATTCGTCTGATCCTTGAGAGTGAAGGTAAACCGACGGCACCTGATGCCGCAGTTGGCGATAGGGTGATAGGCGTAGAAGCCGTGAATCTGGCTACAGGTGCTGAGGAAACTTATCGCGGACCGGTTATCCTGGCAACGGGCCATAGTGCCCGCGATGTATACCGCTATCTCGCTTCGGCAAAGATAGATATTGAGGCAAAAGGCATCGCCGTAGGTGTGCGTCTGGAACATCCTTCCCAACTCATTGACCAGATTCAGTATCACAATAAGAGTGGTAGAGGAAAATATCTGCCTGCTGCCGAATATAGCTTTGTTACTCAGGTAGATGGCAGAGGTGTCTATAGCTTCTGTATGTGTCCGGGCGGTTTTGTGATTCCGGCTGCTACAGGACCGGAACAGCTCGTGGTGAATGGTATGAGTCCGAGCAACCGCGGTACTGCCTGGAGCAACTCGGGCATGGTGGTGGAAACTCATCCCGAGGATGTGGCGCAGTTTGTGAAGGAACATCAGTCTGTCATCGAACAGCAGGAAATGAAGGCGCAGGAGAATGCTTCACTCTTCACTCCTCACTCTTCACTCCAAATGATGTACTTCCAGGAAATCGTGGAAAAGCAATGCTGGCAGCAGGGCAACATGAAGCAGACTGCACCGGCACAGCGCATGGCTGACTTCGTGAACAATCGTTTGAGTTATGATCTGCCAAAGAGCAGCTATGCACCAGGCTTGATTTCGAGTCCGTTGCATTTCTGGATGCCGTCTTTCGTGAGCAAGCGACTGCAGGAAGGCTTCAAGACCTTCGGCAAGAATGCCCATGGTTTCCTGACCAACGAGGCTACGCTGATAGCGATGGAGACGAGAACCTCATCGCCTGTCCGCATCGTCCGTGACCGCGAAACCCTGCAGCATGTCCGCATCCAGGGACTCTTCCCATGTGGCGAAGGTGCTGGTTATGCAGGCGGAATCGTATCGGCTGGTGTAGACGGAGAAAGATGTGCAGAGATGTGTGCTGAGTATTTGAAACAACAATAAGCGAATGCCTGAAATGATGAAATACAGAAAAACGGGAAAGTTTAAGCTGGGCTTCTTGACTTTACTCCTGAGTGTGCTCTTCGTGGCGTGTGGCTCGGGAGCGTCAGATGCTGACAGGCAAATCAAGAGCAAGACTGATTTGAAGGGGGCTGTGATTGGTGTGCAGCTCGGTACCACTAGCGACGGACTAGCTACGGAGCTGGAAAAGGAAGGTGGCGGTACCAAGGTAGAACGGTATAACAAGGGAGCCGATGCCATCCAGGCACTCCTGCAGGGTAAGATAGACTGCATGGTGACCGATGAGGCGCCAGCCAAGGCATTCCAACGGGTGAACCCATCGCTCCGTATCCTGCCCGAAACCTTCGATGCATCCTCTTTCGCCATCTGCGTGGCTAAGGATCATGCTGAGTTGCAGCAGTCCATCAATCATGCCATCCGTATCCTGAAAGAGAATGGCGTCATCGATTCCATCGTCAACCGCCATCTGGAACGGGGCATAGCCGTGGCTTATACGCCAAAGACTTCTGAGGTGAAGAAGGTGGGACCGGAAGCGCTGCAGAAACTCGGCTTGAAGACGAGTCTCCGTTTTGCCACCAACGCTACCTTCGAGCCTTTCGAATATTACCAGAATGGCAAGATTGTGGGCATCGACGTGGATGTGGCGAATGCCATCGGCGATGTGCTGGGCGTGGATGTCGAGATTCTCGATATGGAGTTTGATGCCATCATCACCTCTGTACAGGCTGGTAAGGCAGATGCGGGTATTGCCGGCATCACGGTTACTCCTGAACGGAAGAAGAATATCGGATTTACAGATTCCTATGCCGATGTGCGACAGGTTATCATGGTGAATTCCAATGAAGTGAAAGCAGCTGGTAACCAGCCGGGAGTGATAGATAAGTTTAAATCCTGCTTCATAGATGACAACCGTTATCAGTATCTGTTGCAGGGTTTGGGCAATACACTCATCATCACCTTCTTCGCCATCATCCTTTCCGTGATACTCGGAACGCTGATAGCTATTGTCAGAGCACGTCATGAACGTAAGGGCGACTGGAAGATTCCGAACATGCTCTGCCAGCTGTACCTTACCATCATGCGAGGCACGCCAACCATGGTGCAGTTGCTCATTATCTATTATGTGGTGTTTGCATCTGCAGATGTCAATAAGATACTGGTGGCTGTCATCGCCTTCGGCTTGAACTCGGCAGCTTATATTGCCGAGGTAATCCGCTCGGGCATCATGTCGGTGGATAATGGTCAGATGGAGGCGGGTAGAAGTCTTGGTCTTTCGTATGGCAAGACGATGCGTCTCATCATCCTTCCGCAAGCCTTCAAGAATGTGCTTCCGGCTATGGGTAACGAGCTTATCACTCTGCTCAAGGAAACCTCTATCAGCGGTTATATCGGACTGGTAGACTTGACCAAGGGTTCCGACATCATCCGAAGCATTACTTACGAAGCGATGATGCCGTTGGGCGTAGTAGCCTGCCTCTATCTCGTTCTTGTTCTCGGACTGAACGCAGGAGTGAGAAGACTGGAGAAGAGATTGAGAAAGAGCGAAAGGAAATGAGGAATCCTGAAAGGGCAAAAGCTTTAAAACAATGGATAAAATGAACGAAATAATCAAAATAGAAGGACTTCGTAAACGCTTCGGCGACAACGAGGTGCTGCAAGGCATTACCACCTCGGTGAGTAAAGGTGAGGTGGTTGCCATCATCGGTCCGTCGGGTTGTGGCAAGAGTACCTTCCTGCGTTCCATCAACCTTCTGGAAGAACCTACCGAGGGTAAAATCTTTATCGATGATATGGATATTACATCAAGCGATGTTGATATCAACCGAATGCGCCAGAGGGTGGGTATGGTATTCCAGCAGTTCAATCTCTTCCCTAATATGACCATACGCCGCAACATCATGCTGGCTCCGGTAGAATTGGGTAAGATGACAAGGGAAGAAGCTGATGAGAAGGCAACGGAACTCCTGACCCGTATCGGATTGCTGGATAAGGCCGACAGTTATCCCGACAGTCTGTCGGGCGGACAGAAACAGCGCGTAGCTATCGCCCGTGCCTTAGCGATGAATCCTGAGGTAATCCTCTTTGATGAGCCGACTTCGGCTCTCGATCCGGAAATGGTAGGCGAGGTGCTGCAGCTGATGAAAGATGTTGCTGCCGAGGGAATGACGATGGTGGTGGTGACCCACGAGATGGGATTTGCAAGAGAAGTGGCCAACCGTGTACTCTTCTTCAGTGACGGCTATATCACGGAAGACGGAACTCCTGAGCAAATATTCAACCATCCGAAATCGCCAAGATTGCAGGAGTTTCTGGGAAAGGTTTTGTAATAGTTGATAGTTAACAGTTTATAGTTAACAGTTACTTGATGACAATAAAAAAAGATGCATTACTGGTATATCCAGCAATGCATCTTTTTTATTTGATGGTCTACAGCCTGTAAACTATTAACTATTAACAGTTTTCTTCTCTATAATCTCTTCTGCACGTTTCAGAGCCTTGCTGATGTGATCTGTGATATTATCCTTGCCAAGAATATTGTAGAAGCCAGCCTTTTCCAACTGGGCGTTTACCTTCTCGCAAACACCGGAGAGTACAACCTGAATGTCCTCCTTCTGACTCATCTCGCAGAGGTTGGTGAGGTTATGGATACCGGTTGAATCAACAAATGGAACCTTGCGCATACGGATGACGCGTACCAGTGGGCGGTCACCGAAAGCTGCCATCACTTCCTCAAACTTGTTACCGGCTCCGAAGAAGAAAGGACCATTGATTTCGTATACCTCTACGCCCTTCGGAATCGTATAGTGCTCCAGGTTGGTAGAGAGGAAGTCAAACTCCTTGTTCAAGTCAATCTCATCATCGGTAATAGCTGTCACGTCGGTGGTTTCGCTCATTCGCTTCATGAAGAGCAGACAGGCGATAATCAGACCCACCTCAATGGCTACTGTCAAATCGAAGATGATGGTGAGGAAGAAGGTAATCAGAAGTACGGTTACATCGCTCTTCGGATTCTTCATCAATGCCAGGAAACTTCTCCATCCGCTCATTCCGTAAGATACAACTACCAATACACCGGCAAGACATGCCATAGGAATGTACTGGGCAAGAGGCATCAGAAAGAGGAAGATGAGCAGCAGAACTATGGCGTGGATGATGCCTGCAATAGGAGTCTTACCGCCATTATTGATATTGGTCATTGTGCGGGCAATGGCACCTGTTGCAGGAATACCGCCAAAGAGGGGAGAGGCGATATTGGCCAAACCCTGAGCTACCAACTCGGTGTTACTGTCGTGATGATCGCTGATTACACCATCGGCAACAGTTGCTGAAAGCAAACTCTCAATGGCTCCCAGGATGGCGATGGTAATAGCTGGTGATACAAGACTCTTGATGGTCTCCCAATTCATGGCTGGTACCTGAGCTGCAGGCAGTTCGTTGCTGATAGAAAAGCGGTCACCAATGGTCTCGATACTCTCAACGCCGGCAAACTGCTTGAGCAGTAAGGCTACAACGGTCATCAGGATGATGGCAATAAGAGAGCCCGGAATCTTCTTGCTGAACTTAGGGGTGATGGCGATAACCACTACGCTTACTACTCCGATAAGGGCACACCAAGGATCTATGGTGTCAAAGCTTTGGAAGTAGACGCCCCATTTCTCCAGAAAATCAGAAGGATTTGAAGTCAACGTCAATCCAAAGAGATCCTTGATCTGGGTCGTGAAGATGGTTACGGCGATACCACTGGTAAATCCCACAACGATAGGGTAAGGGATGTACTTGATGATGGTTCCAAGACGGAGAAGTCCGAAGAGAACCAGGAACAGACCAGCCATCAGTGTCGCTATCGTCAAACCTTCCATGCCATATTTCTGGATAATGCCATAGATGATAACGATGAATGCTCCCGTAGGACCACCAATCTGCACTTTGCTTCCACCGAAGATGGAGATGATGAGACCTGCTACAATGGCGGTGATGATACCCTTTTCAGGGGTCACGCCAGAAGCGATACCGAATGCGATGGCCAGAGGCAGGGCTACGATACCAACGATGATACCTGCCATGAGGTCAGACATGAATGTTTTCTTGTTGTATGTCTTTAAACAGGAAAACAAACTCGACTTAATTGCTAATGCCTTCATTTGAAAGTTTTAAAATATATGTAATTAATCTTGTTATCCGTTAAAACGTGTGCAAAGGTACTATATTTTTTTTAATTGGCAAAATGTTATTCTGAGTTTCTCCCTTTTCTTCGATAATATTCTTCTTCGTATAGTATTATTCTTCTTTGATAGATATATTCTCCGGATAATACTTTTCTAGTTGAATCCTGATTTCTTTTCGGTCTTGGAATATGAGTACAATATTATTAATGCGCTTGCGGGTGTGCGCCCGCACATGCAGGCAGGCGTGTGCATGTATAAAATAAAGTGTAGTGGTAAGAAAAACTCTAGAAAGTCTTTGTAAGTGTTAAAAATGTACTAAAATCTGAACTTTTTTGCGAAAAGATTTGGTGGAATGGAAAATAGTTAGTACTTTTGCACTC
>DAWDQD010000027.1:0-39101 GCA_052349145.1 Segatella copri | reverse complement strand
TTGTTTTTCCCACAGTTCTGCTTTCTTATCGCCCAGCTTTTTCCCACAGCTCCTCACAGCTCCTTTTTCCTTTTTTACCTTTTTACCTTTATATTGATTTATATCAAATCTAAGTGTTATTAAGTGTTTAATTACGTAAAAATGCGCTGATAATCAGCCGATTACTTGCATAATTCGATTTTTTTTTGTAACTTTGCAAACGATAAGAATAAGGATACCAGTATCTTGTGCTTTTTGTTGTGTGAGAAGGTATCCATTAAGGTATCTAACGGGACTGAGGTGAGCAGCCTTTCTTTTTCTCACAAGTTGCCACCGCGAAATCTCTGATGTTGTATTTCAGCTTTTCAGGTTCCATAAAACAATTAATATGAAGAGAATAACAATGGTATTAGTTAGCATGTTAATGCTGACATTAGAAATTCATGCAGCGTCGGCTGCAACATCAGGAAATGTATCCTCTACTAGCGAGATGGACTGGACTCCAGTGATGGACGCTATCATTCAGGTAGAGAGTAAGGGTGATCCGAAAGCTAAGAGCGGTAACTCTGTAGGTGTGATGCAGATCACTCCAATTTTAGTAGCAGAATGTAATAACATTCTGAAGCGCAAGAAATCGAAGAAGCGCTACACTTTGGCTGATAGATATAATGTAGCTAAATCTAAAGAAATGTTTCTATTGATTCAGAGTGTCTACAATCCTCTTAATAGTATCGAGCGCGCAATCCGTTCATGGAATGGCGGTAATCATTACAGTAAGAAGCGTACTCAGAGATATTTCGAGAAGGTAATGAAACTTTTGAAAAAGTAATTCTTTTTCCATAAGGCCCGATTGTTCTGAAAAAGAGCAATCGGGCTTGCTTTTTACTCGTTTTCGCTTCTTTTATGTACGTTTTGTTGCTATTCTGTTTAATAACTGTTAAATATATGCAGATTTCTGACAAAATGTTTGGCGGGGTCGGAAAAAAGTCGTACCTTTGCACTCGCAATTCAGAAATGAGTTGATTATATCGCGGTGTGGAGCAGTTGGTAGCTCGCCAGGCTCATAACCTGGAGGTCGCATGTTCGAGTCCTGCCGCCGCAACAATGATCGGGTAAGAAGTTGGTCAACAACATCTTATCCGATTTTTTTGTGCCCTAATTTATTAATTTAACATTAAATATTTGTTTAATTCGAATTAAAGTGCTACTTTTGCACAATAATATTTTTATGTGCAATTAATAAAAAAGGAAGGGCTTCAATATGTCAGTATCCAAAACAAGACAAAAACTGGTAGATGTCGCACGACAACTCTTTGCCAAGAATGGTATAGCAAATACTACGATGAATGATATTGCTGTAGCTTCTGGTAAGGGAAGACGTACGCTTTATACTTATTTCAGTAGGAAGGAGGATGTCTATTACGCTGTGATAGAATCAGAGTTGGAGCGTCTTTCGGACAAGTTGGACGAGGTTGCTAATTGCAAGATGCGTCCACAGGATAAAATCATCGAGCTTATCTATACTCACCTCAGTATGATCAAGGAAACGGTTGTAAGAAACGGTAACCTCCGTGCTGAGTTCTTCCGAAACATCTGGATGGTTGAGAAGGCGAGAAAAAACTTCGATGAAGACGAAATAGAGATTCTCAGAAGAATTTATGCCGAAGGAAGAGAAGATGGTGAGTTTGATATTGATAACATCGATCTGGTGGCCGATATTACTCACTATTGTATCAAAGGTCTCGAGGTTCCATTTATCTATGGACGTTTGGGTCATGGCATGAATGTGGAGTCGAGCAAACCTCTGGTTGCCAAGGTGGTTTATGGCGCCTTGGGAAAGTCGGGCTTGAAACTCTAGATAAAAGAAAATGGTAAATACGTAACTAATTGATAATTAATTAAATAAGAAAGAAATGGGATTATTAAGTGGTAAAACAGCCCTTGTAACAGGTGCTGCTCGCGGCATCGGTAAGGCTGTCGCTATGAAGTTCGCCTCTGAGGGCGCTAACATCGCATTTACAGACCTCGTACTCAACGACGATATGGCTGCCGGTTTGGAAGCTACTCGTAAGGAGATTGAGGCTCTTGGTGTAACCTGTCGTGCATATGCTGGTAATGCAGCAGATTTCGAGGAGACACAGAAGACAGTTAAGCAGATTCATGAGGACTTCGGTTCTATCGATATCCTGGTTAACAATGCAGGTATCACTAAGGACGGTTTGATGCTCCGTATGAGCGAGGCTCAGTGGGATGCTGTTTTGAATGTAAACTTGAAGTCAGCCTTCAACTTCATTCATGCTTGCTCTCCAATCATGCTTCGTCAGCGTGGTGGTTCTATCATCAACATGGCTTCTGTAGTAGGTGTTCATGGTAATGCAGGTCAGTGCAACTATGCAGCTTCTAAGGCTGGTATGATTGCTTTGGCTAAGTCTATCGCTCAGGAGTTGGGGCCTAAGGGCATACGCGCCAATGCTGTAGCTCCTGGTTTCATCGAGACTGCAATGACTGCACAGTTGCCTGAGGAAATCCGCAAGGACTGGATGCAGAAGATTCCATTGCGTCGTGGTGGTCAGACAGAGGATATCGCAAATGTTTGCCTCTTCCTCGCTTCCGACTTGTCTAGCTATGTTAGCGGTCAGGTTATTCAGATCGACGGTGGTATGAACATGTAATCTCTCGGCAACGTTTGGTTGATAAAACATGCAGGTAGTTTACGAAGACAACCATATAATCATAGTCTCTAAGAGAAGTGGCGAAATCGTGCAGGGCGACAAGACCGGCGACGAACCTCTCTCGGAGACTGTGAAGCAGTATATCAAGGAGATGTATCACAAGCCGGGAAATGTATTTCTCGGTGTGGTGCATCGCCTTGACCGTCCTGTTTCGGGTTTGGTCGTATTTGCCAAGACTTCTAAGGCATTGAGTCGTCTGAATAATATGTTCAGGGATGGCGAAGTTCACAAAACCTATTGGGCAATCGTGAAGAACATGCCAAAGGAACCTGAGGCTACGCTCACCCATTGGATTGTAAGAAATGAAAAGCAGAATAAGAGCTATGCTTACGACCATGAGGTGAAAAACTCGAAGAAAGCGATATTGAAGTATAAGGTGATAGGTCATACAGACCATTATACACTTTTGGAGGTAAACTTGATGACGGGTCGCCATCATCAGATAAGATGCCAGCTTGCCAAGATGGGATGTCCTATCAAGGGAGATCTGAAATACGGTTCTCCACGTAGCAATGCAGATGGCAGTATTTCTCTCCTTTCACACAGAGTAGAATTTGTTCATCCTGTGTCTAAAGAAACAATAGTAGCAGAGGCTCCGCTGCCGGATGATAATCTTTGGCGAGCTATTGCACCCTAACTCAAAAATCCATGCTTATGAAGAGGTATGCGAAATGGGCAGGAATCACGGTGTTGACTCCATTGGTGCTCATCTTTTTGTTATCCATTCTGCTTTATCTGCCACCTGTTCAGAATTGGGCGGTAAAGCAAGTGGCTGCTTATGCCTCTGAGTCGACGGGTATGGATATTTCGGTAAAGCAAGTACGCCTCGTCTTCCCTCTGAAACTAGGAGTGGAAGGCGTAAAGGTACTTCAGCCAATCGACTCACTCAAGAATTCCCCAAACTTGGCTTTAAAAAATAAGAGAGATACCGTTGCCGACATCCAGAAGATGGTGGTAGACGTACAATTGTTGCCTCTTTTCGAAAGTCAAGTCATGGTGGATGAACTCAATTTCACCCAGATGAAGGTGAATACCACTAATTTTATTCACGAAGCCAGAATCAAGGGCAATGTAGGTAATCTGCGCCTGAAGGCTCATGGCATTGATCTCGGAAAGGAGAAGGTCAGGGTGAATCATGCCCTGTTGGCTGATGCCCGACTCTCGGTAGAACTGAGCGATACTGTGCCGCCGGATACTACGCCTAGTACCAATTTCTGGAAGGTGAATATCGAAAAACTGAAACTGAAGAACACTGATTTCGTATTACACATGCCTGGAGATACCCTCCAGGTGAATGCTTATTTTGGAGATGCGGTGGCGCAGACTACCTATCTCGACCTTTATAAAGGACTTTATCAGATAGGTCATCTTGACTGGAAGAAGGGCAAGGTGAACTATGACCAGAACTATATCCGTCCGGTATCGGGCATGGACTTTAACCATATCGCCCTGGCGGCCCTGACTTTAAAGGCAGACTCTTTCTATTATTGCGATTCGAAGATCGATGTCAAGATTCGTGAAGCTCAGTTTAAGGAGAAAAGCGGTTTGCAGGTAGACCAGCTCTATGGCAGATTCGTGATGGATTCCGTGAAACTGCAGTTGCCTGATATCTGTCTCCGTACCCCATACTCCCAGTTGCAGGCAACGGTGGATATGGATATGAATGCCTTTGATGAGGTGAAACCTGGCAAGTTGGTGGCACAGCTGAAGGGAGCTTTGGGCCGTTCAGACCTGTTCCTCTTTTCAGGCGATGCCTTCCCAGACGCCATGAAGAAGAAATGGCCTTTCTATCCGATGAAGATAGAAGGATCGTTCAAGGGAAATATGCAGCAGGCATCTTTCTCGGGCTTGAAACTGTCGCTGCCTACAGCCTTCGAACTGAGTGCTGATGGAAAATTGGGTAACCTGACGGATATGAATCGTCTGAAGGCAAATGTAAATCTGAACGCCCGTACCTATCATCTGGATTTCGTTACCGCCATGTTTGACCCTTCTCTGATGCAGGAGATACGTGTGCCTAGCGGTATCGGAATTCGTGGTAACATTCAGGCAGACGGCTCCAGATATGCTACCCGACTCGCCATTACCGAAGGTCGTGGCAGAATGAGGGTAGATGCCAAGATAGATGCGAAGACCCGGAAAGACGGCAGTATCGATATGAACCGTCTGGCTTATCAAGCTAAGATTCAGGCGCACAACATCCAGGCAAAGCATTTCCTTCCAAAACAGGATTTGCATTCTTTCACCGGCTCATTGCAGGCGAAGGGAGTGGGAACTGATTTCCTCTCTCCTCGTACCCGATTGCAGGCTAAGGCACAGGTAAACCAGATTCAGTATGGCAAATACAAACTGGATCATGTATTGGCAGTGGCTCACGTTGCCAATGGAAAGGTGCATGCCGATATCGACAGCAAGAACCAGTATCTTACGGGGCTCGTCAGCCTTGATGCACTTACGAATTCCAAGAAACTGGAGGCTACCTTGGTGGCAGATGTCCGCGATGTGAATCTTTATTCATTAGAGGTAACGAAGGCACCGATGCGCCTGTCGCTCTGCGGTCACATGGATATCAGGTCCGACCTGAAGGACAGTCACGACATCATGGCTTCGATGAGTGATATTACGGTTCGTACGGCAGAGAAGAATTATCGTCCGGTGGGTGTTGACGCTGATGTCTTTACCCGCAGAGATACCACGCACGCAGTCATCAATTGCGGCGACTTCCATCTCAACATGGATGTACACGGAGGCTATAAGCAGTTGATGAGCCGTTTTGCCGGATTGCAGAAAGAATTGGCTCATCAGCTTAGGAACCATCATATCGATCAGGTGAAGATGCGCAGTCAGTTCCCTTTCGGTCATGTTTATCTTACCACAGGAAAGGACAATTTCATTTCCCGTTTCATCGCTTACTGCGGTTATGATTTCAAGACGGTGGATATGAAGATGACCATGTCGCCTGTAACAGGTGTCAATGGTTATCTCAACATCGATTCACTGGTAGCGAGTGGCATGCAGTTGGATACGATCCGTACCTTGGTGAAGACTGAGGGCGATACCATCCGCTATGCAGCACGTGTTCAGAACAACAAGCATAATCCTCAGTATGTGTTCCGGGCACAGGTAGAGGGCGAACTGCAGGAGAAAGGTTCCAATATCGATGCCCGCATCTATGATGCCAAAAACAGATTGGGTGTAGATGTGGGGCTGGAGGCGCTGTTGCTGGAAAACGGCGTGAAGATTTCGCTCATCGATACCCATCCTGTCCTGGGGTACAAAAAGTTTACTGCCAACGATGACAACTATCTGATGTTGGGCAATGACGACCGTGTTTCTGCCAATCTGATTCTGAAGGCAGCCAACGGCATGGGTATCCGTATATATAGCAATGATGAAAACGAAGAAGCGCTGCAGGATCTTACGGTGAGCATGAGCCAGTTTAATCTGGATAAAGTGCTCAGCGTGATTCCTTATATGCCTGACATCTCGGGTATTCTTGACGGCGACTTCCATATTATCCAGACCAAGGATGAACTCTCGGTTTCTTCTAATCTGAACATCGACAATATGGTTTACGAAAAGTGTCCGATGGGAGATGTCGGTACTGAATTCGTTTACATGCCAAAGAGCGACGGTTCTCATTATGTAGATGGTTTCCTCAATTATGATGGCGAAGAAGTAGCTACCGTAAAGGGTACTTACAAGTCGGAAGGAAACGGTTATCTCGATGCCGAAGTGGGTATGGAGAAGTTGCCTCTGCATTTTGTCAACGGTTTTGTTCCTGACCAGATTATGGGGCTGAAGGGATATGGCGAAGGAAAACTGAGTTTGAAGGGAGCCTTGAGCCAGTTGGATGTAGAGGGCGAAGTATATCTGGATTCGGCTTATCTCGTCAGTGTGCCGTATGGCATCACGATGCGTTTTGCCAACGATCCTGTCCGTATCATAGACAGCAAGTTGCTCTTCGAAAACTTCATGATGTATGCCAACAATGAGAGTCCGCTCAATATCCAGGGCAGTCTCGACTTTACGAATATAGAGAAAATGATGCTCGATATCCGGATGCGAGCACAGAACTTCCTGCTGATTGATGCCAAGGAGAATGCCCGTTCCGAGGCTTTCGGCAAGGCGTATGTCAACTTCTTTGGAGCGATGCGCGGACCGGTAAGCAATCTGAAGATGCAGGGTAAGCTGGATGTTCTCGGCAATACGGATATGACGTATGTGCTGAAAGAATCGGAACTGACTACTGATACGCAGCTCGATGAGCTGGTGAAGTTTACGAATTTCAAGAGTGGCAAGCCTGTCGTTGTCGAGCGTCCGGCACTGGAAGGATTGAACATGATGTTGGGCATGTCGATAGACGAGTCGGCTCATATCCTCTGTGCATTGAATGCCGACCAAACCAACTACATCGACCTGATGGGCGGTGGTGATCTGACGATGACTTACAATTCGGTTGATGGCATCGGCATCACGGGCAAGTATACCCTGAACAATGGCAAGATGAAATATTCGCTGCCTATCATTCCGCTCAAGACGTTTGATATCCAGGACGGCAGCTACATAGAGTTTAACGGCGATCCGTTCAACCCGACCCTGAACATCACGGCAACAGAGAATGTCAGGACAACGGTAAACGAGGGACAGGGAACCGGCCGCTCGGTGGATTTCATTTGTGGCGTAAAACTCTCGCAGACATTGAATAAGCCAGGCATCCAGTTTATCGTTTCCTCACCAAACGATGCCACCTTGCAGGATGAACTGAACACGATGAGTATTGAAGAGCGGGGTAAGATAGCCATTACGATGCTGGCTTCAGGCATGTATCTTGCCAACGGAAATACCAATTCGTTCTCCATGAACAGTGCCTTGACCTCATTCCTCAACTCAGAGATCAATAATATTGCAGGTTCAGCGATGCGTTCTGTGGGTGTGGATGTCGGTATGTCGGTAGATAACTCCACCAATGCAGCAGGTGGCATGCACACCGATTACAACTTTAAGTTTGCCAAACGGTTCTTCAACAACCGCTTGAGTTTCAGTGTGGGCGGCAAGGTTTCTACCGGTGCAGAAATGGAGAATGCAGCCAACAATGATGATGTATTCCTCAACAATATCGAATTGCAGTACCGGCTCAACGAAGGTGCGAGCCAATATATCCGTGCCTTCTACAACAACAATACCTACGATTGGCTCGAAGGTTTGATAGGTGAGTACGGTGTCGGTTTCAAATGGCAGAGAAAGTTGCAGCATTTCAAGGACATCTTCCGTTTCAAGACCGATAAGCAGCAGATTCCTGCAGCCCCAATGGAGAAGAATCCTGCGGTGAAGAAGAGTACGAACGAAAAGAAGGATACGATGGAGAAATCCAGAACAAAGGACTTTGACCCATTGAAACTTAACGAAAAGTAATGAGCGATATGAAACAGCAGAACAGGTTATACCTTATTATATATGTGGCAGCATTGCTGATGTTGTCGGGGCAGCTCATAACGGGTTGCTCTTCAACCAGTGCACTGAAAGAAGACGAGCAGCTGTTTACGGGTCTGGTACCTATCGAGTATAAGAACTACGAGAAGGGAGCTTATGCTGATTCTACCATCACCGAGATGGAGTATGCCCTGGCTTCGGCTCCGAACGGTGCCTTGTTCGGGAGCAGCTATTACCGCACGCCGTTCCCTGTGCGCCTGTGGATATGGAATGCTTTCTCTCAGTCGGATGGAGCACTGGCTAAGTGGATAACCAAGGTATTCGGTTCCAAACCTAAGCTGATGGCGAATGTGAATCCGCAGCTCCGTGCCCAGGTAGCCGAGCATCAGCTCGATAAATATGGGTATTTTAACGGTAAGGTGACTTATGATGTGCTGACACAGAGCAATCCGAAGAAGGCGAAGGTTGCCTATCAGGTAGACTTCGGTCATCTCTGGACGCTTGATTCTATGGCTTATCTCAACTTCCCAGCCAAGAGCAAGCAGTTTATAGATGCTTCCATGAACAAGGCGCTCATACGGAAGGGGAGTCCTTTCAATGTCGCCAACATGGAATCGGAACGTCAGCGTATCACCCGTCTGTTCCGCAACAGGGGCTATTATTTCTATCAGAACAGTTATGCTTCTTATCTTGCCGATACCGTGAATGTGCCCGGCAAGGTGCAGTTGCGGCTGATGATGGCAGACAGCGTGGACGATAGGGCTACCCGACAGTGGTATATCGGAAAGATTCATGTTAATTTCAGAAAGCAGTATATGGAGGAGTTGAAGGATTCCTTTGCACGCAGCTATCTGAGTTTCCACTATAACGGAAGAAAGATGCCGATACGTCCGGGCATCGTTTTGCAGAGTCTGCGCCTGCGTCCCCGTGAACTGTATCGGGTACGTACCGAGGAACGTGCCAAGACCGGACTCCAGGAGATGGGACTCTTCAGCTATTCCAGCATCCAGTTCACTCCCCGTTCGGTGCAGACCCTAGATAGTCTGGGCAATGTAGTATATCGTGATACCTTGGATGCCAATATCGACCTGGTATTCGACAAGCCATACGATTTCTATGTCGAGGCAAATGCCCGCGGTAAAACGACCGGTAGAGTAGGACCGGAGTTGGTAGTGGGTCTTACCAAGCGCAATGCTTTTCATGGAGGCGAGAAACTTACTGTCAACCTGCATGGTTCGCATGAGTGGCAAACCATCAGTCAGGCTGGTGGAGGTTCTACCCGCATCAATTCCTATGAATACGGATCGGATGTTTCCGTAGAGTTCCCTCGCATCATCACGCCTTGGAATATGTTCAGAACGATGGAGCAGAATGAGCGCAGATACCGTGCCGGGCATATGCCTACCAAATATCGGGGTGTGCCAACTACTACCATCAAGGCTTCGATGAATGTGCTGAACAGAGCCAGCTATTTCCGACGTCATGTGGCAGCGGGCGAGTTAACCTATGCGTGGTCTACCTCTTACCAGCATCAGCATTCTTTCAGTCCGCTGATTCTCTCTTATGAGTTTATGAACAGCCGCACAGCCGCTTTCGATAGCATCCTCGCCCTGCATCCTTATCTTCAGATATCGATGCGCGACCAGTTTGTGCCTAAGATGAGTTACACCTATACTTATCGCAGTCCGCGCCGTTACCGCCATCCTATCACCTGGTCAACCACCATCAGCGAGGCAGCCAATATCCTTTCGCTTGGTTACATGGCGGCCGGAAAGGGATGGAACGAGAAAGACAAGAAGATGTTCAAGAATCCGTTTGCTCAGTTCCTGAAACTGGAGACAGATTTCGTGAAATATTGGCGTATCACCCAGGATGTTACGCTGGTGGGACATGTCAATGCCGGCATTATATGGAGTTATGGCAATGCCGAGAATGCTCCTTATTATGAGCAGTTCTATATCGGTGGTGCCAACAGTGTGCGAGCCTTTAATGTGCGCAGTATCGGACCGGGCAGATACCAGCCAACCAACAGCAAGTATTCGTATATCGACCAGACGGGCGACATCAAGTATCTGATGAATCTGGAATACCGTCAGAAGGTATGGGGCGATCTCTATGGAGCCCTTTTCCTGGATGCAGGTAATGTGTGGACCTTACGCAACCATGAGTACAGTCCGCTCGGCAAGTTTGATGTAGACAAGTTTTTCCGGCAACTGGCGGTAGGCACCGGTGTCGGTGTGCGTTATGATATGGGTATGTTTGTGATACGTGTCGACTGGGGTATCGGTCTGCATGTTCCTTACGATACCGGCAAGAATGGCATCTATAACATCCGTCGGTTCAAGGATGCCCAGAGTCTGCATTTCGCTGTGGGTTATCCTTTCTAGGTTTAGACTGGGAGATGTGTCCGGAAATAAGTCTGATATGTGTTACAGATAGTGCATAAAAGAACAAAAATTGATATTAATCAAAAAAAAGTAGGAAAACTTGCGGTTAACTGCATTTTTTTTGTTACTTTTGCATCGTTATTATTTTTAATAACTATCAACTATTAATAAATAAAAGTATAGACAAAATGAAACCTACGTTATTGCTTCTGGCTGCCGGTATGGGTAGCCGTTATGGTGGTTTGAAACAGCTTGATGGTCTGGGTCCTAATGGTGAGACTATCATGGACTACAGCATCTATGATGCTATTCAGGCTGGTTTCGGAAAAATCGTATTCGTTATCCGCAAGGACTTCGAAGTTCAGTTCCGTGAGAAGATTCTTTCAAAGTATGAGGGTCATATTCCTGCAGAACTTTGCTTCCAGGCATTGGATGCTCTCCCAGAGGGATTCTCAGTTCCAGAAGGTCGTGAGAAACCATGGGGTACAAACCATGCTGTCCTGATGGCAAAGGATATCATCAAGGAACCTTTCTGCGTAATCAACTGCGATGACTTCTACAACCGCGATTGCTTCATGGTAATCGGCAAGTTCCTCTCTGAACTTCCAGAGGGCAGCAAGAACCGTTACGCCATGGTAGGTTTCCGTGTAGGTAATACCTTGAGTGAGAATGGTACCGTAGCTCGCGGCATCTGCTCTAAGGATGCTGATGAGAACTTGACAACCTGTGTAGAGCGTACCGAGATCATGCGTATCGACGGTAAGGTATCTTACAAGGACGAGCAGGGCGAGTGGGTTGCTGTAGGCGACAATACTCCTGTTTCCATGAACGTTTGGGGCTTCACACCTGATTACTTCCAGCATAGTGAGGAGTACTTCAAGGAGTTCTTGAGTGATCCTAAGAATATGGAAAACAAGAAGGCTGAGTTCTTCATCCCATTGATGGTCAACAAGCTCATCAATGAGGGTACAGCTACCGTTAAGGTGCTCGATACTACCAGCAAGTGGTTTGGTGTAACTTATGCAGCCGACCGCCAGAGTGTTGTTGATAAGATCCAGCATCTTATCAATGAGGGTGTTTATCCAAACAAGCTCTTCTAATTTAATGTGATGGATATAAACATTAATATATTGACAGATCAGGAAGCCGCTATTCTCCGAGAGACGATAGCGGCTTCTCATCGTATTGTCGTCTGTGCACATAAGTCGCCAGACGGTGATGCCATCGGCTCTTCTTTGGGATGGGCTGGTTATCTTCGCTCTTTGGGCAAGAAAGTTGACATTTGTGTGCCGGATATGATACCGGATTCTATTTCCTGGTTGCCTGGAGCTGCCGGTATCCTGCGATATGACAGACAGCCTGAACTGGTGCAGCGAGCTTTCGATGAAGCCGACCTGGTATGCTGTGTTGACTTTAGCAGTGAGGGACGTCTTGATGAGATGGACCATGTATTGTTGGGTTGCAAGACTCAGCGTGTCATCATCGACCACCATCTGGCTCCTAATCTTGAGGCTAAGCTGCTGGTTTCGCAGCCACATGCCAGCAGTGCCAGCGACCTGGTATTCCGTGTAGTCTGGCAGTTGGGAGGTTTCCCACAGATGGATCAGACCTGGGCTACCTGCATCTATTGCGGCATGATGACCGATACGGGCGGTTTCACTTATAATTCTACCCAGCCTTATATCTATTACATCATCTGCTTGCTGCTTACCAAGAACATCGACAAGGATAAGATTTACCGCAATGTCTTCAATAATGCCCGCATTCCGGCAGTCCGGTTCCGTGGCTATCTGATGAATGAAAAGTTGCAGGTAGTAGAGGGACTTCATGCCAGTTTCTATACAGTGACCCGTAAAGAGTTGAAGAAGTATGACTTTATCAAAGGCGACCTGGAAGGATTGGTGAACGTGCCTCTTACCATCAAGGGTCACAAACTCTCCATTTCTCTTCGTGAAGATACGGATATAGACAATCGCATATTGGTAAGTCTCCGTTCGGTAGACGATTTCCCATGCAATAAGATGGCAGCCGAGTTCTTCAATGGTGGCGGTCATCGCAATGCTTCTGGCGGCAAATTGCTTTGCAGCATACAGGAGGCAGAGCAGATAGCACTGAAGGCTATCCTGGCATACGCCGATATGCTGAAGTAGCCGATTTTTTCCTTAGAAATGACGAAAAAGGCAGAAAATAACCCCGTTTTGAGGCAATAGGATGATAATAAGTGATAAATAATAATAAAATCAACCTATTCCTCTCGGTGTTGTCTTATCTTTTTTGTACCTTTGCCCAATAAATCAGATTTTAAAAAGAAGAATGAAGAAATTTTTGTTTGCAATGATTGCTTTCGCGGCTGTTTTATCGTTTGCCGCATGCAATGATAGTGAGACTTATAAGGACATGCGCGACAGAGAGCTCGATTCTATCAGCTCTTTCTTGCGTAAGGAAAATATTAAGGTCATCTCCGAGGATGAGTTCAACAGACGTTGGAAAAATAATGAAAAACTGACGGATACAGCAAAGAACAACAACGAATGGGTACTTTTCAACAGTAACGGTATCTACATGCAGGTGATTGACCAGGGATGTGGCGACTATATCAAGAAAGGTACATCGGTAGATGTATTGGTCCGCTTTGATGAGTATAATCTTTCGTATGCTGCTGAAATGAGCGATAAGTGTCTCACGCTTTCAAACAAAGTTCCTGCTTATTCCTATTATGTAGATAAGATAAGCGTTACCAATACTTCCGGTACATTCACCGGTTCTTTCGTTGATCCTTCAGCCAGTCTGATGGCCAATACATATAATTCATCCAATTATGGCAGTGTAAGTTCTACCGTGCCTAGCGGTTGGCTCATACCATTCACCTGGATTAAGATAGGCAGACCGAAGACTGATGATGAACGCATCGCTCATGTCCGCCTGCTCGTACCTCACTCTTACGGTACCACATCGGCATCGGGCAGTGTGCAGGCATGTGTCTACGACATGACTCTGCAGAAAGGAAGATAAACATTAAAAGAGAAAGATATATTTATGACACTGATTAAGTCAATTTCTGGTATCCGCGGTACTATCGGCGGTCCAGCGGGCGATACTTTGAATCCGCTCGATATCGTAAAGTTCACTTCAGCATACGCTACCTTCATTCGCCGTAGCGGTGCTTCTGAGAGTAATACCATCGTTGTAGGCCGTGATGCGCGCATCTCTGGCGAGATGGTAAAGAATGTGGTTTGTGGAACCCTCATGGGTATGGGCTACGATGTGCTGAACATCGGTCTGGCTACTACTCCTACCACTGAACTTGCTGTTACCATGAGTGGTGCCGCCGGCGGTATTATCATCACAGCTTCTCACAACCCACGCCAGTGGAATGCCCTCAAGCTCCTCAACGAGAAGGGTGAGTTCCTCACAGCAGCTAATGGTAACGAGGTGCTGGGTATCGCAGAGAAGGAAGACTTCGACTATGCGGATGTGGATCATCTCGGAAAATATACTGAAGACAATACCTTCAACAAGCGCCATATCGACTCCGTACTTGCTTTGAAGCTTGTAGATGTAGAAGCAATCAAGAATGCCCACTTCAAGGTTTGTGTAGATTCCATCAACTCAGTTGGTGGCGTTATACTTCCAGAGTTGCTCGATGCGCTCGGTGTAGCATATACTTTCCTCAATGGTGAGCCTACAGGCGACTTCGCTCATAATCCGGAGCCATTGGAGAAGAACCTCGGTGGTATCATGGATGAGTTGAAGAAGGGTGGCTACGATATGGGTATCGTTGTAGACCCTGATGTTGACCGTCTGGCTTTCATCTGCGAAGATGGCAAGATGTTTGGCGAAGAGTATACCTTGGTAAGTGTGGCAGATTACGTGTTGAGCAAGACTCCAGGCAATACCGTCAGCAACCTTTCATCTACCCGTGCCCTCCGTGATGTTACAGAGAAGCATGGTGGCAAGTACACCGCAGCTGCTGTAGGCGAGGTGAATGTAACTACCAAGATGAAGGATGTTCACGCTGTTATCGGTGGTGAAGGCAATGGTGGAGTTATCTATCCAGAGAGCCATTACGGTCGTGATGCCCTCGTTGGTATCGCCCTCTTCCTGAGCAGTCTGGCTCACAAGGGCTGCAAGGTGAGCGAGCTCCGTGCCAGCTTCCCTAACTATTTCATCGCCAAGAACCGCATCGACCTGACTCCATCTACCGATGTAGATGCTATCCTCGTGAAGGTTAAGGAGATGTATGGTAAGGAGAAGGATGTCACCGTAACAGATATCGATGGCGTCAAGCTCGATTTCCCTGACAAGTGGGTTCACCTCCGCAAGAGTAATACCGAGCCTATCATCCGCGTATATAGCGAGGCCTCTACCATGGAGCAGGCTGATGAACTGGGCAAGAAGCTCATGCAGGTGGTTTACGATATGCAGTAAGATACTGAATATGAGATCATATAAAAAGAGATGAAGCAACGTAGATTTTGCTTCATCTCTTTTTTTGTGCGCCGATTTCCATCTGCAAAACTTCAGTAATTTGAAGAAAGATAGAGAAAGATTTGGCTTTCTCAGATAAAAATCGTATTTTTGTTGCGAAATTGCAGACAATGAGGCCTCTGAGCCTTTGTTGCAGTAATGAAAAACTTGAACCGTTCCTTATAGGGAGCATAACTGAAATTACAGAATAATGGAATCTATTATAAAGCATTATCAGGTAGCCCATGTCGGGTTCAGCCTTTCTTGTCCTGATTCCTCTCAGGAGATGATGGCTGTTTTATTGGAGGCTTATCAGGCGTTTGAATGCGAGAACAGGTCGCATCTGCTGCCCTGACCTCCTTCTCTCTTACCTTGAACGAAAGCGGGGAAGAACTGAGGAAACCTGCCGGTTTCAAGGAGGAATGCAGACAGGATGAGGAGGGACAGCTCATTATCAGTGGTAGTCTGGGAGAGAAGCAGAAGGCGTTCCTGATGGCAATGACTGATATGAAATCGATATTGGTTACAGGTCATGATTATCAGCATTCCAGTCTTCTGGTTCCTGCTGGCACCTTCAGCCAGAAGTCGGCTTCCGGATTCCTCAAGGCAACCGTTGACACCTTGCTGATGCTCCTCTATGCCATGCGTTCGCATATCGTGTATATAGAGCAGGGTAATACGCTGATGAGCGGAACTATTCGCGATAATCTTCTTCTTGCCAATCCCGTGGCTACCGATGAGCAGCTTACCGAAGCCCTTCATGTAGCCTGTGCCGATTTCGTGTTCAGTTTGCCGGCAGGTATGGATACGAAGATAGGAGAGCATGCCACCCGTTTGAGTGGCGATCAGGCACAGCGCATTGCTATAGCCCGCAGTCTTTTGCGCGAAGGCAACATTCTGTTGTTGGATGAAATCAGCTCATCGCTGGATGCCGAAACCGAGAAGCTTCTTTTCGACCGCCTCTTTACTTCGTATTCCGATAAGACTATTATCTGTGTTACGCATAGAAAGGAGGTGGCAGACAGATGCCAGGAGCAGATACGGCTGTGATGATGTGTTTTTATGGAAGTCCAGTTAACAAGGCTGCATGCTGTGTGTAAAGCATGGGTGTAGCGTAAGTATAAAAAGAAAGCTCAGGGCTATCTGCCCTGAGCTTTTTTCATAGTATGCTCGGCACGAGCATTGTCTAACGGGTGCAAGTCCCGAGTAAGCCCTAATAGCGGGAATTACATAGCCAAAGGCAAGGGTGTTCATCGTGAGGTGAAATCTGAAAGAAGCCGGCGGCAAACATCTGACCTAACGGACAGAAACTTCATACAAGGCATATGACCGTGGGTAAGGTTGCTATACAAACCAAAGCCCTATAGCTATTCGGAACGGTCGGTGTAAATGAAGTGGGTATAAGATGGAAAGACAATGCTCTTATCCGAGGAGGTCTCACGGACGCTTCAAATAGTTGTTTTTTTTACGAAAGAAGTGGAGTAAAGCTTGCCGTGAGAAGTCAGCAGAAGCCATAGTAGTGCAACCGTCGATAATGTTGCATGAAGGGCAGAACCTAACAATTAAACGATAGTAATTGAAACATACCTTATGAAGGAAAGAATGCAGAAAACATTATCCCAAGTTAATGGCTGCCCCCAAAGAGATAGGTCGGAAACCGAATGGTATGGGGGAGTGCAGACCTTCATGTGGATGTGTGAAGACAACATCGTGGAAGTACCATTCGAGAAGGAACACCTTTTCGAGCAAATCCTTAGTCCTGCAAATCTCAACCGAGCCTACAAGGCAGTGATGAGAAACAAGGGCTGTGGTGGTATCGACAAGATGTCGTGTGAGCAGCTGCTCCCATGGCTCTTGGCCAATAAGGATGAACTCATCCGTTCCTTGATGGACGGCTCTTACCGTCCGAACCCAGTGAAAAGGGTAGAAATCCCCAAGGACAATGGCAAGATGCGCCTGTTGGGAATACCTACAGTAGTAGACCGTCTGGTGCAACAAGCCATCAACCAAGTACTGAATCCCATCTATGAGAACCAATTCTCCAAGATGAGCTACGGCTTCCGTCCGAGAAGAGGATGCCATGACGCACTACGAGGAGCGCAAAGGATAATCAACGAAGGCTACATATATGTAGTAGACCTTGACCTTGAACGCTTCTTCGATACCGTGAGCCATAGCAAACTCATAGAAATTCTCAGCCGTACGATAAAAGACGGCAGAGTGGTCAGCCTTATTCACAAATATCTCCGAAGTGGTGTAATGAACAAAGGCTTGTTTGAAGCGAGCGAGGAAGGAACTCCCCAAGGAGGACCGCTAAGTCCGTTGTTGAGTAACATCATGCTCAACGAATTGGATAAAGAACTTGAACGCAGAGGGCTTCCCTTTGTACGCTATGCAGATGACTCGATGATATTCTGTAAGTCCAAGAGGGCTGCAATGAGAGTGAAGGAGTCTATAACCCGATTTATAGAGAATACTCTATATCTCAAAGTCAACAAGGAAAAGACCGTAGTGTCGTATGTGCGCGGAGTGAAATACCTCGGCTACTCCTTCTATGTGATGAAAGGCAAATGCCAACTCACGGTACATCCAAAGTCCAAAGCCAAAATGAAGTCAAGGTTGAAAGAACTGACAAGTCGCAGCAACGGATGGGGATATGCCAAGAGAAAGCAAAAGCTGAAAGAATACATAAGAGGTTGGGTCAGCTATTATCACCTTGCTAATATGAAGCGTCTCTTGCTTGAAACGGACGAATGGCTAAGGCGTAGAATCCGCATGTGTATATGGAAAGCTTGGAAGAAAGCCAAGACAAAAGTGGCAAACCTCATCATATGTGGAATCAATAAATACCAAGCATACGAATGGGGTAATACTCGCAAGGGCTATTGGCGAATAGCTGACAGCCCTATTCTAAAAAGGGCGATAGATAACAATAAACTACGCTCCGCAGGGTATGCTACTTTAATGGAAGCGTATCTCGAATGGTATCCAAAATAGGAACCGCCGTATGCGGAACCGCACGTACGGTGGTGTGAGAGGTCGGAAAACGAAAGTAGGAAGAAAACTGCTTCGTTTTCCTCCTACTCGATTTCATGATTTCTGTATCATTTACTTCTGGCATTCCTTGCAAGGAGTCCAAGGCTTCAACTGCTTGAAGAAGTCGTTGCCCTTATCATCTACGAGGATGAATGCAGGGAAGTCCTCTACGGTAATCTTCCAGATAGCCTCCATACCGAGCTCTGGGTACTCTACGCACTCAATGCTCTTGATAGAACTCTTAGAGAGAACGGCAGCTACACCACCGATAGTACCGAGGTAGAAACCACCATGCTTCTTGCAAGCCTCTGTAACAATATCGCCACGGTTACCCTTGGCAATCATTACAAGGCTAGCGCCATGATCCTGGAACTCATCTACGTATGGGTCCATACGGTTGGCTGTGGTAGGTCCCATAGAGCCACATGGATAACCCTCTGGAGTCTTGGCTGGACCAGCATAGAGGATAGGGTGATTCTTGAAGTACTCTGGCATCTCCTCGCCTGCATCCAGACGAGCCTTGAGCTTAGCGTGAGCGATGTCACGAGCTACGATGATGGTACCCTTCAAGTTAACACGGGTGCTTACAGGATACTTGGTCAACTCAGCACGAACTGCGTCGATACCCTTGTCAAGGTCAATCTCGATACCCTTGGTACCCTCACCAGGGTTACGGAGCTCCTCAGGAATCAACTCTGTTGGATTCTCATCCATCTTCTCCAACCAGATACCGTCCTTGTTGATCTTAGCCTTGATGTTACGGTCGGCAGAGCAGCTTACACCCATACCGATAGGGCAGCTTGCACCGTGGCGAGGCAGACGGATGACACGGACATCGTGAGCGAGATACTTACCACCGAACTGTGCACCCAAGCCAATCTTGTGAGCCTCTTCGAGAAGCTTATTCTCCAAGTCGATGTCACGGAAAGCACGACCCGTCTCATCACCTGTTGTAGGCAACTCGTCGTAGTACTTGATAGAAGCCAACTTCACGGTAAGGAGGTTCTTCTCAGCTGAAGTACCACCGATAACGAAGGCGATATGGTAAGGAGGACATGCAGCTGTACCCAGGCTCTTCATCTTCTCTACGAGGAATGGAAGGAGGGTGCCCTCATTCTGGATAGTAGCCTTGGTCATTGGGTAGAAGTAAGTCTTGTTGGCAGAGCCACCACCCTTGGCAACCATCACGAAGCGGTACTCGTCGCCCTCTGTAGCCTCGATATCAATCTGGGCAGGCAGGTTACAACGGGTGTTCACCTCATCATACATATTGAGAGGAGCGTTCTGAGAATAGCGGAGGTTGTCCTGTGTAAAGGTGTTGTAAACACCCAGACTCAGTGCCTCTTCGTCCTCGAAATCGGTCCATACACGCTGACCCTTCTCACCGTGGATGATAGCAGTACCTGTATCCTGGCAGAATGGGAGGATGCCCTTAACGGCAGTCTCTGCATTGCGGAGGAACTGGAGAGCTACGTACTTGTCGTTCTCAGAAGCCTCTGGGTCGCTGAGAATCTTAGCTACCTGGAGGTTGTGCTCACGACGGAGCTTGAACTCTACGTCGTGGAAACCCTGCTGTGCCAGCAAAGTAAGAGCTTCCTTAGAAACCTTGAGGATAGTCTTACCCTCGAACTCTGCTGTGCTTACGCCTTCCTTAGAGATAAGGCGATACTCTGTCTTGTCCTCTCCAATCTGAAACATTGGAGCATACTTAAAATCTGGAGTTTTTGCCATAATGTTTTTTGTTATTTTAAACTGTTGAAATATTCAAGTCTAATTAATTCTCGTATTCTATTTCCTGGTCGAGGCTGTCGACGAAGTTGCGGAAAACCTCTTCCTCCACATCGCCCATGGCAAATTCTTTCTCAGCATCCTTTCGGATTTCTGCTATCCATGAGCGGCGTGCCTTGATATAATCTTCGTGTATGCGGTTGGCATCTTCGAGTGTAATGTCACTGATGCCGTAGTAATCGCAGATCATCTGGTAGGTCCATGCCCACTGGTAGTCGCGATAGTTGGCATTGATTTCTTCAAACCGGTCGAGCAACTGTTCTATATTCTCGATAGTTCCTTCCTTCACATCCCTAACGATGCCTTCTTCTTCAGAAACCGGGAGTAGGAGTCCCGAAAGATCATCCCAATCGCCCACGCCGACATGGGTGGCTGGAGGGGTGATGGCTGGGTCGCGCTTCAATACTCGCTTCAGCACGGCACCCATGTAGATGCGGAGGGCGATATCATAATATTTGATGCCCTTGTGGAGCGATGAAGCCGGTATGATATATTCGTGATAGAGATACTGCGAAACATTATCGCCCGTTACCTCGCGCAGGTTTTCAAGAATCTTCTTACCCTTCAGAATCTCGCCAACAGAATAAGGTGAAAGCCAGTCGAAGTTGACGATGCTCTTGCGGTTCTCCATAGCACGGAGATCACGCTTAGGCCATTTCTTGATGTCGCGGTACAGACCTACGGTAGTGATGTTTCTGCCCGGGATGAGGAACATCTTGTCGCCATCGGCAATGAGGTAGGCGAAAGGCAGGTTGCGGGTGTTAGGGTGGTGCATCAGCTTGCCGAAGCATACTGAGAAGGAACCCAGAGTGGCTGGCATCAGGAGATAAGCACCGCTGGCTGTCTTGGAACCGCGCTCCAGAATGCCCCAGTGCATAGGTCCCATCTTGTAGGCATGGTTGCTGAAGTTGGTGGCTGAACCGGCGTTATAGAAAGAGAACATGCCTCCGATAAGCAGACTGCTCTTATGATGAGAAGCGGTGAAAGGACCGCAGAAGGCGGCGCACGCCTCACCGTTGCTCATATAGCTGTTGGCGAAGAATACGGAGGCTGATGCGGTAAAGCCGTTAGACAGCTGGCAGGCTTCGCCTACGAAGCAATCCTGTATCTTTACGCTGTTGATGACACTGGCGCCTTCAGCGATGATGCTGTTTTCTGTAATAACGCCTGTGCCGATATATACGTTGCCATGAACAGAGCCCAATAGCGTACAGTCGCTCAGACGGGAAGCACCGTTCACTTCGCAGTAATCATTGATTACGCAGTTGGTAATCTCCTTGGTATTGATGATCTTCACATTATTGCCAATCTGGCCCCGATCCGGCATCTTGTTGTCGATGTCGGTCTTGATGAGCTGGCGAATCTTCTCCTTCATTTCCTTGTCAGGAAAATGCTTCACCATGAAGGCTGCCAGCTGGCTGTTCAGATCGCTGAAGAGGATTACGTTGCCTTCACCCACCTCGTTGAGTACGCTCACAAGATTTCCTTCGCCGTAAGTAGCTCCCTCGGTGGTTTCCATGGTCGAGATGTTTGAGATGTAGCAATCATCGCCAATGGTATAGTTGTTGATGAAATTGCCTACGTTTTCTATCAGACAGTCGTCGCCTATGGTTACATTGCGCAATGTGGCATTGTTGATGCCCGAATGCTTTACGAAGCCCTGGCTCACCTCCACGTTCTTGTTGAAAGATCCGATGTTTATTTCGCCATAGAGCATCACGCGGTGCATGAAGTTGGGCTTGAAATCTTCTGATACATTGACTGAGGTCCAGTCTTCGGCCCAGCAGTCGTTATGTTTAAGCACCTCGATTTCCTCGGTGGTTAAAGGTCTGTAATCATTCATAGCTTACTTGTTATTGATATTTATGTTCTTACTCATAATCCTGGTACAGGAAGTCGTTGTATGGATACTTCTGTACGTGCAACTCTCTTACTTTCTTGTAGAGTATCTCGCGGAATTCGTCGATGTTCTCCTTGTTCTTTGCCGAGATGAAGAGGCAGTCCTCATTGAGTTTTGCCATCCAGGTCTTCTTCAGGTCTTCCAGCGGGATGTTCTCTTTCTCCATCGGTGTGAGGTCGTCTTCCTCTTTTTCTACCCATGAGTAATTGTCTATCTTGTTGAAGATAATCATCGATGGCTTATCGGCGCAATCCAGTTCCTTGAGCGTATTCTCTACTACCTGGATCTGCTCTTCGAAGTCGGGATGTGAGATGTCTACTACGTGCAGAAGGAGGTCGGCCTCGCGTGTCTCGTCAAGGGTACTCTTGAATGAGTCGACCAGGTCGGTTGGCAATTTGCGGATGAATCCTACGGTATCGGCAAGGAGGAACGGCAGGTTGTCTACCACCACCTTGCGTACGGTGGTGTCGAGGGTGGCAAAGAGTTTGTTCTCTGCAAACACCTCGCTCTTGCTGAGCAGATTCATGATGGTAGATTTACCTACGTTGGTATAGCCCACCAGTGCCACGCGCACCATTCTGCCTCTGTTTTTTCGCTGTGTAGTCTTCTGCTTGTCGATTTCTGCCAATCGCTCTTTGAGGAGACTCATTCTGCCGAGGATGATACGGCGGTCCATCTCGAGCTGGGTCTCACCCGGTCCACGCAGACCAACAGATCCCTTACCGCCACCCGATCCTGAACCACCACCCTGTCGTTCCAGATGAGTCCAGAGTCTTTGCAGACGAGGGAGCATATAGCGGTATTGCGCCAACTCTACCTGGGTTTTAGCCGCAGCGGTTTGCGCACGCATGGCGAAGATATCGAGGATGAGTGAGGTGCGGTCCAGAATCTTCACCTGCAGTTCCTGTTCGATATTACGGATCTGTTTGGCAGAAAGCTCATCATCAAAGATGACCATACCTACTTCTCTATCTTCCTCTTCCTCGTCCTTGATGTATTGCTTGATTTCCTCCAGCTTACCCTTTCCCACGTAGGTGGTCTGGTTAGGCGACACCACCTTCTGCGTGAATCGCTTCACGGTGACGGCGCCTGCGGTATCTGCAAGAAATTCCAACTCGTCGAGATATTCCTTGGTCTTGGCTTCGTCCTGTGTCTTGGTAATCAGACCCACGAGTACAGCGGTTTCCGCCTTGACTTCTGATATTACAAATTCTTTCATCTATTTTCTTTATCTATATAATATAGTGCAAAGATAGTGTAAAATACAGAGAAAACAAAATATAGCATTAATATTTTAACTTTTTTATTAATGTGGCAGAAAATATTCAAAGGACACAAAATGCACAGCTGTATTTTAGCCACAACAGCTCACAAATGGTCTTTTTGGTGTGCAAAAATTGTAAACGTTTACGTGGTTTTTTGCATAAAAAATCGAGATTTATTTGATTTATATCAATATTTGTCTTAATTTTGCACCCAGAAAAAGAATTGATTTTCAAAAACGATAAAATCATAACTACATAAAAAACACAAACTGCTGAAACATTCAAAAACTTCAAAAGCCTCGACGTGATGTCGGGGCTTTTTGGTTTCTTCTCATTCAGGAGCGATTTTTGTTGTACGCTACAGTAACAGAAGCTGGAACGTCGGCTATACTGCTGTTGCGTCATAGACAGATAATAATTTCAACCTAACAATAACATGAAAATGAAGCAAAAAAAATGTATTGCTGGTATTTTGTTGCTCGGCGCGGTTTGTGCGCAAGCCAACAATTATGAAGTAACATCACCTGATGGCAGATTGGCGGTCAAGGTGGAGTGTGTTGATGGAAAACAGTGTATAATAAATAAAAAAGGGTGGCAGATATCTGAATCTGTCACCCTCTTTATTTTATGTTTCAATCCGTTTTTTCCGCAGATTGGTTATCTGCAGGAATTATTGGTTTTTGAAGACCAATCCATCTGCATCTGTATGATCGATGGTAATTGGCTTCTCTCTGCTAACCTCTTCTGCAAGAATCTTCTTACTCAAGTCGTTTAATACATAATCCTGGATAGCGCGCTTTACAGGACGGGCACCAAACTCAGGGTCGTATCCTACCTTTGCCAGATACTGGATAGCTGCAGGAGTCCAGCGAAGTTCAAAGCCCTGAGGCTCCAACATCTTCTTTACTCGCTTCATCTGAAGTTCTACAACCTCGGCAATCTGCTCCTGGGTCAACGGCTTGAAGGTAATGATATCATCAATACGGTTCAGGAACTCAGGACGGAAGGTCTTCTTCAACATCTCACGGCTTGCGTTGGAAGTCATGATGATGATGGTGTTCTTGAAGTTGACTACACGGCCCTTGTTGTCTGTCAGACGACCATCGTCCAATACCTGCAATAGGGTATTGAATACATCAGGATGCGCCTTCTCAATCTCATCGAAGAGAACCACACTGTATGGTTTGCGGCGTACAGCCTCGGTCAACTGACCACCTTCATCGTAACCGACATACCCTGGAGGCGCACCGATCAGACGGGTTACGCTAAACTTCTCCTGATATTCACTCATATCAATTCGGGTCATCATCGACTCGTCATTGAACAGATACTCAGCCAGCGCCTTGGCAAGCTCGGTCTTACCTACACCGGTAGTACCGAGGAAGATAAAGCTGGCGATAGGACGCTTAGGATCCTGCAAACCGGCACGGCTGCGGCGAACGGCATCACTTACAGCGGTGATAGCCTCGTCCTGTCCGATGACTCTCTTGTGGAGTTCTTCCTCCAGGTGGAGCAGTTTCTCACGCTCGCTCTGCATCATGCGGCTTACTGGTATTCCGGTCCAGCGGCTTACAACTTCAGCGATATCATCAGCAGTAACTTCCTCTCTGACCATCGCTGCGCCACCCTGTGTACTCTTCAGCTGCTCCTGAATCTTCTTGATGTCATCCTCGAGCGCCTTCAGTTTAGAATAGCGGATTTCAGCTACGCGTTCGTAATTGCCTTCGCGCTCCATGCGTTCAGCCTCAAACTTCAGGTTTTCTATCTCCTGCTTATCCTGCTGAATCTTGTTGACGAGCGCTTTTTCGCCTTCCCATTTAGCACGGAAGTCATGCTCCTGATCCTTCAATTCTGCAATTTCCTTATCCAACTGCTGAATCTTAGGCTGGTCATTCTCGCGCTTGATGGCCTCACGCTCAATCTCCAACTGCTTCAAGTGGCGGGTAATCTCATCCAGTTCTTCTGGTACAGAGTCACGCTCCATTCTCAGTTTGGCTGCTGCCTCATCCATCAGGTCGATAGCCTTATCAGGGAGGAATCTGTCAGAGATGTATCTCTCTGATAACTTGACGGCTGCGATGCAGGCATCATCCTGAATACGCACCTTATGATGGTTCTCGTAGCGCTCCTTGATACCACGGAGGATACTGATGGCGTCTACCTCGTCAGGCTCATTGACCATGACGGTCTGGAAACGGCGTTCCAGCGCCTTATCCTTCTCGAAGTACTTCTGATACTCGTTGAGGGTTGTAGCACCGATGGCTCTCAGTTCACCACGAGCCAGGGCTGGCTTCAGAATGTTGGCTGCATCCATGGCACCCTCGCCACCGCCTGCACCTACCAGCGTGTGAATCTCATCGATGAAGAGGATAATCTGACCGTTGGCGTTGGTTACCTCTTTGATGACGCTCTTCAGACGCTCCTCGAACTCACCCTTATATTTGGCACCGGCTACCAGCGCACCCATATCGAGAGAATAGAGTTGCTTGTTCTTCAGATTCTCCGGTACATCGCCACGTACGATACGCTCGGCAAGACCTTCTACGATGGCGGTCTTACCTGTACCAGGCTCACCTATCAGAATAGGGTTGTTCTTAGTTCTTCGTGACAGAATCTGGAGTACTCTTCTTATTTCCTCATCACGTCCGATAACTGGGTCCAGCTTGCCGCTTCTTGCCTGTTCTACAAGGTTTTTCGCATATTTCTCCAAACTCTGATAGTTATCATCAGCGCTTTGTGATTTTACGTTCTGTCCCTGTCTCAGTGCTTGAATGGCAGCGAGCATATCTTTAGCATTTGCACCAGCATCCTTCAGAATACGTGCAGCAGTAGAGTTGCCCTGTACGATAGCCAACAGGATAGGTTCTACGCTAACGAACTCGTCGCCCATTTTCTTGGCGGTATCCTCGGCATTCATCAGTATCTGGTTAGTCTCGTTGCTGAGGTACGGCTGACCGCCACCCTGCACACGAGGCAGATGTTGCATCTCCTGACGCAAGAGCATGGCGATTTGCTGTCCGTTCATGCCCAACTTCTGGAAGATGTAGTTGGTCACATCGGTAGCCTTTTCAAGAATACCGCTAAGCAGATGCACCGGTTCGATGGTTTGCTGACCATTTCGCTGCGCAATGTTTACGGCTTCCTGTACCGCCTCCTGCGCCTTGATTGTAAATTTGTCGAATGTCATATTAATATCTCCTTTCTTATATTATATATTCATATTTGTGTTATTTGGATGAGCGCCGGAATCTCCTCTTCGGAAACCTCCCGGTGCTTTCCTCCCATCCTTTAGCGAAACTTATGCCTATTCGTTGAAAATCAATGGTTTACTGACAATCTGTCTTGTTTTGGGTAGGTAAAAGATAGAAATAAGAGATATTTCCGGACAGAATGACAGAAGAAGGCGGTTTGAGTACGGGCTGAAGGCCCAGGCTCCTTTCAGGGCGTGTGGGGCTTACATGCCAAACTTGAGTTGCTTATTTCTTGATTTCTCTCAATTATCTTTTAAATATCCTTTAAATAATGCTATTTTATGGGGGGAAATGTTGTGTAATCAAAATAATCTTCGTACCTTTGCACCATCATAAATTATAATTTATAAGTTCAATGGCTGAAACAAAGAAAATCAAGACAGCGTTGGTGTCTGTCTTCCACAAGGATGGCTTGGACGAATTGCTCGCCAAGTTGAATGAAGAGGGTGTAAAATTCCTGAGTACTGGTGGTACCCAGAAGTTTATCGAATCTTTGGGGTATGAATGCGAGAAAGTTGAGGAGGTCACTACCTATCCATCTATCTTGGGTGGCCGCGTAAAGACTCTTCATCCTAAAATATTTGGAGGTATCTTGGCTCGCCGTGACAACGAGGGTGACCAGGAGCAGATGAAGGAATACGAAATCCCTTCTATCGATCTCGTCATCGTAGACTTGTATCCTTTCGAGCAGACTGTAGCTAGCGGTGCTAGCGATGCTGATATCATCGAGAAAATCGATATTGGCGGTATCTCTTTGATTCGTGCAGGTGCCAAAAACTTCAAGGACGTGGTGATCGTTCCTAGCAAGACTGAATACGGCGTATTGCTCGATATCCTGAAGAAGAAGGGTGCTGAGACTGATATCGAAGACCGCAAGATGTTTGCAGAGCGTGCATTCGGTGTAAGCTCTCACTACGATACTGCAATCCATGCATGGTTTGCTAAGTAAACTCTCGGAAAAATAAAGTAGTTAAGGAGTTAAGAAGTGGAAGAAGTCAGGACAAGTGTCTGCGGGGATTCCATCCCCGGTATATGACAGACTGTTGCCGTGGCTTCTATGCTCCTTTAACTCCTTAACTCCTTAAATAAAAAAGAAAATTTTAAGCTTAAAATAATATAGATTTTAGAAACGAAATGGGATTTTTTTCATTTATTCAGGAAATCGCAATGGACTTGGGTACAGCCAATACCATCATTATCAGTGATGATAAGATTGTAGTGGATGAACCTTCTGTTGTAGCCCTTGACCGCCGCACCGACAAGATGATTGCTGTGGGCGAGAAGGCTAAGATGATGTACGAGAAGACTCATGATAATATCCGTACTATCAGACCATTGCGTGATGGCGTGATTGCCGACTTTACTGCCTGTGAGCAGATGATGCGTGGATTGATTAAGATGGTTCATACTGGTAGCCGTCTCTTCTCTCCTTCACTCCGTATGGTTATCGGTGTACCTTCTGGTTCTACCGAGGTTGAGCTTCGTGCTGTGCGCGACTCTGCCGAGCATGCCGACGGACGTGATGTATATTTGATTTTTGAGCCAATGGCAGCCGCTATCGGTATCGGTATCGATGTTGAGGCTCCAGAGGGTAATATGATTGTTGATATAGGTGGTGGTTCTACCGAAATCGCTGTCATCTCATTGGGTGGTATCGTATCGAACAACTCAATCCGTACAGCCGGTGACGACCTTACTGCCGATATCCAGGAATATATGAGCCGTCAGCACAACGTGAAGGTTTCTGAGCGTATGGCTGAGCGTATCAAGATTCATGTGGGTTCAGCTCTAACCGATCTGGGTGATGAGGCTCCAGAGGACTTCATCGTACATGGTCCTAACCGTATTACAGCGTTGCCTATGGAGGTGCCTGTATGCTACCAGGAGATTGCTCACTGTCTGGATAAGACCGTGGCAAAGATTGAGAACGCTGTGCTCTCAGCATTGGAGAACACACCTCCTGAGCTCTATGCCGATATCGTGAAGAATGGTATCTGGCTCTCTGGTGGTGGTGCTTTGCTCCGCGGTCTCGACAAGCGTTTGCAGGATAAGATCAATATCCCATTCCACATTGCAGAAGATCCATTGCACAGTGTTGCCAAGGGTGCTGGTATTGCGTTGAAGAATGTAGACCGTTTCTCATTCTTGATGAGATAATCAGAACTTATTCTAATAGTAAGAATAAAGTATGCGCAACCTTTTAGAGTTTTTAGCGAAATACAACCATTGGTTTGTCTTCCTGATTCTTGAGGTGGTGAGTATGGTGCTGTTGTTTCAGTATAACAGCTATCAGGGCAGTGCCTGGTTCTCCTCGGCTAATGCCGTAACGGGTAAGTTGTATGAATGGGATGCGAATGTGGAAACATTCTTCTCACTTACCAAGGTGAATCAGAAACTGACACAGCGCAATGCGTATCTCGAACAGGAGGTGCAGAAACTTTCTGACAGTCTCGTGAGCGTGACCAAGGATAGCAGCATCTACCATCGTGACCAGTTTGCATTGCTGAGAAACTATCGTCTGATTCCGGCTAAGGTAGTGGCGAATAGTGTCGATAAACCCGGCAACCTGATGACAATTGACAAGGGTAGCGCGGATGGCATCCACAAGGATATGGGTGTAATCAGCGGTACGGGTGTTGTGGGTATCGTGTATCTGGTGGCAGAACATTACGCTATCGTGATTCCGGTATTGAACACGAAGTCGAACATCAGTTGTATGATTCAGAATAGAGGCTATTTTGGCTATCTGCGCTGGAAGGGTGGTGTGTCTGACCTTGCCTATCTGGAAGAGGTGCCACGTCATGCTCACTTTAAATTGGGTGACTATGTGGTAACGAGTGGCTATTCTGCTGTATTCCCTCCTGGAGTGAGAGTAGGCAGGATATTGCACGTGTTCAACTCCGCCGATGGCCTGTCGTATCGCGTACAACTTCGCCTCTCTACCGATTTTGCCCGTCTGCGTGATGTATGTGTAATTGATGATGCCGCCATGAAAGAGCGATTGGAGATTATGCGTGCAGCACAGGATAGCATCGAAACAAATGGAGACAATAATCAATAATGACGTATAGTAAGAGGATATAAAAAGCAATGAGTATAGATTTAGTGAAAAGACTAGCTACCTTTGTGGTGCTCGTGCTGGTACAGGGATTGGTGTTTAATCATATTCATCTATTCAATTGTGCCACCCCCTTGCTGTATATCATTATGGTACTGCATTTCCGCCGCAACCATCCTAAATGGGCGGTGTTATTGTGGTGCTTTATGATGGGGCTTTGTGTGGACGTATTTGCCAATACGCCAGGTGTTGCAGCAGCTTCGATGACTGCCGTAGGACTGCTACAACCTTATTTGTTTGAACTTTTCGTACCGCGTGACAGCGCCGACGATCTGGAACCGTCCATGCGTTCTATCGGCGTAGGTGCATATTGCTGGTACGTATTCTTCATCATTCTCGTTTATAATCTATTGTTCTTTACACTTGAAACATTCAATTTCTTTAATTGGGTTCACTGGTTGGAATGTATAGGCGGAAGTACGGTTATCACTTATATATTGGTGATGGCGACAGAAAGTTTCAGAAAGTAAGATTCCGGATAAGTGATGAGAGAGAAAAGAACACGATTTTTAGTTTGCTATATATAATAAGGTATGTTGGATTACAATCTTGAAAAACGTAGATTCGTTATCGGTGGAGTGGCCACAGCTATTGTGGTCATTTACATGATTCGTCTGTTTACGCTTCAGATTATGAGTGACGACTACAAGAAGAATGCCGACAGTAATGCCTTCTTGAAGCATATTGAGTTTCCCGCCCGTGGTGCCATTTACGACCGTAATGGTAAGCTGCTGGTATATAATCAGCCGTCTTACGACCTGATGGTGGTCATGAACGAGGAGAGCGGCAGGCTTGATACGATGGATTTCTGTAATTCGCTGGGTATCACGAAAGAGTTTTTTATCAAGCGAATGAACGATATCAAGGACCGCTCTAAAAATCCGGGCTATTCGCGCTATACCCAGCAGCTTTTTATGGGACAGTTGAGCGACCGGGATTTCAGTGTGTTCCAGGAGAAGATGTTCAGATTCCCCGGTTTCTATGTCCAGAAACGTACCGTCAGAGAATATACCTATCCTTATGCTGCCCATGTGCTGGGTGATGTGGGTGAGGTTTCGCAAAGCGATATTGAAGATGATGACTACTATCAGGCTGGTGACTATATCGGAAAACTGGGTATCGAGAAGTTTTATGAGAAGCAGCTGCGTGGTGAGAAGGGTGTGAAGATCATGCTGAGAGATGCCCACGGAAGAATACAGGGTAGCTATCAGAATGGTAAACTCGACCGGAAGCCTGTGGCAGGAAAGGACTTGACGCTGGGATTGGATGTCAAGTTGCAAGCCTTGGGCGAACGTCTGCTCCAGGGTAAAATCGGCAGTATCGTTGCCATCGATCCTAGAACGGGCGATGTGCTGGCTATGGTTTCTTCTCCTTCTTACGATCCAAGACGTCTGGTGGGTAGAAACCGCGGTAAGATGCACAAGTGGCTCTCGCATAATCCTTGGAAACCGCTCCTGAACCGTAGTATTCAGGGTCAGTATCCTCCGGGTTCTACCTTTAAGACCAGCCAGGCGCTGACCTATCTTACTGAAGGTATCATCACACCGGGAACAGCATTCCCATGTAATCATGGTTTCTCTTATAAGGGTCTGCATGTGGGCTGTCATGGTCACCCGTCGCCTATTGCGCTGGTTGATGCCATCAGTACCTCTTGTAACGGTTACTTCTGTTGGGGTCTTTACTATATGATAGGTAACCGCAAGAAGTATGGCAGCGTACAGAATGCGATGACCGTATGGAAAGATTATATGGTGAGCATGGGATTCGGATATAAGTTGGGCATCGACTTGCCTGGCGAGAAACGCGGTCTGATTCCGAATGCACAGTTCTATGATAAGGCTTATAATGGTTCATGGAACGGACTGACGGTAATCAGTATTTCTATCGGTCAGGGTGAGGTTAACCTCACGCCGTTGCAGATAGCTAACCTGGGTGCTACCATTGCCAACAGGGGATACTATTATGTGCCTCATGTAGTGAGAAAGGTAAAGGGCGAACCGCTTGATACGCTCTATACCCGACGCCATTATACCAAGGCTTCCCGCCGGGCTTACGACTATGTGGTAGCCGGTATGAGAAGTTCGGCGCTGAAGGGAACCTGTAAGATGCTCGGCCGCTACGATTTCGAACCTTGCGGCAAGACGGGTACGGCACAGAACCGTGGCCATGACCACTCTGTATTCATGGGCTTTGCTCCGATGAACAACCCGAAGATTGCCATTGCCGTGTATGTAGAGAATGGTGGTTGGGGTGCTGACTATGGTGTGCCTATCGGTGGTCTGATGATGGAACAGTATCTCAAGGGTAAGTTATCTCCTGATTCTGAGCATAGGGCTGCAGAGATGCAGGCCCGTAGAATCGCCTACGGATTAAGCAGTAGATAGTTTTCAGTTAATAGTTTATAGATTATGATCGATAATAAACAACCTAGTGTGCTTGCTTCACTTGACTGGTGGACGATAGGTATTTATCTGGTACTCCTCATCTTCGGATGGGTGAGCGTCTGTGGAGCCAGCTATAACTATGGTGACAACGAGATATTCAGTCTGGGTGCCCGCTCGGGTATGCAGATTATATGGATTGGCACATCCATAGCACTGGGATTGGTAATCCTGCTGCTTGATGACCGGTTTTACGATACCTTCTCGTATGTCATCTATGGCGTCCTGATACTCTTGCTCTTTGCTACGATATTCAATCCGCATAGCATCAAGGGTTCCCACTCCTGGCTGGTGTTGGGACCGCTCCGACTGCAACCGGCTGAGTTTGGTAAGTTTGCTACGGCTCTGGCGGTAGCCAAGTTTATGTCAAGCTATGGTTTCAGTATGCAGAACCTGAAGCATTTCATGGCAGCCGTAGGCATTATCGTTCTGCCGATGCTCTGTATTGTAGGTCAGCGCGAAACGGGTTCTGCCCTGGTTTATCTTTCATTCTTCCTCATGCTTTACCGCGAAGGAATGCCGGGTGCCATTCTCTTTACCGGCGTGTCGATGGTGGCTTACTTCGTAGTGGGTGTGAAGTATGAGAACGTGATGATGTGGGATACCTATACTTCTGTGGGTAAGTTTGTAGTGCTTCTGCTGGTGCAGATTTTTACGGCTGGCATGGTGAACTCCTATACGGGCGATAGGAAACAGGCACTGATGATCCTTGCCTATTCGGTAGGCATTACGCTGCTCTTCGTGCTCTTTTCTACCTATGTCATTCCGTTCGACATTGTGTGGATCCAACTCTTCCTGTGTGCTATGCTCATCGGATTCCTGGTTTATCAGGGACTGAGAACCCGGTTCCGGAATTACTTCCTCATCTCAATCTTTTCGTTGGGAAGTATTGCTTTCTTCTATTCTGCCGATTATGTGTTGAATCATGTGATGGAACCTCATCAGAGAGTGCGTATCAACGTACTGCTGGGACTGGATGAAGATTTGGCAGGTGCGGGATATAACGTGCATCAGAGTGAGATTGCCATTGGTTCCGGCGGACTTCAGGGCAAAGGTTTCCTCAATGGAACGCAGACCAAACTGAAGTTCGTGCCTGAGCAGGATACAGACTTTATCTTCTGTACGGTAGGCGAGGAGGAAGGTTTCCTCGGTTCGGCAGGCGTGCTGCTGCTTTTCCTGGCTTTGATATTGCGATTGATGCATCTGGCTGAGCGGCAACCTTATAAATTCGGACGTATCTACGGCTATTGTGTCCTGTCGGTATTCCTCTTCCACCTGTTTATTAATGTGGGAATGGTGCTGGGTTTAACGCCGGTTATCGGTATTCCGCTGCCGTTCTTCAGTTATGGTGGCAGTTCGTTATGGGGATTCACCATCCTTCTTTTCATCTTCTTGAGAATTGATGCGGGAAGGAACTTAGTGAGAAGTTAAAAAAAAGAGTGAACAGATTGTTGATGAATCTGTTCACTCTTTTTTTATTGTATCTTTGAAATCTTGATGCCGATGTCACTCACACCGGGCAGGATTTCTCTTTTCATATCATGTCTGATGGCTACGTGTATGGAATCGCCCTGATGCATCTGATAGATGTTGATAGGGAAGTTATACTGATAGTAGCTGATACCCTGTCCTTTGCTCACGCCGTTGTTGTCAATCAGCTGGCAGTTGACCGTATCTATCTTGCATTCGCCAGGTATCTTTCTATTTCGGTGATAAACCGTCTGTTCTACGATGAGTGTAAGTCCCATGAACGGGTAGGCACCTGTAATGCGAAGTCCTAGGCTTTGTTTGTAATGCCCGGGCTCGAGTAGAGGTGAAACTTCGAATGATAGGGTGTCGTTCTTCTCCCATCCTGCAATCGGTGTATGGGCATATTCATCGTATACGGTCGAACCGCTGCAGGCAGAGAGAATGTGAACGATCGCTGTCAAAACGATGAAATAAACAGTCTTTTTCATCTTTTTCTAGCTCCTATTCTTTATTCTTGTGGGGCGTTATTGCCTTGTGGGGCGTTGCCATTCTGAGGGGTGTTGTTACCTTGCGGCTTGTTTCCACCCTGTGGCTTGTTTCCCTTGTTAGGTCGTCTGTCGTTTCTTGGCTGGCGGTTGTCACCCTTAGGATGATTGCCCTGATTACGGTTGTCGCGGCGCTGGTTGTTTGGCTTGCCTTCATTCTTCTGAGGTTTGTTGTCGTCGTTCTGCGCGCGGTTCTCGTTCTTCTGAGGCTTGTTGTCTCCCTCCTGCTGGCGAGGTCCCTTGTTCTTATTGTTCTTCTTCTTCTTTTTCTTAGCCTTGTCAAAGCGGCTCAAATCAGCTTCGGCGAGCAGGTCGACTGGCTTGGCTACAGGTTTTGCCTTACCGTCTTCCAGCAGACTCAATGGCTTCTCGCCCTGACGGTTCATGTCGATGATAGCCTTGGCACGCTCGATGCTGATGGTTTCGAGGTTGGAAGCAAGGTTCTTGTCAGAAGAGTAGGTGATAAGACCTGCCAGGATATCCACCTTGAACTGATGGAAATCACCGTCGGCAGTCTGCAGTACGGCATCCTTAGGAGGCAACTTTCTGCTAGCCTCTACATAGCTGTCTACCTCGTAGTTGAGACAGCACTTCAGTTTGGCGCACATACCGGCAAGTTTCTGAGGATTCAGAGAGATGTCCTGGTAGCGTGCTGCATTGGTGCTAACGCTGATGAAGTTCTTCATCCAGGTAGCGCAGCAGAGTTCTCTGCCGCAAGGACCCGTTCCACCGATGCGGCCTGCTTCCTGTCGTGCACCGATCTGTTTCATCTCAATGCGCACATGGAAGGTATCGGCAAGAACCTTGATGAGCTGGCGGAAGTCCACACGTTCGTCAGCGATGTAATAGAAGATAGCCTTGTTGCCGTCTCCCTGATATTCTACATCACCTATTTTCATCTTCAGTCCGAGATCTTTGGCTATCTGGCGGCTCTGGATCATGGTGCCGTGTTCACGGCTCTTAGCCTCCTTGCATTTGTCAAGATCCACCTGTTTGGCGATACGGTAGATACGCTTGATATCATCCTGCGACTTGAGGTTTGCCTTCTTAATCTGGAGTTTTACCAGTCTTCCGGTCAGCGTAACCACACCGATGTCGTGACCCGGGTTAGCCTCTACCGCCACTATATCGCCCTTCTTCAGGTCGAGGTTATTCACATTGTGGTAATATCCCTTACGGGTATTCTTGAACTGTACTTCCACGAGGTCAGTACTTTCAGCATTGCTGGGTACATCGGCAAGCCAGTCATATGTGTTGAGCTGTCTGTTCTGTCTTCCTACACCCTTAGCGCACAGACCACGGTCGCAGCCGTTACACATCCTGAATTTCATATTTTTGTAATCCACGATTGTCTAATTTATAATGTCTAATTTATAATGTACAATGAATAATGACCAGGCATCTGCTCCCGTTATTCATTTGAATTCTTCACTCTTCGTTCTTCACTCTTCACTTCCTTAGCAGGAGTACGATGATTTTTAGCGCCATATCGAAGAAAACGATTTTGGCATTGGCATTTTGCGAAATCATGCGCTTGCTGTCTTCGAAGAGGTTGGAGATGTCAATGATGTTTGCCTCGTTGATGAAGCGGGCAAAGTTCTTGGCAAAGTTCTCCTCATCCTGCGTCATGTAGCTCAGTTCTGGATTCCGGAAGTTGTACATGAAACTTTCTCTGAGCATGTGCATGAAGTAGTCGAGCATGCGTTTCTGCTTTTCTCTTCCGAAGGTGGCAATCACATCGGTCCACTTCTTGAGGTCACCTATCTTGCGCATGTAAGCCAGTCGCATCAGCATGATGAACATGTCGAGATGCTGCCGGTTTTCGTTTCCTGCATCCAGTTCTTCGAGTGCGAGGTTCCAGTTGCCGTTGGCGATACGGGCTATGCGGTGTGCCATGTCTGGCTCCAGCGCTCTCCGTTCCGTCAGCGCTTTTTCCATCTCAGCGGTTTCTATCTTCTTGAAGTCGATACGCTGTGTACGGCTTCTGATGGTTTCCAGCAGCAGTTCCGGATTCTCGCTTACCAGCAGGAATAGCGTCTGGCGAGGCGGCTCCTCCAGCAGTTTCAGTATCTTGTTGGCACTCTGGATGTTCATACGTTCCGGGAGCCATATCAGACTTATCTTATATCCGCCCTGACTCGACATCATCATCAGTTCGTGAGAGATGGCATCGGTTTCTTCGGCAGTGATGATAGCCTGTTTGTTATAGTCGGCATCCGTCTTGCCCATCTTCAGCATCCAGTCGCTAATCTGGATGTAGGGACCTTTAGAAAGCAGCAGCTCTCTCCATTCCTTGATGAAGTCGAGGCTCACCGGTTTGTGTTCGCTGCCCATATTGGCGGTCTTGATGGTAGGAAAGGTGAAGTGGAGGTCCGGATGTTCCCATTTCCTGAGCATCGGTGAATCGCCCAGAAGATAGCTGGCAAAAGCCAGTGCCATCGCCAGTTTGCCGCAACCCTGCGGGCCGCAGAACATCAGCGCATGGGGCAAACGGTTCTCCTGAACCATCTCCATGAGACGGTTCCATACTTCTTGCTGACCTATAACTTCATTTCTTTGCATTTAAAACAGTATTTTTGCTATTTGCTTGACGCTGTCTACAGCCGATACGGTGAAGAAGTGAACATTTTTGTAACCATGTTCGAAGAGATCTTGCACCTGAGCGGTAGTCCACTCGATACCGAGCTGCTTGGCATCTTCGTCAGTTTTACATTTCAATACCTCCTGTGCGAGTTCTTCAGGAATATCGCAGTGGAAGGTTTTCGGCACTACTGTGAGCTGGCTCAACTTGGCGAAAGGCTTGATGGCAGGAATGATAGGAATGGTTACGCCTATCTGCCGAGCCTTTTCAACGAAAGCATAGAACTTCTCGTTGTCGTAGAAGAGCTGGGTAACGGCATACGCTGCGCCCAACTGTTGTTTCTCCAGCAGATGCTGCATATCCATTTCGAGGTTTGGCGCCTCTTCATGTTTCTCCGGATAGCAGGCTACACCGCAGCAGAACTTGTCGCCCGGGTGCTTGATGGGTGTGCCGTCAAAGAAGAAACCATCGTTAAACTGATTCACCTGCTTCAGGAGGTCGGTGGCATGGGTATGACCGTTCTCGGTTGGTGTAAACTGCCGGTCTTCTTTCGCCTTGTCTCCTCGCAGAACGAGAATGTTGCTGATGCCCAGAAACTGGAGGTCGAGCAGTTCGTACTCGATGTCTTCCTTCGTAGCACCGCTGCAGATAATATGAGGGATGACAGGTATGTCGTACTTATTCTGTATAGCGCCTGCGATGGCCACGGTGCCCGGGCGGCGGCGCACACGCTGGCGAGTGAGGAGACCGTTTTCCAGTTCCTTGTATACATACTCGCTATGGTGCGTAGTGATGTTGATAAAGCGAGGACCAAACTCGCTCAGCGCATCGATGGTACGGAAGAGTGCTGCTGTTCCGTTACCTTTCAGCGGAGGTAAAACCTCGAACGAAAAGCCTCGCTTATCGCCCTGCTGATGTAGAAAATCTGCTATGTTCATATTACCTAAATTCTATGTTTCTTCTTATTTTGGTGCAAATTTACAAAAAAAATAGGGGAAAACCGCATGTTGAACGTAATATTTATAAAGAAAAAACGTATATTATTAGGTGGAGATTGATTTTTGGCATGAAAAAAGAAGATTTCCTGCCGGTAAATGCTACGCTATTCTACAGAAAAGTGATTAAAATTTAAACCTAAAAAATAATGAAACAAAAACAAACAGGCTCTAGAGCCTATCTTATTTCAATTGTGATGGTAGCCGTTTTGGGCGGCTTGCTTTTCGGTTATGATACCGCGGTAATCTCGGGAGCCGAGAAGGGTTTGCAGGCATTCTTCATGGGTGCTGAGGATTTCACCTATACCGATTTCTGGCATGGATTCACTTCTTCCAGTGCTCTGATTGGTTGTATCATCGGTTCGGCGCTTTCGGGTGTGCTGGCTTCTAACTGGGGCCGTAAGCGTTCGCTGATCTTTGCGGGTGTGATGTTCTTCATCTCTGCATGGGGATCTATGTGTCCTGAGTCTTTGGTGTTGCCAAAGGGCGAACCTAATCTTACGCTTCTCATCGTGTTCAACCTCTACCGTGTGATTGGCGGTATCGGTGTGGGTCTGGCATCTGCTGTATGCCCGATGTATATCGGTGAGATTGCGCCTAGCAACATCCGTGGTATGTTGGTCAGCTGGAACCAGTTTGCCATCATCTTCGGTCAGCTGGTAGTTTATTTCGTCAACTTCTTCATTCTTGGCGATCATATTGCTCCTGCTATCCAGAGTGTGGGCAATGGTATGAACCAGATTCTGAATGGTGGCGAGGCTGCCTGGGCTATTGAAACCGGATGGCGCTATATGTTTGGTTCTGAGATGGTTCCTGCGGGTTTGTTTGCTCTGCTTATCTGCTTTGTTCCTGAGACTCCCCGTTATCTTGCCATGGTTGGTCAGGATGCGAAGGCTGAGCGTATCCTGGCTCGCATCAATGGTGCTGAGGAGGCTAAGAAGATTTTGGATGACATCAAGAATACGGTTACTGAGAAGAAGGAGAAACTGCTTACTTACGGTGTGCTCTGTATCTTCGTAGGTGTGATGCTTTCTGTATTCCAGCAGGTTGTAGGTATCAATGCCGTGCTCTATTATGCTCCTCGTATCTATGAGGCTATGGGCTTTGACAATCCGATGGTATTGACCGTATTCAATGGTATCGTGAATCTCGGTTTCACCTGTGTAGCCATCTTTACGGTAGAGAAGTTGGGACGTAAGCCTTTGCTCATTACCGGTTCTCTGGGCATGGCATTGGGTGCCATCGGTGTAGCCATCACCTTCGGTAATCCTAATCTGCAGTTGTTGTGCATGGTATCCATCATGGTTTATTCAGCATCATTCATGTTCTCTTGGGGACCAATCTGCTGGGTACTTATTGCCGAGGTATTCCCTAATACCATTCGTGGTGCTGCCGTAGCGATTGCCGTAGCCTTCCAGTGGATTTTCAACTGGATTGTTTCTACCTCTTTCGTTCCGATGGCTAACAGCCTGGGCTATTGGTTCACCTATGGCCTGTATGGTGTTATCTGTATCCTCGCTGCCATCTTTGTATGGAAGCTCGTTCCTGAGACCAAGGGTAAGACACTGGAGGATATGACCAAGCTTTGGAAGAAAAACTAAGTTCTTATTCTGTGAAATATCAAGACCGCCAGGCGTAGAAAGAAACGCCTGGCGGTCTTTCTTGTATGCTCGGCATGAGCTTATTCTAATGGGTGCAAGTCCCTAACGAACC
>DAWDQD010000026.1:0-41231 GCA_052349145.1 Segatella copri | reverse complement strand
GAGCATCTGCCTTACAAGCAGAGGGTCGGCGGTTCGAATCCGTCAACGCCCACAATAGTGAAGGTCTTTCAACAAATGTTGAGAGACCTTTTTTTATGCTTTTAAATTATTTTATCACTATTTTCTCTGTTTTCTCACGATAATTCATTAATTTTGCACCCTATATATAATACGTATTGTTATGAATTTAGATTTATTGACTGCCATATCACCAATTGATGGTCGTTATAGGGGAAAAACAGAGCAGCTCGCTAACTACTTCTCAGAGTATGCTCTCATTCGTTATCGTGTACGCGTAGAGATTGAATACTTCATTACTCTATGCGAGTTACCTTTGCCACAGCTTGCTTCTTTCGACAAGTCGCTGTTCGAACGTCTGCGTGACATTTATCGTAATTTTGACGAAAATGAAGCACAGCGCGTAAAAGACATCGAGAAGATTACCAATCACGATGTAAAGGCTGTAGAGTATTTTATCAAGGAAGAATTCGATAAGATAGGAGGCTTGGATGCTTACAAGGAGTTTATCCATTTTGGTTTGACATCTCAGGATATCAACAACACAAGTGTGCCTCTCTCTGTAAAAGAGGCTTTGGAAGAGTGCTTCTATCCGCAGGTTGAAGAGCTGATTGCACAGCTCCAGACTTATGCTGATGAGTGGAAGGATGTGCCTATGCTGGCTAAGACTCACGGACAGCCTGCTTCACCTACCCGCCTGGGCAAGGAAATCATGGTTTATGTTTACCGTCTTACCGAGCAGCTTAATTCGCTCAAGGCTTGCAAGATTACAGCTAAGTTCGGTGGTGCTACCGGTAACTACAATGCTCACCATGTAGCTTATCCACAGTATGACTGGAAAGCATTCGGTAACAAGTTTGTCAGCGAAAAACTCGGTTTGGAACGCGAGCAGTATACCACACAGATCAGTAACTATGACTACCTTGGCGCTATCTTTGACGCCATCCGTCGTATCAACACCATTATCATCGACTTAGACCGTGACTTCTGGATGTATATCTCTATGGATTACTTCAAGCAGAAGATCAAGGCAGGTGAGGTAGGCTCAAGTGCGATGCCTCACAAGGTGAATCCTATCGATTATGAGAACAGTGAAGGTAACCTGGGCATAGCCAATGCCATTCTTCAGTTCCTGGCACAGAAACTTCCGGTTAGCCGCTTGCAGCGCGACCTTACTGACAGTACCGTACTCCGTAACATCGGTGTGCCTCTCGGTCATAGCGTCATTGCTATCCAGAGTACATTGAAGGGCTTGCGTAAACTGATTCTTCACGAGGAGAAACTGCAGGAAGATTTGAATAATACATGGGCAGTTGTAGCTGAGGCTATCCAGACTATCCTTCGCCGTGAGGCATATCCACATCCTTACGAGGCATTGAAGGCGTTGACACGTACCAACCAGCACATGACAGAGGAAACTATTCATGAGTTTATCCAGGGATTGAATGTGAGTGATAGTGTTAAGGCAGAACTGATGGCAATCACACCAAGCAATTATACAGGTATCTAATATACACAAAGGAATTTTGTAGTTTTAGTACATATATATAAGTAAAAATTAGATTTATTAACCCAGCCGTGAGGCTATTAAGTATTTTAAGAAAATGGATTCAGAATTTGAAAACAAACCTCAAGATCAGTCTTCTGAGAATGAGAGAACCCGTGAGGGCTACAACCCAGCAGGTGGTTATCAGAAGAGTTATCGACCAGTAGGTCGCACACAGCGTCCTCGTATCAATTCACATCGCGCATACAGCAGCGACAGAAGTAGCAGTAACAGCGAAGGCGCTTTCCGTCCTGAAGGTTTCGGTGCTGGCTTGCAGAGTACAGGCAGCAGCGAGCGTCCACAGCGCAGCAGCTATCAGAGCCGTGGTGGTTATGGTAACAGCAACCGTGGTGGCTACCAGCCACGTCAGCAGGGAGGCTATCAGTCTCGTCCTCAGCAGGGTGGCTATCGTCCTCGTTACAACAATAATGATGAGCAGGGTGGTTATCAGCCTCGTCAGCAGGGTGGCTACCAGCCACGCCAGCAGGGCGGCTACCAGTCTCGTTCTCAGCAGGGTGGTTATGGCAACAACCGTGGTGGTTATGGTCGTCCACAGGGTGGCGGCTATGGCAACAACCGTGGTGGCGGCTATGGTCGTCCTCAGCAAGGTGGTTATGGCAACAACCGTGGCGGTTATGGCCGTCCACAGGGTGGTGGCTATGGCAACAAACGTGGTGGCGGTTTCCGTCAGCACACTCCTGGTTACGATCCAAATGCTAAGTATAGCATGAAGAAGCGTATCGAATATAAGGAGGAAAACATCGACCCAACAGAGCCATTGCGCTTGAACAAGTTCCTCGCCAATGCTGGTGTATGCTCTCGCCGTGAGGCTGATGAGTTTATCCAGGCTGGTCTGGTAACTGTCAATGGTGAGGTAGTTACCGAGTTGGGTACCAAGATCCTTCGTACCGATGAGGTGAAGTTCCACGACGCTCCTGTATCTTTGGAGAAGAAGGTATACGTATTGCTCAACAAGCCAAAGGATTATGTTACAACCAGCGATGATCCTCAGCAGCGCAAGACTGTGATGGACCTCGTAAAGGATGTTTGTCCTGAGCGTATCTATCCTGTAGGTCGTCTCGACCGTAATACAACAGGTGTACTTCTCTTGACCAACGATGGTGATCTGGCTTCTAAGCTTACTCACCCTAAGTTCCTGAAGAAGAAGGTTTATCACGTTCATCTCGATAAGAATCTGACTGCTCACGATATGGATCAGATCCGTGAGGGTATCACCTTGGAAGATGGTGAGATCAAGGCAGATGCTGTAGAGTATGCTGATGATCGCGACAAGGCACAGGTTGGCATCGAGATTCATAGTGGCAAGAACCGTATCGTGCGTCGTATCTTCGAGAGCCTCGGCTATCGTGTTACCAAGCTCGACCGTGTACAGTTCGCAGGTTTGACTAAGAAAAATCTCCGTCGCGGTGACTGGCGCTTCCTTACTGAGAAGGAGGTAGACATGCTCCGCATGGGTGCTTTTGAATAAGGATAATAAGATATAATAAGAAAGGAGACTATCTGTTTAGTCTCCTTTTTAACCTATTAATTAACAATGGAAAAAGTAAAAAGAACTAAAGTTGTAGACTTGCTCAAGAGTACAGCCTACGGCTCAATCGTGAATGTCAAGGGATGGGTTCGTACCCATCGTAGTAGCAAAGCAGTCGATTTTATCGCTCTTAACGATGGTTCTACTATTAATAATATTCAGATAGTAGTCGACCCATCAAAGGTCGATGAGAATCAGCTCCGTCAGATTACTACTGGTGCTTGTATCAGCGCCGTAGGTACGCTGGTAGAAAGCCAGGGTGCCGGACAGAGTGTTGAGATCCAGTGCGAGAGCATCGAGATTTACGGTCTCTGCGGCAGCGACTATCCTATGCAGAAGAAGGGACAGAGCTTCGAATACATGCGTCAGTATGCTCACCTCCGTCTCCGTACCAATACCTTTGGTGCCGTGATGCGTATCCGCCATAACATGGCAATGGCTATCCACACTTACTTCCATGAGCATGGATATTTCTATTTCAATACTCCGCTCATCACAGCCAGCGACTGCGAGGGTGCTGGTCAGATGTTCCAGGTAACTACCAAGAACCTCTACAACCTGAAGAAAACCGAGGATGGCAAGATTGACTATTCTGATGATTTCTTCGGCAAGCAGACTTCATTGACCGTTTCCGGTCAGTTGGAGGGTGAGCTCGGTGCTACAGCACTCGGCGCCATCTATACCTTCGGTCCAACCTTCCGTGCAGAGAACAGTAATACTCCTCGCCACCTGGCAGAGTTCTGGATGGTAGAGCCTGAGGTTGCTTTCTTGGATATGGATGGTTTGATGGAGTTGGAGGAAGACTTCATCAAGTATTGTATCCGTTGGGCACTGGAGCATTGCAAGGACGATCTTGCTTTCTTGAACAAGATGATTGACAAGGGTCTGATTGCCCGTCTGGAAGGCGTATTGAATTCTGACTTCGTTCATCTTCCATATACCGAGGGTATCCGCATCCTTCAGGAGGCTATTGCCAACGGTAAGAAGTTTGAGTTCCCATGCGAGTGGGGTGATGACCTGGCTTCAGAGCATGAGCGTTTCCTCGTAGAGGAGCACTTCAAGCGCCCGGTTATCATGACCAACTATCCTAAGGCTATCAAGGCATTCTATATGAAGATAGACGAGGAGGAGAGTGGTTTCGGTGGCAAGAGCGGTCAGACCGTTCAGGGTACCGATGTACTGTTCCCACAGATTGGTGAGATTATCGGTGGTTCTGTCCGTGAGGAGAGTTATGACAAGCTGATGGGTGAGATAGAGGCTCGCAACATCCCTATGAAGGATATGAACTGGTATCTCGATACCCGTAAGTATGGTTCATGCCCACACGCAGGTTTCGGTCTCGGTTTCGAGCGTCTGATTCTCTTCGTAACCGGTATGCAGAATATCCGCGACGTGATTCCATTCCCACGTACACCAAAGAACGCTGAATTCTAGTATAAAAAATGAAGCCTGTTTCGATGTCCTTCGAAACAGGCTTCATTGCTCTTCGCAAGTACTTGCGATGGCCAACGCAGCTACTTATGATTTTCTTTAATCTATTTCATCTATCTTCTTCTGTCTTTTTTCATTTACTCTATCACCCAATCCTCTATATTTCCCTTTGAAGAGTCGAAGTTGATACCAACTTTCGTTATAGGTTTGTTGCAGAGAGCGAAACGCTGGCGATAGTTTTTGAGATTGATTTGCTGCATTGCAGCCTGAGCACTCTTATCAAGTTTCAGTTCTATGATGTATAAATCTGTTCCAGTCAACAAAACGGCATCTACCCTTCCCTTTGGAGTATGCACCTCTACATCTACCAGATAATCGGTGAGGAGCGAGAAGATGATGAAAAGCATCTGCTGATAATGCCCTTCATGATTGGTGACATTGCAATAAGGCACAGTACCCAGAAAATCCTGTAGCAGATGCAAAGCTCCATCCATGTCTTGCTTATCCAAAGCCTGTGCTATGCGACGAGCCGTATTGGTAGTAGCAAGCGTATTACCAGTAACATAAGACGGAATCAAAGCCTTTGTCAACCCTATCTTCACCTCCTTGTTAGGAATATCAAGCGTATAATAGTTATAATCTCTGTTATAATCCTTGATGGTCAAATAACCACTCTGGTAAAGCAGCGGCATCATTGTAGTCATATCCTCTGTAGGTGCATCAAATTCACTCTCGTCAGCCTCAACACGCGTAATGCTTGTAGGAAGCACATGATATTTACGCATCATATTGATAAGATAGGTTGGCGTACCTGAGGCAAACCAATAAGAACCCAACTTACCCTGAGCGAAGCAATTGAACAGGCTGTAAGGGTTGAAGACATCAGGTGAATAAGCTGAGAAATGATATCCATCATAATTCTCAGTCAACTTATCTAAGGTCTGCTCCTTGGTAAGATGCATTTTTGTAGCCAGCACTTCTATATCTTCTGACAATTGCCCGCTAAGTTCTTCCTTAGTAATCCCCAACATACCAGCATATTGATCATACATGGATACATTGGTGACGTTATTCAATTCACTGAATATACTCACTTGCGAAAACTTAGTAATACCCGTAAAAAAGACAAAACGAAGATAGGCTTCACGCGCCTTCAGCGGGCTGAAGAAATTACGCATGATGTTGCGAAGCTTAACCAACTCCTCTTTTTCGTGAGCCACGTCCAGCAAAGGGGCATCATACTCGTCAATCAGCACTACCACCTTCTTGCCTGTAGTCTGATATAAAGACATAATGAGGTCTTTCAAGCGAAGATTTATATCTATCTTCTCATTATGAAAGCTAAATTTCCGTTCCTGTTCTTCCATCAAATCTATCAGATATCGTTGTAGCTGATCTTCAGACATATACTTTCCTCCACTCATATCCAGATGGATTACAGGATATTCTATCCATTCTTTTTCAAGCTGTTCCATGGCAAGTCCTTTAAACAAGTCTTTCTTCCCTTCAAAATAACTTTGCATGGTCGAAACAAGGAGCGACTTTCCAAAACGGCGTGGTCTCCCCACGAAGAAATATGTACCATCAGAATGGGTCATGCGGTAGATATATTCCGTCTTATCTATATAGAGCTTGTCCTCCTTACGGATACGCTCAAAGGTCTGTATTCCCAAAGGATATTGTTTTATAGCCATAAGCGCTTATTTTTTAATACGTTGCAAAGGTACAACAAAATATTGAGAAACTGCAAGAAATGGTGAAAAAATAACAAAATGAGCAGGAGAAGGAAGGGATATCTGAAAGAAAAACGGGGCATCCTCAAGGGTGCCCCGCCACCAATTAAAATAATTGATTGTCGCATTATAAACTTACCGTACTACTTAGCGATCATGATCGTTACACGGTTCTCTGCGTTTTCTGCAAAAGGCTGCACACGTGCACCCTTAGATTCTTCTGTAATGCGCTCTGAAGGTATATTATATTTCTTTGTCAGCATCCAAACCACAGCTGCTGCTCGCTTAGCAGCGATGCGGTCGTTGATGACGTCATTGCCTGTACCCTTGTCAGCATAGCCGGTTACTACAACCTTTGCCTCTGTGTTCTTGTTCAGGAAGTCAACCTACTGTTCCCACAGATTGGTGAGATTATCGGTGGTTCTGTCCGTGAGGAGAATTATGACAAGCTGATGGGTGAGATTGAGGCTCGCAACATCCCTATGAAGGATATGAACTGGTATCTCGATACCCGTAAGTATGGTTCATGCCCACACGCAGGTTTCTATAAAAGTTTATAATTTGATTGTTATTACATAATCAAACATCATGCGAAGAATCATTCTTCACTCTTATCAAAATAACAGCCCTTGATGCTCAACTCCATTGGCTTTTCTGAAGCATTTGAGTATATGTTGATGAACTTTCTAAAAGAACCGTTCAAAAAGCCATTTCCATCATATACTACAATGATAGAATCATACTCGCCTGGCATCAAAGGCTGTGGATTGAATTTGACTTGTGTGCAACCACAATCGCTCTCAGCCTTGTATATGACAAGTGGAGACTTGCCTGCATTCTTGTACTTGAAAGCGTATCTTTTCGTTTCCTTTTCTCGATATTCTCCAAAATCATGTTCTTTCTCAAGAAAGGCTATTGAATTTTTAGCACTTGTTGCATCATTGGCAGCCCCTTGTTTGGAAGGTTGACTGCAACATGTGGCAAGCGCAAGGATAGCTAGCAAGAGAATGGCAGAAATATATTTACCAAACATTTTCATATACATAGGCTTGTTCATACTTTATTTAGCAATCATGATAGAAACACGGTTCATGTTATTCTCAGCAAATGGCTGAACACGAGCACCCTTTGATTCCTCTGTGATGCGCTCAGCAGAAATGCCATAGCGCTTCTCCAACATCCAGACAACGGCAGCAGCACGCTTAGCAGCGATGCGGTCGTTGATGCGCTCGTTACCAGTACCCTTGTCAGCATAGCCGGTTACTACAACCTTTGCCTCTGGGTTCTTTCCAAGGAAGTCAACCACCTCACGGATCTTAGCCTCCTCAGCAGGAGCAATCTTGTAAGAGTTGATGGTGAAGAAGATGTCACGGCGAATCTCCTCTACCTTCTTCTCTACAGGAGCTGGCTTAGGCTCTGGCTTAGGAGCTACATATTCCTGCTTAGGAGCTGGTGCCGGAGCAGGTTCCTCTACCGGCTTAGCCTTCTTGGTATAGCTCTTGCCCAGATTGATGCGTACACCTGCCAGTGCATTGAAGTACCAGTCAGGGTTATCTGCCTTCTTAGAGTTGTACTTGTCTGAAATCATGTTGGCATTGCCTTCGAGCATGATGCTCACAGCCTTGCTTACCTTGAATTCCAGATCGATACCGGCTCTGCCGTATGGGCGAACCTTCTTTCCCTGCCAGAGATATTCCAGGTTGTAGTCGTTGAGGTTCTCAAGTGTGGCAGCGATGTCGTTTATCTCTTGGTTGCCGCCAGCCCAGTTGATACCACCGCCAGCGAAAGCACTTATATTAAACACACGGTTCGGGTTCCAGCCACAGAAGAAGTTAGAGAGGTTGAACATGAAATCTACACCAGGAGCTATATATTTAAACTTATATTTGGCGTTGTAAGGCTTTTCTCCCACTTTGGAGCGGAAACCAGCCCAGCCGCCCTTGCTCCAGAGTCCGTTCATCTGAGCACGGAGTCCGAAAACTGGAGAGAATTGATAGCCAATAGCTCCCTGAATATTTGGAGAGAGTAAGTCCTTGAACTTAGCCTCGCCCAGTGTATACTGTCCACCTCCCTGAATATCGAGGTAGAAGTGCTTCTTAAACTGATACTCATTGCCATCCTTATCTGTATAGGTAGCCTGTGCCATGGAATTCATTCCTAAAGAAGCGAGAACGGCTGTTGCCAATAAATATTTATATGATTCCATAATTCTCTAAAATTAGTTTTGAATTTTGGTACCACCCATGTTGTTTGAGTCAGTGATATTGTCAACAGTTGTCAAATACCATCTGTTGTCTTTGCGGATAGGTTTGAGATACAGAGAAATGCTGTTAGGTCTTGTATCGCCTGGCTTCTTTTCAAACAACAAGATATTAACTTTTACGATATTGTCTTTCTCCTCGTTGAACACCAAACGGTCAACGGTGTATTTCACTCCCTGTGCATTGGCCAAGGCATTGCATTGACGCTTGACGAGTCCAGCAGGCAATGGTACAATATCGTTGCCATCTAGATAAGAAAGCATGGAGACAGCTGATTTGATGTCTTTTTGGTTGAGCTTGTCAATGAAGCTATTTACCAAGTACATAACTTCGGATGTGTCCTTGCCCGAAAAAGAATCAACAGGTTGAACGAGATATTGCTGCTCCAGCTGTTTCACGTTCTTTTCTTTTTGACCGCATGATGCGAACATCAAGGCAGCCAATCCGAATAAGAATAATACGATCTTTTTCATAATAATAAATGTTTATTAAGAATAAAAGGGGTGTCAATGAGTTGACACCCCCTCCTTATTTCAAAGATGATCTGTAAATTTTAGTGACGCTTTGCGCCAGAGTTTACAGTCTTGTTAACTGTGATGACAGCCCATACCTTCTGAGTGTAGTCAAGGTTTGTCTTAACACCAGAGGTCTGCGCGTTAGTGTTGCTGTACTTCACATTACCCCAAGCGTACTTCACTGCGATTGGTACGTAGATGTGGAAGATTTGTGCACCACCACCATTGTTTACATAGTTGATCTTACCATAGTTCTTATAATCACCAGCACCTGTAGTCCAGATACCGTTTGGTGATATACCATGCTGCTTGCTGTTGAAGATCTCCTTGTTATTACCATTGTAAACCTTCAAGTAAGTTGCTGTAGTGATACCATTCTCCATCTTGTAGCTTGTCAAAGAAGGAACGTTGTCAACGATAGGCAACTTAGCGATTTCCTTAGCGTCGGTGAGAGCAGCTGCAGAACGTACAGAGTACTCTTCCATAGCGTCTGAACGGATTTCCTCACGAATTACTGCCAAGTCTGTGATGTTGTAGAACTCATAAGGAACCTGTGCGTTGGTGTTATCAGCGTAATTGCCATTTACCAATACGCTGTAGTCACGCCAATCCTTGATGCTAACCAAGTCTGTCAACTTAACTGACTCCTCTGCATTCAAAGCATCGGTCCAAGTTACATTCTTAGGAGCTACGTTGATTGGACGGAGGAAGCGAACGTTGAACAAGTTGTTCTCAACCAATGGCTGGTAGCAAGGGTCATCAGAGAGAGTTACCTCAAGATAAGCAGTGAATGTCTTATCAATGTTGTTTGTCAAGTAATCGTTCTTGATGTCATTGCCCTTTGCGTCACGACGACCCATGTTGTTGAGGAGGTCGGTAGCAGCGTTGTCATTGATACCCTCATCACCGAAGTAGTGGAGGATAGAGTACTTGTGGTCGTAAGCATTCTGACGAAGCTCAGCGACTGTCTCAGGGTGAGCCAATGCAACACCATCCTGCTTAATTGCAATAATCTTGTGGTTGTCGTTAGAAAGTGCCAAAGTCCAAACAGAACCAGAAGCACCCTTAACATCCCATGTGCCATTTACAGCATCTACAGTAGAGTTTACACCCTTCTTAGGCAATACGAAGCCGAAGTCCAACTGTGTCTTTGCGGTGCCGTCTGCATTATAGAATTTATCGAACTTATCCTTGTTACCCTCAAGAGTTACAAGTACCTGCTTGTTTCTCCAGTACTCCAACAAGTCCTTGTCAAACTTGTTTGCTGTGAGAGCTATTTGACCATACTCTGCAGGAGTAGGAACGTTAGCGTGAACATCGAGGTCGTTCTCACCACCAGGAACGTATGTAGAGTTCAACTGGAACCAGTGGTGCAAGTCCTTGTTGGCAATCTTACCATACTCGAAGTGGAGCTTCGTAGGAGCGAAGTTCAACTTAACCCAGATAGAAGTACCGTTCAACTTGTGGATGAAGCGTACCCATGTATAGAGAGCCTTGGTATTCTCACCCTTAGAAGCGTAAGAAACGCCAGTTTCCTCCATCAACTTCTTGTAAGAAGCTGCATTCATCTTACCTGCATTAGCATCTGTTGTGAAGTTCCAAACCAATACGTTGGTCTGGTTATCCCAACCCTGACCGCCAGTAGCGTTGTCATGAGGTGTGTACCATACACGACCGTAAGAGTCAGCGTCGTTAACCTTCTTGGTCTTGTCTGCGTCAGAGTAACGTACTGCATACCACTTCTGTGCAGCATTGTACAATGTACCACCATTTGCAACTGTAGGCATTACCTTCTGACCACCCTCAGTCTCAAGATAGTATTCGTTCTCGAAAGTTTGCTTGGTCATACCGTCTGTACCCAACTTAGAGAGGATGAGGTTCTCAACCTGTGACCAAGTCATCTTGCCCTCATCACCACAGTTGAAGTACAAGTCGCCGAGGTTAACCTCAACCTTCATGTCAACAACTGGCTTCTCAACGATACGAACCTTGATGTAACCATAAAGTACGATGTTGCCTTCGCCATCAACCAAGTTTACACGAACCAATGGCTCACGCTCTACAGCTTCCTTAGTTGCAGTCTGGCCCTTGATGGTATTACCCTCAGCATCAACAGAACGAGGAGCGAATACACCAGAAGTCTTGTCACCAATCTGCTCGAAGTGAGCGGTCTCACTAGTTGTCTCCTCACCGAGGTAATAGTCGATAGGGATGAACTCATAGTGCAAGCCGAGAGCCTCAAGCTCAGCATCGTTCATAGTCTGATCCTTATATGACTTGCCATACTTAGCGAATGTCTCGTAGTCGAAGTGAGTCTCTACGAATGGCTTCAAGTCGATGGTCTCATTATATACTACAGAGTGAGTAGCTGGCATTGTGATAACACCATGTGTCAGGGCATCTGCCAATGTCTTACCATATTCCTCTAAATTAGTACCATACAAAGTTGTATAAAGGTGGTTGTCACCAATAACACCTGCATGTGGGGTACCCTTGATGAATGTGTTCTGGTCAAGAACTGTCTCAGGAGCGTTATCTGCGAGAGCCTTGAGGATGTACTTAGCAGGAGTTACAACAGCATAGTCAGATGTGATAGTTGTATCCTTCATCTGAGCCTGAAGAGCAATGAATGGCAACTTAGAGCCGTATGCCTGGTTGTCTTCACGATCTTCCCAACCATTGTTAGGAATTACAGGGTCTGTGATTTGATTGCCATTAGAATCCTTGCCCTTTGCCCATTCTGCGAACAAATCATTAACTTTCTTGGTATTGATAGTGAATGGAACGCTCAAAATACCATCAACAACTGTGTTCTTGCCATTGGCAACATATTTAGCCTCTTTTGGAGTAGCGATGGTCTCATCACCAGAACGTGTATATACCTCAGCAAGGTTTGTGAAGAAGCTGAATTGTGCACCTTCCAAGCTTGCTGTTGAAGGATTCATGTGATACTTAGCAATAGCACCGTTCTGCAAGTAAACTTTCTCGCCAGCTCTAGCTGGAACTTTATCGTTTACAGTAGCCTTGATAGTCTTGAATCCTACAGCTGTAGATACTCTGTAATTAAACTCGGTCTTATCACCGAAGGTGTATGTTGCTGGTTCTGCCCAAGGAGCCTCGATACCCTCAAGACCTTCCCAATAGAAGTCTGGTTTGAGAACCAAAGACTTAAGCTGCTTTGCTATCATGACAGTGAGGACGTTTGCATCTGCTGCAACTTTGTCAACCTTCTTGCTGATAGCTTCCATTTTATCTTTCAGCTGTTTGATTTCTGTAACGTCACCTGCAGCAGCCTTAGCATCGTCGATTTCCTTTTGCAACTCAGCAATCTTAGCGTTGTAAGCCTCCAAGTCAACTTTCTTGCCCAACTGGGTTTCGAGTGAACCAATCTTCTCTGTCAACTTGTCAAGAGTCTCCTTCTGTGTATCCAAGTTTTTTTGAGCAGCAGTCACAGCACCGTCCAAAGTATTCAAGGTAGTGCCGATTGTGTTGAGAGAAGCATCAATAGCATCGATTCTTCCAGCAAGCGTTTCGAGGTCAGCCTTGTCTGCCTTACCTGCGATAATGGCGTTCAAGTCATCGATGACTTTCTGTAACTTCTCTGCAGTTACCAACTTTGCTACCTCGGTCTGAAGAGAATTGAGATCCGCTTTAGTAGCGAAGTTTGCATGTGCTGTTGTTGCATCATTCTTGGCTTGATCCAACGCAGTCTGCAAAGTCTTTAATTGTTCCTGCAAGTCCTTGATTTGCGACGTATTCATGTTGATGTCATCATCGTAGTCCTTACAAGAAGTAAATGTGCTTACCGATGCAATTGTCAATGCACCCATAAGCAGCGCGCTTAAATACATTCTTTTCATACGGTAATAATTTATAAAGTTATACGATTTTCCTAGCCTTTCGGCAGGAAGTTATTAATTAATTCTCTATATCGAATTAAGAGTTCCGTTTGATGAAAAGAGTCTGCACTCTTAGAAAAGTTTATCGTTCTCTTTCAAAGGTCCTCTTAGAAAAGTTATTTTATCGTTCTTAAATATTGTGGCTTTTTATCGCCACTCAGTTCTTATCGTCTTTGAAATATCTCCAGCCAGGAGATTTTTCATGTTGCAAATATAAATATATTTTTCGAAACTTGCAAGTTTTTGAGCATTTTTTTTCAAAAAAAGGCTATTTTTCTTATGTTTTTTATAAAATAGCCCCCATATTAGGCTTCTAATCCGTCCATTTTCCCTGTTTTTCTCCATTTTGCCGATATAAAACCTACACCTTATTATATATAGGGGAGATTGGCGGTCCTACACCTTATTATATATAGGGGCCATCTAGATACGAATGTATGAGTATCTACCAGAAATGTTGTTTTCTGCAGATTACCGAAAAAATCCGTTTTTCTTTGGTATTATTCCCAAATAGTTGTATCTTTGCACAAAATTACAAGTAATACTGGAGATATGAAGCAAGATACTAAAAGAATACCTTATGGACGCAATGACTTCGTACAAATCATAGAGCAAAACAATTACTATGTGGACAAGACGATGTATTTGCCAGCATTGGAAGATGAGGCGGTAAACCTCTTCTTTATCCGTCCTCGCCGTTTTGGCAAGAGCGTATTCATCAGTATGCTCCAAGCTTATTATGATTGTAACATGAAGGATAAGTTCAAGGATCTGTTCGGCAATCTGTGGATTGGCAAGAATCCTACTCCCCTTCAAGGTAAATATCTGGTTCTCTATCTTGATTTTTCGCAAGTAGGCGGACGTATCGACCAGCTGGAAGACAAGTTTAACCGTTATTGCAAAGTGAAGCTGGATAGTTTTGTGGATGTCTACCGTCAATACTATTCGGAGGATTTTGTAAAGAAGGTCTTCGAGGCGGAAGACGCCGTAGACAAGTTGATACTTATCAACGATGAATCGAAGAAGCTGAATCTTCGTACCTATCTCATCATTGACGAATATGACAACTTCACCAACACGGTGCTCAACGAGCAGGGTGAAGGAGTATATCGTGCCATTACCCATGCTGAGGGTTTCTATCGTGATATCTTCAAGAAATTCAAAGGTTCGTTTGAACGTATCTTTATGACGGGTGTGAGTCCTGTGACGCTCGATGACGTGACCAGCGGTTTCAACATCGGATGGCATATATCCACCAAGAAGCAATTCAACCAGATGTTAGGATTTTCTACAGAAGATGTCTATCAGATGTTCAACTATTATAAGGAAAAGGGCGAAATTGCAGCCAATGCCAACATTGATGACATTGTTAACGAGATGAAACCATGGTATGATAACTATTGCTTCTCGAAGAGTGCCTTGACATCTCAAAGTAAGATCTTCAACTGCGATATGGTGTTCTATTATCTGCGCAACTATCTGAGTTCCGGTAAGGGACCTGAAGAGATGATAGACCCTAACACCAAGACCGACTATAACAAGATGAAAAAGCTCATCCAACTCGACAAGCTAGATGGCGACCGAAAGGGCGTGATTCGCACGATTGCCGAGACAGGAGAGATTGTGGCTACACTCTATGACACCTTCCCTGCAAGAATGATAACAGACCCGCAGGTATTTCCAAGCCTGCTGTTTTATTATGGCATGCTTACCATCAAGGCTACGAGAGGAGCAAAGCTTATACTCGGAATTCCGAACAACAATGTGCGCAAGCAATATGATAAGTATCTGTCAACCGATATGCTGCAGCCCCCAAGAGTAGAAGTTCTAAGGCAGGGGACTCAACTGCATAAAATCATCATGCAATTTGAGGGTTGGGAACTAAAGAACATGAAGGAGGTATAAATATCCAGAGAAGAGGGTGTGTCATCAGTCCATGACGCACCTTCTTTTACTTTTAATAAAGGCTGGACAGCAAGCCCCGAACGCCTAACAGACTAGCGAATCGTATTATACCAAGTCAAATCATTCAGACTGAGTTTCACAAGTTTTGCCCCACACGCCCTGAAGGGGCAGAAGCTCCTAGCCCAGGGCATCGCCCTGGGTTATTATGGGCGCAAACCTGTCGCCCTGTAAGGGCAAAAGCTTTAAAATACCGGGCAATTTATAAGGCTTTTGCCCTTACAGGGCGCCACGCTGATTGCTATTATACCCAGGGCGATGCCCTGGGCTAGGAGCTTTTGGGCCTTCAGCCCGTTCTTGAACCACATGCGAAAGTTCAGATTCTGATAACTCAAGTGCTTCATTCTGATAACTCAAGTGCTTCATTCAGCTAACTGAGCTACTTCGTTCAGCCAACGCAGCCATATTATTCAGCCAACGCAGTCGAATCTTTAACCCAACGAAATCGAATCTTCCGCCCAGCGCAGTCGAATCTTCCGTCCAGCGCAGTCGTATCTTTAACCCAATGCAGTCATATCTATCGACTCAATGAATCATATAAACTTGTTAAATGACGTACATGATTTCATCTACTTACTTAAACTGGCTGGCTGCCCATTACACCTTATCATATATACTGGCATTGAGATGTGAATATCGGAAAAAGCTTTGGGTAATCCAGAGATAAATCGTAACTTTGTTGGCTGTTTACTAATTTGTTATACAACAAAGCACTTCATTCAACATAATATTCACATAAAAATGATACTAAGAATAGAAATTCCACAGGAACTTATTCGGCAAGATGCAGAAATCGTCATCAAAGTAAGCAACAGAAACAACGCATTGGGATATGTCATAGAGAATGGTAGCGAACATGATGCGCAGCAAGTAGCCAAAGAAGACATGAATGGCGGTCCGACGCTGGGCGAATATGTCAGGGAACTCACCCAGCGACTCTACAAGAATGGCAAATACCGGTCTGCCGATATATATATGTGCACCTTGCGCAGTTTCATGAAATTCCGGAAAGAGAAAGACCTGCTGATTAGCCAACTCGACAGCCTCATCATGGAAGATTACGAGAGTTATCTGAGAAAGAACGATCTCACGCTGAACACCATCTCTTTTTACATGAAGCGTCTACGAGCCATCTACAACAAAGCTCTGGAGCAATATGGATTAGAAGACCGCAAACCCTTCGCCCACTCTTTCACCAAGAACACCCCGACTGCCAAAAGAGCACTTACAGCGGAAAACATCCATCAGATAGTCGCTGCAACAACCGTCACCGAGGAGGAAGCACTGGCGAGAGACCTCTTCCTCTTCAGTTTCTATACCCGAGGCATGTCGTTCGTAGATATCGCCTTTCTTGAAAAAGGAAGCCTTAAGGACGGGCAGCTCATATACAAGAGAAAGAAAACGGGTAAAGAACTGAGAGTAGCATGGCGCCCCTGTATGCAAGAGATTGCAGACCGCCACCCTTCACTCGACGGCAAACATCTGCTGGGTATCGTAAACCAGAACGTGGTTACCGATGTCAGGAAACAGTATCACTACCGCCAATGTAGGGTGAACAAGGCTTTGCAGAAGTTCACCCGGCGTATCGGCATACCGATGAAAGTAACGATGTACTGTGCCCGTCACTCCTGGGCTACCATCGCCAAGGAGAAGAACATCCCCATCAGCGTGATAAGTGACAGCATGGGGCACAACTCAGAGAAAATCACACGCATCTATCTGAAAAGTATCAATGACGATGTGATAGACAGATACAACGATATGCTTATCGAAGCTATCAGTATATGAGTGGGACGAAGAGTTATTCCGCCAACGATGCAGGAGAAATTACGTCACGACGTAGCTGTAGCTACGTCACGACGTAACAACAACTACGTCCCGACGCAGTGACAGCTACGTCGTGACGCAGTTTCAGGAGCATCCTACCCATTATCAAGTAAGGCTCTTTTGAAGTTAGAAATAGCCTTTTTTGAATCTAAAGTAAGCCTCGCTTCCATTTTTGGTGATAAAAAGACGAAAAAAGGGGCTATATTGAACGCAAAAACCCTTGTTTGTTCAGTCGATGCACCAAGCGTTCCAATGAATAGAAAAAGCAAAGAGAAAAACATGAAACACCTGAATATCAGTTAATTATGCCGGTTTTAGCATACCTAAGGTGTGGCAATAGGTGACAATAAGGTGATAATAGAAATAGGGCCTGTTGCCACCATTAAACCATTGTATACCAGTAAGTTAATATGCGTGTGGCAAATGTGGCAATAAAATTGAGAAAAACTTTTTCTCATGCAGATATTTAGGGTTACCTTTCCATTCCATAGCATATCTCCTGGCTGGAGATATTTCAAAGACGATAAGAACTGAGTGGCGATAAAAAGCCACAATATTTAAGAACGATAAAATAACTTTTCTAAGAGGACCTTTGAAAGAGAACGATAAACTTTTCTAAGAGTGCAGACTCTTTTCATCAAACGGAACTCTTAATTCGATATAGAGAATTAATTAATAACTTCCTGCCGAAAGGCTAGGAAAATCGTATAACTTTATAAATTATTACCGTATGAAAAGAAAGTATTTTAGCGCGCTGCTTATGGGTGCATTGACAATTGCCTCGGTAAGCACATTTACTTCTTGTAAAGACTACGATGATGACATTAGTAATCTGCAACAGCAGATTGATACTAATGCAAAGGCAATCGAAACCATTCAGAACTTGATTAAGGGTGGTGGTCTTGTTACCGGAGTAACAGAAAAAAGTGATGGTGTTACTGTAACGCTCAGTGATGGAAAATCAGTCACTATTTCAAATGGTAAGGATGGCGCTCCTGGTACTGCATGGACTATCGGTGCCGATGGTTACTGGTATGAGAATGGTAAAAAGACAGACAACTTGGCTCGTGGTCCTCAGGGCGAGAAAGGCGAGAAGGGTGATCAAGGTGAGAAGGGTGATGCAGGCACAAGCGCATCCGCAGCATCTTATGAGTACTATGTTCCTAATGCCGAAACAGGTTACTTTGACATCTACAAGGATGGCAAGAAGGTAAAACAGAGTAATGTTATGTTTGTTTCAGAAACTCCAAACTCTATCACCGCTACTTTGGATAAGCAAAACTTGATCCTCACAGGTGTTAAGGGTATTTCTGGTGAAAAGGTCGTTATTTCACTTACCGGTGATTTGACAGGCTTGGTATTCATGCCAAATCTCTACTTGGATGGTATTGAGACTTTGACTTATGACTACTTGCATGGTGATTACTTGACACATAAGACCAATTTGCCGGGTCTTAGCCGTTTGACTACTACTGATGGTAGCCATAAGACAATTACAGGTCTCGATAACTATTTGCCTGATAGATTGGAAAATGATCCGGTTTCTGCGATTACAACAGAATTTGATTATGGTCCTGCTTGGGGTGTTAAGTATCACATGAATCCATCAAATGCTGATATGGCATACGAGGATATTGTGGGCTTCAATCTTCTTGAGCCAACAATCTTGAATTATCATACTCGTGCTACTGCTTCAGATCTTGGCGATATTACTTCTCCAGAGACGAACGATGCAGGTAAGGCTCTCTTCAATACTTCTAATGGTATTGTTACAGCAGGTTTGAAGATTCAGCATCCTGAAAAGTTGGAACCATTCCCAACGGTTAAAGATAAGAATGAGACAGCTAATACCGTTGCTTTGCAGGCTAAGACTGCTGCAAGTACAGTAGCTGAAGGCAAGGTTACTTCTGATTATGCTCTGATTCAACCACAGAAGGCTTACCTCGAGGCTTTGTACTGGAGATTGAAACCTCATTATGCTGGATTAGGTTTGCCTAATACCCGTCTGGGTGACGAAAAGGGTATTCCTACTGCTAATACATTCGGTACAACTGCTGCTGATGCTACTGCTCAGGTTCACGTTTACGACTCACCTCAGGAGGCTTTGGCAGATCCAGCAGGTGCAGCTCTCGAACTTTACTATAACAGCGCAGAGGGTATTGATATTGCAAGCTACCTCGGACTCCATATGTTGGTAGAGGATGTTAAGCAGTTTACTCCTGGTACTCCTAATAAGCTTGGTGTTAACCTGAAGGAGATGTCATTAGAAGAAGGTAAGGAATGGGGCTTGACCTATCAGTTTAACCTCGTTGAGTACAAGGTAGACGGCAACGCTACAATTGATAGCCGTTATGCTAAGTGGGTTAACAAAGACGCTGGTGTAAAGAGTTCTGAGGATGGTATCCTCCGTGCTTATAATGTTGATGCAAGCGGTAATCCAACTTCTGAGTCTGCTACTTCTATCGACCGTGAACCATTGGTTCAGGTACTCGTTAAGCGTGGTGATAAGGTGGTTTTGGATGGTTACATCTTGATTCACATTACACGTCAGAACCCTGAGGTTGCTCCTAATAAGGCAATTGATTTGTTGACAAAGGATGCTAAGTTCGATCTCTGCAATGGTATTGATGATTTGAAGACTACATGGGCTCAGTTCTCTGCAACTGTATTGACAGAGGGTCTTGAGAATATGACAAAGAAGGACTTCGATGAGCAGTATACTATTGATGATAAGGGTAATTTCAGTAATGATGCTGCTGGTAATACTACTTTGGATCTGAGGATGTTCAAGGCTGCTCCTGAGAAGGGCGGTACATACAACGCTGCTGATGATCTTGGTCATATCGAGTACTTCGGTAATACAGAGGGTACAACTAACCATACGTTCAAGTGGCATTTGTCTGCTGAAGATCTTGAGAAGTTGACTCATGATCAGGCAAATCCTGTTACTGTAACTCGCTATGTACGTTACATAGGTAATGCAAAGGCTAAGTATCCTTACATCTATGTTAAGTTGACTTACAACTTGTCACGTATCAATAAGAACCAGACATTCGGTGAGTTGATTCCTGAGTACTGGAAGGGACTTGATGGTTCTGTAAATGGCAAGGATGCTGTTATCTTCGATGTTAAGGAGCCTACAAATGGTGGCGATATCCTTGGTATTAGCCGCAAGGTTACTTCTACTTTGAAGGGTAATGTTGCTAAGTTAGTAGGTCCTCACAAGTATTACTTCGTTCCTGAGCCTGTTGTAGTTGGTGGTTATACAATCACTCCACAGAGAAGTGCTGCTGATACCAAGTGGAACAAGTTGTTCTGCAAGTATATCATTGGTGACTCTCACGTATTCAGCAAGGCTAAGTTGCAGGAAACTCTTGAGGGTTGTGCTATTGACTACGCAGAAGGTGCATTCACGAATGTTGATCTCTATGCAGTAAAGGGTACTTCTTATGTTAAAATTGCAACATTGGATCCTGCTACTAGTGAGATTACATTGATAAAGAATGAAACAACAAAGGCTGTCTTGAATGCGATTGGTTATGAACCAGCGAATGCCAATATCCAGAAGGAGCTTCGCTCTTGGGTAGGTGTTGTAACAGAGAATACTTGTGGTGTAGCTGAGTTTGTTAAGGATGGTATCTTCCTGACATCTTGGGAGCGTCCAATCAACTTGATTGATGTTGCTACAGAGCCACGTATCGATGCTAACACCAATGGTAACGTTATCTACGCTCTTGATCTCTTCAAGTTGTACGATTGGCGTGGTTGGAATACTGCTACAGTTTCTGAGGCTGGTTGTGTAGCTAACCAGAGTAATATGTGGGGTGACCACCTCTGGTTCTGGGGTTACTACAATGTGAAGTCTATCACTATCGATACTACACCTGCTAAGGTTAAGACAACTCTTGGCGGTGGTAGCTGGACTACAATGGATCAGATTAGTAACCAGGTTGAACTCAAATGCGGTAATACAAGTGGTGTCGCTACAGATTCTAAGACTAAGGGTAAGGTAACTTACACCAACAATTTGACTTCTTACAACTCTGCAAGTCAGAATGCAGCTTTGACAACCTTCATGGAGGCTAATAAGGCTAAGTTCGGTACAATCTGGTACTACAACAATGGTGGTAACGTAGAGACCTTCAAGGTAAAAGTTCCTATCACTATCGCTTACGAGTGGGGTGAGTTTACTACTGAGGTTGAGTTCACAATCAACGGTACAATCGGTGATTAAGACATTTATTGAAAAGAAAATTAATAATTAAGCTCTAATTAGAGGGTGTGCCTAAAAGAGCGGCGCACCCTCTTTTTATTTAAAAATGTGACGGGTATGAAAAAAACTATATTATATTCTCTCTTGGCTATATTGGTCTTCTCATTATGCTCATGCGGTGAGAAAAAGAAAAGTCGCGAACAGCAGGTTGATGAATTCAGAAGCGAATTGACAGAAGAAGATACGGCTGCTATGTTGAAACTTTGTGATGATGCCATGGCGCAACTCAAGGCAAAGGATTATAACGCAGTGCTTGCCAATTTGCATGAATATACCGATTCTACGCAAGAAGTGAAACCTCTCACAGAAGAAACAAGACAAAGATATCTTAACAAGTTTAAGATGTTCCCTGTATTGGATTATACACGCGTATATTACTCATTCCAGTTGCAAGGCTGCAATGATGTGAAATATGATGTTACCTTTGCAACGGCAAAACAGGCTGGAACCGCTGAACCGGCAAAGACAGCTTATATGTTCAATCCGGTGAAAGTAGACGGCACTTGGAAACTGTGTGTAAAGACGGCTACTGACGAAATAGATATGAACATGCGCTAATAAAACATTTAAACTTACCTATTATGAAGAAATCATTGTTTGTCATATTACTGGCTTGTGTGTCTGCACCCGGTTGGGCTCAGATACAGCGCACTGCTGTATTTGATTTCAGTCAGCCACTCAGCCTTACTCCTTCCATAACTCCACCTGAAGGTAATAGTAATGAGGTTCCCGTTACTGATGATGTTTTCTCTAATGGCGACATTACTATTGATTTTGAGTGGGGTAATCAGGGATTGGGTACAGCCATCGTTAACTTTACTAATATCTATACTCATGATATCTCCTATTATCTCAAAGTCAGTCAGCAGGCTTTGATGAAAGTGCATGCACCTGGTATCGGACGTCTTGACAGAGTATCTTTCTCCGAAGGTAGTACTGTAGGTGATCTTCGAGTGACAGACGATGAATTAGGAAGTCAGGAAGATGGATACAAGACATGGATTAATGATAAAAAGCAGAATATCCATGACTTGATTTACAAAAACAGTTTTTCGAATGCTCAATTAAAAAAGATTACGGTACTCTATACCATGCCGTCTACCATTTTGACTGCTACTAGTGATTTGGTGAATGGCAGTATTTTAGAGTATTTTGAAAAAATGCATCTTACATTCGACCGCAACATGCTGGTTAAAGATGCATCCAAAATCACACTCTCTGATGGAACGAGCAGCCAAACGCTTTCTGCTACTGTAAAAGACAATGTGGTAACCTTATCTGCTGCTAGCCAGATAGCAAAGAATGGTACATATACACTTACGGTTCCTGCAAAGAGTTTTGTTGATAAGGAAGGCTTTGAGAACAAGGAAATGAAATTCTCTTTTGTCATCAAGGCTCCTTTTAGTCCTGTTTCGATTACTCCTGCAGCGGGAACCGTTGAAACTTTACCTCTTACTATTGCCGTAGACTTCGGAGAGAAGGTTGGATATGTAGATGAGGCTGCCAGCGTGAAATTACTGAAAGATGGTAACGACTATCTGACAGCAAAGGCTGTCAAGGCATCTGATACGAAAGTTAGTTTTGAAATACAGGGCGCTGCAGGTGCTATCTCAAAGAAGGGTACTTATAAACTTATTGTTCCTGCTAATGTAGTTTGCAACGACAAGAAGGGCGATGCCGAATGGGAACGCTACAATAAGGCTTTTGATGTAGAATATGTTGTTGTCGGTTCTGCCGCATATTTAAAAGCTCTGAAATTGTTGCAGAATAATTCGGTGGGCTATCCTAAGGTTACCAGTGCCGCTTATGTTGCTTTGAACGAAGTTGTCGGGAATGAGGCATCAACAGATGCAGAATTCAAGGCTGCTATTGATGCTTATTATAATGAAACGGATGTTCTTCTTCCTGAGAACAAGAAGTGGTATAAGATAGCCAGTGTAAATAAGAAGAATGAACGAAAGTATCTAGCCGTAAGTAACAAACAGGTTCTGTTAGTAGACAATATAGATGAAGCTTCTGCATTTGAGGCGTTAGACAATAGCGGAGTGTTCACCTTGGGTGATGCTGATGACAATATGCTGAATGTCAATGGAGTGACAGCTGATGCAGGTGCAGAAGTAAGCAAACTTACAATTGCCAAACTGGATGGCTCTGCTGTACAACTCGAAACGGGTGATGTCTTTGATGCAGACAAAGCATTGGGTACTTTCTCATTCAAGGGATCTTATCCATCTGTAACGGGAAACTCTAGCGTTGCTTATGCTTTGTGCAATCATGCAGACAAGAAATATCAGACAGAAGCAGATGTTGCTGCTCCATATTGGCAAAGCAGTCTGACCAGTGCCTTCGCATTCGTTGAGGTTGAAAAACCGGCTGCTGCTATCAAGACCGTAGAGACAGCTTACAAGTTGACACCTGCAATAGTAGGAAGCAATGCCGATCTCCTGACTCTTTCTTTCGATGGGTTGACTCATGTTACTGTAATGAGTGATGCTGATGCCTATATTGCTAATGAGAAGGGGGAGCGTGTGAAAGATGTTACCTTTACTCCGGTAACAGGAAAAGACAATCAGTTTACTGTTGCGTTGACTGACCTGGCAAAGGCTAGCTATCAGCTAGTAATCCCAGAAGGAACCTTCCATTATGAAAAGAATAATAAGGAAGTAAAGACACAAGCTATCAAGGAAAGCTTTACGATAGGAAAGGGCGGCTCTCCTGAAGATCTAAATCTTAAATCAGATTATTCAATATACCAGATGTTGCCTGATATATCAGGTTTTGTCAAGGATGTTGCATTGAATGGATTTATGATTAAAAACATTGGATACTATGATGGCTTGGTTGCTAATCCTGATAGAGAAGTGAGACTTGCAGTTTACGACAACAACGAGACGATTCGTACAGGACACTTTGAAAGCTATGTAGATCCAGAAGATCCGACAACGCCGACATTGCTGTTAGTTTTTGATACTCCTATTAGAGAAGGTGAATTGAAAGCCAATAGTTACGCTATCGTAATTTTGCAGGGAACCTTCGGAGATACAAACTTTGGAAAGTTCCTTGAGGACAAGACCACAACCCAAGCCAGTGACTGTCATACAAACCCAAGAATGACGATTACAATCGAAGTAGACAATGATAAGGCTACTGGTATCGAACATGTTGTGAATTCTACTGAGAAGAACAATGTAATCTATGATGTCCAGGGACGTAAGGTAAAGCAGATGAATCGTTTTGGTATCTACATTGTGAATGGAAAGAAATTCGTAAAAAAATAAAATTTAATGCAGAAAGTTATGAAATCAATTAAACTGCTCATGGCAACGGCCATGTTAGCCATCGGCTCTACAGCCGCTATGGCGCAAGCATCCTACACAGACAAGGACGGAAACGAATATCAGTTTAAGCGTCACTGGTTTCTGGATGTTCAGGCTGGTGGGCAATATACTGTGGGTGAGGCAAGCTTCTCAGACTTGCTTTCTCCTAACTTCCAGGGTGCCATCGGCTACCAGTTCTCTCCTGTTTTCGGACTCCGTGGTCAGATTAACGGTATCTGGAGCAAGGGCGGATGGAACGGATACAAGGCTACCAAGGACGGTACTCCGTATACCGCCAGCTACAAATGGAAATATGTAGCTCCGGGTGTGGACTTTATGTTCAACCTCTCTAACCTCTTCTGTGGCTGGAACCCGAACCGCGTGTTCAACGCTACTGCCTTCGTAGGTGGTGGTATCAACTGGGCTGGAGCTAACCAGGAGGTAAACGACCTGGCAGCCAACATCAAGAATCAGAGCAACTATCTGCTGGAATATCTCTGGCAGGGAAAGAAGGTTCGCCCTTACGGCAGAGCCGGTATCGACCTGGAATTCAAGGTAAGCAAGGCTGTGAGCATCATGCTCGAAGGCAATGCCAACATGATTTCAGACAAGTACAACTCTAAGAAGGCAGATAACCCTGACTGGTACTTCAATGCACTGGCAGGTGTACGCATCAATCTGGGCAAGAGCTATACCAAGAAGGCTAAGCCGGTAGAGGAACCTGCTCCGGCACCAGCTCCTAAGCAGGAATATGTAGCTCCTAAGCCAGAGCCTAAGCCAGCTCCTGTAGAGAAGAAGGTAGAGGAGATTCGCCGTGACATCTTCTTCACCATCAATTCTTACAAGATTGCTCCTTCTGAGGATGCTAAGATCCGTGAGGTGGTTGACTTCCTGAACAAGAACACAGAGGCAAAGGTTGTAGTAACCGGCTATGCTGACAAGGGTACAGGCAATGACGTCATCAACGACCGCATCGCTGCTAAGCGAGCAGCAGCTGTGGTTTGGATGCTGACAAAGAAATATAATATACCTTCAGAGCGCATTACAGAAGAATCTAAGGGTGCACGTGTGCAGCCTTTTGCAGAAAACGCAGAGAACCGTGTAACGATCATGATCGCTAAGTAGTACGGTAAGTTTATAATGCGACAATCAATTATTTTAATTGGTGGCGGGGCACCCTTGAGGATGCCCCGTTTTTCTTTCAGATATCCCTTCCTTCTCCTGCTCATTTTGTTATTTTTTCACCATTTCTTGCAGTTTCTCAATATTTTGTTGTACCTTTGCACAAAAATAATAATAAATTGCAAGAAAATGGGAAAGATTATATTGACGGGCGACCGTCCTACAGGTAAACTTCACCTGGGTCATTACATCGGCTCTCTGCAGCGCCGAGTACAACTTCAGAACGCTGGCGACTTTGACAGAATGTTCGTTTTCATGGCAGATGTTCAGGCTTTGACTGATAATGCCGACAATCCTGAGAAGATTCGACAGAACATCACAGAGGTGGCTCTTGACTATCTCTCTGCGGGTCTCGATCCACAGAAGTGTACACTCTATATCCAGAGTATGATTCCTGAGTTGGCTGAGTTGACTACCTATTTGATGAACCTCATCAGCGTATCTCGTGTTCAGCGTAACCCAACTGTGAAGACTGAGATTAAGATGCGTAACTTCGAGGCAAACATTCCGCTCGGTTTCTTCTGCTATCCTGTGAGTCAGGCTGCCGACATCACCGCTTTCAAGGCTACAACCGTGCCTGCCGGTGAGGACCAGGAGCCTATGCTGGAGGTAACTCGCGAGTTGGTTCGCCGTTTTAACCAGACTTATGCACCTGTTTTGGTAGAGCCAGAGATTCTGCTTCCTGAGATTGCCTGCTGCCGTCGTCTTCCAGGAACTGACGGTAAGGAGAAGATGAGTAAGAGTCTCGGCAACTGCATCTACATGAGTGACGATGAGAAGACCGTTTGGAAGAAGGTGAAGAAGATGTCTAATGGTGAGCCACGTATGAGCATGGAAGAGCCAGGACATCTGGAGGGCAATGCCGTATTCACCTATCTCGAGGCATTCTCTACTCCTGAGGATTTCGCAGAGTTTTGGCCAGAGTTCAAGACTTTGGATGAGTTGAAGGAGCAGTATGTGAAGGGTGGTATCGGTGACGGTACCTGCAAGAAGTTCCTGAACAGCGTCATCAACAAGATGCTCGACCCAATCCGTGCCCGCCGTCATGAGTTTGAGCAAGATATTCCTGAGGTATTCAATATCCTGAAGAAGGGTAGCGAGGATGCCCGCGAGTTTGCAGCCCAGACTATGGATGAGGTTCGCAAGGCTATGCGTATCGACTATTTCAGCGATGCTGCCTATATTGAGGAGCAGGCTGCGAAATATAGAGTATAGTGATTATTTATTAGTGATTAATGATAATCATTAAAGTACGTGAATAAACGAATATTACAATTAGCGGTGCCGTCGATAATATCCAATATCACGGTACCGCTTTTGGGTTTGGTGGATGTCGCTATCGTGGGGCATATCGGCGATGCGGCTTACATCGGAGCCATTGCCGTGGGGTCGATGCTGTTCAATGTCATCTACTGGCTTTTCGGATTCCTGAGAATGGGAACCAGCGGAATGACTTCGCAGGCTTTGGGAAGGAGAGATTTGGCTGAGGTGCTGAGGCTCCTGGTGCGCTCTCTGAGTATCGGCGTGGGGATAGGAGTGCTGTTCTTCGTTCTCCAGAAATGGCTGATAGGCTGCGGGCTCTGGGCGATGTCGCCGGAAGCGGATGTCGTGGAACTGGCACGAAGATACTGTTATGTCTGTATCTGGGGAGCCCCGGCAGTGCTCGGACTCTACGGATTTACGGGCTGGTTTATCGGTATGCAGAACACGCGCATTCCGATGATGGTATCGCTGACGCAGAATGTGGTGAACATCATAGCCTCTCTGCTGCTGGTCTTTGTCGGCGGTATGACGGTAGAAGGTGTGGCGCTCGGAACGGTCATTGCCCAATGGTGGGGATTCCTGATGGCATGTCTGTTCTATCGCTTCCATTATCGCCGGTTAAGCAAGTATGATTATCGCCGGCATCTCTTTGCTGCCGAACCGCTGAAGCAGTTTTTCTCGCTCAATAAGGATATCTTTCTCCGCACCCTCTGTCTGGTGGCGGTCAATCTCTTCTTTACGGCGGCAGGTTCCAGGGAGAGTACCATCGTGCTGGCTGTGAATACGCTGCTGATGATGCTCTTTACCATCTTCTCTTATTTTATGGATGGTTTTGCTTATGCGGCAGAGGCGTTGAGCGGCAAGTATTATGGAGCCCGCAACATGAGGGCATTCCGCGAGGTGGTTAGAAGAACGATGGGTTTTGGAGCTGTCGTGGCTGTAGGTTTCACCTTATTATATATAGTGGGTGGCGAGAATTTCCTCTCTTTGCTCACGAGCGATAAGCAGGTGATAGCTGCATCGGGCGAATATTTTTGGTGGGCTGTGCTGATTCCGCTGTCTGGCATGTCGGCATTCGTCTTCGATGGCATCTTTGTAGGCATCACCCAGTCTAAGTCGATGCTCTGTTCTACCGCCGTAGCCTCGGCTTCGTTCTTCGGTCTGTTCTTCGGCTTGCATCCTTTCCTGGGCAATCATGCCCTGTGGTTGGCCTTCATTCTCTACCTTCTGTTAAGGGGAATCGTACTGTTCGTCATTTATCGTAAAAAACTGCGGTAAATGACGAATTGTGTTTTTATAGAATATTTTAGTAGAAATAATGCACATCTTTCATAAAAATTGCACACTGAATTATAGTGTGCGCATTTTTGTGAAAAACTACATTAATATAGTTTAAATCTTAGGCTTATATTCTTTTTCTTAGCCGAAAATTAGTAATTTCGCAGAGCAAAACTTAAAAAGGAGAAGAGTAAATGACAGCAGAAGAATATTATCAGCAAGGTAACGCCTGGCGCAAGCAGGGTGACTTTAAGCGTGCCCTCGACTGCTATATGGAGGCCATTGCCCTCGATCCGGAGAGCCCTGCCGTAGCAGCCACGGAGATGCTGGATGATATCATGAGCTTTTATTGCAAAGACTACTACAATCCATAACAACCGACATGTGGACAGCAGGAGCTTTGTTTACTCCAATGGTAAAGATAATTAGTAAGAAATTAGAATATGAGTAAGATTAAAGGGGCTATTGTAGTCGACACCGGGCGTTGCAAGGGATGCTCGCTCTGTGTGGAGGCTTGTCCTCAGCATGTCATCGCATTGGCAGAGAAAAAAGTCAATGTGCATGGTTACCGTTATGTAGAGGCAGCTGTACCTGATGCGTGTGTTGGTTGCACTTCGTGCGCCATCGTGTGTCCGGACGGCTGTATCACTGTTTATCGTAAGAAGGAGGACTAAACAATGGCAAATCAGGAAGTTACATTAATGAAAGGCAATGAGGCGATAGCCCATGCCTGTATCAGATGTGGTGCGGATGGTTTCTTCGGCTATCCTATCACACCTCAAAGTGAGATTATAGAGACGCTGGCTCTGCTCAAGCCATGGGAAACATCAGGTATGGTGGTTCTGCAGGCTGAAAGTGAGGTGGCGGCTATCAACATGGTTTATGGTGGCGCCGGTGCCGGTAAGCGTGTCATTACCACTTCTTCAAGTCCGGGCGTGGCTTTGATGCAAGAGGGTATCTCTTACATGGCAGGTGCTGAGATTCCGGGCGTTATCGTCAATGTGCAGCGTGGCGGTCCGGGTCTGGGTACCATCCAGCCATCCCAGAGTGATTATTTTCAGGCTACCCGCGGTGGTGGTAATGGCGACTATAATGTGATTGTGCTGGCTCCTGCTTCTGTTCAGGAGATGGCAGATTTCGTTGATCTCGCCTTTACGCTTGCCTTTAAGTATCGCAATCCTGCGATGATTCTGAGCGATGGTGTCATTGGTCAGATGATGGAGAAGGTGGTTCTGCCTCCTGTCAAGCCTCGACGTACCGAGGAGGAGATTGCCAGGGAGTGTCCTTGGGCTACCATCGGCCGTCCGAAGAGTCGTCCAGTCAACATCATGACCTCTCTGGAACTCAAGCCTGAGGTGATGGAGGAGCGCAATATTGCTCTTCAGGAGAAATACAGAAAAATCCGTGAAACCGAGGTTCGTTATGAAACCGAGCAGATGGATGATGTCGACTATGTTATCGTAGCCTTCGGTAGTGCGGCACGTATTGCCGAGAAGAGCATCGAGAGTGCGCGTGAGCAGGGCATCAAGGTAGGATTGTTCCGTCCTATCACCCTCTGGCCTTTCCCTGAAAAGGAGATTCATGAACTCGCCAAGACCAAGAAGGGCATTCTGGTTGTAGAAATCAATGCCGGTCAGATGGTTCAGGATGTGCGACTGGCTGTGAATGGTCAGACTCCTGTGGAGCACTTTGGTCGTCTGGGCGGTATCGTACCGGAGCCGGAGGAAATCGTTGAAGCATTAAAGAAGTTAATAAAATGAATGATATAATTTCACCAGAGAATCTGGTATATAAGAAGCCTACGCTGATGAACGATACCCCGATGCACTATTGCCCGGGGTGTTCGCATGGCGTAGTTCATAAGCTCGTTGCCGAGGTTATCGAGGAGATGGGCATGGAGGACAAGACGGTAGGCGTATGTCCGGTGGGCTGCGCAGTCTTTGCTTATCGCTATTTGGATATTGACTGGCAGGAGGCTGCTCATGGTCGTGCACCTGCTGTAGCTACGGGTATCAAGCGCTTGTGGCCTGATCGTCTCGTCTTCACTTATCAGGGCGATGGCGATTTGGCGTGCATCGGTACCTGCGAAACTATCCACGCCCTGAACCGTGGTGAGCATATCGCCATCATCTTCATCAATAATGCCATCTATGGTATGACCGGCGGACAGATGGCGCCAACCACCCTGTTGGGTCAGAAGACAGCTACCTGTCCTTATGGTAGAGATGCTGATCTTCATGGTTATCCTCTCAATATTACCGAGTTGGCAAGCCATCTGCAGGGTACTTGTTATGTAACCCGCCAGAGTGTGGAGACCGTAGCAAGCATCAAGAAGGCAAAGAAGGCTATCCGCAAGGCGTTCGAGGCAAGCATGCAGGGCAAGGGTTCCAGCCTGGTAGAGATTGTTTCTACCTGCAACAGCGGTTGGAAACTCTCACCTGTTGAGGCCAACAAGTGGATGGAAGATAACATGTTTAAGCAGTATCCTAAGGGTGACCTGAAGGATACAACGAACATGTAATGTTGAATGTTGAATGTTGAATGTTGAATTTGGCATTTACAAAAGATTAGAACAATGAAGACAGAAATCATTATATCCGGTTTTGGCGGTCAGGGCGTTCTCTCTATGGGAAAGATTCTGGCTTATTCAGGACTGATGGAGGATAAGGAGGTAACCTGGATGCCTGCTTACGGACCAGAGCAGCGTGGCGGTACAGCCAATGTAACGGTCATTGTGAGCGACAGTCGCATCTCTTCGCCTATCCTGAGCCATTATGATGTAGCCATCGTGCTCAACCAGCCGTCGCTCGACAAGTTTGAGCCGAAGATTAAGCCAGGCGGCATCCTGATTTATGATGGCTATGGTGTGATGAATCCTCCACAGCGCAAGGACATCACCATTTATCGTATTGATGCGATGGACAAGGCTGCCGAGATGAAAAACTCCAAGGTGTTCAATATGATTGTTTTGGGCGGTCTGCTGAAGGTTTGTCCTGTTGTGAGCACCGATGGTTTGAACAAGGCGCTTTACAAGTCATTGCCAGAGCGCCATCATGGTTTGATTCCGCTGAACATGCAGGCAGTGGAAGAGGGAATGAAGATTATCGAAAAGGTAGATTAAATTCAATCATCAGTATAGATAAGGGAGCGGGCTGCATTGCGATGCAGTTCGCTCCCTTGTTTTATTAGGCTGGGTTGAAAAGGAAAAAATGATGCATCTTGCAGATTATATATTTAATTTGCATCATGTAGTTTGCTACATTCAAAAACTGTTGTTGAATGTTTTTCGTATCTAAAACTAAAGAAAGTTGTTCTTTTCTTTGGCATTTCTAATTCTTTTCGTTAATTTTGTGGCGTTAATTTAAAAGAAAGGAATAAGATGGAAACGATTAATATTCAGTTTCAAGTACCTTCTACAGGTCAATATACGCTTGATGAATTTGTCGCTAAGCTCAAAGACTATGCTGAAAAATTAGCCAGTTCTATCTCCAAATCAGGAAACAGTTATCAGGAAACTTATATGAGCCAGGCAGAGCAGGAAGCCTATGTGGCAGAAAGTCTCAACCGTGCTCTTGATGAAATGGAAGCTCATAAGAAGAATGGGACTAAGCCGATGGATGCTCGTGATTTGTTGAGAAGACTTCGGGAAGAGGAGGCGTAGTATGAAGGTTAAGATTTATACGGAAAAAGAATTTGAACGACAACTTAGAAAGCTTTCAAAGCACTTATAATCTTTATCAGGAAGGAGATTCCGTTATCATTGATTTGTTGACAATCTATGATAAAGGAGAAATCTCTAATATCTCTGATGAGTTTATCAGTTTTTTGCTTGATAAACGCAAAAATGGATAATACGCAGAATTTGTAGATTGTGTAATTTCGGAACTTCATAGTATTTCATAACGTATAGTTATGAATATTGTTTTGGATACCAATTGCCTTGTTATTGCAATTTCAAGGCAAAGCGAATACCATCAAGTATGGTAAGATTTTCTTGCTGGTAAATTGATTATCAAGGATCATACGATGGCTGCCCTTGGTTTGGGCGGTAAACCATATAAGAAAATAAAGGTGACGCATCTTTGGGGAACTGCTACACATTATATGCCTAGTTGCCCCTGATTTACAACAAACTTTAACGCTGTTGCCGCTGATTTGCGACAAAAAAGTAGTATCTTTGCCCCTGATTTGAAACAAATGCGTATGTTTAGACGAAATATCATCAGTAAACTGGAGGCTTGGAAGCAAGACAAAAAGCATAAGCCCCTTATCCTGAGAGGAGCTCGACAGGTTGGTAAGACAACTGTGGTCAATGAGTTTGGCTCTCAGTTTGATAATTATCTATATTTCAATCTGGAAAGAAATGAGAATGCCAAGTTGTTCGAGATGGAGATTCCTTTAGACGACCTGGTGAATATGCTGTATGCCAGTGTCGGTAAGGTTAAGAAAGAAGGAACTACCCTTGTTTTCATCGACGAGATTCAGAATTCTCCTAAAACCATAGCACTTCTTAGGTATTTCTATGAACAGAGACCTGATTTGTATGTTATTGCAGCTGGCAGTCTGTTGGAGAATCTGGTGGATGTTAAAGTCAGTTTCCCTGTGGGAAGAGTACAGTATCTGGCTTTGCGACCTTGTTCGTTTTCTGAGTTCCTGGGGGCTATCGGCAAGTATAATCTGCTTGCCGTACTCTCGCAGAAGGCAGAATATACGGTTGCCTTCCATGAACAGTTGATGCATCTTTTCAATCAATATACTATTGTGGGAGGGATGCCTGAAGCAGTGCAGCAGTATGCTGAAACCCAAGATGTCATTGGTATCGAAGATGTTTATGAAACTCTGGTGCAAGCCTATAAGGATGATTCTGAAAAATACGTCAGAGGCAATAAGCTGACGGATGTGGTGAGATTTATCCTCTCTTATGGTTGGGCTTTTTCGGGTGAGACCATTACGTTAGGTAACTTTGCCAATTCTGGCTATAAGTCAAGAGAGGTGGGCGAGGCATTTAGATTGCTGGAGAAGGCAATGCTTCTGGAGCTGGTTTACCCAGTGTCTTCTACCCAGTTGCCGATTATTCCTGAGACCAAACGAATGCCAAAACTCATCTGGTTTGATACGGGATTGGTGAACTATCAGGCGGGAATCAGAAAGGAAATCATTGGCTCTACCGATATGGTGGACAGTTGGCGTGGGCATATTGCAGAACAAATAACGGCTCAGGAGTTATTGGCTTTGGAAGATAGGGTGGGACAGCATCGCTCGTTTTGGGCAAAGCCGAATAACGGTGCAGAGGTTGATTTCATTTTTACTCATAACTCCAAGCTTTATCCGATAGAGGTAAAGAGTGGAACCAATGCCCATCTCCGTTCTCTCCAAGTATTTATGGATAGTTCGGAAGTTAATATAGCCATCCGTATCTGGTCAAAGCCTTATTCTATAGATAAGGTCAAGACCATTCATGGCAAGGAGTTTACGTTGATTAATCTTCCGTTTTATCTGATAGGTAATTTGCGGAACGTATTGGATGCTGTAGTAGAAGAATGAGTGATAGATACAAAAACAAAAGAATTCAGCAAATTAGCATCTTGGCTATTTGCTGAATTCTCAATTCATATTCTATTTTTCCTTTTATTCTTTACTTGAAGCTGAGCTTGCCTTCGGCAATCTTCTTGGCTTCTTCTGGCTTGTTGGTGGTTATGAAGTCAACGCCGGAATCTACGCATTTCTGAATCTCCTTCATCTGGTCGATGGTCCATACATTCACCTTCATGCCCAGGTCGTGACTCTCTTTAATCCAGTTCGGATTTTTGAGGAGGGCACCACCATAGTAGTCGATGCCGGCAAAGCCTTTCTGTTTGATGACTTTGGGAGCCACGTCGCTGCCCAGATAGTAAACCCGGGCTTGTGGGTTCAGCTTTACGAGTTCCTCGCAGGCATGCATGCTGAAGGAGATGTAATCCACCTGCTTCTCCATGCCGGTTGCCTTTACCAAATCAAGGCAAGCCTTTACGCATCTGTCTTCACGCTCAGGAGTCTGATGGGCCTTGATTTCCAGAATCAGCTGCATGGGAGCAAGCTTCTTGCCTGCCTCCAGATAACTCTTCAGCGTGGCGATAGGCTCACCGTTGGCAAGTTTCAGATTCTTGATGTCGGCATACTTGGCGTTCTCGATGATTATGCCATGGATGTCGTCGTCATGGTTTACCACCACGGTGCCGTCTGTGGTGATGTGTACGTCAAACTCGCTTCCCCAAACATCAGCCTTCTTGGCATTCTGCATGGCAGCGATGGAGTTCTGGGCTGCACCCTGACTGTTCCAATGGCCACGATGGGCTATCACCTTTACTTGAGCCATGGCGGAAGATGCCAAAAGCATCATTCCGCACAATATCATACTAGTCTTCTTCATATTCTTCTTTAAAAAACTTCTAATAACGTCTGAAAACGTCTGAGATAACTTCTAAAAATCTGTTTAAAATCTGTATCTTATACCCAACTGGCACTGGTAAGGATTACCATTGCCACCAGCTACGCCGGCGTTGGTATTTACGGCATACTTATACTGCTTCTTCTCCTGGTCGAAACCTGTGATGTAATAGAGAGGAACGTTAGAGAGGTTCTTGCCTACACCCCAGTCTTTGTTGAGAAGGTTGGCCACATTGAATACATCCAGTGAAACTTCCAGGGCATGGGTCTTGTAAAGCTTGAATGCCTTCTCCAAGTGAAGGTCGAAGGTGCCGTAGAAACCATTTACGCCGCCATTGCGCTCAGCCATCTTGCCATAGTTGCTCTGCAAATACTCCTTGAACTTCTTCTCCACCTTAGGGTTAGCCATCAGGGTTTCGAAGCCCTTGCGGATGCCTGCATCGGTGTTAGGGTCGTTAGGGTCGAAGATATAGGCGAGGTCGTTGGTTGCCACGAAGTCACCATTCACGTTGCCGCCTACGATGGTAGAGTAGCGGGTGCCGCCGATGCCAGAGAAGCGGATACCTGCCTGGATGCCCCAGAAGGTTGGTGCTGTTCCGTAAACCACCAGCTTGTGGCGGAACTGACCGTTACCATAGCTCAGCTGACTCATGTCGCGTGGGTCATCCTTCACCATCTTTACCAGTGTTGAGGTGTTTGCCACGTCGCCATTATAGGTGTTGTTGTCCTTTACGCTGTTCCATGTATAGCTGAATGAGAGGAATCCATCCTTGAAGTATCTCCAGCTACCGTCGATGACGAAGGCAAACTGGTTTACCTTTCCGATGGTGTTAAGCTCCAGTACACGACCTATCTCCTTGGTCTTTCTGCCTTCCAGCCAGTAGGTGTTGCCCTTGGCATCGATGGTGTTGGCAGGCACATAGACGCCACGTCCACCTTCGTTTTCCAATCTGAAGTAAGGCTCATCCACCATGTTCTTGTCGATATAGAGATAGTTGTGGCGAGCCAGAGTCATGTATCCTGCTACGCCCATCTTGAATCGGTCGCTGAAGTAGTGGGTATACGATAGGTTTGCCTTGTAGATGGTTGGCACCTTGGAGCCCTCCTTGTTGCAGTTGATGGTGACGAGCTTCTCTACATTTGGATTCTTCAGCAGATCAGCACCCGGAGTTGTGGCTGGGTTCTGACGATAGCTTGGGAAGTTAGGAGTAGGGATGAGGCTCGCATCCTGGATATCGATGGTTACGATGCGGCTTCCGTCGAACACCTGACTGTTTACCGTGGCGTAGTTGTTGATGTCTGATGCAAAGATACCGCCACCAAGCTTCAGAATATCGGTATGCTTGTTGTTGATATCCCACTGCAACTGTAATCTTGGCTGTACCAGGAAGAGACCGATGCCCTTGTCGGTTCTTACACCGAGAAGACGGTCGGCTGGCTCGTAGTAGTTGCCGTGGTCAAGATAGGAAGCGTTGTCGATGCGTACGCCGGCTGTGAGGTCGAAGCCCTCGAAGAGCTGGGTGTGCAACTGACCGTAGATACCTGCGTTTACGATGCGCTGGGTTACCTTCTGGTTCTTTTCGCCTTCTACCATATATACGTCGCGGGCATATCGGTAAGGGGTCATGTTGTTGAAACTGTCGAGTCCCTTGAAGTAGAAACGTCCGTTGGTTTCGCTGCCATAGAGTGAGGAGAGGTGAGAATACATCACGTCCAAGCCCAGGGTATAGTTGATCTTGCCTGCATTGATGAGCAGGTTATCTACAAACTGATATACGTTGTCGTGGAAATTCTCTGGGGTGAATCGCTGTCCGCCTATCTGGATGTCGGTCATCAAGGTCTTTCCATCTACTTCCGATGCTACGTTCTGCACGATGGCACGTGGGATGGTGCCGTTAGGCAGGAGACTGTTTGCCTTGGTCTCTTCCATCGAATACATCCATTGCACTTTCGCCTCGTTGGTAATCTTTGGTCCGAATACGCTGCGGAGAGATGCCATCAAGCTGTTGTCTGCGGTGTTGCAGTCGGAGTAAGACTCCAGGAAGTTGATGGTGGTATTGTCACCTTGGCTATATGGCAGCTTGTTGATGTTCAGGTTGTTGCGAACACTGAGCAGATTGGTTGGGTTGATCTGCCAGTCGATGCGTGCGAACACGGAGTTGGTGTTTGATTTCTTGTCAAACGAACCGTACTCCGGCTGGTTAGGCAGCCCGTATTTATCTTTTGCTATCTGGGTGAAGGCATCAAGTGTAGCTTGCGACAGATTGTATCTGCTTTCATCCGATGCTCCATGAATGTCGGCGATGCGCAATGGCTTGGTGTCCTGCTGATGATCCCATGCCACGAAGAAATGCAGGCGGTCTTTGATGATAGGTCCACCCAGCGAGAAACCATACTGATAGGTGGAGAAATCAGAGGTACGCTTGTTGCCGAGGATGTCGTACTGGCTGGCGAGCCAGTCGGTGCGGAGATAGGAGAATGCCGAACCCTTGAGGGTGTTGGTACCCGATTGGGTTACGGCGTTAATGAGTCCGCCACCTGCACGGCCATAGGTTACATCATAGGCATTGGTTACCACCTTAAACTCTCTCACGGCCTCCATGGTCATGGCGTAAGGACTGCCTTTTCTGGTATTGGCAGCACCGCCGGAGATAGGGTTCTTGGATGACATGCCATCGATGTTGAAACCGGTGGAAGAGGCAAGCTGACCGCTGAGGTTCATGCCGTTGCTCAGCGGAGAGAGGTCGATGAGCGAAGTGAAGTTACGTCCGTTTACAGGCAGTTTCTTGATGTCCTGCGCTGTAACGCTGGTTGATGCTCCCTCGTTATCCACGTTCTTCTTCAGAGAGTTTGCCACCACTTCAATCTCTTTCAATTCCTGGCTCTGGTCGCTCATGGTGAAGTCAACACGCAGCATATCGCCCTGGTTGAGCGAATAGCCTGTGCGCTTCTGGTCACCATAACCGATGTATTTGGCGGTGATGGTGTAAGGCGAACCGAGTGGAATTTCTCGGATGGTATAGTTTCCGTTGGCATCAGTGGCAGCGGAAACGGTGAAACCTGTAGACTCGTTCTTTACGGTTACCAAGGCACCGATTACAGGTTCTTTGGTGTTATCCACAATCTTTCCAGTAACGGTGGCACGGGTGTTCTGTGCAAAGAGACACGTGGTGCTACCAGCCGCCAACAGCGCTGCTGTGGCGACAAATCGAATTGAATTCATAAAATACAATCTTTGGTTTATAAAAGTTTATCGTGATTCTGCCGAATATCATAGAATTCTTCTATTCCTATTTCCTAAAAGAATTCTTCTGCTATTTCCTGAATACGTTTTTTACTTTCTCATAGCTGTGAGTGTACTCTCCACGTCGTTGAGCATTTTTGCAGTACTCTTGCGGCTAGCCTTGAGCATCTGCTGTTCCGACTGTGGGTTGATGGATGTGAAGTAATTGCTACCCTGTGCCAATTTCTTCTTGTTGCCATCATAGAGTGAATAGTTCACGTAGTGGAAGATGGTCTTGAAAGGCTCTTCCTGATACTTGAGATAGTGATTGTCGAGGAGGAGGAGATAATCGGCTCCTGCCTGGTCGAGCATGCCACGGAGTTGGGTGGCATTGACGAATGTAAGGTCAGATGACTGGTTCTCGCCTTCGCCTGTGGTCTTGATATCCTCCAGAATGTCGTGGTAGGTGCCCTGAATGGCATTACCGTCTACATAGGTGAAGTTTGCCTTTGATTTCTGGGCAAGTTGTGCGAGGTTGTCTTCTATCACCTTATTATATATGTAGCATACGCTGTCTGGGTTGATCTGCGTATCCTCTGCCAGCATATCAGTAACGAAATAGTTTGATTTCACGTTGTCTGGAGCGCCTATCACGAGTACGCGATGGGCTTTTACTGCGTTGCTGGTGGCATTGCTTTCCAATTCTGGTGTGCCAGCCATCATGTTGCTGCTAACGAGCATGGTCATCATCAGCAAACTACCTTTTGTAAATGTTTTCTTTCTCATTTTTCTTCTTCTTTTCTATGATAATCTTTTCTGGTTGCAAAGGTAGGGGTATTAGATTACAGGAGAAATGCAATGGTGATACAATGCTTTGAATAAATTGTTTCAAAAAAATGAAGGTGGAACATCGGGTTCGATGCTCCACCTTTTATATATATACCTTATTATATATACATCTAAAAAATCTTTATTCTGCCAATCGGATGCTCATAGGGCTTACGGTGATGAGGCGCTTCTTGTAGAGGTCGCCAATGGCACGCTTGTAAACCTTCTTGCTCACGTGGAAACGCTCGTAGATGTCGTCGGCCTCGCTCTTGTCGCCAAGGTTGCACTCGCCGTCGTTGTCCAGGAGATACTGGTAGAGGGTTTCGGCGAAATCGGCTGTCTGCTGGATGCCGGTCTTCTGCAGGGTGACATCTATCTTTCCGTCAGGACGAACTCTTCCGATGTATCCCTTCATCTTGTCACCCGTGTGGATGTACTGGAAAATCTGGTCCTGATAGAGCAGACCCGGATACTGGTTGTCGATGATAACCTTGAAGCCGAGGTCGGTCTTCTGCCAGATGAGGAGATCCACCTCTTCGCCATGCTTGTAGTGAGGATGGTCTTCGTTGAGATAACGCTCAATCTTGGCAGAGGCAACGATGCGGTAGCTCTCCTCATCGATGTGGATATGCACGATGTAGGAGTTGCCGAGCACCATACGTTTCTTCTGCTCGCGGAATGGGCAGAAGATGTCCTTCATCAGCCCCCAGCCCAGAAAGGCTCCGTATTCGTTGACCCATTTCACTTCGAGATAGGCGAAATCGCCCACCTTTGCCAAAGGGGTTTCGGTGGTTGCTATGAGGCGCTCTTCCTGGTCGAGATAGATGAAGACATCCAGCTCGTCGCCGATGCCTGCGTCTTCAGGTACGTAGCGGGATGGAAGGAGGATTTCTCCCTCGTCACCACCATCGAGATACAGACCGAAATCAACTTTCTTTACGATGCGAAGGCGATTGTAATCGCCGAGTTTTATCTTTTTGCTCATATAATATTATCTTCAGTTTTTTCTTCTGTTGTTGGGGCTTCTACAACCTCTGCAGATTCTTCCTTGCTATCAGCTGCTCCAGCCTCCACCGTCTTCTCTATCATTCCATCCTTGAGGTGGATGGTGCGGTCGGTGATGGCGGCAAGACCCTCATCGTGGGTAACGATGACGAAAGTCTGACCGAACTTGTCTCTGAGGTCGAAGAAGAGCTGGTGAAGCTCAGCCTTGTTCTTGGTGTCGAGACTTCCTGATGGCTCATCGGCAAGGATGACGGCAGGATTATTGACCAAAGCTCTCGCCACGGCTACACGCTGTTTCTCACCACCGGATAACTCGGCAGGCTTGTGACTGGCTCTATCGCTCAAGTCCATGAACGCCAGTAACTCCTCGGCACGCTCCTTGGCTTCCTTACGGCTCTTGCCTGCAATGAAGGCAGGAATCATGATATTCTCCAGAGCGGTGAACTCAGGGAGAAGTTGGTGGAACTGGAAGACGAAACCGAGATGCTGGTTGCGGAAATCGCTCAGTTTCTTGGTGCTGAGGCTGCTTACATCGATGCCATCAACCATGATGCTGCCACTGTCAGGCTTGTCGAGGGTACCGATAATCTGGAGGAGTGTAGTCTTGCCGGCACCACTAGGACCGACGATACTTACCACCTCGCCCTTGTCAATATGCAGGTCGATGCCCTTAAGCACCTGCAGGGAGCCGAAGCTCTTGGTTATACCTTTTATATCTATCATTTTCTTACTCAAAATTATTTTGCAGGCAAAATTAAGCAAAATATTTGGAAATGCCTAATTTTAAGAGATAAAAAGAAATAAGGAGGGATATAAAAAAACAAAACGCGCCTTATTCTTGCAAATTAAGCTCGTTTCTGTACTCAATTCTGTATTACTTTCTATAAAATGTATGTGTTATTTCAACCCATCGGCATCGCCGGTGGTCTTCAATCCGTTGCTCTTTTCTCTAGGGGTGATGTTCATCTTCTTTGCCATGGTATTCTCGATGAGGCTGGCATCGAATGCCATCTTCTTATCGGTACAGTTGATGTTCTCGAAGGTGAAATCTACCAGACGGTATTTCTCGCTCTTGCCCACATCGAAGAAATTGTCGCAATCCATCTGGATATTCTTCATCGTGATGTTGCTTCATGATGATATGAAATCCATTCTATCAAATTGCATCAGCCAGTTCTTGGTATCCTTGCGCCACATATCTCTTTCTGTTGCTAATAGGTATTTGCTTGTTTGCATATTGTTTCTTGTTTTATTTCATCTGCAAAATTACGCTGAATAATTCTAACTTCCAAATTTTTATGTTTTTTTTTCAGCAATCCTGCATTTCGTTGTTACTTCTGATTGACGTTGCAAAGATACAACATTTCCGTTTCCTACCTATGCGATTTGTGCGATTTGCGTGGATTCGGGAAATAAAGTACAGAAAATACCATGAAATCATTCTGAAAATATCTCCGAAGGATAAAAAAGATAACTCCGATAGATAAAAAATTATCTCCGATAGATAGCAAAATATCTCCGAAGGATAAGAAAATATCTCCGATAAAGAAGATATGGAAACCGTGTTGGGGTGACGAGGTGAAGGGTGAAGGGTATATTTTAAATCTTTATATTATATTCTTTTTTAGGGCTTTTTCGATTTTGTAACTACTCAGCACCCCCTATGGGCATGAGTAATCGTCTTACTGTTGTACT
>DAWDQD010000025.1:0-41562 GCA_052349145.1 Segatella copri | reverse complement strand
TCTGGAAATCAACCAGGCTAAGTCACGCATCAACCAGGCAAAGAAGGAGGGTAAGGCCAACGTTGACCTCAACGCCCCAACTACTCCGGATAATACGCCAGGCGGTTCTACCCCAGGTGGTTCAAACACCGGTCAGACCGGCAGCGAAGGCCAAGGCTCTGAATCAACCGGCGGCACTACCGGCAAGGACGATACTGGTGACGGCCTTGAATAGTCCAAGGATAGATTGGCTAGGGTGCTAGCCCCTAGCCCAGCCTATCCGCCCCCAAAAAGTCAACATTCAACACTCAACATTCAACATTCAAAAAAATGAAAACCTGGAAAACAATTCTGCAGATAGCCATCAGCATACTGACTGCTATCGCTACTACGCTCGGAGTAACGAGCTGCATGGGATAAACCAAAACGACCGCTCACCTCAATATGGGAAGAGCGGCCGTTTTTGTTCTACCGAGAATTCCGGTCATGAAGGGTCAAAGTCATTAAGGGTCATTATCATTTTCAATCCCCCTAAAGGGTCGGTCATTAAGGTCACGGTCATTTTCGGTCATTAAGGATTTTTTGGGGGGCAAAATGCGAATACACTGGTAACTAACAGAATGCCATTCGACACGTATAACTTAAGTGCCGAATTACGAATTTCCAAGGGTGTCATGAAGGGGCAGTGTCTTTTTATGAGCTTAAGCCAATAGCGTCCGCAGTACGGACGCTATTGGTTCTCTATATAATGTAGAGCCTCAACTAAAGCATTAAATTAATACATTTCTTTGAATCAAAAGACTCAGATTCTCCATGATTCACATACCCAAGCTGATTCGAAACACATTGAGTATTTCCTATTATCCTGTCTATGTTACGATGAGAATGACCATAAATCCAATAGTCTATTCGGCTATAAGCAATGAAGTTCCCCAGCTCTGCTGTGAAAGCACCGTTTATCGGACTTCCCTTAAAATCCGGAGACACCAGTTGAAATGATGGAACATGATGCGTTGCCACAACAATATGCTCTACCTGGCTTTCACTAACAGCCTTTTCTATGAAAGCGCGGCACTTAGCATGCTCTTGATTAAACCGTTCACTGTTTATCACAACGCCACAATCCTTAATACGATAGAAATCACTTACTCTGCGCTCGGTTGAAAAAGCATCCTGCGGCTCTATATATCCCCATAGTGTAGAAACGATGAGGTCTGTATCATCTGAAAGATGTATTACAGCATTATAATAGCATTTGATATTGTGCCGAATTTCCATGCACCATCCATCATAGAGTTGCCCCAAGTCATAACCCAAATAAAACTCATGATTACCTGGTATTACTATTACTTCCTTGAAATTCTCTGAAGCCCAATCCCAGAATGGATGCTTGACAAAGCCTTCATCACCTAAATAGCCAGTATCTCCAGCCAACACCAGGATGTCAGCAACAGGCTGAAGAGGATGAGTCTCCAAATACAGGGTATTCTCCATGAATTCCAGATGCAAATCTGAAGCATATTGTATCTTAACCATAACTACACCATTGATTTCTTAAGTTGTTCTATAATCTGCAGGCTTGTCACATTGCCAAGACCTGCTGACTTGATGAAATCGGCATTAGGCAAATCCTGCATGATAGCATCACAAAAGTCACTAACATCAGTTTTTAATGTGTCGGGCAATTCATATCTACTTGCAGGAGTAAGCATTGCTGCTAGACGAAAGACATCTTTCTTATGCTTTGCAATATGCTTGCTATCAACACTTTCACCTTTAGCTTTTCTTTGACTCAAATCCAAGAAAGCCTTGCTTTTCAAACAGATGAGACTCTCGATATTGGCGATATGCACGCCATCTTCCTGCAAGCTATGTTCTATCGTGAAACGATAATAGTCTTCATCCATGAGTATTGCCGATAAACTTGAAAGGTCTTCATCCACTGGAATCGGTGTAATACGAGCCTCCTCTGGGAAATTCATCAAGCCAAGACTTCGTGAGAAGAGTTCAACCTGATATGGGAAAGCAGAATTAGCAGGCTTCATGAAGCGGAAATATTCATGTTTGGGCTCAACATTCTCATTAACACCCTTGTTTCGCTGCTCATAATTGCCCTTCTTTACAAACTCCCAGAATTTGGCTACAAACTCTGCCGACAAAGCTTCAACCACTAAGATAATGTCAATATCCTTAGTAGCACGAGGCACCTGAGCATACAAATCCTCATGGATTTCACATGCCGTACCGCCTATTATAACATAATTGTCCTCAAAACCTTTGAAGAATTCCTTGAATGTATCTATTCCTCTTACCATGACATTTCATTTATTAATCGTTCTAACTCTATTTGTATTCGCTCATCTTCATTGTCTTTCAATGACAGATAAAGCGAAAGCTTATCAACCACTCCTTCAGTACTTAACATTTTTGGGTTATACTTCCATACTTGAATTTCATTTTCTCCGAACTGCTTGTCGGTTACGATGGCCAGAGTTTTCAGCTCTTTCTTTGTAACAGCCCAACATTGCCTGGATTCTTCATTTAGCATAGTATAGAAAGCCAGCGCATTCACCCCACTTATCTGTTGTCCTTCAAGTACTGCATCCGTATAATAAAGCTGCTCAATCGGAGAAACCAACAATGGCAATGCTTTATTCCAAAGTTCCCTATTGCTTAAATCTATTTGCACCGTCTTGGTCTTTGTTCCTTCCAACTTAATCAGATCTTTGGAGACAAGCCAGCGCAATGATTTGTTTGCTGTCGCATAAGAAACGCCAAACTTATCGCTCAGTCCATAACCTGTTGCCCCAACAATGGATTCAATCTGCAAATGATAAAGCAACAAACATTGGGCAAAGGGAGGAATGGTTTCTTTCAAATCCAAGCCAACCTTTCTGTCAGGTTTGATGTCAAGCAAAAGAGATGGCAGGAACATTTGCCTGTTGGGAATAACAAAGTTGACTTTTTGTGCCACCAATCTTACCTTATTATAAGATGAAATGCATGAAGTGATTAATACGACGACGAGCTGTGTCTGTCGATGTATAATATCCAATTGTTTCTTCAACTGGGCAGGTGGCACAGAGTCACCATCTTTTAGGTAAGCCATCAAAATGAGCTGCCCCAAAATACATCCTTTATAAAAAGAGAACCTGGAAGAAACATTCATAGGGATTCTTTCCAACAAATCTTTATCTGCTGGTTCCAAAGCTAATTTTTCGCCCAACATGTTGCCGAAATATGCAGCTGTTTCATCTATATAATATTTAATATTGCACATAATAACACTACTGATATTACGTGCAAAAATAATGATTATATTCTGAATATCAAAACTTTCTATTGAACAAATAAGATTTTTTAAGATAATTAGGGGAGTTTACTCATCACGAGCAAACTCCCCATGGTGTATGAGAGAAGAATTTTAGTGCTTTTACTCAAAAGCTACATTCAGTATATATTATGTTTATATGTCTACATGTATTCACGTATTCATGAATACACGTTTAAGCCTATTTTAGCAACACAACGGTTGTGAAGCGGTTTGCCTCATTCGCCGCATATTTGTCTATACCGCCTAAGTTGTAGGCTTTAATCTGGCTCTTATCTACACCTCGCTTGATGAGAGCCTTGGCTATGAACTTGGCACGGCGCTTACCCAAATCCTGGTTACCGGAGTGAGTGCCAGTAGCACTATCGGCTGCACCGGATATTTTAATCTTCAAGTTTTCCTGCTTAGCCATCTTCGCAATGTCGTCGAGGTTTACGAGCTGTGACTTGTCAACCAGTTTGTCGGAGTTGAGCTTGAAGAAGAAATACACCGGAACACCGATGCTTACTTTCAAGTGGTCAGAAGATGAAAGGGAATCTGAGCGATAACCATCAGCATTACCTGCCATGTTGCCATCACCGCTGCCCATTGCACCCTGCTTGCTGTTGCCATTCATCGAGAGTCGGGCACGGAGGGAGTTGAGACCACTGTAGCTGTTTTTCGGATAGACGGTCTTGCCATCGTCATTTCCTGCAAGTCGCTTTTCCAGATGAGCATTCTTATCCCTCATGTAGGCAATGTAATCCTGGAGGGCGAGATTCTGCTCGATGTAAGGAGTTGCATCCACTACTCGCTTCCACCCTGTCTTGCCTATCGTGAAGGACAGACCGGCTGATACGGAAATCATATTGTCGCCGAACTTGGTAGAAGTTCCGATGCCGTCAAAGTTCCTGCCGGTCAGCATTCCACTCACCTCTCCTACGAGATGAACTCGGTCGCTGATGCGGTAACGGGCTTCCACGCCATAGGTGAAGGCAAACGAATGGCTGCCACTTGAACCGCCCTGACAGGTACAGTTGTTGATCCAGTTGGAATTATGAATCATGCCGACACCTACGAAGGGAATCACATCCCAAAGAGGGATTCCGCTTTCATTCTGACGGATGCCAGAGGTGATGTTGTACAGAAAGTCTGCATGGACAAACTGATACTTCATCGTATGGAACTCTGCATTCTTGAAGCTGAGTCCCTGAAATCCTATTCGTCCACCGATTGCGGGTGTGAACCATTTGCCGACTCCTATCTGCAAGAGAGGAGTGACACGGTCGAACACGTCACCGCAACCAATGGGCGTCCCAAGAAAAGCTGAAGCCCCGCCCTTTGCTTCTATAAACCAATTTCTACCCCAGTTGGCTGCTTCGCTTACATTCTTGAGATATGTAGGATTAACAGGCATGAGCATCTGCTCCTGACTGTATGATTTCTGGATATAAAGACTGTCAGAATTCTGTCCGGCAGTCTGTGCCGAAGCTGTCATTGCAGCCAGGCACATCATTGTTATTGATAATATTTCCTTTCTCATGTTGTTGTCTTTGATGATTGATTACTTGCGTAAACAAATGAGCATAGTGTTACATCTTCTTTCTTCTTCCGACGGACGGAGCGCACATCTTTCGTGCCATTGCCAGGCATCTTCTTGCCCACTCCCTATCGTCTTCATCTGGCCGTTTGCCCCATCCTGAGCCAGGGCTGCCGCCTCCACCTCCATGCGTCTGTGCGATGGTCGTGGCATCATCCACGAAACCGCACACAAGGTTCAAGGCTACCTTGACGACATGGTTCCCGTCTTCTGCCAACTGACAGAGAAGCGTGCCGTCGAAGTCGAGTTTCACGCTGTCGGGAAGATTCGGGAAGCGAGTGGCAAACTCATGTGCCATGGTGTCGAGCATTACTCCGTTGAGATGGTAGCTCATGTTGTGAGCCCAGGAAAGTTCAGACTGATTGGCTTTGTCTTCCAGTTCAATCGCCTGCTTCTCAATCTCTTCCTTGTCCTTGCGGAGGGTGTCAAGCAACTGGTTGGTCTCAGAAAGTTTCTTCTCCTTGTCTGCCAGTTTGTCTTCCACCAAAGCCTTCTGCTGTTCAAGGCTCTGAATCTTACGGGCGATGTCAGCACTGATGTTGTCGCTGTTGGCTTGCAAGGTTCTCAACGGTTTGAGTTCTGCTTCCAGGCGGTCGATTTCAGTCTTCAGATTCTCTATCATAGAGGTGAAGGATTTCTGTTTCTTCTGGGCGATGGAGAGTTCCACGTTCAGATCTTCGAGGGCTTTCCGGGTGTTCAGCATCTGGGCTTCGAGCGTCACGCACTCGTTGGCAAGCCATCGCCGATACTCTTCAGTAGAACGGTGACGTGCTCCAGTCTCTGCTATCGACACCCCTCTCGTAAGTCCCCATTTCTCATTGACCTTGGCAAGTTCGTCGTGCAGGGCAAGAAGATAGTTCTTGTAATCTATGCGGTTCTGACCATGGAAGATTTTCTTGAAGGCGAACTTCTTATCCTTGTCTATCGGCAGAAGCGCACAGTGGACGTGCGGATTTTTTTCATCGCAGTGAACAATGAAGGAGACGATGTTTTCCTCTCCATATTTATCTGCCACAAAGCGGTAGATGTCCTGTGCCCACTTTTCTATTTCTGGCATTCTACGGATATGCTCGTTACCACCCTTGCTTTCAAAATCCACCTTCTGATTGCCAAAGGCAAGCTCTCGCATGCGTTCCGTTGAACCGCCGAAGATGAAATTCACCACGGTTCGGAAACGTGGCTCTGCCAGTCCTTCGTTGGGGTCTTTGATGCCACGTGAGGCGAGATTTTCTGCCATGCGCCTGGTAAGCGGACGGCTCTTGTCTATCGGGGCGACAATGCCACCTGGATGGATCTCGAAGTTGAGATGCTCACGGCTACGGTCGTAGTTGCCTTCACGCATGGCCTGGTTCCATCCCTTCTCCGTCCAGTCTCTCAACTCCTCGTTGCCTACCGAAGCAAGACCTTTGGTAACCTTGATGTCCATTACCTGTTTTGATGATGTTCCCATATCGTTTTTCTTTGCTATAATCCTTACTCCAGGAGCCTTTTTCAGTCTTGGCGACACCAGGAAATCTGACCCAGCTTGCTGTTTATCTGGTCAGCCCTCCCGACTACTTCAGTAGGTCGGGGTATTAGGCTTCCCAAGACTGAAAAAAATGGCACGTGCAAGCACGCTGCCTCACGTTGCTTGAAATCATTCAGCGATGTGCTAACGGGCGTCCTGATCGCCATCAGCGTGCCTCGCATGGAATAAGGGGAATATGACTATTGTTTTTAATCGTCGGAAGACTCCGCAGGTGCTACCTTTTCGGATGGCTCCCTGGCCTCAGTAAGAGGACGAGGGGGATTCACATAGTAGTGGGATGCGGAGCCGGAGATGTAGTGCTCGAAGATGCAATCCAGGAGAACAATCTCCGCTTTCGAGTATCGGGTGGCTACTTCGTCCATATAACTCGGCTTGGTATTGCCACTGATGGCTTTAGCCAGAATGCCAAGAGAATCTATCACTTTGTGCCAGTCCCAGACGTGGTCTTTTCCGAAGAGCAGGCTCACGGAATCGGAAAGTTCCTCGGGCAGTTCTTTCTCCTGATTGAGATAACGGAGGATGGAAACTGCCAGTGAATCGAATACCAGGGCTTGCTGATTGACTACACGCCTGGCAGGAATGCCGCCATATCCTTCCTGCTTGGCCATGTTCATCTTCAAGTCGTAATAACGGCTGTAGGAATCGGCCACTTCCTTGGCGGTGGATCTGCCCTTGATGAAGCGGATGAACTGCATGGCGCAGAAATCGAGGATGTCGTCCGGACTCTCGATAAGAAGAGACAGACGTTGCTCCAGGTTGACAGAGAAGATGAAACTCTTGGAGTATGGCTCTACGGAAAGCTGACCAAGTTTGGTGAGTCCGGAGATAAACTGGCGAACCGTGGCACGCTGCCATTGCCACTGACGGGCAAGTTCGGAAATGGTGGCAACAAACTGACCGGGTAACAGCTGGAGGGCTCCATCGGTTCCCGGAGACTGATAGGCTCCTGAGGATGCTTTCGAAAGCAGGTCGCAGTAGGCTTCCAGCTTGCTGTAACGTTCCTCTGCTTTCGGCTTCAGAAACTCCAGCAACGAACGGTCAACACCTCTGCATCGGTCAGCTTCAGGTGTCTGTTGATTGGGATGATGAGTCATTTGAGTCATTTTTGATTTTGGAATGTTGAGCAAGTGGATATGATGCAGTGCCAGTTGCAGGTGGCACTTAATAGTAATTTCTGATAATCAGCGCAAGCAGATCCTTCGGGTTGTTGATGGCCTCAGGATGGCTCTTCATGCTGAGCACTTTTCCAGATGGATAGAAGACTGCTGCCACGCTGACGGTAAAGAGGAACAAAGACATGCTGTTCATATAAGGTAAGGCGTAGCAAACCATCGAGAGCAGCAAGGTGGCGAACCACAGTCTTTTTCTCTCATGCAAAAGATGGAAGGTGCTTTCTGCGATTTTCCTGTTCAGAAGCACCAGGGTCAGGAGTGTTGACACTACGACAGAGAGATTGGGAGCCGTGACATGGCAACACCAGTTGATGAAGATAAGCATCAGCACAACCAGGTAAGCATAGAGATTTCTTGCGCTCTGAAACATGGCCATCTTCCACATAAACCGCTTCATGAATCCATATTCCTTCCTGTAAAGACAGAAGAACGCTGTCAGCAAGAGGAAGGGGAAAGCGAACAGGATGAGGGTTAATATCTGTATCATATATTCCTTTATTTTACTTGTTATTACCTTTGTCGAGTGATTCAAGACGCTCGGCAATTCTGTTGTTTAACTGGATGTTATAACTGGGCGACATCTGGTCTATTGTCGGGTCTTTCGCCAGTTCTTCATCAGTTTCGATGAGAAGACGGAGATAGAGATCCACATTAGAATTATGGTCTAACTTCGCCGTTGGAACGGCTGCCGATGTATTAACACTTGTATCTATCGGCTGCATCGTATCAGGGTCGATGTCATCAGGTAGATGGTAAGCCGTCTGTATGCTTCGCATCACAAATATGCAGAATACTATCAATAGACCAATTATTGCCTTGGCTATGATGTTCAAGTTGAATAACATCAGAGCAGACACCATCACCAAAATGGCTATTATATAGAAGGTATATACTTTTCGTTTAGTACTCATAATCGCTTAATTCAAGTTTGATGATTCCGAAGGATGCTTTCTCTATAATGTATTCGACATCATGCCGGGTGAGAGTGCCCTTCTCTACTCTACCCTTGGCGCTTGGATCTTTTTTACAAAGAGCTGCCAGACCCTGGTTCAAGTCGTATTCATTGATTTTCCAGGTTCGCTTCTTTCTGAAAGAGTAATGATCCCTGTAACTCTGGAGCGAGAGTCCCTTGTAAAACAGGGGCTTCAACACCCCATCGTGCAGGATTCTCATCTCTACCAGCTGTTCCGTATCTTTAACTATTATCCATGTTCTGTATCTTTGTATGATGTCTGCAATCAGGTAATACGTCTTCTTGTTCATCTAGAGACCGCAGTTGAAATCATTCATGATCTGTACGTGTTCTCGCTTAGCCCGGAACGTGCCACGACGCTCGTGCAGACGGAGGTCTTCAAAAAGATCTGCCGACATGAGTTCGATGGAGTTGTAAATCGTCACATTCAACTCGTGGATGAGTCCATCGGCGGAAGTCTTGCAGTTGATCTTGAACATCCTTTCGGTGACCGGATAGCAGTAGGCGCAGCATTCATGTCCGAACACAGTATGGACTGATGGCTCCAAATGGTAGAGAATGGCAAGGTCGGCATTCATTTCGAACATATCAATCACCTTGTCTATAGGTTGTGGGATATGCACTTCGTAGGGAAGAATGGCATAATCTTCGTATGCCTTTATCTCGCCAATCCAATAATTGTCAATCAGCTCTGGCAACAGCATGGGGCCGGATGCCTTGAATTTGTAGATAGCTTCCTGTAACATGATAATGAAAGATTAGAGGGTTGATATGTAAAGACGCATCAGCTGGGCTGGAATCTTGTTGGACACTTCCTTGTTGACAAGGTGCTTGCCTTCAAGTCTCGTGATGATGGCAGGATAATCCTTGGCGATGTCCGTCATCAGCTGAGCCTGTTCCGGGGTGAGCATGGCAATGGCCAGCGCATCCATCGAGAGATAAGGCTGCAATATCATCCAGAGATAGGCATTGGCTTGGATAGCATCTCTGATTTTTCCTCGCTTCAAAGCGTCACGGCAAACCTGGGCGTTGAGAATCAGACGGCGGTCTGTTCGCATCGACATGAGGACGAGTGTCTCAGAAGCTGGCAACTTATTCCTGGAAGCAGATTTGTAGATGGCAGAACAGATGTCTGCCGTATGGTTGGTGATTTCCGTCATTCCAATGGATGAGCATTCGTCGATATGGGCGAGGAACGTGCGGAAATGGCGGTCTTCCTCATGCAGGAACGCCATGAGTTCTTTTCTTGACTTAATGCCATGCGACTTAGTGCTCAGCAGGAACTTGGAGTAGTTGGCCAAGGCTCTGTGAACTTCCAGTTCATAGACAGGCGATTTGTCCAAGGTAGCGAAAAACTTTAAGGCATTTTCCTTCAAAGAGCCGAGTTCCTTGTTGTCCTTATATAAAGAGGTGTAGAGCTTCACGTAAGCCACGTCGCTCAAAGTACAGTTGCCAGTCTTCCCCAGAAGTTCTGTGCGGATGGAGTCTGAAATCAGATCATACTTCATGGAAAGCCCACTGTGCGCATTGTACGAAGGATCCTTCCTGATGTAGTTCAAGACAGTGTCTCCATACTCGTGCCACTGGTTGATGAAGCCTGCAAGGTGCTCTGCATCAGAGTCAGAATGGCCTTTTATCGTCTGAAAGAAAGCCTGGTACTGTTTCAAGGCATCTTCAGAAGACTTGAAATCATATTGACGACTTCCACTGCATGAGGTGACCATGAGTAAGGCACATAAAAAAAGCAAGTGAAAGAATAAACTCTGCTGAGTTGTTTTTCTTTCACTTGCTTTACTTTCTTTCATTTGGTTTTTGAGACCTGTTGCTGAAGAGTTACCGAGGCAACCGACAAAACTGTTCAACTGTACTGTATTCCTATTATCCATTGGCATGTAATTGAAATTTTTGCGTGCAAAGATACAGATAAAATTCCACATTAACGACACTACAATCAGACTTTATGTTATTTTATGTTTCATACTCTTTGCAGTATGATTCTTTTAGGAGTGCTCCTAATTTATAAATTAGGTTAAATCAAGTCTGCTGACCCAACAAAACCAGACAGTATGAATCCATTTCTGAATATAATTTGTATCTTTGCAGAAGAATCGTGCCTGAGCAGGTATTATCCTGCCGTAAAAAGGCGCATAACTATCAAGTTATCAGTCAATAAAACATTTTGATATGGCAAAAGTAGGCTACATCATGGCTACATCCCAGTATGACAAACTGGAAGAAGACCGCAAATGGATGAACGAGTTCGGTTGTGTAAGAATCATCGAGGAAAGTGATGATAACGAACGCCACAGACCGCTGTGGAAACAACTGATGGCAGCATTGCAAAGAGGCGATGAACTGGTGATTCCGAAATTTTCCAACGCTTTGCGTGGCAGTCGTGAACTGGCAATATTCCTGGAATTCTGCCGGGTCAAGGTCATTCGCATCATCAGCATCCACGACCGGATTGACTCCAGCAACATCCTGTTTCCGGAAACCAAGCCATCTGACGTATTGGTAATGATGGGTTCCCTGCCCGACGAAGTACTTGCTCTCAGGAAATCAGCAGAGCATGTAATCAAACTGCAGGAGAAGATGATTGTGTCTCTCCCACCTGTTTCTGCCAGCAAGATGCAGAAGCTCGACAGAGAGAAGACTGTAGTGAACCTCTATGTGGCCGGACATCCGATAGATGAAATTTGGAGAGCCAGCGGATTCAGAAGCAGAAGTTCCGTATTCCGCATTCTCAACAAGCACGGAATCAAACTGAATAGAGGCAACCACTCCGGACCAATCAAGAAAAGAGACACAAAGTAAACAAGACATTGAAGATTAGAGCATGAAAAAGATATTATTCCTACACGGATTCTTCGCCACGGGCAGCTGTCCGATGGCGAGAGCCTTGAAAGAGGCGTTTGAGGGGACGGCGGTGGTGCTGACTCCCGACCTGCCATTGCACCCCAAGGAGGCACTGAAGGAGATTCGCTCCATCATCGACCGGGAGCAGCCCGACTTGCTTCTGGGCAACAGCTGCGGCTCTTTCCTCGCCCAGATGCTGGCTCCGGTGGTGGGCATTCCTGCCCTGCTCGGCAATCCGTATTTCATGATGACGGAGTTTCTGAAGGAGCGCATCGGCGAGCATGAATACAAGGCTCCGAGAAGGGACGGTAATCAGCGGCTGGTGATTGACGAGGCGCTGATTGAGGAGTTTGCGAAACTGGAAGCCGTGCAGTTCGACCATTGCAACCCCTATTATAAGAATCGTGTGTGGGGACTTTTTGGTGAGCAGGACACCCTGGCTCACTTCTCCCCTCTCTTCCTGGAACATTACAACCAAGCCTTCCATTTCCCTGGCGGTCATACGCCTACTGAGCAGGAGGTGAAGACCTGGTACGCTCCCCTTGCCCAGAAAATGCTGATGGAGTTTTCTGCAAAGGAAGAAAGATATTTCCAGCACTTTAAGGGCGGCAAATATAAGTTCATCCATTCTGCCTTCGACTCCGAGACTCTGGAGCGCATGGTGGTTTATCAGGCTCTCTATGGAGACCAAGCCTATTGGGTAAGACCGGAAGATATGTTCTTCGGGAAAGTTACGAGGGACGGCAGAACTTTCAATCGTTTCACGGAAATAGATAAATTCTAACAACAGGAAAATGAGCATGAAACAGATAGAAACTCTCGTTTTTGATTATGGAGGTGTCATCGTGAACATTGATGATGCCTCTGTTGTAAAAGCCATGGAGAGCCTGGGCGTTACGGCGTTCAAGCGACTAATCCATGTCCGCAAGATCAAGAGACTGATGCACCAATATATTAATGGTCTGGTGGCGGAAGCAGAGACATTGAAAGAAATGCTGAGCCTTTGCCGCAAAGGAACCACAACCGAGGATATTGAAAAAGTTCTCGAAGAGCTGTGTGGCAATCTGCCCGTGGAAAGACTGAAAGCATTGGTCAAACTACGGAAGCGATACAAGGTCTATCTGCTCAGCAACATCAACGATACGCTTTGGCAGAAATCGGTCAGTCAGATGAATCAGCTGGGATATTCCACGGACGAGCTGTTTGATGAAGTGTTCCTCTCATACGCCATGCGGAAAGAGAAGCCATCCGTCGAAATCTACGAAGAGATGACGCAGCAGACAGGATTGAATCCTGCCACCACTCTCTATTTCGATGACCGCACAGAGAATGCCGAGGCAGGCAAGCGTTTTGGTTTCCAGAGTGTACTGGTAAAGACCAATCATCTGGAAGAGCATCTGGAATGGCTAGAAATTAACAAAGATATAAAAGAATAATCTTATGCGCATAATAGGAAACTTACTTTGGTGGCTCTTCGGAGGTCTCGAAGCTGCCATCGGTTATTTCACAGGAAGTCTGGCTCTTGCATGTACCATCATCGGCATTCCCTTTGCGATACAGACATTCAAGATTGGTCTGCTCTGCCTATGGCCTTTTGGTTCTACAGTAAGAGAAACGAATAGTCCAACTGGTTGCATTCGCATTCCGCTGAATTTACTCTGGCTGATTTTCGGGGGATTGTGGGCTTGCATCATGCATCTGTTCTTCGGCTTTCTCTTATGTATAACGATCATCGGCATTCCTTGGGGAAAACAGCATTTCAAGATGGCCGGGCTTTCACTCGCCCCATTCGGCAAAGATGTAGAGTTGGGATTTTAAAGTATTAGGAAGAAGTTGAAGGATATGAATACATTACACAGTTGCCTCGCCTACTATCTCCTTGCCATCAATGCAGTTGTATTCATCATGTACGGCATTGACAAATACAAGGCGAAGAAAGCCAAGTGGCGCATTTCGGAAGCCACGCTTTTGTTGCTGGCTGTACTTGGAGGAAGCATCGGGGCATGGATGGGAATGAAAGTCTGGCACCATAAGACGATGCACAAGAAATTCAAATACGGCATTCCTGCCATTCTCCTGATACAGATTGCACTGATGGCGTATTTACACATAAATAGATAACAATATAAAGAACGAAGCATATGAAAAGTTTTTCACCAAAGCCGTGGTTTGCACCACAGCCTGTGCTGATTATCGGCACATATAATAAGGATGGAGTTGCCAACGCAATGAACGCTGCCTGGGCAGGACAGTGGGACATGAAGGAGATTATGATCTCGATGGGAAACCACGTCACCACAGACAACCTGAAGCTTGGCGGCGAGTTTACCGTTGCCTTCGCGACCAGGAAAACCATGGTGGCTTCTGATTTCGTGGGCATTGTTTCTGCCAAGAACGACCCGAAGAAGATGGAGAAGACGGGATGGAGCATCGAGAAGGCGACTATGGTCAACGCTCCTGTGTTCACCGATTTCCCGATGACCCTGGAGTGCCGAATCAAGGAGAAATATGACGAAAGCGAAACCGGCTATTATCTCGTTGCCGAAATCGTCAATATTCTTGTGGATGAAAAGTATCTGGCAGAAGACGGAAATCCAGACATGGAGAAGATGGAACTGATTGTCTTCGACCCTATTCATCACGGCTATATCCAGCTGGGCGAGAAAGTCGGAAACGCTTTCTCCGACGGCAAGGCTTTAAAATAATTGAACATGAATTTTTCAGAAATATATTCAGCAACAGGCATATAAACGGTATGTAAAAATACGGCTATGCTGATGTGGGCAATGAGAATGCTATGGAACAGGAGCACTATTCAGACTCGGAGTATGTAGCCTGATTTCTGCATCAATGTTTAGCGGTCTAACTAAGCAACTTGTTAAAATAGCCAAAAATAGAACAGAAAAATAAGCAAAAGTTCGTTTTCTATTCCAAATTTTACTATTTTTGCACCATGATAATGGATTTAGAACATATAGGTAACATACCAGTCAGTACTTCAGCTATAGCTTCATTGTTTACAAACATTGAAGCAGGGAATCAGAAAGTACGCAGTCTTGAGGCGGCTCATAAAATTATCCGACTCAAGAAGGGGCTTTATGTGGTAGCCCCAAATGTGTCTCGTGTTGCTCTATCCACAGAACTGATAGCCAATCATCTTTATGCTCCTTCGTATGTGTCTATGCAGACAGCCTTACGTTATTATGGATTAATACCAGAAGCTGTTTATACTACTCAGTCTATGACACTAAAGCACTCCCGTAGTTTTGATACTCCTGTCGGGCGTTTTGAGTATAAGAACATGTCAAGAGAAGCCTTTTCAATAGGGATTACAAGCATCAATATGCAGAGTTACGCCTTTCTGATGGCAACACCAGAAAAAGCTCTCTGTGACTTAATCGCAAATTCTCCGAAAGTTAATTTACGTTATCTGAAGGATGTAGAGAACTATTTGGAGGAGGACATCCGAATGGAAATAGATGATTTTAGAAATATGGACATAAGTATATTTGAGCGATATGCTCAGGTTGGGAAAAAGTCTAAATCCATAGAAACTCTAATTAAATATTTAAGGAAATGAATACAAACGAGATATTCAATCAAATGCTTTCGAGCTATGACATAACGACCGAACTGCAAAAGCGCAATGCTATCTTTGAGGTCAACCAGCAGATTATTCTTTCTGGTCTTTACAATGGTGGCTTTTTCAACGAGGCAGCTTTCTATGGTGGAACATGTCTGCGTATATTCCATGGATTGCAGCGTTTCTCTGAGGATATGGATTTTTCCCTGCTTGCTCCGAATGAAAACTTTGATTTTACACATTATTTTCAGCCCATCATTGACCAATTCGCTATGGTGGGTAGAGAGGTTGAGATCAGAAAGAAGGACAAAAAGAACTTTGGCAAAGTGGAGTCTGCCTTTCTGAAAGACAACACAGATGTATATGATATTACATTCCAAACTGAGAAATCTGTTAAGATCAAGATTGAAGTTGATACTCAACCTCCTTTGAAATTCCAAACAGAACAGAAGTTGCTTCTGCTCCCCCAATCTTTCATGACACGATGTTTCACTTTGCCAGCCCTCTTTGCAGGAAAGATGCATGCACTGGTGTATCGTGCCTGGAAGAACAGAGTCAAGGGACGTGATTGGTATGACTTCGAATGGTATGTTCGCCACAATGTTCCTCTTGACTTTACTCACTTGTGCGAAAGAGCCTTACAGTTCAATCACGAAGAGCTTGACAAGGAGACGTTCCTTCAAAAACTGAATGAAAGACTTGCCACGGCAGACATGAATCAAATAAAGGCAGACGTATTGCCTTTTGTCAGGAATCCCAAAGAGTTGGATATTTGGTCGAATGACTATTTTATGGAACTTGCAAAAATGATCAGATTTGAATGAAAGAAACATTTAGAAAACATCTGGACAGATCATTTCACCGGAAATTCAGCATCAGGAAAGGTCATGGTGAAATGCGGTTTCTCTGACACCGGAATGCTGAACAGATGCAGCCAGCTTGTGGGTGGCGACAAGGATATGGTTAAAGTATTTAAGTACAAAGGATTAAAAAATGAGAAAGGAATCAAGAGAAATGGATAGCCAATGGGCATTGGAAGTAATGCATAAGGCTCCATATATAACTGTAAGTTTTATTGACGAAGACGGCAAACCTTACGGCTTACCGCTTTCGCTCGCATCTGATGATGATGTGAACTGGTATTTTCATGGTGCCTTGGAAGGCAAGAAGTTGGAGGCAATCAAGACTCATCCTGAGGTTTGCCTTTCAGCCGTAACCCGTTGTGCACCTACGGTTGGTCCGAAAGACGGCAGTTTCACCCTGCAATTCAAATCAGCCATTGCATTCGGCAAGGCAGAAATCGTGACCGATGAAGCAGAGAAGATTCATGGTCTCCGACTAATCTGTGAACGTTTCCTTCCTCAACACATGGATGCTTTCGACCAGAGCATCGCCCGTTCCTTGTCACGCACGGCTGTAGTTCGCATCACACTTACTGAGCCACCAACCGGCAAGCGCAAGCAGTATGATAAGGAGGGCGTGGAAATGAAATATGGCAGAATGGAATAAAGAGGCAATTGCTCCTTCTATGTTGCATTATAAAACAAAGAATTTATGACTTTACTTCAAGAAAGACTGTTCGCCATGCAGGATAAGCAGTATGCTGCTTTCCAAGCCAAACTGACACCGGGAGTGCCTGTGGAGAGTTTCATAGGCATTCGTGTTCCTGTGCTTCGCAAGTTCGCAAAAGAGTTTACAAAGGAGGTAGAATGCGAGGAATTCCTTCATCAGCTTCCTCACCAGTACTACGATGAGAACATGCTTCACGGACTCCTCATCTCCGAGGTGAAAGACTACGAAGAGTGCATTCGTCTGACAGACAGTTTCCTGCCATTCGTGGATAACTGGGCAGTTTGCGACATCATGTCTCCGAAGGTGTTTGCCAAACACAAGGAGGAGTTACTGACGAAAATCAAGACTTGGAGTAAATCATCACACGTCTATACTTGTCGATTTGGAATAGAGATACTTATGTCTCATTACCTGGATAAAGACTTCAAGGCAGAGTATCTTGAAATTCCTGCATCAGCAAGGAGCGAAGAGTATTACGTAAAGATGATGGTTGCCTGGTTCTTTGCCACCGCCCTTGCCAAGCAATGGGACGCAACAATCCCCTACATCGAGCAACGCCGCCTTGCTCCCTGGACGCACAACAAGACAATCCAGAAGGCAATCGAGAGCTACAGAATCACTACCGAGCAGAAGGAATATCTGCGGACGTTGAAGATAAAATAATTATGACACAAGACACATCTACATATTACGTTTGGATAGGTGGTTCATGTGATTATGGCCATAAAGAGCGAGCTGGTGGTGCTGCCGTTGTGATTGAGCATAACGGCAATATCATCAGCCGTGATGTAATCAGCGACCTTCACACTACAGAGTTCCGCATGATGTTAACCCTCATGGTTAAGGTAATGCAGGAAATCCCGGAAGGTTCCGACATTCTCTTCCTGACCAACGCTGCCTATATTCAGAACTTTGACAAGACTCCAACATCAAAGTCGGCAAATCCGGACTTGATTGTCCAATGCATCGAGGAAAAGAAAAGGCACAACTCTGTTGGTGTCAAGATTGTGCAATATCACAAAAGCCCATTGCTTATAGAGACCCATGATAGGGCTACAGAAGTAATGGCTAAGACAAGGAAGGAGTTTCATCAGAAAAACAAATAAATGTTTAGGGGCGTTTTCCGGTCATTAAGGTCACGGTCATTAAGGTCATTAAGGATTTCTGGTTATTCAAGATGCCATCAACAACCCTCTAGCATATAAATAAGGTTAAATCAAGTTCGTCCTGCAAACAAAATTCATTCATTAAATCACTTTTCTGAATATTTTTTGTATTTTTGCAGATATATAGTGCCAATATGGGGTTGAACTTGGCTTATCCCATAGATTCAGGCGCATATCTATCAAATGATTAGAGCATGAAGAAACAATAAAGAATACAAAATAAACGGAATACAGAATATGGCATATTCAGACAACGATACATACAGACATATTCACTTCGCCGTTATGGCAATAGAGAGTGGAGCACGGAAATTGGGCATTTCCGGAAAGGAGATGCACGACCGCCTGCTGAAGCAGGGACTGATTCATCGTAGGCTGATTAAACGGTATGAAGACCTTCATACACAAAGCCTTGACTGGGTGGCAGACGACATTAGTGAAACTTTATTAAACTGGGAGAAAGAAGTATGAGAGATTCTGTATTATGGCGCAAACAAAGCCGAATAATAATGATGCTTGCAGAAGCTCTGCATATTGATGCAGAAAGGGCACTCAACTTGTTTTACACTACTAAGGTGTACCAGCAACTGTCTGACCCCAAATATGGTTTACAGCTTATGAGCGATGATTATATTCTTGAAAACCTCATAGAAGAACTGAGGGAAACCCAATAACATTAAAAATGGAGGCTTAATGTAAGAAGTTACGGAGAATATGAATTATCTCCGTAACTTTTTACATTTTCATCTTATATGTTTTGAGAGCATTTCACTCCAAACCATACCGTATTAGAAGTCACATGTATCCGGGTCTGAACCTATTCTGTCTGCCTTCAGCGATGCGATTTCAAACATTTCCTGCTGAGAGAGTTCAAAATCGAATACATCGATATTTTCCTTGATTCGGCTTGGAGTAACCGACTTTGCCAGTGGCAGCACGCCTGTCTGCATCACCCAACGGATAACTACCTGAGCCACGCTCTTGCCATGGCTGGCAGCAATTGACTTCAAGAGAGGATTATCCAAGACATTACCTCTTCCCAATGGACTCCATGCTTCCACAAGAATATTGTTCTTCTTGCAGAACTCAACACACTCCTTCTGGGTGAATCCAGGATGATACTCTATCTGGTCAACCATTGGACAGATGTTTGCCTTCGCCATTACTGGCTCTGCATGATGCTGCATGAAGTTGGAAAGACCGATGCTGCGAATCAAGCCCTCTTCATGCAGACGCTCCATCGCTTTCCAAGTATCTACATTCAGCTGATTGGCATCCTTGCCAAACTGCAACTCGTTGGCTGGCCAATGGATGAGGTAGAGGTCGAGATAATCGAGACCTAAATCGCTCAAAGTCTTGTCAAACGCCTTCAAGGTCTTGTCGTAACCACGCTCCGTGTTCCAAACCTTGCTGGTAACAAAGAGATTCTCACGCTTGATTCCACTTTCCTTGATTCCCTCGCCCACGCTCTTCTCATTTTTATAGATAGCAGCAGTGTCGATGTGGGTGTAGCCTGCAGCGATGGCAGCTTTCACAGCTTCAACGCAGGTTGCTCCATCAGGAGTAAGAAACGTTCCGAAACCCGGTGTAGGAATCTTCACTCCATTATTCAATAATATTTCCTTTTCCATAATTAAACTAATCTTTTAAATTTCAACTATTCTTTTGACGGTGCAAAGTTACAGCTTTTTTCGCATAGCAGAGTTCTGTATATTTGCATTATCATAGAGTATCTTTTCAATTTTAGCCATCACTTAGCAGTCCCGTAAATTTCCCTGCGATATTCTGCAGGAGTAAGATGGATGGTGCGCAACCATTCAAAGTAGTACCATTCCGTAAAACCCTCACAATAGATTTTGACGGTATATTCAAGCGGTCTCTGTTCCATGTTAACCTCCTTTCTTATTCGTCAATAAATATACTGCCCAACTGAGGCTTCGCTCCCAACTTACCTGCTCTGTAAGCATTGAGGATGGACACTTCCTTATGGAGACCGAAATCTTTGGCACGATAAATCTCTGTCGCTCCCGATTCGTTTTTGCTGGCAAAATACACCATATCCCTGCGGATAAAATCCTCGTCAAGAAGCATAAGACTATGAGTAGAGAATATCAATTGTGCCCGGTCTGAATTTACAAGGAATGTCTTGATAATATGGGTGAACAGGTCGTAATGCAGCGAGTTCTCCAACTCATCACACAGCAATGTCTGATTGTTTTTGATAAGTGTAAATAACAATGCCGACAAACCGTACATACGGTTGGTACCTTCCGATTCCACCATGTTAGAAAGACTTCCCGTGTAGAAAGGAGTCTTGTGGGTGAAGAACAATTCTTCTGTAGATATGATCTTGTCCTGTGGTTCCGAGATATGTAAGATTTTTGCTATCTTTCTGAACTTCTCCATTGCTTCCTCAGAAACCTCACCTTTTTCTTCCTTGATGTATAAGTCGGAAATGTTGAAATCAGCCTTTTCAAGCATCTCGCAGATAAACTTCTTGCTGTCAGCATCCAATCTTACCACATCGTTAGCTAACTGTCCAAGATTATCATTCTTGCTGAGCAAAGGCATGAACTCGCTTTCAAAATAATTGAAGACTTTGTCAAGTTCAACATTCTTTTCAACGTTTGCATTCTTATAGGTTGTGAGTACCGTAGCATTGGAAATGCAATTTGACTCTATGAACAGTTTCTGTGTTGCAGACAACTTCAGCAATGGTCCGAAAGAAATTGAAGAATTGCTCTTGTCCTCATTCCAAGTACGCTCATAAAAGAGCGCACGGCGGTTATTGGGATAGAAGTACAGTTCTTCCTTATAAATCTTTTGGTTGTTCAAGACAACGGAATATTCATATCTGACATCACCAATATAGAAAATCAATTCAAATGATGAGTTTCGGTTTCGGCTATCCTCATCCATCATGAATGGTGTCAGTCCTGTACCTGTACCAGGTTTCTTGGAACGACTTGCAACCAAATAAAAAATGAACCAAGCCAAAGCTTTGAGGATGTTGCTCTTGCCAGATGCGTTTGGTCCGTAAACAACACCCAATTTGGAAATGCGAACACCTTTTATTTTAACAACAGCGTAGTCTTCATACGTTTTGTCAGCAGAAGCCGTAAAATCCAACGTCTGCTCTTCTCTTATAGAAAGGAAATTCTTTACTTTAAATTGTAATATCATATCTTTCGTGCTTAAATTCGTAATTCTTTTGCAAAAATACAAAGAAAAGATGAGATATGCAGTTTTTCAGCATTAAATTTAAGAATATTTTTCAGAAAATCCGATATAACAAAGGAATAAGCCTTTCAAGCATCGCAGATAAGGGAAACAGACGCATTTCATTGACAGGTCGTAACCCCTTAGTGTCCCGTAAAAATCGGGACACTAAGGGTTCAAAAGGGAAACAGACATTCTTTCGGCATGCTCGTATAGGTCATTGAGAAATAGTACACAAAACAATTGAGACCAATCCTTTTATCGGTCTCGTCTGAAATCGTTGCGTCCGTCTCCATGCCACCATGCGCCCAGGAAGGCGAGGATGGCACGGAGAACGATGTAGATAACGATGATGTCAACAAATTCATTCATAAGCTTGATATTTAGCGAGTTATTCAATATATATTCACAACCGGAATGCCCAAACAGTTGGCTTTCTTGAAAGTGTAGTAGGTTCCACCCTTCTCTCTCCCATCATAGAAGGCAATGAGGAGGGACGCATTCTCAACCATGAACTCGTCTCGGTCAAGGAAACATCGGGTGTAATAGTATTCTGAAAGGATGATCACCTCATCTGCTGAAGCCATCAATCCATCATAAACCATCCTGTCGCCGGGCTTGAACCTATCAGCCTGACCTCTGAAAGGAATGGCTGCGGTAAGCGTCATTCCTGGACAGGAAGGTTTCAGAGACTGCACAATCTGGGCTGCCATCAAGTCAATACCGATGGCGAATCCCGAAATAAAATTACTGATGCCATGCTCATAAGCTTCGAGGATGACTTTGGTCAATCGCTCTTTTATGACCTCCTGCTGTGAGAAGTTGTAAAAGCGATGGCCTGTAAAGGCTGCCGAAACAGCCTTATCAAACTTTGTCATGTTATTTCTTTTCATTGCTGTACATATTTATATGATGTCTTGCCGAGGAAAATGCCGTTTGTTACGTGCGCCCCTACTTGTTCCAATTGTGCGGTGTAGGCACAGAATGAAGTGCCGGTAGTGACCACATCGTCCCAAATGCAGACTATCTTGTTTTTGAAGAAGTTAGCATCCACCTCAATATTATTCTTTTCCTTCAAGCGCTTTGCTCGCTCTTCCTTCTTGACCTTTGTGCCATGAACTGCGGTACGTTCGCCAACAACCTTGACATGGGAAAAGCCGTTGATTGCTCCTGAAAACTTGCAGACAAGTTCAGAAAAGTTCTTGTTGCGTGCCTCGTTACGCTCCTGGCTACTTGCAGGAACGCAAGAGAAGACAACGCTGCGAACCTTACGACCAAACTTCTTGACAAGCATCTTTGCCACGCACTTCGCCACATCAGCATGGTTTCGACCATCCTTGAAATCATAGATAACCTGGCGGTCGAAGAAAGCATCCATACCGATGTTCTTGATACGTACCGGATAATAGCGCAAAAAGCTGCTCAACTCCTTATCCTCCTGTCCCTTGATGTAAACCTGTACCATGTTCATTGCTTTAAGTGTTGTTACTTGGCAGGTAGCAGCCATCAGCTACTACCCACCGAGAAAAATGTTTTCAATCGTAAAGTCTGCTGAGGAAAGACTGCAACTCTCTGTCGATGATTTCAGAAAGCTGACATGGTTGGAATGGCTTTCTCTGCTCCACTCTGACCTTGCCGAGTCCGAACTTGGTTGCGTCCAACTCCACACTTGCCATTTCATTGGCAGAAATGTAGCTGTACTCAGTCTCAGCCAGACCTACAACGATGCCAAAGAGCACAAAATCATCATTCTCTCGCTGTCCTTCAAGAATGTACCAGCGAGCGTTGCCGATGAAAAACACTGCGATGCAAACTGCATCCTTCTTCTTACTATCCTGGGAATAGAGCGGATAGTCCTGCATTGCCTTCTCCAATTCTGGAGTAATCAGGCGGTTGTTGAAATCTTTTGCCATAGTCTCTAAATTTTTTCTCCCTTTCGTTAAGTCCTTTCGGACTTGGGATCGGGAAGCTTTTTCTGCTTTTCAAACTGCGTACAAGGCAATAAGGCAAGTCTGATGGGAAGAATACTCTTTTACATGTTTCATGGAAAAGGAAGATTGTTACCGAATCACGACTTGCTATTTGCCAGATACGCGATAACTTTGCAGAAAAAGAATCCCGAAATCCCAAAGACGATACGGAATCAAAGATTTCTGGTTTCAGTAAGAAGAAAAAGTATAACAGGGAATGACTGCAGGGATAGAAAAGCCGGGTGGGAATAGGCCAAGCAAGTATCAACAGTTTAAAAAGCCAGCGTGTTGCTCCTTCGTAAGTCGATAAAATCGGCCTGCGAAAGAACAACACCCTGGCTAACTGTTCATGCTTACTGGACTATGGCGTGGGCGAAGATTATAAAGAAGGAAAGCCGAAAGATTTATAAGGAAAGACAGAATGCTTATAAAGAGGAAGACCTGGATATTATAATAAGGTGGAAGGGAGGGAAAATGAAGGTTGATGCTGTGAGCCAGTGCCCTTCTCGACGAATGGACATGCAGTAGTGTCAAACTGATTAAGTGGGAATCGCTTGCGTCCCACCTACTCAGTTTGTAAGCTACCGTATGTCGTTTCGTGGGCACCTTCCGACTGAGGGACTTTGCACTTACGTCATGCTCTGCTGACATAAATGCAAGGTCTATCAGGTGGAACTCCAGTAGCTTCCTTCATGGCGAGGGGCGAAGCATTATCATCTTGTTTATAAAAATGCAAATCTATAAAGGCCTGCTACTCATCATGGTATGAGGGCTTCAAGTTGTATTCATGTGTACAACTTACACACCTATCCATGTATATATGTATTCACGTACACATGAATACATTTTATAAGAGGAAGACCAGGATATTATAATAAGGTGGAAGGGAGGGAAAATGAAGGACGATGCTGTGAGCCAGTGCCCTTCTCGACGAATGGACATGCAGTAGTGTCAAACTGATTAAGTGGGAATCGCTTGCGTCCCACCTACTCAGTTTGTAAGCTACCGGATGTCGTTTCGTGGGCACCTTCCGACTGAAGGACTTTACACTTACGTCACGCTCTGCTGACATAAATGCAAAGTCTATCAGGTGGAACTCCAGTAGCATCCTTCATGGTGTGGGGCGAAGCATTATCAGGGGAAATCAGCCGATTATCACTATGAGAACAGCTCATTTTGGTTAAAATCCGCATGTTTATACCATTTTTTTGCTGCTACGCAAAAAGATTTCGCACTATTTTTGTATCTTTGCAGCCGTTAAAAGAATTTAGAAGTAAAATACAATAAAAATCCTATACGGAAATGAATTTAAATATGCACATAACATCACAATCATTCGTTCAGAGCTATCGACGCTTTGAGCGGAATAGTTATGTACATACATCAAGTACATCAGATACAGCCGGTATAGGATTCCCACATCATTATTCGCATAGTTATTTCTATCGGGTATCGTAGCAGCGTGCCCCACAGAGAATAAAGATAATACGAAAGAGTTGGAGTTTCCTTACCGGGAGAATCCAACTTTTTCTTTTTAGCCAAATGCTTGGCTTCAGCTCTGACATGGCGAGAAAAAGCTGGATGAAATCCAACCATTTTTTTACGCTTAAAATGAAAGAACTATGCCAGCAAATAAGAATGCCTTAATAAGGTACAAAACTATAGACAACTGTTTGAGAAACAGATACAGAAGATGGACTCTCGATGATCTCGTGGAGGCATGTAGCGATGCTCTCTACGACATGGAGGGAATTACCAAAGGAGTATGCGCCAGAACTGTTCAGATGGATATACAGATTATGAGATCTGACAAACTGGGCTACAATGCTCCTATCGAGGTTTATGATAGAATATACTACAGATACGCTGATCCAGACTACTCTATCACTGAAATGCCTTTATCCATAGAGGACTGCAAGCTGATAAAGAAGGCTATCATCCTTCTTGAAAACAAGAAGGATAAGAACAACGAAGACACCATCCAGGTGCTCAACAAGGTACAGGACAGGCTCAAATCTATTCTGAACTTTGTGTAAGGAAAAAGGAGGAAAATTATGAACGAACATCAGCGAGACATCGTCTTACAAGAAAGCTAAAAGGCTTCTTTTCAAGCAAAACTGCCTGAAGAGAAGCCTTTCTTATGTGTAGCTTCAAGTAGGATTCGAACCTACGACCTGCTCATTACAAGTGAGCTGCACTACCACTGTGCTATTGAAGCATTTGGGAGTTTGATGGGGATCGAACCCATGACCACCAGAGCCACAACCTGGCACTCTACCAACTGAGCTACAAACTCCATATAAACTCCAGATGGATTTCTATGAGAATCGCCATGCACTCGGCATAATCCAAGCAAGCTTGGCTTCTGCTCTCGCTTAAGGCGATTTCGAACCACCACCTCCAGATCTGAAATCTGGTATGCTACCAATTACACCATGGAGTTGTTTTTTAACTTGTCGCCCCAGAAGGAATCGAACCTTCGCTAACAGGACCAAAACCCGTTGTGCTACCATTATACCATAGGGCAAGTTGAGTTCGGGAGGTCGGACTCGAACCTACGAAGTCATCAGACAGCGGATTTTTTCGCAAGCTCAAGGAACTCCAGTCCACCCTCGTTGCCACTGGAGCACTCCCGAATTTTTAAGTGGAGCCTCGTGGAGTCGAACCACGTTCTCGGGATTTTCAGTCCCGCGCATACACCAAGTCTGCCAAAGCTCCTTACTGATGTTGCCCCAGATGGAATCGAACCACCACTTGCAGATCCAGAATCTGCCGCACTACCGTTATGCGATAGGGCAAGTTTGCGGAGGCTAAAGGATTCGAACCTTTGAGACGTTGCCGCCTGCCGGTTTTCAAGACCGGTGCAATAGACCAACTCTGCCAAACCTCCAATATTGTGACTCGTGAGAGACTCGAACTCCCGACACCGACGTTCGTAGCGTCGTGCTCTGATCCAACTGAGCTAACGAGCCAATGTGCAGAAGCAGAAGGATTCGAACCTTTGGAACCTTTCGGTTCGGCACGTTAGCAGTGTGCTGGTTTAAGCCGCTCACCCATACTTCCTTGTTTTGACGATGCAAAGGTAGAAAGGGAGAGTGAAGTCTTTTTTCGTAGCAGGAAAAAAGTTTCAAAAAAGTTGTTTTTTGAGCGATTTTTAACTAAAAAGTAAAAAAAAAGGAAATAGAATTGGCATTATAGGAAAATTATAATACTTAGACATTAAAGAGTCACGAAAGACTAATATACTTTCATGACTCTTTAATAATTATTATTTATGATAAATCGAGTTACTTCATTAAAATTGATTTATTATTGCTGCCATAGCCGATAATCTTGACATCTACTTTTGAATGGATTAAAGTTGGTGAACCTTGTATCTTGTATTGGAAGTAAATTGTATCTATTTTCTCTGTTGTGGCTATTTTGAGAGTTTTAACTTCGTCAAATATATCCAATGTTATCTTTTTGAATTTTTTGTTGTCGCAAGCAACCACTCTTTTTTTTACAATATATCCTCGATGGTCTGTCTTGTATTCAACAGCAACGTATGCTTCCAAATTATTTTTTTGAAACTCAATAGGATATTTACACTTTTTTTCCAATTCGTTTATGAACAACTCTCTATTTCTATAGCCAGGATTACCTGTGCCTACTTGGCGTACACCAAATAGTTGCGGAGATGTTTCCATAAGAGACACATTTGTATTGGAGTTGCACGAACCAAGCACTATCAATAATGTCAATAATATAATACCCAATAATTCTTTCATCTTATTTATTTTATATCGCAGTCTTTCGTTTAAACGTATCTTATAAATAGTAACATTTTTCTAATCGAGAGGCTTGTTCTGCTCTATACGAGTATTCTTAACGGCTTCTCCCAAACGGTAAGCGTGTAAAGCTTCGTCCACGTCTCTTTCAAATGCGTCACGTTTCGGAGTACCAACTTTTCCAAAGTGCTTGTCAAGCACATCATCCAATGGAGTAAGATTCATCTGTCCCATATATTTATAATTTATGTACGAAGATAAGTAAATTGTTTCATAATAAGCTAAATAGTGAGATTAGATATGGTAGGAATAGCATCAAAGCGTCCCTGCAGATAAGCCTTCTCCATATCCAGCGTGTCCCGGAAATCCTTGAAATCAAACAGAGAATACAAATCACTGCTTCCATCCTCTCGCTTGTTCACGAAATACACCTGATCCCTTCGCTGGAAATCGGTATTCAGCAAATGGGTGTTATGAGTGGTGTAGATGAGCTGGGCATGGTCGCTATGATTGAACATACCTATCACAAATTCCACCAGCTGGGTATGGAGACTGTTATCTACCTCATCGACAAGGAGCATCTTTCCTTCATGGATAATACCAATCATCCTCACCATCATCCGGAACAAAGTCTTGGTTCCCTCCGACTCTTCCGTCTCGAAATCAAACGCAACGGAAGGGTTGGTACGATGAAACGTCGTGATGGCATTGTTCTGAATCTTGAAGTCAATGATGTCGCTATCTGCCGTTCTCAACACCTCCAGCATCTGCTCCTTTCGTTCCTTGAACAAATTATCCAGAGAATCAATGTTAGCCACCTGATAATCAAGCACGATGTCATTGCAGAAGAACAGGAAAATCTTTTGGGCTATTTCCCTGTCCATCTGACTGGCACGAGAAATATAGAGTGTCTTCTTCGATGTATTGTCAGCTACATCGAAAGGACGCTTGATGACAGTCTTAAACTCATAGATGTCTTTCTTCTCAGTTCCTCTACTTTCATCACGGCTGAATACCAGCGACTTGCGACCATTCGGATAATAGTACAATGTCTCGGTGATGATTTCATTATGCATAAAGGAGAAGGAATACTCATACTCTACTCCATTCAGCAGGAAACGGATGTAGAAAGAGCTTGGCTTGTTGGCATAATCCTCAAACTTGAAAGGTGAGATGGCAAACCTGGTGTCAACATTATAATTATGTGATGAACGAACCATGTTCACACAAGCTCTGATGGCTTTAATCACATTGCTTTTACCCGAAGCGTTAGCTCCAAATAAGGCAACGCTCTTCAACATCTGTTCTCCATCCACGGAAAACAGATTACCTTCAAGCTCCCTTGCCTTCTTTGTCTGAATCTTGGCAGCCTGCAAGTCCAAAGTCACCTCGTCTCGAAACGAGAACATATTGCTTAAACGTATCTCTAAAACCATTTTAACCTCGATATTTGTAATTTGATTGCAAATATAAGAAATAAAACTTGTTTTTATATCCATCAGACGTTATTTTTATTATTATTTAGCACAACAAAGAGCAGGATGCTCCTTCAAGCACGCACAGATAAAACTACCACCACCAGAGCACGAAGTTCTGATGGTGGAAATCTTATTTTTCTCAATCAATAAACCAATGAATAGTTCACATTGAAATAGGAATTTGAAATCTTCATGGTTGTAATCACCATGGATTTGTCCGGGTTGGTGAAGCAGTACTGCAGGCTGGCTTCATCGGCAGAAACAAGCGTGTAGTGCTTCTTCAGATAGTCAATCACAAGCCCACGGTTCACACTTCGCTCCGTATCTATGACAGAATAAAGCGAACCGTCAAGACGGGAGAAACTGTAAAGAACGCCTTCACTACCCTGCCCAGTCATAAAGGTCAACTGGATGTTGTCGCCGGAAGTCTCAGCTACCTGGCGGTAACGCTTCATGGATTGAGCCATATAGCTCTTGACCTCATCCACATTCGCACCCATGATATGGTAAGGCTCTGTCCAAACGTCCAGTTTTGTTTCCGGACTATCGACCTCCTCCATCGGGTCATCATTGCCGCAAGAGGTGAATACTACTGGTGAAGCCATCATCATCAGAAGGATGGCGATTGAAAGATACTTTTTCATTTTCATGACTTATCGTTTTTGATGTTATTTAATTTCATTGTATTCATATCCATATGTGGACATGTATCAACGTACACGTGTATCAATGTATTCATGTGTACATGGCTACACATCCACATTTTCTACATGACTTCCCTAATGGATTTAGTCCTGATTTTCTTGACCTTACCATATTTCGACTCATAAGCTTCAACGCCTTGTTTCATGACGTATTCCATGAAGGAGCGGATGGTGAAACCTTCCTTTCGGGCGATGCTCTGAACCTTGTCAACGAGTTCCTTTGAGCAGATAAAGGAGAAATGTCGCCAGGGTTCATCATTAGGCAAAACGCTCTCTGTCTGAGGACTTTTAACTTCATTTCGTTCTTCCTTTGAGTCCCCAGGAGACTTGTCAAATCTGTCCTGCGGATGAATGGCAGCCTTTCCGAGAATGTTGCCAAGCAGAATGTCCATATTCTTCTTTGCCATAGTCTTTACTGATTACGTGAGATAATTTCTTCTGTCAATGCCTGATAGTCCTTCGCTCCGTTTGACTGAGGGTCGTATTCAAAGATGCTCTGACCACAGCCTGCAGATTCTGCCAGGGCGATGTTTTCACGGATGCGAGTCTGCATGGTGATAGTCTCGTAACGGGACTTCACGGCTTGCTCAACCACCTTGTTCAACTTGCGATGGTTGAATCTGGCAATAAAGACTCCTCCCAGTCTGAGGTTCGGCTTCACTCGCTGCAATGTAGAGACAAAGGAATCGAGCATTCTCATTCCTTTCAGAGGAAGAAGCTCTGGAGTCATCGGAACGATGATTTCATCTGCAGCAAGGAAAGCATTTGTGGTGACAATTCCCAAAGACGGAGGACAGTCTATGAGAATGTAGTTATAGTTCTGCTTCACGGGTTCGAGCAGTCGGCTCAGCAGCTGTTCTCTTGCCAGAAGATTGGTCAAGGCAATCTCTGCGCTTGCCATTTCGAGGGAGGAAGGAACGAGGTCGAGGTTCTCCCTGATGTGTTTCACTGGCAGGGGTGCGCCATCAACCAGAGAGTCAAAGATGCTTGCCTGCACCTCATCTTCATTCGGGATGAAATACAGGGTAAGATTTGCCTGACCGTCAAGGTCTATGAGCAGGACTTTCTTGCCCATACGTGCCATGCAAGCCCCGATGGAGGCTGTAGAGGTGGTCTTCGAAACGCCACCTTTATGATTGGCGAATGTAATGATTTTCAATGACATAATATAAAATCTTTTGTATATATGTATTAACGTATTCATGTGTACATGGCTCTACGTGTACGTGGCGACATGTATTAACGTGTACAAAGGTACGGGTATCTGGCGAGAGTTCCTCCACGCTTCCCCTAACAACCCAAAGTGTCAGGGGAAACGTCAGGATTTGAGGGGTCATTTATTCAAAGGTGAAGGCTCGGATGTAGAAATAGGTGTCGTCATCCTCATACTCATATTCATTGATGAAGTCCATCATCTGCTCATCGGTTCGCTCCCCCTGTTCAATGCCGGTCTTGGATGTCCATTCCCTGATGGCTTCTCCGATAGTGCCGTAAACATCATCGCAACAATCCTCAAATGGTTCGCCGGATGCGCTGACGCAGCATTCTTCGGGAAAGTAATTGCCTTCATCGTGGGTGTAATAAACCTCACATCCGCACTCGCAGCATCTGTAGGAAATGCTCAGTTCATCATCCAGGAGTCGGTTTATCTCAAAGAAGAGGTCATTGCAAGCATCCCAGGCAGTTTCGGTCTCGAAAGAAAGAAGACTGGTGTCTTCATCCTCCTCATACTCTGCCCAGTAGATGTGACCACGCACGCTGATCTGCTTCTTCTGATAGTCGATTCCATAGTGCTTGGCGAGGTCATCCAGCCAGATGTTCCTGCTGTTCACCTCCATGCGCTGAAGGGTGTTCCAAAGGTTGCTTACTGCTTTTGGGGTTCCTGTGACCTTATAGGTCGTTGTTGCCTGATTTGCCATTGTTTTGTATATTTATTTGATTACCATTCTGTAAAATAACTCTGGTCGTTGGATTCACATTCCTCTGCCCATTCCTCATCTGTGAAGTCGCTATGCAGACAGTCTTTGCTGCAATAATAGGCTACTCCCATGTCTGCGCAATAACCCTCACGCATCAGCTTGCCACATTCTGAGCATCGTCTGCAAGCCCTGTCGGTGTTCCACCAATAGTCCACGAAAGACTCTGCCACCACGTCCTCGCTTGTATTTTCATCCCACTTGTCAAGATAGAATGAAGCAAACTGGTTCAATTCCTGCTCACTGAAGAGTTCCTTGTCTGTGCCGCTCACCGCCTGGGTAAGTCGGCTGAGAATTGATTTCATTGTTGTCATAATGCCATCTGATTTTATCTCCCTTTCGTAGATCAACTACTTCGGGGATGGTTAAAAATTATGTTGCATTCAGAAGGTGTTATGGCTATCCATACAAGGTTTTGTCTGCAAAATACTACCCGAATGGTGTGGAGATTTTTCAGCAAAGCAGCGCCCTGACCTTGCAAAGATAAGACAGAACCGTTACCTTCGCAACAGAATTCTTACCGATTCCCAGAAGTCGATGAATGAAATCCTCCTATAACAAGACTATCTTTTCAGCAAGGAAAAGTATAAGCATAAAAAAAAGCGACCCGAAGGCCGCTCTTTATAAATACACTGATTTTATATTTTACTTTTACTCAATTGTCAGCACTACATATTCTGACTGAGTACCAATGCGGAATTTTCCACCCCAGATTCCCAAACCCGAACTGATGTAGTATTGAGTGTTTCCTTTTTGAAGTGAGCCATAGGCTTTCTCGTATAATGCATCGGTAACCCAGGAGACAGGCCAAACCTGTCCGTGGTGAGTGTGACCACTAAACTGGAAGTCAATGCCGTTTTGTTCTGCCTCTTCCAAATGATAAGGCTGGTGGTCGAGAAGAATGAAAAACTCATCCGAAGATTTCCCATGACGCAAGTCAGAAATGTAGCCCTTCTTTCTTGCCTCTTCCATAATCATCGCCAGGGATTTGCGCTGCATATTCGTGCGGTCGTCCCTGCCGATGATGCACAGATTGCCTATCTTTGCCACGCTATCCTGCAGCAACGTAATGCCAGCTTCGCGATAAAATCGCCTTGCCTTAGGTTGGTTGCCGTAATACTCATGGTTGCCAAGACAAGCATAGATAGGGGCTTTGAAACGATGAAACTCTTCTGCTACGTTCTCTTCCATCAAAGGACGGACGCTGTTATCTATGATGTCTCCAGCTATCAATATGAGGTCGGGCTGCTCAGCATTGATCATATCCACCCATTTCCTGAAGTCAGAACGGCGGTTGTGATAACCGAGATGAAGATCGCTAAGAAGTACAATCTTTGTACTCTTCTTTTCTAAACTGATAGCCTTATCGGTCTTGATATCAATCTGTTCTCTCACCTTATTATTATAGTGTATGCTGCCATAGCCGAAAATCAGCAGCATGAAGGCAAAAATGCCGATGGAAGTATAACCATTGTCAAATAGCCAAGCTTTAGGCACTATATGAACAAGGCGTCCAACGTCGAGCACGAGGAACAGCATTACCAGATACAACAGGATGAAGATGAAGGAAAAGCCCACTTCATAAACTGCTGTTGCCGCAAAAAGTGGCATTTTCTCTAACGCTCCCGAAAAGGCGATGAATATGGTGCTGAACCATACAACTAAAACTCCCACTGCCACCCATTTCATGGCAATGGAAAAAGGCAGTAAATGCCACATTCGCCAAGCGGTATAAAGAACACCGATTATCGGCAATATCAGAAAGATAATCAACCAAATATATTTCATTGTTACTATATTGCTAAGCTCACATTAGGGCTTTATCTTATATTTTACGTATATTTATTAAGTGCAAAAATACTCTTTTATTTGGAAATAATCATCTTTATCTCAAAGAAAAACTTGTTTTTGCATATTGTTTAACCTTTCTTCTGAACGAAAGGTACTATAAAGCGAAAAACCTTTGGTTTTATCAGTTCATTTTTTATAATTTTGCATCGTTTTAATAGGGTATTAAAATGAAGCAGAATGATTAAAATGACATAGAAGTATAAGCACAAAAAAGCGACCCGAAGGCCGCTCTTTTATGGGAAGAGAAGGATTTACTTATCCTTCTGGGTCTTGCCCTGCTGAGAATCAGGAGTGTTCTCCTTCTCTACAGCTTCATAGAACTTGGTGGCTACGAGAATCACTCGGTTGTGCTTGACTCCCTCGGCATCCTGCCATTCCTCTGGCTTGAAATAGCCCTCTACTGTGAGGAGTGCTCCCTTGACCAGACGGTCGAATGAAGAGGTATTCTCGTTCTTGCGCCAAGCCTCTACATTCATGAAGGCAGAAGTGCGAGAGTTTTCATCGCCATTCTTCTCATTGCGGCTGATGGCCAGTGAGAAGCGAGCTACGCTTGCGGTTGTAAACTGATGGATGCTTGCATCCTTACCTACGAAACCAGTTACTGCGAAAGAATTTTCCATCTTTTTCATAATTCAATATTTTTAGAAGTGAAACATTTATTTTTTACGATGCTATCAGAGTTGGCAAGGGAAACATAGGAAGCAAGGAATTATCGAATTATTTCACCCTTGGGCAGGAAAAGTTTTTTGGATGAGCAGCAGACGGAAAAGTTTTTGAAAAATTCAGAGAATAAGGCACCTGGTACTTGCAGAAATGTGGCTTGCACTAACTTTGCAGCGGAAAAAGTAAGTGTGGATGCTTCGTCCAAAAATATGAATGAAAAGGATGAATAGAAAATATCTGCAGTTGGTTGGGTAAAGGAAAGCTGCATCCTCCTCGATGTTTGTTCAAGCAAACTGGTTGCTCTATATGGCTTATAAGTTCAAGAGACTGGCAGGAAAACTCAAACTTCATCATGAACATGAATAAGGTTAAGCCAAGGACAGAACAATCAGGCCTATGACTGCCAAGGGTAAGCATCAGCATGTAGAGGGAAGCTGAGTAGAGAAGCATGATGCCTGAGACAAGATGCAAGCTAATGATTTTGTCACAAAAACGACATTTTTTTGTGACATGAAGCTATTGTCTATCTAAAAGGAAAACTGGCTTTCAGCAAGGAGGAGAAGAAGGTAAAGCCCTGAACCAGCTAAAGAGCAACCAAGGCAAAGCTTACGGCGCATACAAGTTTAAGGTTTAAGTTTACCCATGTATATATACATGTTCTTTCAAACTCAAATAGTAAACCTCTACCCTCTTACAACCGTTTAAACCAGGAAGTTTACAAGTTTAAGAAAACCATATATGTATATATGCCGAAATAAACTTGTTTATTAACATATAATCAAGGAATTTGGGAAAATCTATTTTTCCTTGCTGAAATGCAAGAATAGTTATACGAAATGGAGCAAGGTTGACACCATTCGTTGACCTATTCTGAAAATAGTATAATAATTCGTTTTTCTTGCTTAAATATTAGGATATTTGAAGAAAAGTTGCTATTTTTGCACAAAGTTATTCATATATAAATACTTCGATGCAAAAATGGCAACTTTTACGCCTTTATACAAGATGAGGATCTTCAACTTTGAAGATGTGATGCGTGAAATGAAATTGTCTCATGCAGGAACATCCACGGCCATATCCCGATGGCAATCGCAGAAGGTTCTGAAGCCCATTAGACGAAACATGTACGTCACCATTGATCCATCGACAGATGCTCCCATGTGTGACAAGTTCGAGTTGAGTTCCAAGATTTCAGAATCTTCATATGTTGGTTGGCACACAGCCCTTGAATTACATGGAGTTGCTCACCAACCTTTCTACAATGCCTATGTTGGCAGCAAAAGCCGTTTCAAAGATTTTGCTTTTGAAGGAATAGACTTTGTGTACTGTGCAGCCCCTTTTGAACCAACTGCGGAAAATGGCGTTATAACTCCCAAGGGAAATCCTTATGTACGTGTAACTGATTTGGAACGAACAGTCATAGACTGCTGCGACCGTATAGAACGTGCTGGAGGCATTGAGGAATTGCTTCATTGCATGGAAGGAATATCACTGCTTGATGAGCCAAAACTCGAAAAGTATCTGGCATTGTACAATAAAGCATTCCTCTATCAAAAGGTAGGATTCATCCTGGAGCATAGCAAAGAGCATCATCACATAAGCGACCAATTCATAGAAACGTGCCGCTCGAAAGGTGCCTTGCACACCAAACGTCTAAGCTCAACAGGCGATTCTGACACCTATTTATGTCGATGGAAGCTTTACGTACCAGAGGATTGTGTAATTGAAAAAAAGAATTTATCAATATGAATATACAAGAATATCTTAAACAATGTTCTGTCAAGTCCGTGGACGAACTTACAGACGAACAGGTAGTAAGCTACTATATCAATGGCAATGCAGGTATAGCTCAAGAGTGTGCGGTTGAATTAGCTCTTCAAGATTATCCTAAATGCGGTTTTACGATAGAACAAATAATGTACTCTATTCGCAAGGCAATGAAAACTAAAACTAAGTTTGGTCTGACCTATATTACTAACGAATCGGCAATAGGTCCAACTGGAAAAGAATCAAGATGGGTGTTAGAACCTTAATCTACCACTTATCTTTTGTTGGTTATTTTTGCCTTTAGAAATATTGCATACTAATAACCAACTCCTGCAACACATACCGATAAGTCGTGGAAATCTATTGAAAAACGATAGATTTCCACGACTTATCGACACATTATCTTTAGATTTTCGATTTTACCAAATCGCATTTTACATGCTTATACAACATATTCTCATTCTCTACCATAATATCATAAGAAGGAATATTGGCAGATTCAAATGTACCATAAGCATCTACAACTAAGACAATACCTTCCTTCAACGTATCATCCCATTGGAATGTGACCAACTCACCAACCTTGAATAGCTCATGAGGGAACGTATTTCCATTCTTTTCCTTGATTGCCATATTCTCTGAATTTTAAATTACTTCCTTAAAAGTTTTTAATTACAAATATAATGAAATATTTCGAAATCACCAACTTTTTACGGCGTTTTCTTTTATAAAAAGAAAAAATGTCACATCAGAATACCATAAGTGTTTGAATCGTGGTCATTTTACATTGAACTTGGTTAAACATTGACACATATTCTACTATTTAATGAAAGATCAATCGTTGAACGAATAACAAGTCACCCTATGGCATTATGGAAATGCAGATCCAAAGAGACGAAGTGAGACTCACTGCGATATTAGAATAGAAATTATTAAACAACAAGGCATATTCGGCATTATAGCTTCCTCCAGTTTGAACTATCCAAATTTTTCTACAAGTTGCCCATTTTGGTAATTCTCTAAAGTCATAATTTTAAGAATCACAAGCAAATACAAAATTGAGCATTTCAACCACGTGGTTGAAATGCTCGCCTATATTTATCCTTTTTTAACTAGCAATCTAACCCAATTTATCTGCAAGGTTTATTTACATTTATTGTAATACTACACCAGAACATAATCATAAAGATTAGATAAGAGACTAAGCCACGAACCAACTAACATGTGTTAAACATGCAAGAATTTTGCAAGTATTCGACATTAACAAACACATTTTTCAAAGAAAAAGCTTATCTTTGCATCAACATTAAAATGACATTGTTATGATACTTAGAGCTACATTTGAAAATATATATTCCATCAAGGATGAGACTCAAATCAGCTTTGTGGCAGGTAAGAGCAACGCACATCCGTCTCATGTTTCCCGTGCAGAGAAGCGTGATGACATTTCTGTGCTGAAGGCTGGTATCGTTTATGGTGCCAATGCTTCCGGAAAGAGTAACGTTATCAAGGCCATTGCCATGCTCCAGCAGATAGCCAATGGAATCTTTCCGCTAAGCAAGGTGGAACCTTTCAAGCTTGCTGATACCGAAGAGAAAAACTCTAAGGTAGAAATCGAGTTCAAGACCAAGGGTAAGTGCTTTGCCTATGGCATGGAGTTCACAGTCGGAGGAATCAAGGAGGAATGGCTGTTTGAAATCAACAGCCGTACCGACAAGGAAGTTTTCACAAGAAAGGTTACAGCTGACGGCAACGAGTTCACGTTTGGCAAGGTGGATGAAAACGAAGAAACATCCATGCTCCTGAAGTTCATCGCCCACAGTACTCCTTCCGATTCCAGTTTCCTTTCAGAGTATGTGCGCAGAAACGGCAAAGGACTTGAAACCATACGCATGGTCAAGAACTGGTTTGCAGATGGCTTGAAGATCATCTTCCCAAGCACACGCCTGCAGGGAATTTCTTTCCTTACTGAAAACAATGATGAGCTGCAGGAAACGACTCGCTCGCTTCTTGCCTACTTCAACACGGGCATTTCAGACGTGCGCCTGTGCAAAATCAAGAAAGAGGATGTGAACTTATCTTCCGATTTACTTGACAACATACTCAGCAAGGCCAAGAACGGCAAGGCGTACAGCATGGCTGCCACAGTTGGAGGCGAAATGCTTCTTTTCGAGGTAAATGCCAACGGAGGATATGAGATTTACAAGCAGAAGGCTGTCCACCGGAATATTACTTCCGGCACAGAGGTTATTTTTGATCTGAGCGAAGAATCAGATGGCAGCATCCGATTGCTCGACTTCATCCCAATGCTCATCGATTTGAAGCAAAATGAAGTTGATTATCTCATCGATGAGATTGACCGCAGTATGCACCCTATGCTCTCGCAGAAAATCTTAGAGTGCTATTTCTCAGGACTGGAGTCAGGAAGAGACACTCAGCTCATCTTCTCCACCCATGAATGTAACCTGCTCAACCTCGACCTTATCAGAGCTGACGAAGTATGGTTTGTCGAGAAGGGAAAGGATGGAGCGTCTCATCTTACATCCTTGGCAGAATTCAAGCCTCGTGAAGATGTCCGCAAGGGTTACCTATTAGGGCGCTATGGAGCCATTCCGTTGCTTCCTAAGGAGGCTATGAAGTGGTAAATACAGACTGCTATAGGTTTCTAAAAAAATCTGAGCCACATACTTTTCAGTGCAAAAAAAACCGGAAAAGTTGCGATTTCCCGTGGAAATCTGTTAAATATTGATACATTTCCACGACTTATCGATATATTTTTGTATCTTTGCCACCTAATAAAAAGAGAATAAAACAAAGAATACGATATGTTAATAGGCAGAGAAAATGAAATAGCAACACTCCACGGACTGATGAGTTCTGATGAATCACAATTCGTGGCTGTTTACGGAAGACGACGTGTCGGCAAGACCTTTCTTATCAGAGAGGCCTACAAGAGTCATTTCGTTTTCCAGCATACCGGCACATACGGAGCTACTCGCAGGCAGCAGTTAAGCGACTTTCGAGAATCTCTTTATCTTGCCGGAATGGGAAAATGTGCAATGCCCAAGACATGGTCTGAGGCATTTGGACTGCTGTGGAATTTCCTGAATACGTTTCCGGAAAACGAAGAGAAGAAGGTTATCTTCATTGATGAACTTCCCTGGATGGACACTGTTAAATCAAACTTTGTCCGTTCACTCGACCATTTCTGGAACGCATGGGCTTCTACGAGAAAAGACCTTATCTTGGTCATCTGTGGAAGCGCCACATCATGGATCATCGACAATGTGGTCATGAACTATGGTGGCCTTCACAACCGTCTTACATGCAAGGTTCTGCTGCAACCATTCACCCTCAGAGAATGCAAGCAGTATTGCGAAGCGAAGAATCTGGGCTATAAGGACCGACAGATTCTCGAAGCTTACATGGCCTTGGGAGGAATCCCATACTATTGGAGCTTCTTGAAAAAGGGAATGAGCGTGGCACAGAATTTCGACCGGATATTCTTCCAGCCAGGCGGAGAACTCACACAAGAGTTTGATGCTCTCTACGCTTCACTGTTCAAAAAGCCACGCTGTCACATAGCTATCATCACAGCGCTTGCCAAGAAGAAACAGGGAATACTCAGAGAAGAGTTGCTGAAAGCGTCGAAACTCTCAGACAACGCAGATTTCTCGAAAGCGCTACAGGAACTGGAGCAGTGCGGTTTCATCCGCAAGTTCACAGCCATCGGCAAGAAGACGAAGGATGCGACCTTCCAGCTCATAGACAACTACACCCTATTCTACTTCGATTTCATATCGGAGAATACCAATGGGGATGAGCATTTCTGGTCTTCATCCGCAGGTTCATCCATCCATTACGGTTGGGCAGGAAGAGCATTCGAGCGCGTCTGTATGCAGCACGTCAACCAGATTAAGGCAGCCCTCGGCTTCTCAGCCGTTGTGAGCAGCGTACATTCCTGGTCATATAAGGGAACAAAAGACCCAGTAACTGGCAAGACGCTGACGAAAGGAGCACAGATAGATATGCTCATCGACAGAAACGACGATACAATTAATCTCTGTGAGATGAAATATACCAATGCCCCTTACGTTATTACAGAAGAAGAGGACAACCGCATCCGCAACCGAAGGGAGACCTTCATCAGGGAAACAGGTACCGAGAAAACGGTACTCATCACGATGATTACCTCCTTTGGACTTGCGCCAGGCGGCTATTCTGATGACATCCAATGCCAGCTGACGATGGCAGATTTATTCAGATAAAAGCCGACCTCTCAAAAATGATAAAAAAGCACGTTTTAGCACGAAAATGCAGATTTTGAGTGTTTACAAAGGTTAAATATGTTAAATCTTCAACCCCTAAAAATGGGTGTTTGTAAAGATATATGACATACAAAATGAATGAAATCAAGTGAAATCAAGTGAAAATACGAAAATCGTAAGTAGCTGATAATCAACATTCTTTTCATTCAGAAGGAAAGCGGCTCACAAATAGCACGTCAGTACTTAACCGATTGAGAATCAACGACATTCATTATTTGCGTGGGAAAGTGAAAGGCGTAGAAAAGGGCTTAAAAAGATACTTGAAAAAAGTAGGAAAGTAGGACTAAAAAGCACTGAATATCAGATAATTAAGGAGACAAAAATCCTTACATTTTAATCCGGCTTTTATATGGCTCAACACTATATTAAACAACTGATATTCAGTTGGTTACGTATGGTGCATCGGGAAATAATTTTGCTGTTTTTTAATATATAGCAAATATCAAGAAATGGATTATTATGTTAAGAGATAAACTTGTTGAGATTGCCTTGCAATGGCAATCAAAATATGGTGTTGCGCCACAGATTACTTCTGTTATATCTGAATTTGATGCAGCGATGTTAGTTGGAATGTCAGAAAGTGATTATTCTGATTACATGCAGGATAAAACCGCAGTAAGTAAAGGTGCAGATTTTGTTTTTAATCATCAAAGATACCAGGTAAAAGCAAATAGACCAAGTGGTAAGCCTGGAAGTAAAGTCACAATGGTTCCTAAAGCAACGAATTATCTTTGGGATAAACTCATTTGGATTCTATATGACCAACATTATGTAATGCTAGAAGCTTGGGAATGGGATGTTGAAGACTATAAATTAAAATTTGATGACAAAAAAAGAATTTCTCCCAACGATTATAGAAAAGGGAAATGCCTATTCACAAAGATAGAAGACAAAGTTTAAAGCCGCTACAAGAAATATATGGATTTACATAGGGGGATGCATCTGATAAAAATGCATCCCACCGTATTTCCATCCTTATCCTTTATTGCCATATTCATCTTTATTTTAATAAGTTTCTTCCGCCTGTATCTTCAAGAATTTTCATCTGCTGAATGGCAATCTGATTGAGCTTGATAAGTCGCTCAGACTGCGCCATACCATCATTGATAAATACAGCGTTGAGATTCTCCATATTTGAGAGACAGATAAGTTCATTAATACTGGCATAGTCACGAATGTTGCCCTTCTTGTCGGGATTCTGCTCACGCCATTGTTTCGCAGTCATGCCGAACATGGCTATGTTGAGTACATCCGCTTCATCAGCATATTTCATGGCAGCTTGCTCACGAGTCACTTCCGCAGGAATGAGATTAACTTTGATAGCATCCGTGTGAATGCGATAGTTTATCTTTGATAGTTCCCGCTTGGCAGACCATGACAATTGTTTCTGCTCATCAGCTTTAAGACGTTGATACTCTTTTACCAACAAAAGCTGGAAACGAGGACTAATCCACATTCCAAAGTGGTACGCAATGTCTCGATGAGCATAAGTTCCACCATATCGGCCAGCTTTTGCCATGATGCCTATTGCACCTGTTCTTTGAATCCATGCCTTTACAGAAAGCACGAAGTTGTTGCTTCCTGCTGCATTTTTAATTGTATCGAATTCGGTACAATTAAAATTCGGATTATATAGCTTTTCCCATTCACCGAGGTATTCTATTGTACTTTTGAGGCTCATCCATCTGAAAATAATATGCTCTTGCATTTGGCTATGTGCCATATCTGTCAGAGAGATATAATCCTCATTTTGAACATTAACAACAGATATTTCTGTATTTTCAACTTTTATCTTTGCCATAATCCTTAGTTTTTAGATAATACAAATCGGTGGTTACATATTGATAAACAACACGCCTTTTATTCGATTAATATCTTTTATCTATTTTATTGCAATCAGCAAAGATAATTGAAAATTTTGAAAACAGACTTACTTTGCAGCAATTTTATTATTATTTAGCATATCATTTAGCCAAAAATCCAAGAGAAAGCTATACTATCAGCAACATCCACATGTTGCATCTGGAAATAATAGATAACGAAAATAGGGAACGCAGTGCGTTCCCTATCTGTTAGCCCCACTCCTTCTTCACATCA
>DAWDQD010000024.1:0-43305 GCA_052349145.1 Segatella copri | reverse complement strand
AGGTGGAATGGAACGCTCAAAAAATTAATTGGAACAACTGGAACTGGAACGCTCCACCCAACTCCACTTCTCTCTAAAAAGCTCATAATCAATAAATTAAGAAGAAATGAAGACAAAAAATTTGAAGTATAATATCACAATTTCAACCGCTCCGGCGATGCCAAAGCTGGGAAAAGGCACCGAATGTGTACAACTTTTGCTCTCTCAGGTATCAAAAGACATGCATGAGCCCTTAGTTCCGATGCTCTTTCCGATACTCGGAGCGCAGGTAAGTGAGGCGAAATTTCAATATCCTGACCTCAGTTGGAAGGAATTATGTGGCATGATGGCCAATCTCGTGGCCGATTCGGGCTGTAATAAGGGACAACTGTCCAACATCGTGGAAGCTATCTGTCACAACTTCCGTGAACATGATGAGAAGGAACTTGATAAGCTTGTGGAATGGCAGAGACAGATGAAAACGAAGTCTGCCAACAAGGAGAAACCGGCACGTCCGGATGTGAGTTTCTGGTTTCCACCCTCAGATGTCACCAACGCCGCCTTCATCCAGAATGCCATGGGATGCGAGAAGTTGGGCGAGAGAACGCAATACCTCAATCTGCCCGAGGTGGAGATGGCGGACCGGATGTGTGGCGGACATAAGCAGATATCTCAGATGCTGCGCAATATCTACGACCGCCAGCGAGCCGGAGCTCTGAGAGCAACGGCAGACGGCATAACAGGTAATCCGGTTCTGCGCGCCAATCTCACGCTCTCTTCTACCCCATTTGCAGCCCGCAAGTTTTACAAGAACGAGCTCTTCAATGGTACTTTCGGCCGAATGGTATTCTCTTATAAGGCGCGCCAGGCGCGAGTGGGAAAGATCCCAAGACAGGGCGAATATGATGCCGGTTTCTTTGAAAAGCTGGATGAGTATCTGGTGAAACTCAGCATCTGTAAGGGACGGTTTATCATCAAGCCTCTGAACTCGCTTACCGACCGTCTGGCGGCAGATATGGCTACGCTTGCTGACTTGACGGATGATGATGTGCTGTGGGATATCTCAAAGCGCTCCATCGTGTCGGCATGGAAGGCGGGCTGCCTGCTCTGGGTGCTGAACGACCAGACTTGGACGAAGGCGATGGGTGAGCTTGTGGAGTGGCTGGTTTATCATGATATCTGGAGCAAGATGCAGCTATTCGCCGACCTGCTGAACCAGGATGCTGACTCGGTAAGCGAGGCACAGCGAAGAGGACCTAAGAACCTGCTTGACGACCTGCCAAACCCTTTCAACGAGGCGCAGCTGGAATCGCTCCGCTTGCAGCTGGGGAAATCGAAAGATGGCACGAAGGGGCAAATCAGAAAATGGGTGTTTCGCAAGTTTATCACCTTTTCGGCAGAAACGGGGCTTTATACTAAGACTGAGGAGTACTTGACAGGAAGCGGGACGAGCGATGGAATCGCTCGGAACGGGGGCAAGAGTGGCGGCTCTGGAAGAAAGAAGAAAGAGGGTGATGACGGACAAAAAGAGGCTGCTGATGACGGACAAAAAGAGGCTGCTGATGACGGGCAGAAAGAGGCTGCTGATGACGGGCAGAAGGAGATGGCTGCTGATGCTAAGAAAAAGAAAGGGAAAGGGATATGATGGAGAAATATGAGATTCAGAAACTGCGCGAACTTCCGATAGAGAAGGTCGCGAAAGAGATGGGGATGAAGGTGGAGCACCATAAGGCGCTCTGCCCCTTCCATGACGACCACCACGCCAGCCTCACGTTCAACAAGACCAAGAACAGCTGCAGATGCTATGTCTGCATGAGGAACTCCATCGGCACCATCGACCTGGCGATGAGATACCTGGGGAAGGATTTCCCGTCGGCTTGCCGATGGCTCGCAGAAGAACATCAGATTCTGCTGGAGGAGGATTCTTCTTCGGAGAAAAACTTTTCTTTTGGGGGGTCTTCGGGCAGAGGGGCTTCTTCGGGCTCTTCATCCGATGGTTCTTCTTCGGGTGATAATTCGGGGAAATCTTCCTTCGATGCAAGCAGGTATGCTAGGTTCTTCGAGCATCCCTGGCTTAACCAGGCAGCTCGGAGATTTCTCTTCGAGGAGAGGAAGATTGACTGGAGAGTGGTGAACTGGTGTAGACTTACTTCATGGACGGATAAGAAGGGCATCAACTGGCTGCAGATTCCTTACTTCGATACCGATGGGCGGCTTATAGGAATCCAGAACAGAAATCTGGATTACACGAAGAAAAAATCTTCATCGGGAGGTTGTTCTTCTGAGGGGAATGTTTCTTCTGAAGAAAAAAGTCCGGGCGAAGAAAAGGAGCAGGATGCTCCCCGCTTCCGGTTCCCATACGGCGCAAGATGCAGTATCTATAACCTGCCGGTTGTGAAGAGACTGAAACCGGGCGAGAGGCTGTTTATTACGGAGGGATGTAGCGACTGCTGGGCGATGCTTTCTGCCGGACATAAGGCGATAGCCATCCCTTCTGCCACGCTCCTCAAGCCCGAGGATAAGCAGCTGCTGACGGATATCGGAAGGCATTATCAGGTGGAATTCCACATGTTTCCTGATCAGGATGTGCCAGGCGAAAGCCTCTTCATGCAACTCAGGGAGATGCTCCCCCAGCTGGTTCACCACCAGTTGCCACCGGGCTGCAAGGATTTCAGCGAATACTATCTTTTAGGGGCTGCTGCAACTTCCGAGAGCAAAGAGCCGATAAACAAATGATTAAAAAATTAACTGAAGTTTCGCATGTGGTTGAAGTACGGGCTGAAGGCCCAAAAGCTCCTAGCCCAGGGCATCGCCCTGGGTATAATGGCAATCAGCAAGGCGCCCTGTAAGGGCAAAAGCTTTGTATATTGCCAGGTATTTGAAAGCTTTTGCCCTTTCAGGGCGTGTGGGGCTTACTTGCGAAACTTCAAAAAATTAAGATTATGGAAGATTTTATAAACCGCACGTATACGAAGAAGGAACTGGGACTGATGTACTTTCCCGAGAGTATGCCACGCACGGCCGTGAATCATCTCATGAGTTGGATTCGCCGTTGCCAGCCGCTCTGGGATGAATTGCAGGAGATGGGGTATGAAAAGACTTGCAAGTCGTTCACACCCAAGCAGGTGAAGGCTATTATCGATAACCTCGGGGAACCGGGATAAGGGGGAGTGATTAATGTTTACTTGGCGGGTGACGGACCAGCGATAGAATCGCTGGGAACGGGGGCTTTTTCAATGTTGAACGTTAAGTGTTAAATGTTGAGTGTTTTGAAGAAAATGTTCCGATATCGCATGGTATCGCACGCTATCGCACACCTGATAAATCGGGATTTCGTATCTTTGCATCGTGATTCAGAAAGCGCGCAAAATCACTTGCCCAGTTGGAGAAAAATATCTCCCTAATTGGGAAAATAAAAAAGGCCTGAAGAAGAGAACGAGGAAGCACAGGAAAAAAAGACAACAACCACGATTCTCTCACGGCAAGGCTTTTCAGAAAACAAAAGTAATGAAAACAAGACTCCAAGCCTCGAAACGAGTCGTTTCGCAAAGTACTTCTTCTAAGAGAAATCTGAGGAAAGAGGAAAAAACGAAACTTAGCAGGGGGCAGAGAAAAAATCATGAACCAGAACATGAAGGCATTCATCCGGTATCTCATCGTGGCGATTTGCTCAGCCATCGTCACCTTCCTATCCAGCTCCTGCACGGCAGGACTCGTAATCGGAAAGAACCAGCGGCAACATCAGGAGAACAACATCTCTACCAAAGTAGATTCTACCTACTACGTGCCAACCATTACCATCCGGTAGTTTTAGAGTTAACAGTTGATAGTTTATAACAATTTAAAATTCAAAAGATTATGGCAATTAATTTGAAAGCAAAGGAGACCCTTATCCAAGTAGGCGAAATGAAGGGTCAGTACAGATTCATCCTCGGTACCGAACTTTACAACAAGCTCTCAGAGAGCAAGGTTATCAAGGAGGCTGCCATCAGAAGCGGCGTTAGCGTGGGCGTGATGCAGGTTTGCTGGGATGCAGCAGGCGAGGTTATCAAGGCGTGGTGTACCGAAGGTCATTCCGTAGCCGTTCCGGGATTGGGAACCATGCGATTCGGCGTAAGAGCCAAGAGTGTGCCTACCGTAGGCGAAGTGGCTACCAGTCTGATTACCAACCGTCGTGTAATCTTCACCCCAAGCGTTGACATCAAGCGCGAGCTGCAGGAAACCTCCATCCAGATTACCTGTTACGACCGCAACGGCAAGGTGGTGAAAAACGTTACCTCCGACGATAAGGGCGATGTGGAAGACCCAGACAATAACCCAGGTGGCGGCGGTTCGGATAACACCCCGGGCGGCGGAAATACCGAAGGCGGCGGAACCACCGGCGGTAATGAGGGCGACGGTTTGGAGTAAGCGAACTCCCCGAAAAACCGAACAGCCCCCCTGATTTTACCATAATAAAAAAGAGCCCCTGATGCAAGGAAACGAGCATCGGGGGCTTTTATCTTACTCCATTACATAGAGGATGGATGTATAGAGCTGCATCACGAGAATGTAGAAAAGAAAGCAGGGCGAAAGGAGGCGGATGCCTTGATTCATCGCATCATAAACCTGACTGATGCCCTTGATGCTCTCGCTCATGATGCCGTAACTCATGCTCATCACCATGACCGAGAAACAGATGTACGGAATGAGACTTTGCGTGAACGGACCCGGAAAGAGGGTTCCTACGGCATTCAGCAGAATGGCATGGGGCAAGAGTGTGAGCGCCAGCATGATACCTGCAGAGATGCACAACTCGATGAGCATCAGGCGCAAGGCCGTGCGCTGGCGATACTGGGTATGGTCGAAATGGAGCACCCTACTCTGCCTTACCACCCCGATGGTGATGCTGATGAGCACCAGCCATACGAGCCATACAGAGGTGAGATGGTCTACAAAATGGCCCGTAAACCAGCGGATGCCCTCGGGGCTGGTAAGCGAATGGGTGAACGACTCGGGCATCGCAGCTGTAAGCAGCCACGAAACCAGAATCACCACTACTTCGGCTATTCCCAACAATAATGCCAGATAGGCCAATACTTTCTTATACATTCTTTAAAAAGCGCTTATTGAAACGAGTTATTCTTCATCTGCCTGCAGATGGTCGATATCGAGGATGCGGAGCTCGCAGGCTTTTACCACCAGGCGGGTGGCGTTGATGCCCATGCCGTGATTGCCGTCAGGGAAGAGTTTCTGAACCAGTTCTGCCTGTCGCTTCTCCAGACTCTTTACGCCGAAAGGCATTCCGCGCAGGTTGGTAATCTGCTCCTTGGTGTAACCTAGCGCAAGATGGCGCAGGAAACGTTCGTCATACTCATCAATCTCATAATTCACCAGAGCCTCCTGACGCATCAGCTGGCTGTTTACGCTCCGCTTGAAACGGTCTACTATCTTCTGAAGGATAGGCTGGTTGAACACCAGTTTCTTACCTCCCATGCAGCTCGCCACATCGCCACGCGTAAGGAGTTCACCACTCTTCAGAATGATGCCGTCGCAGCCCGCATCGAGCACATCTACCCAGAGTTTTTCGTTCAGAATTTCTCCTGTAAAGATGAGCACCTTCACGTCAGGATACTGCTCCTTGGTCTGGCGGCAGATTTCTACGCCTACCGTGGTGGAACCGCCCAGTCCGAGGTCGAGCAGAACCAGATCAGGCAACTGCTGCTTGATGAGTTTCCAATAGGCTATTTCGCTCTCGGCAGTACCGATGATTTCAGCCTCTGGAATATCATTCTTGAAGATACCCTCTGTGCCCTTCAGTTCCAGGGGCACGTCTTCTACTATGATGACTTTAAAATTTTCCATTTTCTGATATTTTTATTTTCTTATGATTTTAAACTTTTCCATTTGATGCGTGCCGGCAGCACGGCCTCTATCCTGAGGCAACCCTTATCGCCCTGGCAAGCCTTGATGCCGCAGCCGCGCAGATTGGTAATCTCTCCCAGTTCCCTCACAATCTGCCGGCACAGGAGATAGCGCAAATCGCCCGTCAGAGGGGTGAAGAGCTGGGCATGGAGCGCAGCATCATAGGCCACATCCTGCTGGTCAATCCAATATCTCACGTAGGCAGAACCCGGAATCTCAGCCACTCCGGTATGGTAATCCTTGGAATTGCCGCGCATCAGAGAAACAAGATAGCGGTTCAGGAAATCATCTGCCTTGATGTTGCCTTCTACCTGCTCCATCGCTTGGGCGCTGAGCAGAGAATAGAGCGATTTATAATAAGCTACCAGTTCCTTGAGCGAATCTACATCATCGGGCTGCGAATCGATAAGCTGGCGGATGCGCGACGGATAATACATCGTTTCGTGCTTGAGCGTAGACAGACAGTTGTCGAGCACGGAATTGGAGATATGAAGTTTATCGTTCTCATATTCAGCCCTATGCAGCTCATCGGTCATCAGCTCCAGTTTCAGGGATTCCTGCTCAGCCTCGTTGGTCCGCTTAGCCTTGGTCTGTTCAATCATGGCAAACCGGTAACTCAGCACGTGGCGGTAATAGAGCAGATAATAAGCCAGCGGCAACTGCAGCAGCAACAGGATGAGCAGCACCACGGCCACGGTCTTTGAGTTCTCGCTCTGCTGCATCGTGTGCACGTAAATATCGAGCGTATTATCGGCACTTATCTCGCGGAACAGCTGGGTATAAACCTTGTTGTTGCTCTGGTAGAGCGACCATTGGTGCAACGCCAGGGCAGCCACGGCACACTCGTTTCTCAGGTCCAGGATGACGTGATAATTGGTTGGCAGTCCGGAGCGTATCCAGGAGAGTTCTGCCGCCATTCCCACCTCCGGATGAGCCACCATGAGATACTTGCCGTCGGGATATTTCGACAGATAGAACGCGTTGAGATAATGGCGCGAAGAATCGGCAAAGGCCAGGGTGCGCTGGTAGGTGCCGTTGATATTGCTGAAGTAGGCGCTATCTGCAAAATCGCCGGCACGCTGGAGATTGGCATCTACGTTCGTCTTGTGATGATTGTGGCGCTGGCGGATGTCGTTGGCCTTCTTAGCCTCGCAAGGTTGGACCGAAGCCGACAGCAGCACGAAGAGCATGATGATGATGCCCAACAACTGATGGGTTCGGCGGATGATACCTTTAGGTAGACGGAAACTGAAGCGGCTCCCCTCGCCCAACTTGCTTTCTGCCTTGATTTGGCAGCCGGCAAAGAGCGAACTCACCTTCTTATATTTCTCTATGATGCCCTTGCAGTTGAGCAGTCCGAAGCCGTGACCGCCTGTATAGGTCCGGTCGAAGACATGCGCCAGCTGCTCCTCGTCCATACCCTTTCCGGTATCTGAGATGCTGATTTCCACGAAGTCAGAAACCTTGGCGCTAATGGTTACCTTTCCGCCTTCGGGTGTAAACTTGCGGGCATTATCGGCTATGGTATTGATCATGAAGAGCGTAAGGATGCGGTCGGCCTTGACCACGGCATCTGTAGGTTCTACATCGAGTTTCACGCCCTGCATCTGGAAGCTCATCTTGCCCTTGCTTACAATATCGAAAAGCTGCTGGAGCGGGAAACTTTCGATACGCAGGCTGAGTGAGCCCTGGCGCATCTGAATCCACTCTGTAAGCACGTTGTTATATTGGTTTATCTTATCCGTGAGTTCGGCGATATACTGGTAGCGTTCTTGCCGCACCTCATCGCTTTCGCCCCCTTCGGAGAGTCGGTTTACCTCGTGAATCATGCGGTCGATGAAAGGCGTAATACTGTTTACGAGCGAAATCTTAGCCCTTTGTTCCAGATTGCGTTTCTTGTTTTCTTCGATATGCAGTCGGGTTACGTTCAGTTCATCCTGAACCTCCTCCTGCTTATCTTTTAATTCGTTGATTTTCTTAGTGTTATTCTCGTTCCACTCACGCAAAGGTGCAAGCAGTTTATCCATCGACTGGTTCTTCATCTTCTTGCGCTTCATGTGGTCGAAAACGTAGAGTAGAACCACCACGAGCACAATCATCGCCACCACGGCAGCAATCATCAGGTTGAGCTGCTGGGCGTTCTCGTCGAGTGCCGCGGCACGTGCCTCCAGTTGGCGGTCCTGTCGCGAACGGTCCTGCAAATCCAGATAGATATTGCGGTTGTAATCGCTCTGCTGCTTATCATCTATAGCCGAATAAACCAGACAGAGCCTTTCACGTATCGACGCTACGAGGTCGGGTGCCTGCTCGATGGCCTTGTTGTCGTTCAGGGCATGATTCAGGCAGTCGAGCGCAGAAGAATAATCATGGATATCAAAGAAACATTCAGCCAGCGTACGGTTGGCTCCGGCAGTCTGATAAACATCTCCGTAGCTCGAAAAGAGGTTGAGGGCACGCTGGGCAAAGTTGCCTGCCAGCAGATTGTTTGGCATCTGCTCGATGTTGAGATACTGGAAGGCAGGCAGGTTGTTGCGTATGAGGAAATCGCTCACCTCTCCTTTTCTGAGGTGCTCGCTTATAGACTGCAGGGCGTTAGCCTGCCAGTAAGGATAAGGATGGGCTGGGTCGCTAGCCAGCATGTAGCAGCTGATCAGCCGGTCGAATTCCGCCTGATTGATTTCGTTTTCGGTTCCCTTGACGATAGCTCCGCCCGAACCTATATTATAAAGATAGTTGAGATATTGTGCCGAATCCTGTTCCAGCTCATCTGGGTCCAGACGGTTAAGCTCCTGAAACATCGGCTCGTCTAAGCCCACATAATAAAAATAGGTGGCGGCCACAATATAGAATTCAGATTTCGCATAAATCACGCGTTTGCTTTCCCTCGGGGGCATGGAATTCACCTCTTCGCGAATTCTGCGTAAACGCCTCTTCGCCTTTTCGCGATAAGCATAAAAATCTTTGTTGTGCGATTCTCTCTGGCAGAGTCGCATGTTCTGAACATCGGCAATAGCGAGTTCTATCTGATTATCGCTCTCCTCTTCAATCTTCTTCAGCCATCCCTTGGCACCCTTGTAATCCATCTTGGCTATACATACGAAGGCAAGGTTGTTATAGGCTTCGGCACGGCCTGAGGGATAATCTTCTGAAAGCTTCAAAGCCCTCTCAGCCAGCACTTTAGTAGAATCGAGATTGCGATAATGATAAGCATAGGATTGCTCGTTCAGCTCGTCTACCCTTGCCTTATTCGCAGGAGAACAAGCTGAAAGAAAAAGAGCCGCCACCACCAGAATTGATGATGGCGACATGGAAAAGAAGGATGCTGAAATTTGCATCTCGAATGAAAAATAGTCTAAATTAAGCGCGAGCCTTCGCGATGTAACCGAGAGCCTCCTGACACTTGGCTGTTATGGCAGCCCAGTCGCCAGCAGCAACTGTCTCCTTAGGGAAGAGCTTAGAGCCCATACCTACGCAGAGAACGCCAGCCTTGATCCAAGGAGTAAGATTCTCCTCTGTTGGCTCTACGGCACCTGTTACCATGATGTTGCTCCAACGCAAAGGTGCCATTACGTTCTTAACGAATGAAGGACCACCTACGTTACCTGCTGGGAATACCTTGGTTACGTCGCAACCGGCAGCCTGAGCATTATTGATTTCAGTTACAGAACCGCAACCTGGTGAATAAGGAACCAGACGACGGTTGCAAACTGGAGCAATCTCTGGGTTGAAGTTAGGACCTACGATGAAGTTAGCGCCGAGCTGGAGATACAGAGAAGCTGTACCGGCATCAACAACTGTACCTGCACCCAGAATCATCTCAGGACAAGCCTTGTCGGCCCACTTTACCAACTCTCCGAAAATCTCGTGAGCGAAGTCACCACGGTTAGTAAACTCGAAAACACGTACGCCACCCTCGTAACAAGCCTTGATGACGTTCTTGCAGATTTCAACATCCTTATTGAAGAAAACAGGTACCATACCAGTCTCTTTCATGGCTGCCATAACCTGCATTTTGCTAAACTTTGCCATTACTTATTTTAATTAATAATTAATAGTTTATAGTTAATAGGAGCTTCGCCGTAAGCAAGACTGCCTATAAACTATCAACTATAAACTTTAAACTATAATTATCTCTGAACGCGACCATTAGCGTTACCGCCAGCCAGGCTCTCTACCTCGTCAGCAGATACCAGGTTGAAGTCGCCAGGGATAGTATGCTTCAAAGCAGAAGCAGCTACCGCAAACTCAAGAGCCTCGCCCTGAGTCTCCTTAGTAAGAAGACCGTGGATCAGACCACCAGAGAAAGAGTCGCCACCACCAACGCGGTCGATGATAGGGTTGATGTCATAGTGCTTGCTCTGATAGAACTCCTTACCATCATAGATAAGAGCCTTCCAGCCGTTGTGTGTAGCAGAGAGAGATTCGCGGAGAGTAGAAACAACATACTTGAATCCGAACTCCTTCATCATGCCCTTGAAGATTCCGTAATAACCCTCAGCATCAGTCTTACCGCCCTCTACGTCAGCATCTGGCTTGAAGCCCAGGCAGAGCTGAGCATCTTCCTCATTACCGATGCAAACATCAACATACTTCATCAGAGGACGCATAACAGAGATAGCCTTCTCAGAAGTCCAGAGCTTCTTGCGGAAGTTGAGGTCAACAGAAACAGTTACGCCGTGACGCTTAGCAGCCTCACAAGCCAACTTGGTAAGTTCAGCAGCCTTGTCGCTAATAGCTGGAGTAATACCGCTCCAATGGAACCATTGGGCACCCTCCATAATCTTGTCGAAATCGAAATCAGATGGGTCAGCCTCAGCAATTGCGCTGTGTGCACGGTCGTAGATTACCTTGGATGGGCGCATAGAAGCACCAGTCTCGGCATAGTAGAGACCTACGCGGTCGCCACCACGAGCGATAAACTCTGTGTTAACGCCGTAACGACGGAGACCGTTGACAGCAATCTGACCGATCTCGTGCTTAGGGAGCTTAGATACGAAGTAAGCATCATGACCATAGTTAGCCAAGCTTACAGCTACGTTAGCCTCACCACCACCAGGGATGATACGAAGTGATTCACTCTGAATGAAACGATCATTGCCTTCTGGTGATAAACGAAGCATGATCTCGCCCAATGTTACAATTTTTGCCATGTTTGATAGTTTTAATTTTTTTGTTTTTATTTTGTTTGTTATGAGTAACAAATTAAATTCCACTTTTCAGTAGAGAAATGAGGTACAATTATCAGTTGTCGTTCAATTTCGAGGGCAAAAATAACCATAATTTCTCGAATAACGAAATAAAATCGCATTTTTTTTTGTTTTCCGTGCAAAAAAGTTGCTGTGTCTTCGCACAATTCAAAAAAATGTTGTATATTTGCGGCAAAATTCGTACTTGTGGTCGCACACAACAGAATTGCTTAATACTAATAGTGGTCTGTGCACAGCTAGGAAGTACCTGCGACGTTTTATCTATCGTAGCCCCCAGGAGAGGCTCCTTATATAATAAGTACACGCGAAGCAACCAGACCCGTAATGCTAAAAAACAATGGCCGACAAAATCAGAATCAAGGATATTGCCGAGAGAGCTGGCGTATCCGTTGGAACCGTAGACCGAGTTCTGCACGACCGTCCAAACGTATCGAAACCTGCACGCGACAAGGTCGAGAAAGCCCTCAAGGAAATGAATTATCAGCCTAATGTGTACGCCAGCGCTCTGGCTTACAACAAATCCTATACCTTCTACCTGCTGATTCCGAAACATGAATCTGAGGCTTACTGGGAGGAAATAGAGGAAGGCGCAAAAAAATGTGAAGATACCCGACGTGACTTCCATATCGATGTAGAGATTCGTTTCTATGAGCGTTCCAGCGAGGAATCGTTCCGCGAAGAAGGCAACAAGATTCTTGAGGCCAGTCCGGAAGGAATCATCGTGGTGCCTTCATCGCTAGACGTAACCCGCGAGTTTACCGAGGCGTTGCATCACAAAAGCATCCCGTTCATCCTGCTCGACTCCTACATGCCCGATCTCCGTCCGCTCTCTTTCTTCGGTCAGGATTCGTTCTGTTCCGGTTTCTTCGCAGCCAAGATGCTGATGATGCTTGCAGCAAAGGAAGATGAAATCCTGCTCATGAGGCAGACCAAAGACGGAAGAGTGGTCAGCAAGCAGCAGGACAACCGAGAGGTAGGATTCCGCCATTACATGCACGACCACTTCCCTAACGTGAAGATTACCTTGCTCGACCTGCCGTTGAGCGGCACACGTGCTGAATTCGTCAAAATGCTGGAGAAGTTCTTTGCCGTGCATCCGAACATCCACCATTGCATCACCATGACTTCGAAAGCGCACATCGTGGGCGACTTCCTGCTGAAGACCAACCGCCGCGACGTTCAGATCATGGGCTATGATATGGTGGAGAAAAACGCCCGCTGTCTGCGCGAAGGAAGCATTTCCTTCCTCATCGCCCAGCACGCCTACATGCAGGGTTACTCCTGCGTAGACACGCTCTTCCAGGCCATCGTGCTGAAGAAGAAAGTTACACCGGTAAACTATATGCCTATCGAGCTGCTGATGAAGGAAAATGTAGATTTCTATCGCAGAACCCAGCTCTAAGGCTATCGGGCAGAACAGGGTTTCCGCATGGAAGAATATTCTTACAGGACATTATAAATTATAAACAATAAATAAAAAACAGACTACGTATGGAACAATCAAGTTTTATCAAGATTAACCCTGCCGACTCGGTAGTGGTTTGCTTGCGCCCTATGAAGAAGGGTGAAACGATTGAAGTAGATGGCAAGACCATCACATTATTGCAGGATACTCCTGCAGGACACAAGGTGCTCATCAACGATGCTGCCGAGGGTACAGATATTCTGAAGTATGGCTACCCTATCGGTCATGCAAAGACCGGTCTCAAGGCGGGCGAATGGGTAAACGAGAACAACCTCAAGACCAATCTTGCCGGTACGCTCGAATATACCTACAACCCGGTTAACGAGCAGCTGAACATCGCTAAGGAAAACCGCACCTTCATGGGCTACGTTCGCAAGAATGGCGAAGTAGGCGTAAGAAACGAAGTATGGGTAGTTCCTACCGTGGGCTGCGTTAACGGCGTGGCTGAGAAACTGGTAGAACTCCTCAAGAAAGAAACAGGCTGCGAAGGCATCGACGCCATCCACGCATGGCACCACAACTTCGGTTGCTCACAGCTCTCGGGTGACCATGAGAATACCCGCAAGGTGCTTCGCGATATCTGTCTGCATCCAAACGCAGGTGCCGTGCTCGTTCTCTCGCTCGGCTGCGAGAACAACCAGCCAGATGATTTCATGAAGATGCTCGGCGACTATGATCACGACCGCATCAAACTTCTTGTAACACAGAAGGTTGAAGGCGATGAACTCGAGGAAGGCATGAAGATTCTGCGCAACCTCTATGCCCAGGCTAAGGAAGACAAGCGCGAGGAAGTTCCGGTAAGCAAACTGCGCGTAGGTTTGAAGTGTGGCGGTTCTGACGGCTTCAGCGGAATTACAGCCAACCCATTGGTAGGTGAATTTAGCGACTGGCTCGTAGCTCAGGGCGGTACAAGCATCCTGACAGAGGTACCAGAAATGTTTGGTGCAGAAACCATTCTGATGAACCGTTGCGAAAATAAGGAACTCTTCGACAAGACCGTTCACCTGATTAACGACTTCAAGGAGTACTTCCTGAGCCATGGTGAACCAGTTGGCGAGAACCCTTCTCCAGGTAACAAGGCAGGTGGTATCTCAACCCTCGAAGATAAGGCTTTGGGTTGCACCCAGAAGTGCGGCCGTGCTCCGGTAAGCGGCGTGCTCCAGTATGGCGACCGTCTGGAGACAACCGGTTTGAACCTGCTTTCAGCTCCGGGTAACGACCTTGTAGCAGCCACAGCTCTGGCTTCAGCAGGTTGCCAGCTCGTTCTCTTCACCACAGGTCGCGGAACCCCATTCGGAACCTTTGTGCCAACGATGAAGATTTCTACCAACAGCAATCTGGCAAAGAACAAGCCAAACTGGATTGACTTCAACGCCGGCGCTCTGGTAGAAGGTGTAGAAATGAAAGACTTGGTAAGCAAGTTTATTGATAAGATTATAGCCGTAGCAAGTGGCGAGGAGGCTCGCAACGAGTATAATGGCTATCGTGAAATCTCCATCTTCAAGAATGGAGTAACTCTTTAATTAAGAAGAAAAAGAAGTATGAGTAATAAAAAAGGTTTGCTGGCGTTGTCGCCATTATTTTTGCTGATTGTCCTCATCGTGGCTTTTACCGTATATTCGGTAGACAGCAGTCATCTGGACACCAGCCTCTCGCTCACAGTAGCGTTCATGATTTCGAGCATTTATGCCGTGGCTATTTCCGGCGGAATGCCTGTCAGGAAACGAGTGGACACATACAGCAAGGGTGCCGGCGCCAACAACCTGATGCTCATGCTCTGGATTTACGTGCTGGCTGGCTCGTTTGCCGCATCAGCCAAGGCGATGGGAGCCGTTGATGCAACCGTCAACCTGGCGCTCAGCATCCTGCCAGCCAGCATGATTCTGCCAGGACTCTTCCTGGCTGCCTGCTTTATCTCCGTATCTATCGGAACAAGTGTGGGAACCGTAGTGGCTCTGGTTCCGATAGCCGCCGGACTGGCCCACTCGATGGATGCTAACGTAGGCATGATGACCGCCATCATCGTAGGTGGCGCTTATTTCGGCGACAACCTCTCGTTCATCTCCGATACGACGGTTGTTGCTACGCAGACGCAGAACTGCAAGATGAGCGATAAGTTCAAGGTCAACTCCATGATTGTGGTTCCGGCCGCCGTACTCGTGCTCATCGCCTATTCTGTCATGGGAGTCGGTCTTCAGGCCCCAACCCACATCAACGAGGTAGAATACATGAAAGTATTGCCTTACCTCACCGTCCTCGTTACCGCTATTGCCGGCATGAATGTAATGGCTGTTCTCACTCTGGGCACCCTACTCTGTGGCGCCATCGGCATAGGTAGTCATCTTCTGGGTGCCTCCGGAAGCTACGACCTCTTTGGCTGGTTCTCAGCCATGGGCAACGGCATTATCGGCATGGGCGAACTCATTATTATCGCCATGATGGCAGGTGGTATGCTCGAAATCATCCGCGAAAACGGCGGAATCGATTTCATCATCAACAAGATTACAGCCCACGTAAACAGCAAGCGTGGAGCCGAACTTTCTATCGCCGCCCTCGTTTCGATGGTAAACATCTGTACGGCAAATAATACGGTAGCGATTCTGACAGTAGGAAATATTTCGAAAAAGATAGGCGACCGGTTTGGCGTAGACAACCGCAAGGCAGCCAGCATTCTCGACACCTTCTCGTGCATGGTTCAGGGATTGATTCCTTATGGCGTGCAGATGCTCCTGGCAGCCGGCCTGGCAAATCTCAGTCCGATGGACATTCTTCCTTATCTCTACTATCCGCTGGCGATAGGTGTGGCAGCCCTGCTGGCCATCCTCTTGCGCTATCCTAAGAGATACAGTTAGGAAGACTTCTAAAAATCAGAGGAGGGTCTCCTTCTGCGTTAGAGATTTCTTGACAGGAAGAACAAAACTTTATTATTGACTATTAATAAGAACAAGGCATATGAATTTTCTTCAGCGCAACCTTTTTACTAAGCTCCGTGCCGACAACTTCGGCATCAAGGAAGAAATGGAACCGATGACTACCTTTAAGAAGAAAAAGATAGCTCAGATGCTCAAGAACGTGAATGATGTTCCTGCCGGAGAGGTGAAGATGAACAACGGTTTTCTGAACCGACGGCTCAGCAAGATTCAGGAAGATGAACGCCACGCCATCGATACCTCTATCGAGACTATTTATCTGCTGCGCATCATCGTGGCAAACGTAAATGGAATGCTGGCTAACGGAATCAATCTCAGAGGAATCATCCAGTTGGGAGACTACCTGAGAACCCGAGGCGACAAGGTAGATTTCGTGAAACTGGAGAAGTGGCTTGCCAAGCTCCGCATCCAGCGCATCGCCCAGCTGGAAGGAAGCGTGCTCATCACCTTCTTCGATTTTGAACAGGACGAAATCCCATTCGTTCATCACATAGAAAGAGGCGCTTACAAGCTGACGCTCCGTTCGCTCTACTATAATATCATGGACCAGCAGGCCATTCAGTTTGAGCAGACCAGCAGCGGCTTTGTACGCACCACGGGGGGAACCATGCGCAAGAATCTGCGCCGCAGCATGCGCTATCTGCAATACGCTCCGATAGAAACCATGAGCAATTTCATGAACAATTTCTTCCGTTCATTATCTGAGATTGAAGAATAAATTTCAGTAAGGATTGAAGGGGTTAACCTGGGATTCATCAGGACGAAGAGTAAAATATCTATAAAAATAATCTCTTAGTAGTACGATTTTCATCTGATTTTCGTATCTTTGCATCTATGAAAAAGTTATTTATCTCTATTATAGCATCCATTATTGCCTTGGGAGCCCATGCCCAGGTGCAATGCGAAGACACTTGTCGGCACGTTCACGGCATCGACTTGAGTCATTATCAGGGCAACGTGTTCTGGGAAACCGTGGGCGACAACTCTAAGATGGCTTACGTTTATCTGAAAGCTACCGAGGGCGGAACCAACATCGACAGCAAATACAAGAAGAATATCGACCTGGCTCATCGCTACGGAATGAAAGTAGGTTCTTATCATTTCTACAGACCCCGCATCCCACAGCAGACGCAGCTGGAAAATTTCAAGGCCCAATGCCGTCCGGGAGATCAGGACCTCTTGCCTATGATTGATGTGGAGACGAAAAGCGGCATGAATACAGAAGAATTCTGCGATTCGCTCTTTAAGTTTCTGCATCTTGTAGAGAAAGCATATAAGCAGAAACCCCTCATCTATACGGGAGCCAATTTCTATGACAACTATCTTCTGGGCAAGCTAGACAGCTACAAGCTGATGATTGCCCAGTATACGAAGCGCATCCCTGTATTGCGCGATGGTAGAGATTTCGAAATGTGGCAATATACGGGTAAGGGCAAACTCAACGGAATAAACGGCTATGTTGACAAAAGCCGTTTCATGGGGCGCCACAAACTCAGAGAAATCAGATTCAGACATCGATAGTACTTGGAACCCTGAACTTGGAACTTTATGATTAGCTTCAAGGTAAAGAGTGGATAAGGTCTGGAAGTAGAGAAGCATGAATTATATAAGTAAATTAATAAACACAAAATAGAATTATGGCAATTATAAAATGTCCGGAATGCGGACGCCAAATTAGCGATAAAGCACCTACCTGCCCTAGTTGCGGAGTAGAAATAGCAGGCAAAATTACCAAATGCCCAAATTGTGGCGAGATTTATTTCAGCAACCTGGAAATGTGTCCTAACTGCCATGAGCTGAATCCTTCGCTCACAAGAATGACGCCTCCGACAGGAATGAGCCAGCAGACTCCTGCCAGCCAGGCTTCTATGACTCAGCCGCAAGAAGCTGAAAACGCAGCCAGACAGAATGCAATCAGACAAGAAGAAGTCCGCCGTCAGGAGGCTCTCAGACAGGACGCTCTCAGGCAGCAGGCTCGTCCTCAGACACCTGTCAGAACAGCAACACCTCCTACTCCACCCGTTCCTCCGGTTCGCCCACAGCAATCTAATTCTCAGAACGGCGGAAACGGCGAGGGAACCCAGGAAAAGAAAAAAAGCAACCGTGGCGTCATTATCATCTCTCTGATTTTCGCCTTCCTCGTTTGTGGCATTTTCTACTATTTCTATGATAGTGCCAATAAGAATAAGGAACTGGAAGCTTACGAGTATGCGATGCAGAGTAGCGACCCGATGGTTCTGCAGAGTTACCTAGATACTTACAAAGATGCTGACGAGGCGCATCGTGATTCCATCATGGCTCACCTCGAACTTCTGAAACAGACCGATCAGGACTGGACCAACGCCGTAGTAAGCGGTTCGAAAGAGGCCCTGCAGGCTTATCTCGACAAATACCCAAACAGTCCACACAAGCAGGAGGTTTTGAACAAGATAGATTCCATCGACTGGAATGTGGCAAAGAATGCTGATAATGTAGAAGCTTACCAGGCTTATCTCGCCGCTCATGCTGACGGTTCGCATATCGAAGAGGCTGAGAATGCGATGAAGAAAGCCAAGAGCAGAGATTTGCAGCCTGAAGAGAAAGATATGGTAAGCAGTCTGTTCCGTCATTTCTTCCAAAGCATCAATACCCGCGATGCTGATGGTTTGCAGGCTTCATGCGAGGACATTCTCTCTTCGCTTCTGGGTAAGAATTCTGCTACCAAGGCAGATGTTGTTACCTTTATGAATAAGCTTTATAAGGAAGATGTGACCAACCTGAACTGGTTCCTCACCAACGATTATAAGATAAAGAAGCGCGAGGTGGGTGACGAAGATTATGAATATCAGGTTCAGTTCTCAGCACGTGAGGAAGTTCAGCTTACCGACGGTACTAAGAAAACCAACCATTTCAAAATCAACGCAACCGTTTCGCCAGACGGCAAGGTTTCTGCGTTCAACATGTCGAAGATTAATGCCGCAGAATAGAATAAAAAACGCCCTGCAAGATCAGGAACTTCATTTCTGAATGTTCCCTTCTTGCAGGGCGTTTCTTTTTACCTTCATGTTTCGGGAAGGTTCTCATGTCCGAGAACCCGTTCCCTTCTTTTAGAAATTACTTTGCATCCTTCATCTGACGGAGCAAATCTTTCTGCTTATCATTCAACCCGGTTGGCAACTTCACGTTGTAAGTAATCATCAGGTCGCCAAAGGTTCCGTCACCTCGGTCGTATCCTTTTCCGCGAACACGAACCTTCGTGCCATTCTGCGTTTCCGGCTTAATCTTCAGTTTGATTTTAGAACCATTACTCAATTTAATGATTCCTTCGCCGCCCAGCAGAGCCGTATAAAGGTCGATATTCACATTCATGTTCATTTCGCCGTTATTGGCACGACCATTCTGTCCGCAACCGCCGCCACAACTACCAGTACCGAAATCAGCACCAGCTCCGTAGCCAGCACCATTAAAACCGCCAAAATTGCCGGAACCGAATCCTTTAGCAGACTGCTGGCTTCTGCCACGACCTCCGAAGAGATTTTCGAAGAAGCTGGAGAAACCTCCGCCTCCGCCAAACTGGCTGAAGTCGAAACCCTCGAATGGATTTCCACCTGCTCCACCATAGCTTCCGGAACCGCCTGCACCACCAGCTCCGCCGAAACCGCCGAATGCATCAGCATTCTTCCATTGTTCGCCATACTGGTCGTATTTAGCACGCTTATCTGGGTCAGAAATCACCTCATACGCCTCGTTCAGCGCCTGGAACTTAGCCTTCGCCTTCGGGTCGTTAGGGTGCAAATCTGGGTGAAACTGTTTTGCACGTTTACGATACGCAGCTCTCACATCCTTCTGCGGAATGTTCTTGTCTACGCCGAGAATCTTGTAATAATCAACAAATGCCATATTATAAAACCTCCTATTTTTTAGTTTTTAAAAAATATCCAACAAAAAGTATGCCTATTTAAGTTCTTTTTTGTACTTTTGCAGAGAAAATAAGAAACAGAGCTCAACTGATGGGCTTTCATTACTCAAAAGTAATACATTAATTTATATGAAACAATTATTTGCTGCGCTTCTTCTGGCGCTAACTTTCAATTCACAAGCGATGGCACAACAACGTACCGTAAAACTGAGAGTGATAGAGACAAGCGATGTGCACGGCTCTTTCTTCCCTTACGATTTCATCAACCGTAAGCCAAAAGCAGGAACCTTGGCGCGCGTTTCTTCCTACGTCAATAATTTGCGAAAAGACTACAAGGATAACCTCATCCTCTTGGAGAATGGCGATATTCTGCAGGGACAGCCTACCTGCTATTATTATAATTATGTAAACACAGAGGCTAGAAACGTGGCTGCCGATGTGGTAAACTACATGAAGTATAATGCGCAAGTGTTTGGCAATCATGATGTTGAAACGGGTCATCCAGTTTACGACAAATGGATAAAAGAACTCAATTGCCCAGTTCTAGGTTCCAACATCATCAGCACTTCTACAGGCGAGCCATACGTTAAGCCTTATCTCATCCTGAACCGCGAGGGCGTGAAGGTGGCAGTCTTGGGAATGATTACTCCTGCCATTCCAAACTGGCTCACGGAGAATCTCTGGAGCGGACTGAAATTTGAAAATATGGTAACAAACGCCCGCAAATGGGTGAAATATCTTCAGGAGAATGAGAAACCGGATGTCATCATCGGCCTCTTCCACAGCGGAAAAGACGGAGGCATCCAGACTGCCGAATATGATGAAGACGCCTCTATCAAGGTGGCAAAAGAAGTGCCGGGCTTCGACCTCGTTCTCTTCGGCCACGACCATACGCGCGACAACGAAACCGTAACCAATACTGATGGAAAGCAGGTGGTTTGCCTGGATCCTGCCAACAACGCCATTAGCGTGGCAGATGCAGAAATAACCCTCACCCTCAACAAGAAAAAGGTGAACGGAAAGAAGCAGCTGGTGGTAACTGACAAAAAGGTGACAGGCAAGATTGTGGATGTGACAGATTGTCCTATCGACGAGGATTTCATGAAGACTTTCGAACCTCAGATTGCGGAAGTAAAGAAATATGTGGGCAAGCAGATTGGCAACTTCAAGACTACCATCTACAGCCGCGACCAGTTCTTCGGCAGTTCTGCTTTCAACGATTTCATCCTCAACCTCCAGTTGCAGATAACAAAAGCCGACATTTCGTTCAACGCTCCCCTTCAGTTCAACGCGGTTCTGAAAGCCGGCCCAATCTACGTGAGCGACATGTTCAATCTCTATAAATATGAGAACCAGCTCTACGTAATGCGCATGACGGGCGAAGAAATCAGAAAGCATCTGGAAATGAGTTACGACCTTTGGGTGAACACCATGAAGAGCCCGGACGACCATCTCCTGCTGCTCGATGAGAAGACCGTTGGCGACCAGCAACGCCTCGGTTTCAAGAATCTCTCGTTCAACTTTGATAGTGCTGCGGGAATCGATTACGAAGTTGACGTAACCAAGCCAGACGGCGAGAAGGTGAAGATTCTGCGCATGAGCAACGGCGAACCTTTCGATGAGAAGAAATGGTACAAGGTAGCCGTTAACAGCTATCGTGGAAATGGCGGCGGCGAACTCCTAACCAAGGGTGCCGGAATCCCGAAAGACAGTCTTGAAAGCCGAATCATCTATCGCAGCAAGCGCGACCAGCGCTACTATCTGATGGAAGAAATTGAAAAGATGGGAACGGTTGATGCAAAACCAAACAACAACTGGAAGTTTGTGCCGGAAGCATGGACCAAGCCTGCTGCCCAGCGCGATTTCGAATTGCTGTTCGGTAAGAAGAAATAGCTCCTCGAAACGCTTCTGGAAAAGCATATTATAAAGATCAAAGTAAAAAAGCAAATAAGTTCAAAATAAAGAATGAAGTATTGGTTTATATTTTGCAAGACTGATCTCTTGCTCGAAAAGAAAGAAGATGGAACCTATACGATTCCTTGTTCAGAAGAGAGTCCAATCCCAACAAAGCCTTGGACTCACATTCTCAATATTACCCCGATGGAAGACGGAACAGAGGTGAAGACCTTCACCATTCCTGAGCCCGTTACCGGCAATCCGAAGTACGAAATGTGCGGCTTGCGCCCTAGTTTCTACAAACTCTCTCCTGCCCTTTACCAGAAAGCAGGAAAGTGTCAGGAACTCAACTATTGGGACATGAATACCCTATTCTGCGGCGTTTGCGGAGCTCCGATGAAAATGGCAACCGACATCAGTAAGAAATGTACAGAATGCGGCAAACAGGTCTGGCCTTCACTTGCCACAGCCATCATCGTTCTGATTAAGAAAGATGATCAGGTCTTGCTGGTACACGCTCGCAATTTCAAGGGAAATTTCGACAGTCTTGTGGCTGGTTTCGTAGAGACTGGCGAGAATCTGGAAGAGGCGGTTCATCGTGAAGTAAAGGAAGAAACCGGTCTGACTATCAAGAACTTGAAATATTTCGGTTCCCAGCCTTGGCCTTATCCGAGCGGTCTGATGATTGGCTTCTCGGCAGAATATGTAGATGGAGAAATTCATCTTCAGAAAGAAGAACTCTCTCGTGGTAAATGGTTCACGAAAGAGAATCTCCCTATTCTCCCAGAGAAACTTTCCATCGCCCGAAAACTCATCGACGCCTGGCTGGCGGACAAACTCTAAAAGTAAGGATAAACTCTAAAAAATGATGAAAGAGAAACTTTGGAATGCAAACTACATCAAGGTGATGACTACCAACTTTCTGTTGTATTTCGCCTTCTATCTGCTCACACCTTTGCTCCCTCTCTATCTGAGCGAAAATTTTGGAGCCACGAAAGATGTGATTGGAATTGTGCTGAGCGGCTATACGGTTGCCGCCCTCATTATTCGTCCGTTCAGCGGATATGTGGTTGACAGCTTTTCGCGCAAGAAGGTTCTGATGGTCTGTCTCACGGCCTTCGCCATCTTCTTTGCCGGCTATATTGCAGCCAGCACCATCCTGATGTTTGCCATCTGCAGAACCTTGCACGGAGGTCCGTTCGGAGCCGTAACAGTTGCCAACAGCACCTGCGCCATCGACGTTCTTCCGGCAAGTAGGAGAAATGAAGGAATCGGACTCTACGGACTGAGCAACAATTTTGCCATGGCAATTGCTCCATCTATCGGAATCTATCTCCATAATGCGGTAGACAGTTATATGATTCTCTTCTGGATAGCTTTCATCGTGGCGATTGCCTCAGTTGTGATTGCAGGAACCATCCGCCTCCCCGAAAAGGAAATCGTTAAGAACAAGGAGAAGCTTTCTCTCGACCGCTTCTTCCTGACGCGTGCCTGGCTCCTTGCCATCAACATCGCCATGTTCGGTTTCTGCTGGGGCGTTCTGAGTAATTATCTCGCAATCTACAGCAAGGAGGAACTCGGAATTACGGGCGGAACGGGCACTTTTTTCGCCCTTCTTTCCATGGGCCTGTTCCTGTCAAGATTGCAGGGAAGAAAAGCCTTGAGCCAGGGAAAACTTACCCAGAATGCGGCCGAAGGAATGCTGCTTTCGCTTGTTGGTTTCATCATCTTTGTTGCCGTCAAGCACCCGGTAGCCTATTATCTTTCGGCTTGTCTTATCGGCTTGGGCAACGGTCATCTTTACCCAGCCTTTCTCAACATGTTTATTAATGTGGCTCGTCACGACCAGCGTGGAACGGCAAACAGCAGCATTCTTACAGGTTGGGATTTGGGCTTCGGAATCGGCTGTCTGCTAGGCGGAGTTGTGGCAGAACATTTCGGTTACAACGGAACATTCTGGATGGTTGCTATAGAAAATGCAGCTTCCGTTCTCCTCTTCTTCGCCGCTTCGAAACAATTCTTTGAGAAGAGACGCAGAGAATAGAATACAGTTGATAAAGAGAAATATAAGATTATGAATAAAAAAAGAGCACTTCATCCGAGACAGAAGAAAGTCTCAGGCGAAGTGCTCTTATTTTTATCTTACTTTTCTGTTTTTAGAAAGGAAGATCATCTGCGCTACCACCCTCTGCTGCAGGAGCTGCAGGCTGAACTGGAGGGAATGCTGCAGTTGCGCCATTAGCAGGAGCTGCTGGCTGAGCAGGAGCTACAGGAGCACCTACTGGAGGAAACGCACCTGGCTGCATTCCGCCCATAGCACCAGCTACGGCGTTAGGGTCAACACGCTGGATGTTCCAGGCACGGACGCTGTTGTACCAACGGCCCTGATACTCGTGAGCATCAATATCGAAAGAAACCAGGAGTTCCTCTCCACTCTGAATGTTGAACTGAGCCAGACGGTCTGCTCCGAAAACATCAAAGCACAATTTCTTTGGATACTGCTCGTGGGTTTCAATTACGAACGACTGAGCTTTCCACTCTCCTCTCTGAGAGACGCCGCTTCTTTCAGGCAAAACGGCAATAACCTTTCCTTGTAATTCCATATGATAATATTTAAAGTTTTTCCTTTGTTTAAAGGGTGTTTTTTTCTTTCTGACTGCGAAATTACTAAAAATAGTTCAAAAACTAGAACTTTTCTCCAATTATTTTTGCTTATCAGCGATATTTTTTGTATTTTTGTGCTCAATTAGGTGATATTGCCTAATTAAATTAAGGTGAAACAGAAAACAAAATAAAATTTAAATAAAATACTCATGAGATTTACAGTATCAAGTTCTGCATTGAGCAGCAAGCTCAACATGCTCGCAAAAGTGATTGGAAGCAAGAATTCGTTACCAATCCTCGATTGTTTCCTTTTCCAAGTTGCTAACGGTGAAATGAGCATCACGGCTAGCGATAGTGATAATGTCATCAAGAGTACACTCGCTCTTACCGACCACGATGGAGAAGGTGAGTTTTGTGTGCCTAACCGCGTTATCCTCGATGCGTTGAAGGAACTGCCTGAGCAGCCTCTTCACTTCGATGTGGATGCTGCCGGAGAAGCCGTTGCCATCAAGATTGTTTACCAGAACGGTCTTTACAACTTCACAGGTCAGAGCGCAGAGGAATATCCTCGCACACAGAGCATGAACGATGCTTGCACCACCGTTTCTTTGCCTACAGAAATGCTGATCAACAACATTTCACGCTCGCTCTTCGCTACAGCCAGCGATGAGTTGCGCCCTGTCATGAACGGTATTTACTTCGACCTGACAGCAGATGCTCTCGCTATCGTAGCAAGCGATGGTCACAAGCTGGTTCGCAGCAAGAACTTCACTATCAAGAGCGAATCTCCTTCAGCATTCAACTTGCCTAAGAAGCCAGCTTCTCTGCTGAAGAACATTCTGAACAAGGACGGCGACGACGCTATCATCAAGTTTGATGACCGAAGCGCAGAAATCCAGTTTACTGACGGCGTTATGAGATGCAGACTGATTGATGGCCGCTACCCTAACTACAACTCTGTCATTCCAAACAACCCTAACGAGGTTACAGTAGACCGCAGAGGCTTGCAGAGTGCTTTGCGCCGCGTATTGCCATTTGCAAGCGAGAGCAGCCAGCTCATCCGTTTCCACATCGAGTCAGGCCGTTTCGAGGTTTCTTCTGAGGATATTGACTTCTCAACATCTGCAAAGGAACAGTTGTCTTGCGAATACAACGGCTCTCCTATCAGCATCGGCTTCAAGGGAAGCAGTCTGATGGAAATCTTGAGCAATCTCACCAGCGACAACATCATCATCCAGCTGGCAGACCCAAGCCGTGCCGGAATCATCGTACCAGCAGAACAGCCTGAGAACGAAGATATTCTGATGCTCATCATGCCTATGCTCCTTAACGACTAAAGGAGCACGGGCTTTCTCTGAAACAACAAAAAGAAAAGTATTTCTACAAAAATGAAACTCAATTTAACTAAGCCTCTGATCGTGTTCGACCTGGAGACAACGGGTCTTGACATGATCAAGGATCGTATTATACAGATTTCTTACATCAAGGTAATGCCTGATGGAACTGAAGACCGCAAGAACCTCTACGTAAATCCTTGCAAGGAGATTCCAGCCGAAGTAGTTGCCCTTACAGGCATCAGCAACGAAGATGTAAAAGATGCGCCAACCTTCAAGCAGCTGGCTGCCACATTAGAGAAGGAATTTACAGGTTGCGATTTCGCAGGCTACAATTCCAACTACTTCGATGTACCGATGCTCGCAGAAGAATTCCTGCGTGCTGGAATCGACTTCGATTTCAACAAGTGCCGACTCATCGATGCGCAGACCATCTTCATGAAGATGGAACGCCGTAACCTGGCTGCTGCCTACAAGTTCTATTGCGGCAGAAAGATGGAGGAAGATTTCGAAGCTCATCGTGCAGATCAGGATACAGAGGCTACTTACCGCGTGCTCATGGGCGAGCTCGACAAGTATGCTCCAGGCGTGCAGGACGAACCTGAGCGCGTGCTCAACAACAATATGGATGAACTTGCCGATTTCTCTAAGCAAAAGGATAATGTAGATTTCGCCGGACGCATCGTTTGGGAAGAGGTAAAAGACGCCCAGGGCAACGTTGTAAACGATGAGAACGGAAATCCTTTGAAGCACGAAGTATTCAACTTCGGCAAATACAAAGGATGGGATGTGGCTGAGATTCTGACCAAAGACCCGGGTTATTTTACATGGGTCTTGGGAAGCGATTTCACCAACAATACCAAGCAGGTACTTACCCGCATCCGCCTTCGTGAATTCAACAAGAGAATGGGAAAATAATTGTTACCGGGCTTTCGCAAGCAGTTGAAGAACAAACCTCTTGCGAAACTCGGATTTATTTCTTAACAGTTAGAAAAATTCATGTTAAAAGGAAAGAAAATCGTATTGGGTATTACGGGCTCTATTGCAGCCTACAAGTCTTGCCTCATCATACGAGGTCTCATCAAGCGCGGAGCCGAAGTGCAGGTGGTCATTACGCCTGCAGGAAAGGAGTTCATCACTCCCATCACCCTTTCGGCTCTTACGCATAAGCCTGTGGTAAGCGAATTCTTCTCGCAGCGCGATGGAACCTGGAATTCGCACGTAGACTTAGGTCTGTGGGCCGACGCCATGCTCATCGCTCCTTGCACAGCCTCTACCATGGGAAAGATGGCTCACGGAATTGCTGACAACATGCTCATCACAACCTATCTGTCGATGAAAGCGCCTGTTTTCATCGCTCCAGCCATGGACCTCGACATGTATAAGCATCCTTCTACCCAAGCCAACATGAAAACACTTCTGGGCTATGGAAATCACATCATAGAACCCGAAGTGGGATTCCTGGCAAGCGGACTGGAAGGAAAGGGACGCATGGAAGAACCTGATATTATCGTAGAATGCCTTGACAGATTCTTCGATGAACAGGCTCAGCAGAATGCGAAGACCGATGAAGCTGCATCAGAAAACTGCAAGGAAAAAGAAAGCGATAAGCTCGATTTGAAAGGCAAGAAGATCATGATTACAGCCGGACCAACTTACGAAAAGATTGACCCGGTACGTTTCATCGGCAATTATTCTTCCGGCAAAATGGGCTTTGCCCTTGCTGAAGAGTGCTGCCGTCGTGGTGCTGAGGTTACGCTGGTTGCAGGTCCGGTTTCGCTCAGCTGTTCCGAAGCCATTCATCGCATCGATGTAGAAAGTTGCGAGGAAATGTATCAGGCAGCCACTAAAGCTTTTGCCTCTACCGATGCAGCCATTCTCTGTGCTGCTGTTGCTGATTTCAAGCCAAGCGAGATTGCTGACAGGAAAATCAAGCGCGAGAAAGATGATCTGGAACTCCGCCTCGTCCCTACTCACGATATTGCTGCAGCCCTTGGCAAGATGAAACAAAAACATCAGCGAATTGTGGCTTTCGCCCTGGAAACCAACGATGAAGAGGCTAATGCACAGAAAAAACGCAAAAAGAAAAATGCCGATTTCATCGTGCTTAACTCTACTCGCAATCCTGGAACCACATTCCGTACGGATGACAACCAGATAACGATTATTTCTGAAGAGGGTAAGAAAGAATATGAGAAGAAACCGAAAACTGAAGTGGCTCGTGACATTATCAACGAGCTGGCTCATCTCTTGTAGCCCCATCACATCAGCTGCTCAGGAGTTACAGGCTAAGATTACCATCAACCATGCCCAGATTCAGGGCACGGAAAACCGTGTATTCGATAATCTGCAGCAAACTCTTGAGCAGTTTGTGAACGACAGGCAATGGACGAATCTTCAATTCAGGAAGAACGAGCGCATCGTGTGCAACTTCAATATCACGGTAAGCAAGTATGATAAAGACCAGAATATCTTTACCTGCAAGGCGCTCATCCAGGCCAACCGTCCCGTCTACAATTCAGCCTATACGTCCACCTTATATAATAATGTGGATGAAAACTTCACGTTCAAGTTTGCCGAGTTCGACCAGCTGGAGTTTACCGAAGAGCGGATTGACAACCAGCTAACGGCTCTGCTCGCCTACTATGCTTACCTCATCATCGGTTTAGATCTTGACAGTTTTGCGCCTAAAGGTGGGGAAGACATTCTACAACGTTGCATGAACCTCACCAACAACGCCCAGAATCTGGATTTTCCGGGCTGGAAAGCGTTTAGTGACAACAGAAACCGGTTCGCCATTATTTCCGATTATCTCAACGGAGCCATGGAACCTTTCAGAATGTTGCAATACAACTATTACAGAAAAGGGCTCGATGAAATGGCGAATAATGTGGAACGAGGCAGAACTGAAATCACCAACACCCTGCTCCAGGATCTGAAGAAGGCACGTACAGACAGACCGCTCAGTCTGCTGCCACAAATCTGGACCGACTATAAGAAGGACGAGCTTGCTAACATCTATCAGAAACATGGCACTCAGAAAGAGAAAGAAAGCATTTATGAGCTGCTCTTCTCCATTAATCCTTCTCAAAACTCATATTGGGACAAAATCAAGGAATAAGGCTACATGCAGAATGATTCGAGGCAACTTCCCGGACGATAAAGCAAAGATTCTTCATAGGTAGGTTAAGTTCCTTTAAAACAATAAGATAAGAAATTATGCTCAAGCAATTATACATCAAGAATTTCACGTTGATTGACGAGTTGGACATTCCTCTTTATCCAGGATTCTCAGTCATCACGGGCGAGACGGGTGCCGGAAAGAGCATCATTCTCGGAGCCATCGGACTGCTCCTGGGCAACCGTGCAGACAGCAAGGCCATCAAGGCAGGAAGAGACCGATGCGTGATTGAAGCCCACTTCGACCTGTCAAAATACGGAATGCAGGATTTCTTCGAAGCTAACGATATTGATTATGATGCAGAAGACACCATCATCCGCCGCGAACTGACTGCTGCCGGAAAGAGCCGTGCCTTCATCAACGACACGCCCGTCCCCCTGAGCAAGATGAGAGAACTGGGCGAACAGCTCGTCGATATTCATTCGCAGCACCAGAACCTCCTGCTGCAGAAGGAAGACTTCCAGCTCAGCGTGGTCGACATTATTGCCCACGATGAAAAGCAGAAGAAGGCTTATCTTGCCGAATACAAGAACTATAAAAAGGCTAAGCAACAGCTGGAAGACCTGAAAGCGGAAATCGCAAAGAACAGGGAGAACGAGGAATTCATGCGCTTCCAGTTTAAGGAACTGGATGACTCTAACCTGCAGGAAGGCGAACTTGAGCAACTGGAACAGGAAGCAGAAACCCTGAGCCATTCTGAAGACATCAAGACTGCGCTCTATGAAGCAGATAATGCACTCTCGGGCGAAGACGGCAGTATTCTCGACAAACTGAAGAATGCAGCCCAGCAGATTGACAACATCAAGGAGGTTTATCCGGATGTGAAAGAGGTGGCTGAGCGAATGCAGAGCAGCTATATAGAACTCAAGGATATTGCCCAGGAAATAAGCGGAAGCGTTGACAATATAGAATTCGACCCGAACCGGCTTGAAACCATCAATTCCCGGCTTGACCACCTCTACTCGCTCCAGCAGAAATTCCATGTGGAAAATGTAGAGGAACTCATCGCCACTCGCGAGCGAATCAACGAACAGCTACAGCACATTGATAATGGAGATGAAGACATAGAAGAGCTGGAAAAGCAAGTTGCCCTTCTGCTTGCCAAGGCTGAAAAGCTGGCTGGTGAACTGACTGCCATCCGAACAAAATCGGCTAGAAAGATAGAAGAAGAAATGAAGAAACGTCTCATTCCTCTGGGAATTCCAAACGTCCGCTTCGAAATTTCATTCTCCGCCAAGCCGCTCAGTTCTGATGGTGTTGACAAGGTAAATTTCCTGTTCAGCGCCAATAAGAGCACGCTTCTCCAGCCGGTGAGTCAGGTTGCTTCTGGTGGAGAAATCGCCCGCGTCATGCTTTCTCTGAAGGCCATGATCAGCGGCGCCGTAAAACTGCCAACCATCATCTTTGATGAAATCGACACGGGAGTAAGCGGTAAGATTGCGGAAAAGATGGCGGAAATCATGACAGAGATGGGCAACCTGAACCGTCAGGTTATTTCCATCACCCACCTGCCTCAGATTGCTTCCATGGGAACCCATCATTACAAGGTTCTGAAAGAAGAAACCGAAGAGGGAACTCTTTCTCACATGAAGGAACTCAACGAGCAGCAGCGCATAGAAGAAATCGCCCAGATGCTCAGCGGAAGCGACATTACGCCTGCTGCCCTGGCAAATGCTAAGGAGTTGCTCAATAAACACAAGCAACACAAATAAGATTATGAAAAAAATAAATATGATCATGATGGGACTGATGCTCGGAGCATCGTCCCTCTATGCCCAGCCGGGTTCGGTCCAGAAACTGGCTAAGAGCGTTTTCACCTTGACTACTTTCAATCAGAAAGGCGACATTATCGCCTCTACCCAAGGTGTTTTTATTGACAACAAGGGAACGGCTATCAGCACCTTCAAGCCATTTGTCGGAGCTGTAAAGGCTAGCGTTGTTGACGCTTCCGGAAAATCGATTCCTGTTGAGGCCATCATGGGAGCCGACGAACTCTACGATGTGGCTAAATTCCGCATCAACGCCTCTACAGTTGCTGCCCCTATTGCAACCAAGGAATCGGCTGCTGGCGACAAGGTCTGGCTGGTTCCATATTCTATCAAGAAGCCGGCTTACCAGCAGGAGGCCATCAGCAGCGTAGAGAAGTTCAAGACTACGTACAACTATTACATCTTCTCGAATAGTGCTCCCGAAAATGCAGTAGGTTGTCCGTTTGCCAACAAGAACGGTCAGGTCATCGGTCTGATGCACAGCAATGGTCAGGTTACGGCCATCGACGCCAACTACGCCAAGCAGCTGAAGGTAACCGGTCTTTCGAGTCTTGATGCAGCACTTCGCGAAACCACCATCCGTACAGCTCTTCCTGATACAGAGAACGAAGCGATGACGATGATGACTCTGAAGAAAGGCCAGACTACAGCTGATGAGTATGCGAAATATAGCGATGAGTTTATCAGCAAATTTCCTACTTCAGCCTTCGGTTACAAGGAGAAAGCCGCTTATCTGACGGATAAGGCCGAATATGATGCAGCTGCCAAACTGATGGAAGAAGGCATTAAGAAATCGGCTGCCAAGGATGAGGCTCATTCCAACTATGCCGACCTGATTTATCAGAAGATTATTTACAAGGGCGATTCTGTTTATAAGGACTGGACGCTTGATAAGGCCATAGCTGAGGCTCAAAAGGCATACGAAATCAAGGCTCAGCCTATTTACCGCCATCAGGAAGCGCAGATTAATTTTGTAAAGGGTGAGTATCAGAAAGCTTACGATATTTTCATGGATTTGACCAATACTTCACTTCTCAGCGGCGAACTCTATTTTGAGGCTGCCCAGGCTAAGAAGAATCTCAAGGCTCCAGCCAAGGAGATTGAGGTTTTGCTCGATAGTGCGGTAAGCGTTGGAAACAAGATCGGAATGGTTGCGAATTATTATCTGGCACGTGGAGAGTTTCTGAAGGAACAGGGTGAATTCCGCCGCGCTATTCAGGATTATAATATGTACGATTCCATTGCCCGTCCTGTTTCGCCAGCCTTCTTCTACACCCGTTACCAATGCGAAACCAAGTTACGCATGTGGCAGCCAGCCCTGCTTGATATTGCCCGCACCTGTTACCTGGCTCCTAAAGAGCCTACTTATTTTGCAGAATGGGCAAGTCTCGACTTGCGTGTAAAGCGTTATGATGAAGGAATCAGCGCAGCCACCCATTGCATAGAGTTGGCTCCTGAATATGCTGACGGCTACCTTCTCTTAGGACTGCTCCAGAAGGAGAAAGGAAATAAGGAAGAGGCCATCAAGAACCTGAAGAAAGCCCAGGAACTCGGCGATTCCCGCGCTGGAGAATATCTCAAGAAAATGAAGTAATTATTTTAGTGATAAGTAAGAAAGTCCGTAGGCATTTTAACAGAACGCCTACGGACTTTCTTTTACATTTTAGTCATGTGGTAACCCAGCATTTTTAGCTCTACGGCTATTCCCATGAGAAACATCTGGTGAAGGGCGGCAACGAAACCACGGAAGGCTTCCTCGCTTCCAGGCTGCAGATTCAGATGAATCAGCTTGCTGTAAGAGCGCGAAGCACATTCTGCCACTACATTCGTAACAGCCTTATGCGCTTCCTCATTCAGCAGCAGAACCTTTTCGCAGATGTAATCATCCATGTGGTCGAAATCTATTCTGTCACGAAGATATTCATAATGATTCTCTACCTTGCTGTAGAGTTCCCAATCCTCATCCCAATACTTGGCAAGCGCCATTCCTACATACATGATCCAACCCAATGAAACCGTAGGATATTTGGCAAACTCGCGAATCGCGTCAGGCAGATAACTCTCGCCTACTTTCTGCCACAGCTCTTCCAAATCCGGAGCTTCCGGCAAATGAGCGTCTACCTTATCAATACCCAGCAGATATTGATAAAGATCTTCCTTGAAGACAGCTTCAAAATTCTTTTTCTCTTCCATTTATCTTTTCTTTTTCTAATATTTTTTTACTGAACTCTGCAAACCCTGATTCCTATTTGCACCGGATGTTTATGCATGTAAGTATAAAGTGTCATCGGTTCATCAATCACCTTCTTGTGAATGCTGCTGGCGTTGAGCAGATGCAATCCGTCTTTGTGCCAGGAGGCAATACCGATGTGGGTCGTGTCGAGACCCTTCTTGTTGGTAATGATGGCGATAATGTCACCATCGTGAATAGCGTTGCGGAAAACTGTCGTGTTGGCAATCTTACCCTTCGGAACATAACGGTAACGCTTGCCGTTCACACTCTGTTCCAGTTTTCTGATTCCCGATTTCCATTCCGGATGAGCCTTAAGCATCTTATAGCTCGAAACATGCGTACTCATCCAGTTGATGTTCACGGTCTGAACGGCCGAGAAAGGAGGATTGGGCGCAATATTCTTCACGATTCCCTCGCGCTCGTTTGCATCCATCCAAATCGTGAAATAATGCTGGCGCTTTACATAGGAAATCTCTCCGCCCACATAACGCACATTCCGGAGATGTTCACAGAAAGCCGAGAAAGAAGTCTCATTCTTCTTGGCGCATAGGGTGAGCGCCGTTACCATCTCTACGTATGTGGTGCAGTCCAGCTCACGGGTGTTCACGATGAGCACCTCTTCCTTCGTCTGGTCCAGCGTGCCGCCCACATAAGGAACGCCCGCCATCTGCTTGCCGAACCAGAGCATCCAACTGGCAGGTTTCTTCTTCATCGCCCTTGCCTGCTGCAGCAGTCCTACAATCCGCAGACTGTCCTGCCGCTGATAAACCACATTCACCCTGGCTTCTCCCGGAACAGCCAGCACGCAAGCCAGCACGACAGCTGCCATTTTCGTAAATATTTTCATCTCTTCTCTTTTTATATGTTAATGATGACGTTTCCTGCCGAAGTTCACACCCACATAAATATTGAGTGAGCCAAACGAATTGTTGGTAGAAAACTGTTTTTTCTTATAGTTGTAGGAATGGATGATGGTGCTGGCGCCCGCGTACCAATGCGTGTTGTTCCACACAATACCGAAGCGGCCTATTCCATCCAGGTTCACATTCTTGAAACTGAAGTTGGTAATGTCCAGATGTTCCCTTTCATTATCCGATTTCGAGCGGTTGTAAGCCACACCTACCGAGAGCGAAGCGTTGAAGAGCCAGTTCTTGGCGAAAACCCAGTTGTAAGCATAGCCGCAGGTTACGTTCACATCGCTGTATTTCACCTTGCTGAACATCAGCGAACTGTCTATCTTGGCTTCCGGCGTTCCCCCGTTTGTCAGATTTTTATTCAGCTTTTCATCTACAAGATTGGTCAGTTTATCCCAGTTCACCTCCAGTTCATGCTCCGTGTAACCGATTCCCAGAAGCATGGAACCGGCACTTCTCCGCTGCACCGTACTCTGCGAATAGGCGGCAGGATAAGAGAAGCGGCGATGGTTGAAGATGTAATAAAGATTGAATCCCTTGATGCTCGATTTGAAACCGTCGAAAGGAGCCTTGCGGATAGGGGCACAATCGATGTGCTCACCCAGATTCATCCGCTGAACATGATAGTCATTTCCCGTCTGTCGCCAGAACAGGTCTATTCCCAGCAGACTGCTGTAGAGGCTCAGGTCAAACTCCTTTTTATTAGTGTGGTTATTCCTGAAATTAATGTGCTTCAGGTCGAACGTATAACCCAGAAACACCCATCGCCAGCCCAGATAAGGCCCCAGGCGATAAGAAGGATCAGGCGAGAAGGAAATGCTCTGTCCTTCGCTGTTTCTGAGCGTATATTCCTCGTAGGTATTGGTGTTCTGCAGCATCACCGTATAATTGTAATGCTGGTCTTCTATATAAGCCGAATCCGTACTGTTGAATTCTCTGAAGAACCGGGTGAACACATCTCCCACCTGATGGAAGAAGGTTTTGCGATGGCGCTCTTTCACGAGGCTGTCCTGGGAATTGGACATGAACATCGTCTTGTTGAAGAGCGTTCCCAGCATGGTAGAATCCACGGACTCCCCTGCCCTTGCCGAAGTGCAGACAAGGGAACAGATAAATCCTACTATACAGAAACATCTCTTCATAACTTACGCTCTAATCCTGATGATGATTTTGTAAAAAATCAGTTCTTCCACAATACTCGGTCCAGCACCCAGTTGACAGCCGTAGCCGAAACGCTGGTGCAGTCGCATTTTCCTATTCCCTGCAGATGCTGAATCACACTCTTGATGAGCGGCAGCTGCACATAAGGCGGATTCGGAACCGTAATCAAGTTCTTTCCTTCGCTCGTAATCACTTCTATCGGCTGGTAAGTGAACACCGAGAATGAGAGCGAACCTTTCTCGCCAATCACCTCGATGCAGTCTTCCTTCGCACTCTCATGTCCCACGAAGCACCAGCTTCCGCTGCCCGGAATTCCACTCTCAAAGAAGAAGCACGCCGAGAGCGTATCTTCAGCCTGATAAAGATGCGCTCTGTTGGCAGGATAGCCGTGCGCACGGGTAATCACACCAAACAGATTCTGGAGCAAATCTATCTGATGAGGAGCCAGGTCGTAGAAATAGCCGCCGCCCGCAATATCCGGCTGCAGTCGCCAAGGCATTTCCTTGCCGCTCTGAAAGTCGAGATCGCGCGGAGGAACCGAGAAGCGCACCTGAACATTCACCACGTTACCGATGGTTCCGCTCTCGATAATCTCCTTCACCTTCTGGAAGTAAGGAAGATAACGGCGATAGTAAGCTACGAAGCAGGGAACACCCGTCTGCTCGCTGATGCGGTTGATGCGGATGCAGTCGTTGTAGCTTGCTGCCAGCGGTTTCTCTATATAGCAGGGTTTGCCCGCACGCATCGCCATGATGGCAAAGATGGCGTGAGAAGAAGGTGGCGTGGCAATGTAAACAGCATTCACATCGGGGTCTTCTATCAATTCCGATGCATCCGTGTACCATTTGCGCACATGATGGCGCTCAGCATAGCTGCGTGCCTTGTTCTCGCTTCGGCTCATCACAGCCACCACCTGCGAACCCTCCACTTCGTTGAAAGCCGGTCCGCTTTTCTTTTCGGTTACTTCTCCGCAGCCGATAAATCCCCAATTAATCTGTTTCATTCTCTGTTGGTTTATTCTCTCCCGAAAGATTATTCTCCGGCGAGCGATTTGTTGATTTCGTCAATATAGTCGAGCACCTCGTCGCGTCCCATCTTCTTTTCACTACTGGTAATGAAATAAGGTGGAAGTGCTTCCCAGCGGTCTTCCAGCGCATGCATCCATTTCTCCGCATTCATGCGAGCCTTGACCGGCCCCAACTTGTCGGCCTTGGTAAAGACGATGCAGAAAGGAACGCCGCTCTCGCCCAGCCAGTCTACAAACTCGCGGTCTATCTTCTGCTGGTCGTGGCGCACGTCGATGAGCACAAAGACATTAGCCAACTGCTGGCGCTGCAGAATATAACTGCTTATCATTTGTTCAAGCTGCTTCTGTACGGTCTTCGAACGCTTGGCGAAACCATAGCCAGGAAGGTCAACCAGATACCATTCGTTGTTGATGATGAAGTGGTTGATAAGCAGCGTCTTACCCGGTGTGGCTGAAGTCTTAGCCAAACCCTTGTGGTTGCAGAGCATATTGATGAGGCTCGATTTTCCCACATTACTTCTGCCAATGAAAGCATATTCAGCCTTCGTATCTTTCGGACACATGCTCACTCGTGGAGCCGATATTGTAAATTCTGATTTCTTAATTTCCATTCTTTCTATTTTATTATTTTTATTATTTTTATTTTTGTCGCCGCACGCCCTGAATCAACGATAACCATCATATTGCAGATAGGTAAAGGTCAAAAACTCCTAGCCCATGAGAACCTGCAAGCAGCACGCCCTGAAAGGGCAGAAGCCCCTAGCCTAGAGCAACGCCCTGGGTAATTTCGGACGCAAAACTGTCGCCCTGAAAGGGCAAAAGCTTTCAAATACCGGGCAATTAACAAAGCTTTTGCCCCTACAGGGCGCCTTGTTGATTGCCATTATACCCAGGGCGTTGCCCTGGGCTAGGAGCTTCTGCCCTTTCAGGGCGAGAGGCGTCATCTCCCCTTTCAGGGCGAGAGGCGTTAGAACTTTTGTGCCTTCAGCCCGTACTTCAAAGTCTAGAGCATTTCAGCCAGTTCCAGCCATCTCATTTCCTTCTCATCAAGTTCATCCTTGATTTCAGGCAGGCGCTTGCTTTTCTCTGTCAGTTCCTCAACCGATAGATTTCCGCTGCAGAGTTCCTCTTCCAGCTTCTTCTGTTCCTCGGTCAGCGCATCTATTTCCTGGGTCAGCTGCTCATATTCGCGCTTCTCCTTGTAGCTCATCTTGCGCTTGTTCTCAAAATTGGCGTCGCGCTTGGCCGTGCCAGCTCCGTCGTTTTCTGCCGTTGCATTTCCGCTCTTTGCCGGTTTCGCCTGTTCCGCCTCGTCCTTCGCCTGCATCCGGCTCCATTCCCTGTACTGCGTATAGTTGCCTGGGAAATCCTGTATTTCGCCTTCGCCCTTGAAAACCAGCAGATGGTCTACTACCTTGTCCATGAAATAGCGGTCGTGGCTCACCACGATGACGCAACCCGCAAAATCCTGAAGATATTCTTCCAGTACCTGCAGCGTCTGGATGTCGAGGTCGTTGGTCGGCTCGTCCAGCACCAGGAAGTTCGGATTCCTCATCAGCACCGTACAGAGGTAAAGCTTGCGCTTCTCGCCGCCGCTCAGCTTGTAAACGTAGTTGTGCTGCTCCTCGGGCGTAAAGAGGAAGAACTGCAGAAACTGCGAAGCCGTCATGTGCTTGCCGCCGCCCAGATCTATATAATCAGCAATCTCCGTAATCACGTCAATCACCTTCTGGTCTTCACGGAATTTCAGTCCCTCCTGCGAGAAATAGCCGAAGCGAACCGTCTCGCCGATGTCAAACTTGCCGCTGTCGGGCTGAACCTCGCCCAGCAGCATCTTGATGAAGGTCGATTTTCCCGTTCCGTTATTACCCACAATACCCATCTTCTCGAAGCGGGCAAAGTTGTAGTAGAAGTTGTCGAGAATCACCTTCTTCTGCCCCCTGTCGTCGAAAGCCTTGCTCACATACTGGCATTCAAAAATCTTCGAACCTATATAAACGGTAGAAGCCTTCAGCCTTACCTGCCTGTCTTCGATGCGCTGCTTCGCCACCTTCTCCAGCTCGTAGAAAGCATCCTCGCGGTATTTCGCCTTGTGTCCGCGTGCCTGAGGCTGACGGCGCATCCAGTCGAGTTCCCTGCGGTAGAGATTCTTCGAGTGCTGAATTTCGGCTCTCAGATTGTCCATTCTCTCCTGCCTCTTCTCCAGATAATAGGCATAATTGCCGCGGTAGGTGTAGATGGTGCGGTCGTCGAGTTCCAGAATCGTATTGCACACCTTGTCCAGGAAGAATCGGTCGTGCGTAACCATGAAGATGGTCTTGTTGCCGCGGTTCAGATAACCCTCCAGCCACTCTATCATCTCCAGGTCCAGATGGTTGGTCGGCTCGTCCAGCATCAGGAAGTCGGGTTCCGTAATCAGCACATTCGCCAGCGCCACTCGCTTCTGCTGTCCGCCGCTGAGCTGTCCCATCGGCTGTTCCAGGTTGGTAATGTGCAGCTGGGTGAGAATCTGTTTCGCCTTCAGCACCTTCTCCGGATCATCCTCATGATTGAAGCACGCCTGCAGCACACTTTCCTCCGGATCAAACTGCGGCGACTGCTCCAGATAGCCCACCTTCAAGTCGCGTCGGTAGATGATGTCTCCGCTCTCGTGTCCCTCTTTATCCATCAGCACCGACATGAGCGTAGACTTTCCCGTGCCGTTTCTCGCCACGAGTCCCACTTTCTGTCCTTCAGCGATAGAGAAGGAAATATTATCAAAAAGAACCTGTGCACCAAAGCGTTTGGTGAGGTTTTGAACGTCTAAATAGGGTATTTGACTAGCCATTTTTATTTTTTTTGTGCAAAGATAGGCAAAATATTTGGCAGAAACAAATTTTTTAATTATCTTTGCACACGAATTTATCAATCAATACCGTGTTTCCATTCAGAAACGCGACATTTCAGAAAAAAATCATTAATATACAATATATAATATATGTATAGCAAAGAAGAATTACAAGCAAAGAGTGTCGTTCAGTTGAAGGACATTGCCAAGGAACTGGGAGTCAAGGTAAAGAAGAGTGATAACAAGGAAACTATCGTCTATGCCATTCTCGACGCCCAGGCAGAACAGCCAGCTCCTGAAGCAGCCCCTAAGCGCAAGCGCACCCGCATTGCAACCAAGAAAGAAGACCGTGTTTATTCCGTACACGGTAATGAAGGAGAGAATTTCGACGTGCAGAAGAACCAGGTATTGGGTCCTAACGGCGGCGAGACTGCTCCTCAGGCTATGAGCGAAACTGCCCCAGCCCCAGCGGTTGAGGAAGAAATCCAGTTCAGCCCGGCAGAGCAGAGTTTACAATCAGCTGCCCAGAAGCAGACTCTAAACCAATCAGGCGAAGACATCGAGGCTCAGGTACTTGCCAACTTCCCGAAACACCGCGGCAGAAGAAGCAAGGCAGAACTCGAAGCCATTGCAGAAGCCAGAGCAGCTGCCATCAGAAAGCATCAGGCGGTAAAAGCCGAGCTAGAAGCGCAGATGGCGAAAGATGCACAGGAGACGGCTAACCAGCAGGCTGCTACTGAGGCAGAACAGCCGGAAGAGGCAACAGCCGATAACCAGCAGGCTGCTCCTGAGCAAGTTGCCGTTCCTGAAGAGCAGTTCTCTGCCGGAAACGCTGAGAGCGCTAACATCAGCGGTGATTTGCAGGCGATGCTCCAGGCTAAGATGAACGCACAGAACGCAGCAGCTCCGGTTCCAGTTGAGGAGGCAAAGGAAAAAGCTACTGAAAAAACTGCAACCGATAAGAAACAGGAGTCAGCTCCTATCCACTATACTGAAGGTATGAAGGTAGAACTCGATGCAGACGGAACCTGGAAGGGTGATCCGGGCGATGGAACCGATTTCATCCTGGTAGTCGACATTCCTATCGAAGACCAGGCTGCCATTCCTACTGTCGATATCTTCGACCGTCCTACCACTCCGCAGACTTCTCACCAGCACACACCTGCTGCTGCCCCTGCAGCCAAGAACAAGCAGGAAGCACCAGCCTACGATTTCAGCAATCTCGTGAAATCCAACGGTGTGCTCGAAGTGATTTCAGAGGGCTACGGATTCCTGCGCAGCAGCGATTACAATTACCTTTCTTCACCGGACGATGTTTATGTAGCATCCAGCTTCGTCAAGAAGTTCGGTCTGAAGACTGGCGATGTCATCGAGTGCAAGGTGCGTCCGCCTCACGAGGGCGAGAAATACTTCCCGCTCACCAGCATCATCAAGATCAATGGCCGTGACCCGTCAGAGGTTCGTGACCGTGTTCCTTTCGAGCACCTCACCCCACTCTTCCCTGATGAGAAGTTCAATCTCTGTGGCGACCGCCGCACCACCAATCTCAGCACCCGCATCGTAGACCTCTTCTCGCCAATCGGTAAGGGTCAGCGTGCGCTCATCGTGGCTCAGCCAAAGACCGGTAAGACTATCCTCATGAAGGATATTGCCAACGCCATCGCAGCCAACCATCCTGAGGCTTACCTCATGATGCTGCTCATCGACGAGCGTCCTGAGGAGGTTACCGACATGGCACGCACCGTGAATGCAGAGGTTATCGCCTCTACCTTCGACGAGCCAGCAGAGCGCCATGTCAAGATTGCCGGAATCGTGCTCGAGAAGGCTAAGAGAATGGTAGAATGCGGACACGATGTTGTCATCTTCCTCGATTCCATCACCCGTCTCGCCCGTGCCTACAACACCACAGCTCCTGCATCTGGTAAGGTGCTCACCGGTGGTGTGGATGCAAACGCCCTCCAGAAACCTAAGCGTTTCTTCGGTGCTGCGCGTAACATCGAAGGCGGCGGTTCGCTCACCATCATCGCTACTGCCCTCACCGATACAGGTAGTAAGATGGATGAAGTCATCTTCGAGGAGTTCAAGGGAACCGGTAACATGGAGTTGCAGCTCGACCGCTCACTCAGCAACAAGCGCATCTTCCCTGCTGTCAACCTCATTTCTTCGTCTACCCGTCGCGACGATCTGCTGCAGGACAAGACAACGCTCGACCGCATGTGGATTCTGCGCAAGTATCTGTCCGACATGAATTCTATCGAGGCGATGAGCACCATCCACAAGAATATGCAGCATACTCGCAACAACGACGAGTTCCTGCTCTCTATGAATTCATAACCCAAGTTTAGCAAGTGGTTTAAGTGCGGGCTGAAGGCCCAAAAGCTCCTAGCCCAGGGCGTTGCCCTGGGCTAGGAGCTTCTGCCCTTTCAGGGCGTGTGGAGCAAAAACTAGTATATAAAAGAAGAGAGATTTGAAAGAGAAGGGCAAGTTCCATTTTCGGGATTTGCCCTTCGTGTTTTTTTACTGTTTAAAATCATTAAAAAAATATCGCATTTCATTTTTTATTCGTATCTTTGCTTATCTTAAACACAGAGGGGCGCAAAGCACTAATATAAATAATGTATAACTTAAAATCAAAAGAACCATGAGCAAATATTTTGCAGAATCAGAATTGATTATCAATGAAGACGGAAGCTGCTTCCACCTTCATCTACGCCCGGAACAAGTGGCTGATAAAGTAATCCTCGTTGGCGACCCAGGTCGCGTAGCTCTCGTAGCCTCCCATTTCGATGAGAAGGAATGCGAAGTTTCAAGTCGGGAATTCCACGCCATCACCGGCACATATAAAGGCAAGCGAATCACCGTGCAGAGCACCGGAATAGGATGCGATAATATCGATATCGTAGTCAACGAGCTCGATGCGCTGAAGAACATCGATTTCAAAACCCGCACCGAGAAACCTGAGCACACCACGCTCACCCTCGTGCGCATCGGAACCTGCGGCGGCCTGCAGCTCAACTGCCCTGCCGGAACCTTCGTAGCCTCGCAGAAGAGCATCGGTTTCGACGGACTCATCAACTTCTATGCCCGTCGCAACGAAATCTGCGACCTCGAAACAGAGGCAGAATTCAAGCGCCAGGTAAAATGGAACGACCAGATTGGCAACCCATACTGTGTAGACAACAATCCGGAACTGCTCAACCAGATAGCCGGCGATGATATGGTTCGTGGAATCACCATAGCCTGTGGCGGTTTCTACGGACCTCAGGGCCGCGAGCTCCGTGCCCCACTTGCCGACCAGGAACTTAATCAGAAGATTGAAGCATTCGAGTATAACGGTCTGCGTGTAAACAACTTCGAGATGGAGAGTTCAGCCCTCGCCGGTCTTTCCCTTCTCCTCGGTCATAAGGCATTAACCTGCTGCATGGTCATCGCCAACCGCCGTGCCCTCAGCGCCAACACCGGCTACAAGAGCACCATCGACAATCTCATCAAGGTTGTATTAGATAGAATTTAAACAATAAAAAAATGAATCAAGAAGAATGTATCTGCGCCCTGGCAACCCCAGCCGGCGGTGCTATCGGAATTATCCGACTCAGTGGCTCCGACGCCATTACCCTCACCGACAAAATCTTCCAGTCTGCCAACGGCAAATCCCTGGAAGAAGCCAAGCCCTACACGCTGCATTATGGCGAAATCAAGGATAAAGATGGCAACACCATCGATGATGTACTGGTGAGCGTGTTCCGTGCACCCTACAGTTATACAGGCGAGAACTCCACCGAGATTTCCTGTCATGGCAGCCGATACATTCTTCAGCAGGTTCTCCATCGCTTTACAGAGGTAGGATGTCGCCAGGCAGAACCGGGCGAATACACCCGTCGTGCATATCTCAACGGCAAGATGGACCTCTCTCAGGCAGAAGCCGTAGCTGATCTCATCGCCTCTACCAACAAGGCAACCCACAAGATGGCACTCAGCCAACTGAAGGGTCATTTCAGCAACGAGCTCTCCCTCCTTCGCGAAAAATTATTAAAGATGACTTCGCTCCTGGAGTTGGAGCTCGACTTCAGCGACCACGAAGAACTGGAGTTTGCCGACCGCAGCGAACTCCAGGCACTAGCCGAAGAAATCAATCACAAGATTACCACCCTCGCCCACTCCTTCGAAACCGGCAATGCCCTGAAGCAGGGAGTAGCCGTAGCCATCGTAGGCAAGACGAATGTGGGCAAGAGCACCCTGCTCAACCGTCTGCTCCACGAGGAGAAGGCAATCGTGAGCGACATTCACGGAACCACCCGAGACGTAATCGAAGACACCACCCTCATCGACGGAATCACCTTCCGCTTTATTGACACAGCCGGAATCCGCAAGACGGATGATGTGGTAGAAAACATCGGAATAGAGCGCACTTTCCAGAAGATGGAAGAGGCGAAGATAGTAATCTGGCTATTAGATGAGCAGCCGTCAGCCTCAGAAATCGAAGAGATGAAGCTGAAGAACCAGGGCAAGAAGCTGCTGGTGGTATTTAATAAGATGGATAAACTGGAGGATGATAAACTTGCGTTCGATAAGTTCACCCATTCCTTCGGTTCAGATTCCAGTGAATCAGAAGCCCCACTCTTCATCAGTGCCCGCACAGGCGAGAACGTTTCATCCCTGGAGCAGGCATTAGTAAAAGCCGCTGATATTCCTGAGATTACCGAGAACGACGTCATCATAACGAGTGCCCGCCACTACGAAGCCCTACTCCGTGCCCATGATTCCCTCTCCCGAGTATTGGAGTCGATGGAAATGGGCATGAGCGGCGACATCATCGCCGAAGACCTGAAAATGGTGTTGGAAGAATTGGGCGAAATCACTGGCGGACAGATCAGTAGCCAGGAAACGCTAAACAATATCTTCAAGCACTTTTGCATCGGGAAATAAGTATAAATAGGGAACGCAGTGCGTTCCCTATCTGTTAGCCCCACTCCTTC